>NZ_VMSO01000033.1 GCF_008691045.1 Mediterraneibacter catenae
GCACAGCTTAACTAATACTATATCAGCCAGGATTTATGAAATCTTAGTTAAGAAAGATCCGGCTTTGTTCCTTCTGTTTGAAATTCGATTTTCGGGATGGGAAAGAAAGCAGCCGGGAGATATGTATTGTGTACGCACCGTTGGAGCGGCGTCGGCACTTAGAGCGCGTCTTTTGCGCTCTTATGTACCGTTACGCCGCGACCGAGTGAAAACGTGTGCGCTAACAATACATACCTCCCAGCGGACTCTTTCTCAGTCAGATAAATCCGGAATTTCACTTCCGGTTCTTGCGGTAGATTACCGCCAGTCCTTTGAGCAGCAGGTTATCATCCAATGTGATCTTCCTCCGGCAGTATGGTACGATTTTCTTTGCCAGACCGCCTGTGGCGATCACTGTTGCCCTGCCGTCCAGTTCTTCGTTCATCCTGTCTATGATGCCGTCGATAGCCGCCGCAGCGCTGTAGATGGTGCCGCTCTTCATGCACTCGACTGTATTTTTCCCAATGATATGTTCCGGAGGCTCAAGGCTGATGCCGCCGAGCTGTGAGGCATGTGCCGTCAGCGAGTCCAGTGAGACACCGATTCCCGGATAGATCATTCCTCCGATATAATGCTTATCCTTATCAATGACACAGACTGTATTCGCTGTTCCCAGATCAAAGATGAGCAGCGGTGCAGGATACTCTGCGATCGCCGCTACCGAATCTACCACAAGGTCGCTTCCGAGCTGGGCAGGATTATCAATCCGGATATTAAGTCCTGTCTTGATTCCAGCCCCCACCACGAGCACTTCTTTCTTTAAAATCTTCTCGACAGCAAGTTTTGCCACTGTCGTAATCTGCGGAACAACCGAAGAAATAATGCCGCCCTCTATATCCGCCCGTTTTATATGATAGATATCGAGCACATTTTTAATATCGATAGCATACTCCAGTTCTGTCTTTGTCCTGACTGTGGAGAGCCGCTCAACAAAAAGGCAGTTTTGTTCCTCGATACAGCCGATCACAATATTCGTATTTCCGATATCAATTGCTAAGATCATCTTTTAAAATCCGAGCCTTTCTCTTACATTCTTTTTCAACAGCACTTTACCGATGCAGAGCGTCAGAATTCCTGCGATGATTGCTTCAGGCACTCCGTTAATCCCGATGACAGACACGATAAAGGTATAGCCCAGTGCTGCCGCCTTTCCACTGGCCTCTATATATGCGTCTCCATAAAATATGAATATCAAATTCATAACGAGCAGTGTGTTCACCAGTGCCCCTGATACGCCTGCAAGGACAAGCCCGACACTGGATACACCTTTCTTCCTGGTATCTTCGCTCACAAACCTGAGTACCAGTTTATATACGAAATATGGAACTACGCCCACCAGGATACGCGGGACAAAGCAGATGATCACGCTCCAGATGCCGCCGCTGATCTCACCGACACTGTAAAATGGGGTGAAAACGAAAGATGTAGCCGTCGGATTGATCGTGTTGTTGATAAAACTTGTCAGACCGAATACAAAGCCCAGCACGCCGCCTTTCTTCGGTCCCATCAGCAGTGAAGCGATAATGACAGGGATATGGATGATCGTTGCCCTTGTAAATCCAAGTGGGATATAGCCCAGAAAGGGGGTAAAGGCCATGATGCATATGATCGCACCGAATATCGCCACCTGGACCATGCTCATCGTGCTGTATCTGCTTCCTGCGGGTTTCTGTGTTGTTGAATTATTCATAATTACTGCCTCCTTGTTATCATTCCCCTGCGGGGATACAATACTTTTGGCACAGAATTTCATTCTGTATATATTGTTGTTACGTTTTCTGATTACATTTCTGTTTCTTCAGACATACGGTCTTCGCCGGCCGCTCTGATCTTCACGATCCGGTCAAGGATCTGCATGGCTGTCTCCTCTTTCGACATTTTCCCGAGTGAGATTTCCCCGTCCTTTGTTATGATCGTGACGACATTCGTGTCGCCGCCGAATCCGGCGCCTTCCACTCTCAGACTGTTTGCGACGATCATGTCGAGATGTTTTTTCTCCAGTTTTTTCCTGGAATTTTCCAGCAGCTTTTCCGTCTCCATTGCGAATCCGCACAAGAACTGTCCCTCCCGTCTGTTCTCTCCGAGATGTGCCAGAATATCGTCCGTTCGCTCCAGTTCGATCACAAGCTCACCATCTTGTTTCTTCATCTTCTGCCCGCTCACATATTTAGGCCGGTAATCCGCTACTGCCGCTGCCTTGATGATGATATCCTGCTCTGCCGCACGGCTCGTCACCGCCTCGTACATATCCGCGGCTGACCTGACCGGCACAGTTTCAACAAACTGAAGCTGTTCCAGCGCAGTCTGGCCGCTCACAAGCGTCACTTCCGCTCCGCGCCTTGCCGCCATCTTCGCAAGAGCATATCCCATCTTTCCTGTGGAATGGTTCGTGATGTAGCGTACCGGATCGATTGCTTCCTGTGTCGGCCCTGCTGTTACAAGGATCCTGATGTCCCGCATGTCCTTCCTGCATTCGATTTCCTGCAGAATATACTCAAGCAGCACTTTCGGCTCCGGCATCTTGCCTGTTCCCGTATCTCCGCATGCCAGATATCCCGATGCAGGAGTGATAACCTCACATCCGTACCTGATGAGCGTCTTAATGTTATCCTGCACGATCGGATTTTCGAACATATTCGTATTCATTGCCGGGGCAACGATTTTCCTGCATTTGCACGCCATCACAGTGGTGGTGAGCATATCATCGGCGATACCGTGCGCAAGTTTTCCGATCACGTTTGCACTGGCAGGCGCGATCATCACTACATCCGCCTTTTTTGCCAGAGATACATGCTCCACATTGAATTCAAAATTCCGGTCAAACGTATCGACCAGACACTTGTTTCCTGTAAGCGTCTCAAATGTGATCGGATTGATAAAATTCGTTGCATTCCGCGTCATCAGTACATGGACGTCCGCATCCAGTTTCTTAAGAGCACTGGCAAGGTATGCGGTCTTGTATGCCGCTATGCTGCCCGAGACTCCCAGAAGGACTGTCTTTCCTTTTAACATGGCTTTTCCCCTTTCTGTATTTTAGAACCGCTCATACTCCCTCGCCCTTCACATCCGCCGGCAAGGGAAACAAATGTGAACATCCCGCATCTGTATCGGGATTGCTCCGGTCCGGATTCATTATATTGCACGCATTGCGAAAAATCAATTTATCATACCGGAATTTGCCTTTATTTCATGAATATTATTGAAAAAAATACAAAATATAACTATAAATCGTATATTATTTCAGGAGGGTGCAGGTATGGACGAGCAGACTATAAAACTTCTTGAGGAATGCTGCTCTGGATGCAGAATGGCTGTCGAGAGTTTCGAACAAATTAAAGAATATGTAAAGGATACAGATCTTAAGAAATTAATCAGTGATTATACCGAAAAACATCGAAGTCTCGAAAAGGAGGCCTCTTCTCTTCTCAAAGAGTCCGGCAATGAAGAGCAGTCTGCCGGATTTATGGCGAGCGCTCTGTCGCGCTTCACAACGGAGATAAAGCTTACATTTAACAGTGACAACAGTCAGGTCGCCAAGCTTCTCATAGACGGTTGTACCATGGGGATCAAGACATTAGGAAAGAAAGCAAATCAATATGATAAGGCAGATAAGAAAGCAGGGGCTCTGGCACAGAAGATCATCCGGATTGAGGAAGCTCTTCTGAAAGAACTGAAAGATTATCTGTAGGACATAATACGGATATAAGACAAAAGGCAGATGTTTCTCTCCACTGTTTTGATAGAAACATCTGCCTGCTGATTATGCCATAACAGAAACGCTTTTCCGGATCCTATGCCACTTTTCCGGCCCGTTTTGCTTTGATAGCAGAACGTTTCTTACCGTACCAGATCAGCACCGCCACGTAAGCCGCTGCCGCAGCAACACCGATGATGTATGCGCCGAGCCACGGAATATGGAAACCAATCTGGGCATTCGCAATGTATGTAACCGTGACAAACGTATACCATGCGCCCGGGATAAGCGGCATCCATACAAATTTTGTCCTGCCTGTTTCGAACATCCATACCGTGATCGCAAGGAATGCGAACAGGGACAGACTCTGATTGGACCATGCAAAATATCTCCACAGAATATTAAATCCGTCTGCGTTGCTTTTTGCAAATACAAGGATCACTGCAACAAGTACGAAGATAACCGCCGCAAGGCCAAGTCTCTTCTTCGTGGACTTCTGATCAATATGAAGCCCGTCTGCAACTGCCAGACGAAGTGCTCGCAGAGCTGTATCTCCTGATGTGATCGGAAGAACGATAACTCCAAGAAGAGCAATAATTCCTCCGACCGGTCCAAGGATATGTTTACATACAACACCGATCGTAGCTGTTGCCAGAGATGCATTCGCCTCCTGAAGCCCCAGATTGTAAACGCCCATAGCTCCGGCAGCCCATACCATAGCAATAAAGCCTTCTACTACCATCATATTATAGAATGTCATACGTCCCTGTTTTTCGCTCTTCATCGTACGGGAAATAATCGCCGTCTGTGTGGAATGGAATCCGGACAGGATTCCGCACGCAACCGTGATAAAGAAAATCGGGATAAAGTGGTTGGCGCTGAAATAGTCGCCGTACAGTACGCTGCCTGCATTCCAGTTATCCCAGATTTCAGTAAGCGGGAATCCGAGTACAAAAATACCAATAAATACTCCCACTGCAGAGAACAGAAGAATCGCACCGAAGATCGGGTAAATACGTCCGATGATCTTGTCGATCGGGAATACCGTCGCAATCAGGTAATATACAAAGATCACGCCATAAATCACCCATGTGGATACAGAATCCACTGCTCCGTCGAATCCGAACACCTGAGTTGCCGCAATATCCCCCGGTGTATAGATAAATACTGCACCTACAAGGAGCAGAAGCAGGCTGCAGAAGATCTGATAGAAGGTATAAACGCCTCTGTTACTGTACTTTCGGATCATATCCGGCATCTGTGTCCCGCCGTCACGCAGGCAGATCATACCGGAGAAATAATCGTGCATAGCGCCGCCGATAATGTTTCCGATCGGAATCGTAATAAACGCGATCGGTCCGAACAGGATACCCTGGATCGGTCCAAGGATCGGACCTGTACCGGCGATGTTAAGCAGGTTGATCAGGCTGTTTTTCCAGCCCCTCATAGGTACATAGTCGACGCCGTCTTCTTTCGTATAAGCCGGAGTCTTTCTGTCATCGGGACCAAATACTTTCTCGCAGAACTTTCCGTAGAGAGCGGCTCCCACGAAAAGGATCACAAGACCAATAATAAATGTGATCATTTAAAACATCCTCCTTTTACTTTTCTATTCGTTATACTTTAACGCACTAATTCAGTATAGCAATGCAGTAATCGATTGTAAATGATGTATTTTATAATTATTTAATATTTTTCATTTTTTTATTAGAATTAATGAGATTAAAAAAGATCAACTCTTCGCATGAGCCAACGCAAAAATAACATTGTCTTTTTCCATTACTTTCAAGTATAATAGCGAAAGAAAAGGAGATTGACATTATGTTAAAATCATATATAGCTTTTGATGTCGAGACAACAGGTTTAAACCCTCTTGAAAATGAAATTATAGAGATAGGCGCGCTGAAAGTACGAGATGGAAAAGTTGCTGAACGCTTTATGGAATTCATAAGACCGACGGTATCCATCTCTCCTGCTATTACATCTCTGACCGGTATTACAAATGAGATGGTATCAGACGCCCGCCCCCGCTGCCAGGTCGTCTCCGACTTTCTTGATTTTTGTGAGGAGGACGTACTGATCGGACACAACGTATCTTTTGACTACAGCTTTATGAAATGCAGCGCAGCTTTAGACAACCTTCCTTTTGAAAAGATGGGAATTGATACGTTGAAGATTGCCCAGAAAGTACATAAAGAGCTTTCTTCCAAAAGTCTCGGGAGCCTGTGCGACTATTATCACATCGAAAACAAATCGGCCCACCGCGCATACCACGACGCTTTGGCCACAGCCAAACTGTATCAGACCCTGGCTCACTATTTTGAAGAAAAAGAGCCGAAGATATTCAAACCGGTGCAGCTTACATATAAAGTCAAGAAACCGCAGCCTGCCACACCGAAGCAGATCGCATTTCTGGAGAACCTCATCCGGAAAAGACACGCCCAAATCGACTGGAATCCTGATACGATCAGCCGCAGCGAGGCGTCCAGACTGATCGACGAGCTGCTGAAAGGATAACGAAGGATCTGTTACTGTATCCACTCCCAAAAAGCAGTATACCACTGACGATATTTACAAATTACCGGATTTCATAAAACGTAGCAAAGACTTTCTATGGACAGAATACACAAACATGTACATGTATGGCAATATATGCTATAATCACGAAAACGCCTTAAGCCTATCCCTCTGGACGTTCAAAAAGAAAAATATAATGTAAATTTTCTTTGAAGAAGCCCAAGAATAGTTCTCCTACAACTGTCAACACTCTCACCATGAAAGGATGTGTTACTATGCCATTACTGCAGCAGAACAAAGAGTATACCATCGATGATATCTATGCCCTGCCGGACGGACAGCGGGCAGAACTGATTGACGGCCAGATGTATATGATGGCACCTCCTACACGTAGACATCAACAGATACTTCTATCGCTCAGCCGCAAGATTGCCGACTACATCGAAAGGAAAGGCGGCTCCTGTGAGGTCGATATCGCCCCATTTGCCGTATTTCTCACCGCAGATGATAAAAACTATGTCGAGCCGGATATAAGCGTTATATGCAATCCCGACAAGCTCACAGACAAAGGCTGCACAGGTGCGCCGGACTGGATCATCGAGATTGTCTCTCCGGGAAGCAGGCGAACAGACTACTATACCAAGTTGTTCAAATACCGTACTGCCGGAGTTCGTGAATACTGGATTGTTGATCCAGAGAAAAACAGGATCATGGTTTATTCGTTTGAGTCCGACGATACCGCGGAATATACTTTCTCCGAGGCTGCCAAAGCCGGGATCTATGATGATCTGGAGATTGATTTCAGTTCAATAGATATCTAAGTAAAAGACTGCCGCTCCGCATCATCACTTCACTGGTGGGGTGGCTTTTTATTTTTGAGACAGAGGTTGAATTTTCCCATTTGGTACTTTTTTGGTACTTTTCTTGATTTCCTGCTACTGCCGTGTTATACTATCCCACGTTGCAAAGCCCACAAAAACCAAGGTCTATCGGGCTTGCCGCCGATTCCCGGCGTACGTCGGAAACTTCATTTCCGACTCTCGCGGCATCCGCCGGATGTACACATAAACGTGTCCGCCCGGCTCATTGCTTCGCGGAAAATGCACCGTGTGTTCGAGACCTTCCACACGTAAAACAAAACTAAAGGAGAATTGAAAAATGAAAATGTTTGTTCAGAACAAAGTGCTTTTCATGGCACAGGCGGCTATGATCGCCGCAATCTATGTCGTGCTGACTCTGCTCGGCGCGTCGTTCAGTTATGGAGAGGTTCAGGTCCGTATTTCCGAGGCACTGACCATCCTTCCGGTATTTACCCCCGCAGCAGTTCCAGGTGTATTTTTAGGTTGTCTTATCAGCAACATCCTCGGCGGATGCATTATTCCTGATATCATTTTGGGAAGTCTCGCCACACTGATCGGAGCAGTCTTTACCTGGATGCTTAGAAACAAGAGCAAATATCTCGCACCGCTCCCGCCGATCATTGCAAATATGATCGTAGTACCGTTTGTACTGAAATACGGCTACATGGTGCCGCTCCCGATTCCGTTCATGATGCTGACAGTAGGGATCGGCGAAGTGATTTCCTGCGGAGTGCTTGGACTGATCCTGTATGCTGCACTGAACAGATACAGAGGGCTGATTTTCAGAACGACTGCGTAGAAAACGCAGAGCCGTTATGGCAATTACCGGCTGTATAATAACTTGTAACAAAAATAAAGGTTCCTGATCGCGGATGATTCTTTAAAACATCATCCCCGCATCGGAACCTCTTTTTTATATCATGTTTCTGTTACTTCCGCCGCAGCATTTTGAATCAGCTGATATACCCGATAAATACATTTCCACTGTCTTCCGTCTGCTTTTCCATTGTGCTCATCGACACCGTATGTGACTCGCCGTCATTCGGATCAATGTAGGTAATATCCGTTGTAGTATATCCCGTCAGAAGTACTGCATGATCTGTATCAATCAGTGCGATCACCGGACAGCCTCGATTGATCACATAGAGCACCTGATCCAGTGTGCAGCCCGTCAGATTTATCTGATGTGCCTCGTATCTCTCCATATAACGTTCACATGCCTCCAGAGAAGTCTCATTTCCTTCTCTACCGAATGCGGATGCGTCTGTGGAGTATACAAGATCACGGTTGCCTCTCTCCCATACATACTGCTGGTTGGAAGAGATGACCACGCCTGACACTTCATTGGCCTTCTGGATCGCATAGCCCGCCCGGTCATAAATCTCAACAAGTTCGCCCATGCCGTACACATAGAACTTCTCACCGCTGTCTCCTCCGCCCAAAGTGACTGTAAGCGGCTCGCGGGAGGCAATCTGTCCCGGTTTTATCAGCTTTGGCTCTGTACTGCCGATTCCATCTGCAAATGTCATCCTCACCTGGGTCTCTTTCAGATCTGTCGTATATGTCTCCAGTGAAATAGATGTCTCTGCACGCTCCTGATTATTGGTAATATATTCCTGAGAGGTCGAATTATAGGTATCGCCTTCTTTCACGACCCGGTTAAGCGTCAGGAGATTTCCATCGATCAGAATATCTGTTGTATATATGTTCTGGTCTTCGAAGGAATACTGCGCCTCTGTCTCATTCTTCGAATTACGTATCTCGATCTCATACATGGGGCTGATTTCTTCGCCTGCTGCCGTCACACCTGTATCTGACGGACGTGATTTTCCGAATACAAAGTCCCCGTTAATGAACCCGAGAGGCCGCAAAGTTTCGCCGTCAGCGGCGTCTATCGTGTACGTATCTCCGCTCTTTAAGTTCATCACACAGATTCCCGTCTGTGCTGCATCTGTGCCTTCTTCCGAATTATCCTCTTCATCCGACTGGCTGCCGGCAGTCTGATATGCCATCTGCTGTCCGTCATCAGAAACGGCGTACTGATCTTCTGACAGATTCTCTGCAAGGACAGTCTGATCGTCACTGTCCAGATCGATCTGATAAAGCGTTCCGTCAGCAAGCACATGCAGCATGGACTGCTCGTGGTTATAATAAACCATTTTGCCGAGTTCATCCGCTGCAATGGCATAGGATTTTGTGCTCGGAATAAATGCCTTCTCCTCGATCGCGTTAGTATCCGTACTGAAATAATAAATCCCGACTCCTACTTCTCCTTCATGATAGCCGCGGTTCATATATCCATAGACAGCGAACGCAAGATTGCCGTTGTCATCCATACTGATGATCCGCACCGCATGCTGATCGTTTTTGCTCCGCATATCCCTGCCTTCCTGATCGGAGAAGCTGAATACTTCAGTCAGTTCATCCTCTTCTCCGTTATAGAGCCAGAGGTTTCTTCCCTGTACAAATGCAACGATCGTCTCGTCACTGTTCGCCTCATACTGTACGTCATCTAACGATGTAATTCCGAAGAGGATGCCGTTCTCATCAAAATCCTGCGTCCTTCCCTCGAAGATCTGTTCCATATCCCTGTTGTAATCCAGCAGATAGATCGTATCCACCAGGAAGCGCACACGGAAGAATTCTTTCACATTATACAGTGCCGTCTCTCCGTTTTCGTCCTGACAGGAGACCTGATATTTGGCCAGAATAGATGTGTATACTGTATTGCTCTCTTTAATGCTCCACTCCACATCCCCGACGATCTCCGGCGAGAGTTCCCCCCACTGCACATGTGTAACATCAGAGTGAATATTAACTGTCTGGTATGTCGTATTATCGCTCTCCTCATTCGGCTCCAGATGGCTTTGGAGATCCTCAGTCCCGTTCTGGTTTATGGCCTTGTCATGAAAATCCATTGCATACTCAAGGCATTTCTGTGTCGTCAGATCGGTCGGATCTGCAATCCTTGTATAATAACTGACCGTTTCGTCACCGGCTGTCAGGACCAATTTGAGCACGGCTTCTCGTACTTCATCCGACAGGATATTTCCAAGCCGAAGCGATACCTGTCCGTTCTCGTCGGGAACATCTGCATTTCCCTCCGTATATTTATCTTCTCCGTCCAGTGAATACACTTCATAAGAAATATCAGATATCTCATTGCCGTTTTCCTCTATATTCACCGTCAGGGAACCGCCTGCGCCAAGAGGCGTGATCGTATCACGCATGGCTGTGACATCCATATCCTGCACATAACCGAAAAGAGGATTCACCTCTGTATTTCCCACTGTAAACGATACTCTTGGAAGGGTAGGTGACCCCATATCTACAATCTCGTCATCTGTTCCACTGTTTATGACCATACTGCTGATTACAAGCGCTGCAATAAACACAGCAGCCAGCACTCCCACTTTGATGAGTCTTTTCTTCATCCTTATTTATTCTCCCTTATTATTAAGCAGGCGTCCCAAAGTAAGCTCTGCCTGCAGAAACTGTTCACATTTTATGATATCTTCAGCCGCCTTGCCGGCTTTTCTTCTGTCCGATTTTTTCCCGGCATCCGCACGCCTTCCCCCGGCCTCATATTTCTTTACCGCACGGAGCAGGATATTTTTCGGCGTGTGCTCCATATCGATAAATTCGAGTACCTGAGTCTCATATCCCATACTTTCCAGGTATTTTGCCCTCAGGCCATCGGTCACAAGCGCGGCAAATCGCTCCCTTAAAAGACCGTAATCCATAACCGGCGCAAGTATTTCGGCCGCCGGGCATCCCCGGGTGCTTTCCCTCTTCCCCGCAGTGCCCGCTGTTCCTCCCGCCGGAGAAAGCTGTGCATTGAGCTCATGCTGGCAGCACGGCACCGAGAGGATCACCTTTGCATTCCATCCCACTGCCTTGGCAAGCGCATAGTCGGTTGCCGTGTCACAGGCATGAAGTGTGACGACCATATCCACCTGATCCACGCCCTCATAATCCGCGATATCCCCCACGAGGAACGACAGCTTGTCATACCCGTATTTTTCCGCCAGATTTCCACAGTGCCGGATCACATCCTCCTTGAGATCCAGACCGACAATGCGGATGTCATATCCTTTCAGCTCATGAAGATAATAATACATGGCAAATGTAAGATAGGATTTCCCGCATCCGAAATCAAGGATCGTGAGCTCCCTGTCCCGGTCGAGCTGCGGCAGGATATCCTCTATAAACTCCAGGAACCGGTTGATCTGCCGGAATTTATCCGTCTTTGTCCTCACAATCTTCCCGTCCTCTGTCATTACACCCAGATCTTTGAGGAACGGTACCGGAATTCCTTCTTCCAATATATAATGTTTCCTCCGGTTATGGGAAAGATCCGCTGCCCCGGCTTTTTCTTTTCTCGTCTTTTTCTTAACAGTAGCTTTTCCTTTTTTGCTGATAAGGACCGTATATTCCTCCCCTGTCGTCTCGATCTGCATCTGCCGGAACTGCCCTGCATATTCCAGGAACTGCTCTCTTGCCTCTTCCTTTTCCAGATTCTTGTGAAAAGCCTGCTTTGCCGTAAATGACTCAAACTGAAAAACCAGTTTGTCCTTTTTCCTGAGCGGGCGGACTTTTACTTTTATTATTCCGTCTTTTTCCCGTGGATTACTGATGACCGCACGGATAAAATCTATATTTAAAACCGTATCAAACAGTCTTGAAATCTCTTCCATCTTTTCTCCTTACAATCTATTGTTCCGGCTGCTGCCGGTTTTCGCTCTCTATGAGAAACTTCTTCTCTCTGAGCATGTTCTCGATCATATCCAGCGTTTCTTCGCTGTCAGCTTCAACTGTGTGGTAATGATAATCCGAAGTAATATTTTTGAGGGGGCTTGACTTTCCGTTTTCGATATCTGCGATAAATTCCGCTACTCTGCGTCTGGAAGTAATGTTGAGCTCTGCCTCCAGCCGTCCGTACACCCTGTGATGTACTATTACATCACAGACTTTTCCTCCCAGATCAACAATGGAATTCAGCTCTTCCTCAAGCTGTGCGTCTGTATGTCTGACCTTAAAGATACGTCTTACCGAACATGGCTCATTTATAATATATCCTCTGTTTGTAGATATAATGTCATAACCCGCCGCACGGATCAGTGCAATGTCCTGCACGATCACTTGTCTGCTCACGTCAAACTCGGCGGCAAGCGATCTTCCGGATACGGGAACCGCGCTGTTTCTGATCTTCTCCGTGATCGCGTTCCTTCTGTCTGAACCTGTCATCCGATTTCCTCCTCTCCGCGCAAAACAGGCGCGCAGAACAGATTTTCTCTGTGTATGCGCGCCCGCCATGAGTTTCTGTTCTTCGTTGATCACAAGTCCCAGCCTGTAACCCTACTCATACAGAATGCAGGTTTTTCATTGAAATGTCAAGTATAGATGCAGAATGTGTCAGTGCTCCGCTTGATATATAGTCTACACCGAGTTCAGTCAGTCTTGCAATGTTCTCTTTTGTCACATTGCCGGAACACTCCGTCTGTGCCCGTCCGTCGATGATGCGGACTGCCTCCCGCATTTCGTCGGGAGACATATTGTCGAGCATGATAATATCTGCCCCCGCTTCGAGCGCCTCTCGGACCATGTCCAGGTTCTCCACCTCTACTTCAATCTTACGCACGAACGGCGCATATTCCTTCGCCATCTTCACAGCCCGTGCCACGCTGCCGGCTGCTCCAATGTGGTTATCCTTCAGCAGCACCCCGTCAGAAAGATTATATCTGTGATTATATCCGCCGCCGACCCTGACCGCATATTTTTCAAAGATCCTCATATTCGGCGTAGTCTTGCGCGTATCCAGAAGCTTTGTTTTGCTCCCCTTTAAAAGTTCCGCCACAGAATGAGTATAAGTTGCGATTCCGCTCATCCTTTGAAGGTAATTAAGCGCTGTACGCTCACCGGACAGAAGGGCTCTGATGTCTCCTCTTACTTTTCCCATCAGCTGCCCCGATTTCACCTCGTCACCGTCCTTACAGTAAAACTCAGCCGTCGCGCCTGCATCCAACAGTTCAAACACTCTGCGGAACACCTCTAAGCCCGCAATAATGCCGTCCTGCTTGCATATCAGATCCACCTCTCCGGTAACTGCTTCTTTCATCACTGCGTTTGTGCTCACATCTTCACTTGATATATCTTCTTTAAGTGCTTCCTGGATCAGATGATCCGCCTGAAGCGTCATTGTAATCTCGTTCATTGCCGTACCTCACTTTCTCCTGCTGTCACTTCTGTGATCTCACTTTATATCTCGCCCTGTATCCTGCTATGCATCCCACTCTGCCGCAATCTTGCCCGCAGCTCTCTTGGCAAACACCATACTCTCCAGCAGCGAATTGCTGGCCAGACGATTTGCCCCGTGAACTCCGTTGCAGCTCGTCTCGCCTGCTGCAAACAGTCGTTCCATGGAAGTCTGGCTGTCGCTGTCCACCCAGATGCCTCCCATAAAATAGTGCTGGGCCGGCACTACCGGTATCCACTCTTTCGTGACATCATATCCTTCTTCCAGACAATGCTCATATATATTGGGGAAATGATGGAGGATCGTATCTCTGTCAATCCGTTCCATAGACAGCCAGACATGATCTGTCCCGTCCTTTTTCATCTGCTCGCGTATCGCCTGCGTCACTACGTCGCGGGGCTGAAGTTCGTCTGTAAAACGGTTTCCATTCTTGTCGAGCAGGATTGCCCCCTCTCCCCTTACGGATTCCGAGATGAGGAATCTCCGTCCCGGTTTTCTGGAATAGAGTGTCGTAGGATGAATCTGTACATAATCCAGATGCTCCAGCCGTATCCCGTGCTTCTCAGCGATGCGCAGGGCATCTCCCGTCAGGTGCGGATAATTGGTCGAATGTTCGTAGAGCCCGCCGATACCACCGCTTGCAAGGATCGTGTATGGCGCCCGGATCATAAGCCTATCCCCTGCGGCGTCTTCCGCAATGACCCCCGCACACTTCTCATCCTCTACTATGATATCTGTCATAGCAGTATACTCCATGATCGTCACATTTTCAAGCAGACGCACCTGTACCAGCAGTCTGCCAGTGATCTCCTTTCCGGTTACATCTTCATGGAACAGGATACGCGGTCTGGAGTGGGCTCCTTCTCTTGTAAACTCATAATTTTGCAGGAAATCTTCTGCATCTTCACCGGCCGTTTCCTTTCTTGCGAACTCCACGCCGTATCCGATCAGCTCTTTTATGATATCCCGTGAGCTTCGGATCATTATATCTACCGATTCTTTCCGATTCTCATAATGCCCGGCCCGCATCGTATCCTCAAAATAGCTGTCGTAATCCGCGTCATCACGGAGTACGCAGATCCCTCCCTGGGCAAGAAATGAATCGCTGCTCTCTGCATCGGATTTGGTGATCACCACGACCCGCCTATCCTTTGGCAGGCTGAGCGCCGCAAACAGTCCTGCCGCTCCTGTGCCGACAATGACAACATCTGCCCGTATATCTCTCGCATATTCCGTCTCTTCCATCTTCATTCCGTCTCTGTCCATTTCTTCTCTCACTTCTTTCTCTGATGTGCCGTAAATTCTTTATTTTGCCAGCCTGAGCATCTCTTCGAGCGGCTGCCGTGACTCTTCCCGGAGCTTTTCATCCATTACGACTTCATTTTCTCCGGTCCGCAGCACCCGGAGGATCTTGTCCGGTGTGACCAGTTTCATATCCTCGCACACCGGCTCGGCTTCAGTAAAGTAAAATTTCTTTCCCGGATATCTCTTTTCAAGCTCCGCCCGTACTCCATTCTCCGTACATATGATAAATTCCGCTGCCTCACTCTCTCCTGCATAACGGATGATCCCGGATGTGCTGCCCACGTAATCCGAAAGCTCCAATACAGCTCTGCTGCATTCAGGGTGGGAGAGCACTTCGGCATCCGGATGCGCCGCCTTTGCAGCTCTGATCTGCTCAGTCTGTATCTGTTCATGAACCGGGCAGTATCCGTCATTAAAGATAAAATGCTTCTCCGGGACCTGCTCCGCCACAAAATGTGCCAGATTTTTATCCGGTATAAAGAATATATTCCTGTTCGGCAGCGCCTTTACGATCTGCACCGCATTTGCCGATGTCACGCAGACATCTGACAGTCTTTTCAACTCTGCCGTAGAATTGATATAGCAGACGACCGCCACGTCATCGTACATCTCCCTCACCCGCCTGATCCGCTCTGCATCAGCCATATGCGCCATGGCACAGTCTGCCCGTGCATCCGGCATAAGCACCGTCTTCCCGGGATTCAGCACTTTTGCGCTCTCTCCCATAAATGAAACCCCGCAGAAAACTATCGTCTGCTCCTTGAGCCCTGCCGCCACTTTGCTCAGGTAGAAGGAGTCGCCTATGTAATCCGCCAGCTCCTGCACTTCCGGTCTGACATAATAGTGCGCCAGTATTACCGCATTTTTTTCTCTTTTTAACTGTTCGATCTCTTCTCTGACTGTCATATGTACACCTCTTTAATTTTCGCTCATTGTGCAAATTATAGCACTTGATATTACAGGTGACAAGACACATGAATTTACAAATATTTTACAGAAACGCGGTTTTCTTTCGTCAATACATACAGAGAGCTGCCTTGCCGGCTCATATTCGAACCTGCAGGGCAGCCCTCTGTATTTCATCATTTTTAACGTCAGTGTACACCCACACTATCATACTTCTTTTTTCAAGACAGCTCTCGACCGCTCACCGTCATCTACGATCTCCACCTCCGGAAAGCTCTGTATATACTGTTTAAACTGTGAGAACCCATAATCTCTCACCTTAAAATCACCGAATTTCATCCGGATCCGGTTGCCGAGAGAACTGAGTGCGATCCCGTACCTGCCGCCGCTTTTAATCTGCTGCAAAATATATTCCTCCAGCATTTCCTTACGGCTCTTATCTTCGTACAGGGTCACAGATACTTTCGTTCCTTCCTGGATCAGCTTCAGCTTAGGCAGAGTCTCAAGGAATTTCGACAGCAGACTGTATCCGTACCGGCGCACATCAAAATCCGGGTAAAGCTTCACCAGACGGCTTCCCACCTCGCCCAGACCAGTCTCCCGGTCGTCATTTTGATTCTCCGTGATGATCTTGACCACAGCCTCCTCGATCTGTTCTTTAGATACCGCGGTCCGTTTCTTCTGTTCCTTTCCGTGGACATGGTGAACGGCGCCTTTTTCCTCCCGTTCATCTTTCTCCATTGTGCTGTCCTCCAAAAGCAGTTCCAGCTCTGTAAATATATCACATGCTTTGCGGAACGGCGAGGGCGTCTTGTCCTCTCCCATCCCGATCACAGTCTTCCCGCTCTCTCTTAATCGGCTGGCAAGCCTTGTAAAATCGCTGTCGCTGGACACAAGACAAAAGCCCTCCAGTTCGCTCGTATAGAGCATGTCCATCGCATCTATGATCATGGCCGAATCTGTAGCGTTCTTGCCGTGAGTATAACTGAACTGCTGGATCGGCGTGATCGAATTCTGGAGGAGTTCCTCTTTCCAGCTTGCATTGTTCGTCCTCGTCCAGTCTCCGTATATCCTCTTGTATGTGACGTTTCCATATTTTGACAGCTCGTCCAGTATAGGCTGAATATATTTTGCAGATACATTGTCCGCATCGATCAAGAGCGCGAATCGGTCTTCCATGTCATGTAGTCCTCCCCCTGCATATTTTTCCATTCAAATTTTCCGTTCTCATATATCATATAACTGTGGACAGATCCTTCTTTCGGGATAGATACCGAGCCCGGATTCAGATACCAGAATCTGTTTCCGTCCATATCCATGATCTCGTCGCATGCAGGCACATGTGTGTGTCCTGTCAGCAGGATATCTCCGTCCTTAAGCGGGGGGAGATGCTTCGGATGATATACGTGTCCGTGAGTGGCAAATATGCTGACTGTTCCCGCACTTCCATCCGCCTGCCCCGCAGCATCATGTTCCTTCTTCTCCATACTCCCGGCCGCCGCGGCGCTTTTTCCCGCCGGGATTTCACCGGACAGTGTATTCGCCGGCAGTTCAAGGAAACAGTAGTCCGCCATGATCGGGAACTTCAGAACCATCTGGTCCACCTCGGTATCACAGTTCCCGCGCACACACAGCAGATGTTCTCTCATCGGATTGAGCATAGCAATAACTTCTTTCGGAGCATATCCTTCCGGCAGATCATTTCTCGGTCCGTGATACAGGATATCTCCCAGTATCAGAAGCCTGTCTGCCTCTTCTCTTCTGTATGCCTCCAGCATCTGCCCGCAGTACCGGGCCGATCCGTGTATGTCTGACGCGATCATAAGTTTCATACTCTCTCTGTCCTGCCTTTCTCTGCCTTTTCTGTTCCTTATCTTAACACAGAGATTTTCTCTTGTAAATCACCCCTTGACAACGGTGCTATAGTATAAGTGTAACAAAGAAATACACTTAACAACACCTACTTGTTAGAACAAAGTTGAAGGCTGCTAAGCGTGATTCAGTGATTGGAGGAAAAGATAAATGAATACTTTAAAAGCTGAAAAAAGGGACATGACAATCAAAGCCAAAAAACTTAGACGTGAAGGATTTGTTACGGGCTGTATCTTCGGCCGTGAGATGGAAGAATCCATTCCGCTCAAGATGGTAAAAGGGGACGTAGAGAAGCTTCTCAAGACCGAGGGCAAAGGCGGCAGGATCCGTCTTGAAGTAGAAGGCGAAGCTTACGATGCCCTGATCAAAGAAGTTGACTTCAACCCGATCAAAGGCGGAGTTGACGAGATTGATTTCCAGGCACTCGTAAGTACTGAGAAAGTCCACTCATCCGCAGAGATCCATCTGATCAACGCAGATAAACTCGCCGCCGGAGTACCGCAGCAGATGCTCCATGAAGTAGACTTTAAAGCATTACCGTCTGCTCTGGTAGAAAAAATCGAGCTGGATATCGGTGACCTGAAAGTCGGCGATACAATCCGTGTAAAAGATCTCGAGATTGCTAAAGATAACGATGTTGACCTGACGACCGATCCGGAAGCAACAGTAGTCACTGTTACAGAAGTACGGGCAGCAGCGGCTGATACAGAAGAGGAAGCAGCTTCCACAGAAGAATAAGATGAATTCAGATTTATCAGACTGAGAAAGAGTCCGCCGGGAGGTATGTATTGTTATCGCACAC
>NZ_VMSO01000034.1 GCF_008691045.1 Mediterraneibacter catenae
CTTGTTTCGCTGTCTCTCGCGAGTCAGCTTAAATATAATACCATTCCGCTTTGCTGATGTCAACCATTTTTTACAAGTTTTTCAACATTTCTCGCATTTTTTCTCCCAGCACTATATATGGTATTTTTACACGATATTACCACACTATTTTCCTGATTTTTACAATTAACAGAGTTATATCTGTCTTGTAGTACACCATGGTTTAAAAAAACTACCGGACGACTCCAGTAGTTCTTTATAGATAATATCGAGCGGAGAAGGAGGGATTTGAACCCTCGCGCCGCTACTAACGACCTACTCCCTTTCCAGGGGAGCCCCTTCGGCCAGCTTGGGTACTTCTCCAAAACGGAGAGGGTGGGATTCGAACCCACGCGCCCTTTCGGACAAACGGTTTTCAAGACCGCCTCGTTATGACCACTTCGATACCTCTCCATAACACGCCGTTTATACAACGTTTTTTAATTTATGCCGCTCATATAGCAAATTATTACATTACTCCGTGCGACGTGGACTATTCTATCACATATCTAAAATGCATGTCAAGACTTTCTTTTCAAAAATACGTCCGCAATATCGAGATCCTCTGGTGTTGTGATCTTGATATTCTCGTAAGAGCCATAAAAGAGCCGGACAGAAGTCCCTGATATCTGTTCCGCCGCCATAGCGTCATCCGTCACACTGATCTCTTCCTGCTCCATAAGTACAGCATATGCTTTCTTTATAAGTCCTGTATCAAATACCTGTGGTGTCTGCACGATCCAGACGTTGCTGCGATCAGGTGTCTCTGTCACCATATTGTCGGAATCAGCAATCTTAATCGTATCTTTTGATGGCATCCCGGCCACACAGGCATGATACTCTGATACACATTCATACGCACGCTCTATCATTTCTTCATCTACGAACGGACGCGCCCCGTCATGGATATAGACATACCCTTCTCTGGTCTCCTGAAGTCCGTTCCAGACAGAATTGTACCGCTCAGCACCTCCGGGAATAATCTTACTCACTTTTGATATTCCGTATTTTTTCACGATCTGCTGCCGACAGTAATCTTCTTCCCCGGCGCCACATACAAGAATAATTTCGTCAATCAACCGGGAATCTTCAAACACACGCAGGGAATAATAAAGCACAGGCTTTCCTCCCATGAGCAGGTACTGCTTATGCACTTTTGTCCCCATCCGTTTCCCGCTTCCTGCTGCAAGCACGATGGCGGTACAGTATTTTTTCTCGTCCATATTTTATCTTTCCCCAAGTTTAAGATTCGGCACTGCATTCAGATCCCATCCATGCCGTGTTCCTGACAGATACTCGTAGAACGCCGCAGCTCCGATCATCGCCGCGTTGTCCGTACAGTAGACAGGCGACGGATGATAAAACTTCACGCCTTTCTCCTCACACGCCTGCTTCATAGCCGCGCGCAGAGCTGTGTTAGATGCCACCCCTCCGGCAATGGCGAATTTATACATGCCGTAATCTTCCACCGCTTTCATAGAATTCTCTACCAGCACTTCCACCACCGCTTTCTGGAAAGAAGCCGCGATATCCGCCGGGTCAAAACTCTCGCCTTTCATCTTACATCCGTTGATGTAATTCAGCACTGCCGATTTCAAGCCGCTGAAACTGAAATCATACTCTGCGCCCTCGATATGCGCCTTCGGAAACTTTACAGCGTCAGGATTCCCTTCTTTTGAAATACGGTCAATCTTCGGTCCTCCCGGATATCCCAGCCCGATAGCTCTCGCCACTTTATCATACGCCTCGCCCGCCGCGTCATCTCTCGTACGCCCAAGGATCTCGTATTTTCCGTATTCGCGCACGCAGACCAGATGAGTGTGCCCGCCTGACGCCACAAGACAGAGGAACGGAGGTTCCAGATCCGGGTGTTCAATATAATTTGCCGAAATATGTCCCTCGATATGATGTACTCCCACGAGTGGAAGGTTTCTGGCAAATGCTATAGCCTTCGCCTCAGCAACGCCCACCAGAAGTGCACCTACAAGCCCCGGGCCATAGGTCACTCCCACTACGTCGATATCATCCAGTGTCACATCCGCCTCTTTTAACGCCTCTTCAATGACCTGATTGATTTTCTCAATATGCTTCCTCGATGCGATCTCGGGAACCACGCCTCCATACAGCTTGTGCAGGTCGATCTGGGACGAAATAATGTTGGACAGCACTTCTCTTCCGTTGTGAACGACCGCCGCCGCCGTCTCGTCACAGGAGCTTTCGATCGCAAGGATATTAAGATCTCTGATTTCTTTCATGTCACGCCTCTCAATCTTCAAACATCAGTTCCGCCGACATCCCGTCTTTGCCGGCCTTTGCCGCCGGAAATATCTTCCGCACATCATCCATGTACGGTTCCGGCCTTGTCAATGAAGGACTGTAATGGGTCAGCCACATTTCTTTCACCTGCGCCGTACGGGCAAGTTCTGCCGCCTCGTAAAATGTCATATGCTTATACTCTGACGCTTTTGCAGCTTTATCCTTCTCCCCGTACATGCCCTCACAGATGAACAGATCCGACTTTTCTGCATTTTGCCGGATAGACTCTGTGGGTCTGGTATCTGTCGTGTAGGTCAGCTTAATCCCCTTACGCGGCGGTCCCAGAACCATATCGGGTGTAAAATGACCGTCCTCATTGTCGATCATCTCACCGCTCTGGAGACGGCTCCAGTATTTCAGCGGGATATCCTGTTCTTTTGCCTTTGCAGCATCAAACTTCCCTGCTCTGTCAATCTCCATCGTATATCCGTAACAGAGCACATTGTGATTGACACGGAACGCTTTGATGCGGTATCCGTTCATCTCAAATGTCTGCTCTGTCCCCTGGATTTCTTTATAAATGATGGAAAAAGGCAGTTCCGGCGCGATCACGCGAAGGCATCCCACCACACGCTCAAGTCCTTTCGGACCGATCAGAGTCAGGGGTTCCGTCCTGTCTGCATTTCCCATGGTGAGGAGCAGACCTGGAAGTCCGCTGATATGATCCCCGTGATAGTGGGTGAAGCAGATCACATCGATCGGCTTAAAGCTCCATCCCTTTTCTTTTATCGCAATCTGGGTTCCCTCGCCGCAGTCGATCAGCAGGCTGCTGCCGTTAAAACGTGTCATCAGCGCTGTAAGATAGCGGTAAGGCAGCGGCATCATGCCGCCGCACCCAAGCAAACAAACATCTAACATATATTTCCTCTGTCTTATTCCTCTATGTCCGCAGGCAGCTTAAAGGATGCGAGCAGCTTATCGTAACATGACTCGCACAAATCGAAACTGTGTCTTTCCCCGTCTTTGTCCGAGAAGTATCCCCACGCATAATCAACGCTGAACACTCCCTCTCTGGGGGTTCCACCCGAGACTTCGATCTCTTTCCCACACTGATTGCAGACGATCTTATTTATTTCTTTTGTTTCTTTCAATCGATACTGGCGCATACAATCTCCTCCTGTGTCTCTGCCTGCCCGGACAAAATATCCGGACAGTAGTAAACAGTTTTTTTCTTTTTGTTACGCCTACATTATATCGGACCGGCAGATTGATTCCTAGTGGGAACTGCTGCCGCTGTTATACGTTGATTTCCAGTTCTCTGCTCATGAGGATCGCATCTTCCTCCGGATCCTCGTAAAAGCGCTGACGGATGCCGTCTTCCTTAAATCCGGCGTTCGCATAGAGCGCTCTCGCTGCACTGTTGCCCGAGCGTACATCCAGAAGTATCTTTTTGATCCCTTCTGATCCACAGACCGACTCCAGCTCCGTGAGCAGCGCACGGGCTGCCCCCTGCCGCTGCAGTTCTTTTACAACTGCGATCCTTGCGATCTCAGCCTCATCCGCCGCAGTGTATGCAAGAAGATATCCTGCCGTCCGCCCTGCCTTTTCCGCGATCAGACAGATCGTGTTCGTCTGATCCAGCGTCTCCAGTATGGATTTCTCGCTCCACGCATCCGAAAAGAGCTGATGCTCCATCTCCGCAACCGCAGCACCGTCTTCCATGGTCATCCTGCGTACTTTCGGAACGGCATTTTTCTCCCGCTCAGCTCTCTCCCGCTCAGCCTGTGACTTTCTCAGGTACTCCGGTCTGAACTCCGCAGCCGACTCATATCTGCCCGCCTCGTAATAACGGATTCCAAGAGCTCCGACTGCCGCCGCTCTCTGCCTGTTCATAAAGGACGGCGCAAAGGAATAAGGTACCTTAAGCCCCTCAGCCAGCATTTCCTTATATACAGGCACACCGTCTCCCAAAAACACAACTCGTCTCCGGTAGACATTCAGATGACGGATCAGTTCCTCCACCGGAACTGCCATCTGCATTCTGAGCACCTGGAATACAGGCTCGTCATACAGACCGCCATCCTCATTCTTCTTATGAGAAAATGAATAAAGACCGGTATATACCTGTTTTCTCCTTGCATCCATAATTGGGCAGATGATGTCCTCACATCCGTACATGCTGTATGCCATGGCATCCACCGTCGGCACATGGATCAGCGGCTTATCAAGAGCAAGCCCCAGCCCCTTCGCCGTGGCAGAGCCTATGCGCAGTCCGGTAAATGATCCCGGGCCGCCTGCGACTGCAATAGCGTCTATATCTTTCAGATCTGCGTCTACCATTCTCACCATCTCATCGATCATGGGGAGTAATGTCTGTGAATGTGTCTTTTTATAATTCGTCGTATATTCCGCGATCGTCTGTTCATCCTCAACAATCGCGACTGTGGCTGTCAGCCCTGAGCTGTCTATCGCCAAAACTCTCATAATCTGTCCTGCTTTCTGTGATCTGCCGCCCTGTTTTATCTGCCGGGCTGCTCATTTGATCTTTATGCTCCACCTCATACAGTGAGCATCTTATTGTTTATCCACGTCAAGGATTGTGATCTTCCGGTAGTCAAATCCCTGCTCCAGATCCTTCTCGATCAGGATCTCCGTCCTTTTCTCCGGAAGGATCTCCTCTATAAGGTTCGCCCACTCGATCAGAGAAACGCCATCTCCCATGATGTAGTCTTCGAACCCGACTTCTTCCATCTCCTCCACATCACCGATCCGGTACACGTCAAAATGATAGAAAGGAAGTCTCCCTTCCTCATATACCTGTACGATCGTAAATGTAGGGCTATTGACTGGTTCCTCGATTCCCAGACCGCTGGCCAGCCCCTGCGTAAAAACAGTTTTCCCCACGCCAAGATCCCCGGTCAGGGTAAACACCTGTCCGGGAATCGCATGTTCTCCAAGTTTCTTACCTACGTTATATGTTTCTTCAGGACTTCTCGTCTCCAATACCATAAAGACATCCTCTTTCTTCTGCACCGCAGCTGCAATTAGTGATGGAACAGGCGGATACCCGTAAATGCCATGACCATACCGTACTTATTGCATGTATCAATAACATTATCATCTCTTACAGATCCGCCCGGCTGCGCAATATATTTTACGCCGCTCTTGTGCGCACGCTCAATATTATCTCCAAACGGGAAGAACGCATCAGATCCTAGAGACACATCCGTCAGCTTGTCGAGCCATGCTCTCTTTTCCTCACGTGTGAATACTTCCGGTTTCTCTGTAAAAATGTTCTCCCATGTACCGTCTGCGAGCACATCCATGTATTCTTCACCAATGTACAGATCAATCGCATTATCTCTGTCCGCACGTTTAATACCATCCTTGAACGGCAGTTCCATTACCTTCGGGCACTGTCTGAGCCACCAGTTATCTGCTTTCTGTCCGGCAAGCCGTGTACAATGAATCCTGGACTGCTGGCCCGCACCGATGCCGATGGCCTGTCCGTCTTTTACATAACAGACAGAGTTGGACTGTGTGTATTTCAGAGTGATCATAGAGATAGCCAGGTCCACTTTAGCTGCATCTGTCAGATCTTTATTATCTGTCACTATATTAGAAAAGAACTCTTTATCGATGTTAAGTTCATTTCTTCCCTGTTCAAACGTAATGCCATATACTTCCTTGTGTTCCAGCGAAGCCGGCACATAGTCCGGATCAATCTGAATCACATTGTAGTTTCCTTTTTTCTTCTGTTTCAGGAGCTCCAGTGCCTCCGGCTCATAGCCCGGCGCGATCACACCGTCGGATACTTCTCTCTTTATGAGTCTAGCCGTGTCCACATCACAGACATCAGACAGCGCGATAAAATCGCCAAACGAGGACATACGGTCAGCGCCTCTCGCTCTTGCATATGCGCTGGCAAGCGGAGACAGTTCGCCAAGATCGTCTACCCAGTAGATCTTTGCAAGTGTCTCTGTCAGAGGAAGTCCTACTGCTGCTCCTGCCGGAGAGACATGTTTAAATGATGTCGCCGCAGGAAGACCGGTTGCTTTCTTAAGTTCGGATACAAGCTGCCAGCCATTGAACGCGTCAAGGAAATTGATATATCCCGGACGTCCGCACAGCACCTGGATCGGCAGTTCGCTGCCGTCGCTCATATAGATTTTTGACGGCTTCTGATTCGGGTTGCATCCATATTTCAGTTCTAATTCTTTCATCTTTTCATCCGCTCCTTTTCTTGTTCAGCACAATCACTGGTTCTTATTTACGATCTTTGTCTCATAGTTCCCGGTCTCAATATCAATATAGCGGACGAAAAGAGAAACCTTATTATCCTCATTTAAACTGTTCCACAGAAGATCTGTGAACACGTCCATGTCATCCGGTATACCAATCAGTTTTGGTTCCCCTTCAAAGCTTGGAAGCGGATTTCCATCGCACATATATGTGTGGATGAAATGTCCTTCGCCCGCAGCCGGATTCTCGTAAGCAAATGTGTACCTGTTACATCCTTCCGGGCTTCCGTTATTGCTCTTCAGGATGGACATTGCGTAATTATAAGAACCATTCTCTATATGCATGATACCGGAGATGCGCGGTGTATAGTTCGGTCCGTCCGGCTCGAATTCTCTGGAACGGAGCGACTGTTCAAATGTAAGCTGCTTGTCCATCCCCTCATAAATCGTATCCGTCTGATCGCCGTTTGTCACGATCGTCTTGTTGCCAAGGACTCTGACCGGTGCATAGATAATCAGGCTCGGGTCAGTCAGCTTGGACGGATCAAACGCCTGCGTGCGTATTCCTTCTCCATCCTCCACAAATATTCGATTCCGGCTGTTCTCACTGCGTCCCATAATAAAATATGCAGTGACAGCTTTCTTTCCGTCCGGCGTTTTCCCGATGATGATCCCTCTTCCCGGATATGAATTATTTTTAAGTTCTTCTTCAATTGACAGCATCTTCATCTTACTGCATCTCCTTTCAATCTCTGTCTTCCTCTTTCTCGGACGCGCGGCGCTGTTTCTTTTTTCCTTCGCGTTCCTCACTGTCTTCTTCCGACACCTGCAGTGGCAGTATCTTCAGTCTCACCCTGCTGATTCTGTTGTCCTTCACTTCCTCTACAGTGAAGATCAGATTGCCCTCTTCAATCACATCTCTGTCATCTTTTGCCGGTATATGACCGAGCTTCTCTATAAGATAACCTGAAAGCGTATCATAATTTTCCGTCTCAAGCTTCAGATCCAGTTCTTCATTCAGATCATCGATCAGCAAGCCTCCGTCCAGACGGTAATCGTCTTCACTGATCGGCTCAATCTCCGGTATAACTTCCTCATATTCTTCATTGATATCGCCCATGATCTCCTCGACAAGATCTTCGATCGTTACGATACCGGAAAAACCGCCGTATTCATCAACCAGAATTGCCATATGACGCCTTGACGCCTGCATCGTGCGGAAAAGCTCGTCCGCCTCTTTGGTCTCGGGTACAAAGAACGGCTCGTGCAGCATCTCCCGGATATTCATCTGCTCCGGGCTATTCTTCCTGAGCTCGATCATCACGTCCTTAACATGAAGGACTCCGATGATATTGTCTATATTCTCTTCATAGACTGGTATTCTGTTGTGTCTTGTCTCCAGAATCTCATCTATTAACTCCTCGAACGGTTCGTTAATATCTATCGTAACGACATCACGCCTCGGAACCATAATCTCTCTTGCATTTCTGTCATCAAATGCAAATACCGAATCGATCATCTCGCGCTCATCATCATCAAATGTTCCGCTTTCATTGCCCATCTTGAGGAGAGCCTTGATTTCTTCCTCTGTGACAGCTTCTTCCTGATCCTCTGTTTTCATATGGAGTATTCTGAGCACCAGCTTCGTCGAAAAGGAAAGCAGTTTGATAAAGGGTGACAATATGATCGAGATATAGTGGATCGGCATAACAGTCATCATGCTGAATGCCTCTGCTTTCTGAAGTGCAATTCTCTTAGGGACAAGCTCTCCAAACACAAGATTGAAGAACATAAGTACCAGAGTCACACCGTTATGTGCAATCTGCGAACTGTAAGGAATACCCGCTCCGTGCATCCATTCTGCCAGTACCGGTGAAATACTTGATGCCGCAGATGCCGATGAATAGAATCCGGCAAATGTGATCGCTACCTGAATGGTAGAGAGGAATTTCGTCGAATCATCGAACAGCCCCTCTATCACCTTAGCCTTTTTATTTCCCTCTTCTGCAAGACTTCGTATTCTATTCTTATTGACAGATACGACCGCCATCTCGGCTCCGGCAAAAAAAGCATTCATCAGTGTGAAAAACAACAAAAGTAACAAGTCAAATAAAATAGTGTTCCCCGCAGGGTCCGCGTCCATAAAAATAACTCCTCCTAACAAAATATTATCAGGAGAAGTATATCATGTGCGTGCTATTTGCGCAAGTGCGGCTCTGGACTGTAATTATCTACATGTTCTGCAATAAACTGCTGCATCTCGCCCGCCGGTATCCCAAGAGCAAAAGAAAACTCGCTGTACAGAGCATGTTCCAGAAGCATCTGATACTTACGGTCCAGACTTGTCATACTTCCCCTGCTCTTCGTCCTCTTATACGTCGTCTTAAGGACTCTCACCCAGTTTTCCGGACAGAAATCCGCGATGCACGCCTTGTATTCCTGCTCGCGGAATTTCTCATTCTTCACATGCAGCACTTCGATCTCCGGGATACGTCCGATCAGTTCCAGCGCCTCTTCCCTGCTCACCGGACGCCGGATATTTGTATCGTCCTCTGCCGGCACATACGCCTTATCCCCGGCATCCTCTACAGACTGAAGAGTATAATACTGCTTGCTGCTGTCGACAAAAGAAAAATCAAGCGTCCCCACATCTTCCACCTTGTACAGTCCCCTGCACTTATAGACTACTGCGTCACCTCTGCTGAGCATCCAACTCCTCCTTCTTTTCTGTATATATCTGAGTTTTTCCATTTTCCCAAAGTATAGTCAAAGAAAGACCGATACAACACTGTAACGGCCTTCCAATGGTCTCACTATGATATATTTTAACACATTTTTACCACTAACGTAAGACTTTTCGCTATAACTGATTGATTTTTATTACTATTTCACATAAAAAGTGTGACAACATATTGTTCATATTCCACATATACTGTCATCATATTTCTGCGTTTTTCTCCTGCTCATCACCCGAACAGAATGTTCACAAGGGAGGGGACCACCGCGCCTATGATCATCAGCAGAGCCGCGATCAGTGAAATTACCCTCACAACGCTGACTTTTCTATCCGATGACCGTGCTGACCGTGCCGGAGTCCCGGCTTCTTCAGCATCCGCAGAGTCAATCTCTGATGTCAGAACAGATATAATTTCCTTAGCCCTCTCCACGTCTTCCTCATTCACGTAGATATCATTTCCGAACATAGAGGTCCCCATGTAGATGTTCATATAGTCGCCACTTCCTTTTGATTCGGAATAAGCCGGAATCCCCTGCTCATTGAGGGTTTCCGTGATCATATCCGCCTGCACGCGATCCGCGCATGAGCAGACCTTTACTGGTTTCATACCTTCCATAAACTTCATCCTCCCACAGCAATTGCACTATTCGCTCTTTAATATTGCTTTTATCTCCGGTATCGTTATTTTCTGTTCCCGCATCTGTCTGATATAAGTAATACGTTCAACGCTCTCTTCTCTTTTGTATCGTCTTGTCAGATTTTCTTCCGCCTGCTCAAAATGCAGCATACCTTCTTCAGTATAAAATTTCAGCGTACTGTATCTCACTCCGGTCAACCTCACCAGCTCTCCGATCGTGACATATTCCGACTTTTCTATAGTCTCCATGCTTCTCTGTCTTGACATTAACTCACCTTTTCCTTATCCTTTGCGGCTCCGGCACCGATTTCCCGCTCACATTTGATAAACAGGAACAAGATTCGCTCCTTGAATCGGTACTTTATACGCCCGCTTTACCGTCGGAAAGATACGATAATATGCATTATCTATCTTAAGAAGTGTTTCGCTGCCTGACTTTACTTCTTCAACATAATGGCCCATCTTCGATAAATGTTCCATTACCGCGATCCTTCTGCTCTGTACATCTGTTCCCAAAACTACAAAATCAATGAATATGGCTTTTCTCCTTTCCAGATACGGGAAAATGAGATTTACACCTTCTAAATAAGGGTTCTTAAATAAGTTGTGTTTTGCTCTCAGGAAACGGCCCGCAAAACTCTCGACCGCACTGTGAAATTCTGTCTGCCACATTGCGCGGAAGATTTCATTTTCCGCCGCGGCATCCGTCATTCTCCTCTGCACCTGATCCTGCTCTGATACAGAAAACAGATCGTGGATGCATCCGCTCTCTCGAAGCAGCCAAAGCAGCACGGCACATTCTGTGCTTATCACACCTTCTTCCAGAATCTCCGCCCGCAGTCCTTCTCTGATCCGGATGTACGTATCCTCGTCACTGCGATATGCTTTCAACTCGACTCCTGCGGTATAATAATCCATATCACATCCGAGGATATCCGGAATCTGTTCCATCAGGCCGTCCGCTTCTAACAGGCCTGCCATTTCCTCTTCTATCTGTTTCGCACCCTTTTTTCCGAGGTCTTTCGCCGCTTCTACAGCCTCATTCAACTTAGGAATAAATACAGCAGGGTCTGACTCTGCCTCGGTATACATCACTTCTTCCAACACTTTCGCTGCTGCGATCGCCCGTATTACGGCACTCTTTGCCACAGACGGATGAAGACTTTCCAAGCCGTCCAGCGCTATGACTGCATATTGCCGGGATAAAACTAATTCCTTCATGACCACGACCTCCTTTGCACTTGAATCACTTCGCCTTTAATTGTCATATTACTTATTACTTACTACTTACTTCTTATGATTTAATTATAAGCAGCAGTAGAGACTATGTCAAGCAGACATCGTCTGATTCTTCCGGCTTTTTTTAAGCTTTTTTAAAGATAACCTGTTTTGACCTCCCACTACATTATGGGCGTCTTTACTCCCCAGTTTCTATTATGTAATCATTTTCACCAGCCCCTTAAGCTGTTGTTGATTTCTTAAAATAGCATATTTATGATCTACTTGCCTGTCAGCGGATTGCTCTGTATACTGTCATAAGATTACAGAAAGAAAAAGTCTCAGAGCACCCTCCCTGGAAAGTCGTGTACTCTGAGACCCGGTTATAAAAACCATGGTTATTATATCAGAATACACACTGACCTACAAGGCGGACTCCGGTGTTTTTTGTTGTGAGCAGTGATGACACCCCTGTCTGCCCCGTCTGTGGCGGTACTTTGAAGTACCGCGATACCAGACCACGTATCCGGAAGAAGGAAGGCGGCCTGAAAGAGTATCTTATGATCCGCAGGCTCCGCTGTACGGAATGCCACCGACATCACAACGAGCTTCCTGATTGCCTTGTACCCCACAAGCATTATGAAGCCGAGGTGATCTCCGGCGTGCTCGACGGGATCGTAACATCGGAGGATGCTGATTCGGAAGACTCTCCTTCCCTGCTGACCATGTTACGATGGCTCCAGTGGCTTCTGATGAACCTCGCAAATATTGAAGGATTCCTGCGCAATGCCGGATACCGGATACTTGGATTGGGAGAAGAACTTCTTTTCTCCCATGCGTCACTGCTCGATACCATACGCCAAACACATCAGGACTGGCTGGAGCGTATCCTCCGTATCATCTACAACAGCGGCGGCTTTTTACCTGCTGTACCATGGTGATGCTATTGCACCTGTTTTGATTCGTCTGTCACCGGATCAGCAGGTATAGTGGTCTCAGAAGGAGGTCACTATATATGAATACCAATACAAACAGAATCAAACAATGGCAGGAACAGGAAGCCCTTTCCCGATTCCAGCTGATCGCACCGCTGCTTCAGGAAGATCTGGACGATGCAAAGAGACTGCAGCTCCGGAAACAGATTGCTCAGGACAATGATATTTCCGTCCGGTCCATCTACCGCTATGAAAAGGCCTACCGTGAAGGACAGTTTGCCGGCTTAAAACCAGCCGCACGCGAAAAACGCCGTTCACAGAAACTTCCGGAAAACTTTGATCTTCTGCTTGAGCAGGCGGTCCAGCTCCGTAAAGAAGTCCCGGAGCGGTCTGTCGCACAGATCATCTGCATCCTGGAACTGGAAGGCTATGCTGCACCGGGAGTCCTGAAACGCTCCACTCTGGAACAGCACCTGTACCGGGCTGGTTACGGAAGGGAACAGATGCAGATGTACCGCGATGCGCGGGGAAGTTCTTCCAAACGTTTCTGCAAACCGCACCGTATGATGCTGGTACAGGGGGATATCAAGTACGGCCCGAAACTTCCGATTGGGAAAAATGGTGCCAGAGTACAGACGTATCTTTCCTCTGCAATCGATGACCATTCCCGCCTACTGCTGGCTTCCCGTTTCTATGACAGCCAGGAGGAAGCCATTGTTGAGGATACGTTCCGCCAGGCGATCCTCCGATACGGAAAGTTTGATGCCTGCTACTTTGATAACGGTTCCCAGTATATCGCCAGACAGATCAGGCTCTCTCTTTCAAGACTGGGGATTCGGGTCCTCCATGCAAAACCGCGGAGCGGCAAAAGCAAAGGGAAGATTGAAAAGTTCCATCAGGTAGTGGATATGTTTAACCGGGAGGCAAAACTAAAAAACATCAAAACTCTGGAAGAGCTGAACCGGCTGTGGGCCGTGTTCCTTGATGCGTACTATCATCAAAAGCCCCATGAAGGGATCAGCGAATACTACGAAAGCCTTGGTGCGGCAGTCCCGGAATCAGGGATCACTCCCCTTCAGGAATGGAACCGTGACAGCCGTCCCCTGACCTATCTGGATGTCTCTGTTGTATCCGAAGCATTTCTGCACCATGAGACACGTAAAGTGGACAAGGGCGCCTGTATCAGTTTCAGGGGCAGAAAGTATGAAACGAAACCGGCTCTGATCGGATATAAGGTTGAGATCTCCTATGATCCTGCAGCTCCCGAAACCATTACGGTAAGTTATCCGGGATACGAGCCGTTTACCGCACAGCCGGTCAGGATTGGCGAGTTCTGTGATAAGAACCCAACACTTCCTGCTGCGATGCAGGAACAGACTCCGACAACCTCGCGCTTCCTTGATGCGCTGGAAAAGAAACATTCGGAATCGACCCGCCAGATGGCCGATGCAATCTCCTTTGCTTCCTATCGGAAGGAGGTGGATGATCATGTATGAATCCTTCTTTGGAATGGAGCATACACCCTTTGTCCGTGATATCCCAGCTGAGAAACTCTATGAGTCTGATGCATTCCGGGAAACGCTCGGCAGGCTCTGCTATGTAGCAGACCGGCAGATGTTTGCGGTCGTAACAGCAGATCCCGGCTGTGGAAAATCCACGCTGATCCGCAGGTTTTATTCGGAACTTCCGAGGGAAGAATATATCATCCTGTATCTTTCCGATTCCAAGCTGACTCCGCGGTGGTTTTATAAGGGGATGCTGGACCAGCTGGGGTTGGAAGCACGGTTCTACCGCGGCGATTCCAAACGTCAGCTCCAACAGCAGATCGAGATCATCCATGGTGTCCAGCATAAAAAAGTGGTATGCGTTCTGGATGAGGCACACCTGCTGGAGAAAGAAACACTGGAAGAATTCCGTTTCCTTCTAAACTACAGGTTCGATTCTGTAAGTCCCATGGCTGTCGTGCTCGTAGGGCAGACAGAACTGTGGGACAACAAGCTGAAACTTCAACGGTACGCGGCGATCCGCCAGCGGATCGATATGTACTGTACACTCCCGCATCTGGACCGGGCAGAGACAGAACAGTATGTCAAAAGCCATATGGATTATGCGGAATGCAGCCAGGAGATCTTTACAACCAAAGCAATGGACGAGATCCATAAAGCTTCGGCCGGGATTCCGAGAATGGTCAACCGGGTGTGCGAAAAATCGCTTATGTATGCGTTCCAACAGCAAAAACGGCTGATCGATGATTACATGATCAAGTATGTAGTGGAACACGAAATGCTTGGAACCGTAACCGGATAGAGAAGGTGCCGTCCGGAATCCGGACGGCCCATACATCAGCTATCACGGTGACAGTAAACTTAGCAGCTTAAAGACAACTCATGAGAGCAGTCTGGTGACAGCTCATGAAATCAGCAACACTTAAGCTTCGCAAAAAATACCAGCCATCATATGTAGCTGGTATTAAAACACAATTAGATATTCTGTTTTTACTTTCTATTTGTAAATTTGTTGATTCCAGAAAATACTAACGTATCAATTCGCATTGTTACGTACGCAAGCAGAAAAATGATAATATACATCACAACATACAGATATATTTCCGGCTGCCCATTTTTAAAAAATATCTTATAAACAATCAAATGTACTAAATATAGTTCAAAAGTCATTCTGTTTATAAACTGTAATACACGGCTATCAATTTGTACTTTTATTATCAAAAGATACAATTCAAGCAAAAATATGACAGGACAAAAATACTGTAATTCACTGATCCCATTGCGATATGAATATTCTGATACCAAAAACAAAATGGTCGAACATGTAAATGCTCCTGCATAAAATTTTATCCGGCCATATACGGCGCTTTCAGTAATTGACATACACAGGACAAGGCGTTCCCTGCGCGGCAAAATCACTTCCATGCAGAGAAAGCTTTTTTGATCTTCTACAACCTTTTAATGTTCTGCAGCCTTGTAGGGCTTCTATAATCTACAGTAAATATCTGTAAGCAAGTCTTTCTATCGTCCTGGTGTCCAGAACAATTTTCCCTGTCTCGAATGTAAGAATCAGACGCTCGCCGGGATAAATGCCGTTTTCTTCATATGCCTGTATTTTTCTCACTGCATTCTGTGCATATACCGGATCATCCATTCTGCCGTCATGCTCCCAGTAGATTTCCTGCTTTGTCTTTCTGGAAAGAAAAGTGAAATCCGGATGAACTGTGCCAAAACGTTTTAAATGCAAGGGGCATTCATATTTGTATAAAATACCGTTCCGGCAAAAAAAGTCTGCAAGGATTTTTTCTGATTTTGAACGCACTCGTTCGCCCTTCTCCGTTAATATCACAGGCATATCTTCCTGAAATTCTTTTCTCTTGTAATCTTCAGCAGCCCACTTGCTCAATTGCTGTTCCCAGACAGGTTCGGCCGGCTTAATCAGCTTCTGTCTTTCAGGATGTTCGGCCTGAAAAATTTTTTCAATTTCTTCCTCGTCATAATCTTTTGTAATTCTTCTGATTTGGGACAACCTTTTTTCAACAAGTTTCATTATCTTTTCATCGTAAGATTTTGGGGCCAGTCTATACGCCATTTTCTCCTTCTCTCTTGGAAGATATTCCCCGTTTTTTCTCCCTCCCGGCACGCAGTAATAATACTGAACACATTTGTTACTGCTGGACAGGCGCAGTTTCCCTGGAGGGGCATCTTTCAGTTGTTCCGAAGTCTTCTGAAGTATCTTCTCCAGTCTGTTCTGCTCCTGTAATAACATCTCTCTAAGGTCTGCCATATAATTTCCCTTTCTACTTTTACATTTCCTGAATAAAACATGTCTGAAATAACAGACAATGTCCTGTTATAGAGTAACTTGAAATAATAACTTCTGGAATTTATATTGATTTACGGTTGTGAATTGATTTATAGACTGTAAAACCGTAGTCTTTTCTTGTCTTATACGGTATTAGCGTCGGGTTAAAATAACCATCTAGTGTCAGGCTAAAATAGCCAATCCTAGTCAAATTAAAAAAGCCATTACATACAGGTCTTCATCCTCTTATACTGATGATAAGCCAATGCATCAGAAAAGGAGGATTTATGCACGAAGATGCTACATGTAATGACTTACAAAAAATCATAACACAAGCAATCAACGAAATAAAGCAGGAACAAGGCGAAAATTTCAACCTTGCCAAAATTAATCTTGCAGAACTGGAACGCCGAACCGGGCTCAGCAGATCCAGGCTAAGGCACTTAAAAGAAAATAACTTTATTGTTACGCCACATGGGAGGACAGGACAAAAAGCAACAGCTACGGTTCTGACCGGATATAGCGGCATTATTGACGGACTGCTCCGAAAAGGCGTCACGAATTCTTCTGTATGCTTTGAGCGGCTGCAGGAAGCTGGATATACCGGTGGGTTAACAACCGTAAAAACTTATATCGCTGATCACCGGGATCTTGTCCCGCCCAAGCGTCAGCTCGTTGCCCCTCAGGGAAACCGGGGACGCAGATATCAAACTTCCCCTGGGGAATCCTATCAGATGGACTGGGGCTTTGTCCAGGTAGATACAAATACCGATGCTTCCTATAAGGTCGCATGTTTTGCTATGATCTGCCATCATTGCGGGGAAAGATACATCGAATTCTTCCCCAATGCCAGACAGGAAAATCTTTTTATAGGGATGATCCATGCTTTTACTTATATGGGAATCCCGCACTATATACTGACAGACAACATGAAAAGTGTCGTGATCCGGCGTGATCCAGAGGGACATCCTATCTGGCAGAAAGATTATAAAGTGTTCATGGAAACGATCGGTTTCCAGACGAAGCTCTGTAAACCAAGGCATCCTTTCACCAAAGGAAAGGTGGAGCGCCTGATCCGCTTCGTAAAAGATAACTTCCTTGCTGGCAGAGTTTTTGGCACGATTACCGAATTAAATCTGGAAGCCATCGGATGGTGCAAACGCCAGAACAGCATATACCATAAAGCAGTGGACTGTATACCCTGTGAAAAGCATCAGGAAGACTGCATGGCTGTTGCTTCCGTATTAACAAAAACACAGGCACTTGCTTTCTATCTCTGTCCGGAAAGAAAAATTTCTTTCGATGGATTTGTCCATTATGAAGGGCGGCGCTTCGGCGTCCCGTACTGGTACACCCAGAAGACCTGCAGGATCCGGAGAGATTCCTTTACCCTCTATATCTACGCATCCGATCTCAGCAAAGTCCTGACCACCCATGATGTTACCTGGATGAGAAGAGACAGTTTCTGCCGGGATCAGTATGTGACAGAACAGCCGGAAGAAGTCCCATCAATGCCGGTCAAAACCCGGATCTTTCAGATAGAGCCACCCAAACAGCACTCCGGATTTGAAAAATTCAACTTTGAGGAGGGCCTGTGGGATGAATGAATCAATACTTGAAAGAATCCAGTCCAGTGCAAAGGCACTGAAGATCGATCTTTATACAGCAGAACTGGCCAGCTATGCCGATGAAAAAGAACTTACGCCGGAAACTCTGGAGGCAGTCTGCGGAGTTTTTGAATACCTGGA
>NZ_VMSO01000035.1 GCF_008691045.1 Mediterraneibacter catenae
CACTGGTACTGAATCTGACAGACGGACTGACTTATGAAAATGGCTCTACGATACTGCCGATGAAAGCATTCACCGGCATGAGATATCTTGAAAGTGTAGAACTGGGCGGCTTTACAGAGATCGGTATGAATGCGTTCCAGAATTCCGGCGTTGTATCGGTTGATATTCCGGATGCAACGACGATTAATAGTCAGGCATTCCAGGGATGTGCGGCGCTTGAAAGCGTATATATGCCGTCGGTAGAGACGATAGGAAACAATGCATTTTATTGGACGGACAGTCTGACGGAAGTGACGCTTCCTGCATCGATCGAAAGTCTCGACAGATGCGGATTCGGTTCAACGGAGTATGGAACAATGGACGGCTTCCATCTGATTATCGAGAAAACAACTCCGCCGGAACTGAACGGAAGCGTTGTAGGAACTGATGGAACGGTGAGCGTACCGGCGGGCGCGCTGTCTGCATATTTGGATAAGACAGATTTTGACAGATATTTCACATCGACAGGCGATATCAGCTGGGCAGGACTTATCGTAGAAGATCCGTCCTACAGCATGGTGACATTCCGCGGTGAAACAGCAGGTCAGACTGCATATGCTTATGTGGCGGACGGATTAGCGGTTACAGAGAAACAGATGCCTGTATTTACGAAAGATGGTTATGTGCTGGATAGCTGGAATACGGAACAGGACGGCACAGGCACAATGCTGAAAGCGGGCGACAGCCTGGACGGCAGCATGACCGTGTACGCCCAGTGGGAAGAAGAAGTAAAGGATGAGAAGGCACCGACAGCCCAGATCTCCACGGGAGGTACGTTGCAGAATATCGATCAGGAGAATCCGTACAATATTAATATCAGTCTGAAGTTCCACGATGAGACGAGCCTGGACTATTATGTGCTGAATGATAAGGTGAGCCCGACGAAGCTAAACGGAACATGGGGTGACGGCAACTACCAGAATATCAATGCCTGGCTGAACGAGGGCAACGGCGAGGACGGTAGAAATACCCTGACTGTATATGATAAGGCAGGAAACTTTACCACATATACATTCTATGTTGACCAGACGAAGCCGGAGCTTACCGGAGAATTTGTGATCACTCCGGATAATAATACGATGAGTACGTCAAAAACAGTGACATTTGCAACCACAGAGCCGGTCGTTATGGCGGACGGATGGACGCAGACGGCAGATTCCGACGGTATGAAGTGGCAGAAAGAGTTTACAGAGAACTTCAAGGGAACAGTTCAGTTTGCTGATGCCGCTGGAAATACATCCGATGCATATGTGCTGGAAGTAAAGCGTATTGAAAATGTAAAGCCGGAAGCCGAGATTACGTATTCAAACAACGGTGAACCGACAAATGAAGATGTTGCCGTTACTGTTAAGACTAACGTAGAGTGCCGGACGCCGGACGGCTGGGAGATAGTACCGGGAAGTTCAAAGAGAAACCAGTTCCAGAAGACATACAGTGAGAATACAGAGGAGACTGTAACATTTACAAGCCTTTCCGGAATTGAGGCAGATATAACGATTTCCGTAAGCGGAATCGACAAACAAGCTCCTGAGGCTGAAGTAGAATATTCAACGACAGAGCCTACATATGAAAGTGTTCTTGTTACGATCCGGACGAATGAACCGATTCGTACACCGGAAGGATGGACAAAAGTTGATGATGCGACATATACAAAGGAATATACGCACAATGTAGACCGAAATGTCAATATTTACGACCTTGCAGGAAACGGAAATGATGTAGATATCCGCATTACCAATATTGTCGAAAAAGCAGAGGAGAAGGAAGTCATAGTAAGTTATGTCTTTGAAAAGAATGGAAAAGAAGTAGGGACAGAGAAAATCAAAGTGGATGCTGATGCATATAACTTTAATACAGATGTCCTCAGGGATATTCCAAAAGGCTATGAGATTGTCTATATTGGCGATACTATGATCAACAAAGATAATACAGCCGAAGTAACCGTTAGAAAAGCAAAGAAAAAGGCAGAAGCCAAACTTATTATCTGGTGGATAGATGAGTGGGGCAATAAGCTTCTCGACAAGCATGGAAATGAAATGAAGGTGGAGGTTACAGCTAAGGGAGCGAAAGGAGAATACCACACCTTTACAAAAAAAGACTGGAAAATGCCGAAAGGATATGAGTATGCAACTGATGCAGATAAGTGGTATGCAGAACAGGACTTCCGAATAAAATACGGAGAAACACTTGATACTTTGAGTGTTGCAATACATCCGGTCGAGAAAAATAATAAGGATAGATAGTACTCAGACCATTAATCAGGGCGGTCAGAAGAATGTGATCTTTTGGCTGCCCTTTTATTGTGTAATTTTCCAAATAAACAGTATATAACAGTTGACAACAGTTCTATACTGTTATATACTGTTTATCAAGAGGAGGACACATATGAAGATTATAATCAACAGTTCATCAATGGTACCAATATATGAACAGATCATGGATCAGATCAAAGCCAAGATCACTGCCGGAGACCTGAAAGAAAATGATATACTCCCCTCTGTCCGGACTCTTGCAAAGGACCTGAAGATCAGTGCCCTGACAGTCAAGAAAGCGTACGATAATCTCGAACAGGAAGGATACACGGTTACAGTCCATGGCAAAGGAACATATGTCGCTGCCGCGAACACAGAGAGGATGAAAGAAGAACAGCGCAGGGAAGTGGAGACAGACCTTGACAATGCTGTTCAGAAAGGTCGCAGGTGCGGTCTTACAGACGAGGAAATCCGGGAGTTATTTGATTTGATTATGGAGGACTAGATGATGCTGGAAATTAACGGGTTGGTAAAGAAATATAAAGATTTTATTTTAAACTGTACTATGAAAGTGGAGCGGGGATGTATTACAGGACTGGTAGGTGAAAATGGTGCCGGAAAGAGTACAACATTCAAGGCGGCACTGGGGCTTATCAGTTATGACAGCGGCGATATCACTCTGATGGGGAAAGAACCGTCAGAATTAAAAGAAGAAGATAAAAGCCGGATCGGAGTGACTCTGGCAGAGTCTGGATTCAGCGGTTACCTGAAAGTAAAAGATATCATACCTGTGATGTCAGCCATGTATCCGGAATTCGACCGGTCACGGTTTGAAAGTCTCTGCAGGAAGTTCGGAGTACCGCAGGACAAATACATTAAGGAATTTTCTACAGGAATGAAGGCAAAGCTGAAAGTCCTCGTGGCAGTTACCCACAGCGCGGATTTTCTTCTCCTCGATGAACCGACGACAGGGCTTGACGTTATGGCAAGAGAGGGAATATTGAATCTGTTAAGGGAATATATGGAAGAAGACGAGAACAGGAGTATACTCATCAGCTCCCATATCTCGACTGACCTGGAGGGACTGTGTGATGATCTTTATCTTATACATGAGGGACAGATCATCCTGCACGAGGAGATGGACACCCTGCTGAATGAATACGGTTTGATCAAGGCGGACGACGTACAGTACGGAAAGCTGGATAAAGAACACATCCTGTCGGTGCGCAGAACAACTTATGGGTATGACTGTCTGACGGACCAGAGGCAGTATTACAGAGAGAATTATCCGGATATAGTAGTAGAGAACGGATCACTGGACGAAGTGATCACTATGATGACAGGAGGGAAGAGATTATGAAAGGATTACTGATCAAAGATATAAGGCTGATGAGAGGTCAGAGCACGATCCTGCTTGCCCTGCTCATTCTGGTAGCGGTATTTACGGGAGTGGTGTCGGATGTATCACCGTCTTTTGTGGTGGCATATATAACAATTTATTTGTCGATTTTTGTGGCGTCTACTATCAGTTATGATGAGTATGACCACGGTTATCTTTTTCTTATGACGCTTCCGATCACAAGGAATAAATATGTCAATGAAAAATATATTTTTGGTATCCTTATCTCAATATTTGCATGGTGCGTGGGTATGGTGGCCGGTACTGCTCTGCTGATCGCGCGGGATGCAGATATGGCGGCAGGAGAGTGGATTGGCAGTAATCTGATGCATATTTGTATCGCGTGGGTGTTTATGAGCATTACGATGCCGCTGCGTCTTAAGTTTGATTCCGAGAAAGCGAGATATGCAAATATAATCGTGATCGGAGTGATCCTTGCTGCTGCATTCGGCGCCTCAAAACTTATAGAATATGTTCCGGAGCATATTACGGAAAGTGCAGGAAAATTCTTTGCCGCTCTGGGAGATAACGGCATTGTGGCACTTTCAGCAGTCATTGCTGTTGCAGCTCTTTTGATCTCGTATATCTGCAGCCGCCGCATTATGGCGAAGAAAGAATTCTGAGGTGAACGTTATGAAAGAATATATCCATGTAAATGTGCGTTGGAGGATGCACGGGCTGGCTGTTGCATATGTATCCGAACATCGTGAGATCATCAATCAGTATGCAGCACAGGGATACCGTTTCGTGACAGCAATACCGACGGAGATGAAGATAAACGGATGTGTGAGAAAAATGGACCTGATCTTTGAGAAAGAGGTGGTATAGATGAAAAATTCAGGCAGATGTCCGAAATGCGGATCCGGGCAGATCGCAAGGATTCCGGACAACGGCAGATATGCCAACGGAAACAACATATATCTGAAATCAGCCGTAATTCTTGCAGACAGGATTCCGCTGATAAAGTATATATGCTGTGAGTGTGGCTATGCAGAGGAGTGGGTGGAAAGCAGGGGAGACCTTGCCAAAATAGAAGATAAGTTCAGAAATTCGGAATCATAGACGTCCTGATAGAGTTGGAAGACGGAACAAATATGAACATGGAAATGCAGGTGACTTATTTTGAGTATTGGACAAACAGAGTCTTATACTATTTAAGTAAGATTTATACCGGTCAGGTTAAAACAGGAGATCCGTATGATATGGTAAAACCCTGTATCCATGTCAGTATTCTTGATTTTATTTATTTTCCGGAGGATGCAAAATGCTGCCGTAAAATTGCGTTCTGCGATACAGAGAATGGAAAGCAGTATACAGATCTGATGGAAATTTATATTCTGGAACTGAAGAAGCTGCCGCCGGAAGATCAGAATGAAAAGGGTGTCATACGATGGATGCGGTTCCTCGGTGGGAAGAGCAGAGAGGAGTATGAACTGAGGCAGAAAGCGGTGCGGGACTATAATACACAGATAAAGAGCGCGGAGAAACGAGGCGAAAAATCAGGAGAAAAGAGTCTGATTAAATTAACAGTTCGGCTCGTGCCATTCGCAAAGTCGCATTGTTAAAATATAACATCTTGAAATAGTGACACGTTTCTGCGGATTTTATCATATCCGGGAAACGTGTTCTTTTTTATAATAAGACCATCAAAAAAAGGCTGTTAAAACAAAAGCCGAAGGAGGAGTTTTATGAAAAGAAAAAGAATACTTGCACTTGTACTTGCAGCAGCGATGGTCGGAAGTCTCGCGACCGGATGCGGAAGCTCCGGATCTGACAGCTCAGACAGTTCGGACGGTTCTTCTTCAGGAAGCACAGGAAAAGTATACTACCTGAACTTTAAGCCGGAGCAGGCTGACCAGTGGGTTGAGCTTGCAGAGACTTACACAGAAGAGACAGGCGTACAGGTGGATGTGCAGACAGCGGCATCCGGTACATATGAGTCACAGCTCAAGTCAGAGATGGCGAAAGACGAGGCTCCGACACTGTTCCAGGTAAACGGACCGGTCGGACTGGCTACATGGAAAGACTACTGCTATGATCTCTCCGACAGTGATGTTTACAAGGATGTATCAAGTGATGACTATGTGCTCAAAGACGGCGATCAGGTACTGGGTATCGCATACGTTATCGAGACATACGGTCTCATCTACAACAAGGCCCTGTTAAATGATTATTTTGATGCAGACTGGTCGACAGTGAAATCCATCGATGACCTTAATAACTTTGAAGCGCTCAAGACAGTGGCGGAAGAGATCCAGGCTCACAAGGATGACCTCGGAGTAGAAGGCGCATTCACATCCGCAGGTATGGACTCATCTTCAGACTGGAGATTCAAGACCCATCTTGCAAACCTTCCGATCTACTATGAGTACAAAGACAAAGGCATCACATCCACAGACGCGATCGAGGGAACATATCTTGACAACTACAAACAGGTATGGGATCTGTATATCAACAACTCTACATGTGAACCGTCCATGATCTCATCAAAGACAGGCGATGACGCGACAAGCGAATTTGCACTTGGTGAGGCTGTGTTCTATCAGAACGGTACATGGGCATACAACGATATCAAGGACAATGAAGTGGCTGACGAAGACCTTGGCATGCTTCCGATCTACATCGGTGCTGAAGGCGAAGAAGATCAGGGCCTCTGCACAGGTTCCGAGAACTACTGGTGTGTAAATAAAAATGCTTCTGAGGAAGACATCCAGGCGACACTTGACTTCATGAAATGGGTAGTAGAGAGTGACGAAGGACGTGATATGCTGGCAAATGAGATGGGATTTGTGACACCTTTCACTACATTCTCCGACTATCTTCCGAGCAATCCGCTCGTACAGGCTAACGAGGAATACAACGAGGCAGGCAAGACTCCTGTGAGCTGGAACTTCACAACAATGCCGTCTGAGAACTGGAAGAATAACGTAGGAAGCGCACTTCTTGAATATGCACAGGGCACAGGCGACTGGAGCGGAGTAGAGACAGCATTCGTAGACGGATGGGCTACAGAGTACGCGGCAGCAAACGAATAAGAGGTCTTATTCCTGACAGACAAGCTATAATTCCTAAAAGTTAAAAGTGATATGAACAGAGAGCTCCGGCATACATGGCGGAGCTCTTCTCAGGAAAGGAGAAAAAGGAAATGCAAAAAGCGATCAAGAAATATTTTCCTGTCTTTGTACTCCCTACAATGATAGCGTTTACGATTGGATTTATAGCTCCGTTCCTTCTGGGGATCTATCTTTCCTTTTGTAAATTTACAACAGTGACGGACGCAGAATTTATCGGTCTCGGTAATTATATAAAGACACTGGGGGATGCAGAGTTTATCCACTCACTCTGGTATACGGCCCTTTACACGGTTGTGACAGTACTTCTTATTAATGTTCTGGCATTCGCCGTGGCAATGCTCCTGACAAAAGGCATCAAAGGAACCAATATCTTCCGTACCGTATTTTTTATGCCGAACCTGATCGGCGGTATCGTGCTCGGTTATGTATGGCAGCTCCTTTTAAACGGTATTCTGGCGAATTTTGACCGCACTCTGACATACTCGGAGGTATACGGATTCTGGGGCCTTGTGATTCTCGTCCTCTGGCAGCAGGTCGGCTATATGATGATCATTTATATTTCAGGCATCCAGAATATACCGGGAGAACTGATCGAAGCAGCAAAGATCGATGGAGCAAATTCATGGCAGATTTTGAAAAACGTGACCATACCGATGGTCATGCCCTCAATTACGATCTGTACCTTCCTGACACTGACGAACGGATTTAAGCTCTTTGACCAGAACCTGGCTCTTACGAACGGCGCTCCGTCCAAGATGTCAGAACTTCTGGCTCTCAATATTTACAATACATTCTACGGAAGGGCAGGCTGGGAAGGCGTCGGCCAGGCGAAGGCGGTCGAATTCTTTATACTGGTAGCTATTATCGCCCTGATCCAGAATAAGCTGACAAGATCAAAGGAGGTGCAGCAGTAATGAGTGTAAGAAAAGCAAAACACGGATGGATACTGACGATCATCTTTACGGTCATCAGTCTGCTGTACATATATCCGATCGTACTGGTGTTCATTAACTCGTTTAAGAAGAAAGCGTATATCAGTAAAGATCCGTTTTCTCTTCCGACCGACAACATGTTCGTCGGACTCGATAACTATATCCGGGGTATTGAGCAGACTGATCTGATACAGGCATTCGGGTGGAGTGTATTTATCACTGTATTCTCCGTGGCGGCAATCATCCTGTTCTGCTCTATGTGCGCATGGTATATCAGCAGGGTAAATACAAAAGTGACAAAAGCAATCTATATATTATGTCTGTTCGCTATGGTTGTGCCGTTTCAAATGGAAATGTATACATTATCCAAGATTTCGAACATGCTGCATATGGGGAATCCGTGGGGCATTATCGTGATATATCTGGGCTTTGGCGCCGGACTCTCGGTATTCATGTTCACGGGATTTATGAAATCCATCCCGCTGGAGATCGAGGAGGCAGCCATGATCGATGGATGTACGCCGATTCAGACATACTTCCGTGTGGTCATGCCGATCGCAAAGCCGACCTGCGTGACAGTTGCCATTCTTCAGGCGATGTGGATCTGGAATGATTATCTCCTCCCGTCACTCGTGCTGGATCAGAGGAAATACAAGACGGTTCCGATGGCAGTACAGTACTTAAAAGGCGGTTACGGCTCTGTTGATATGGGAGCTATGATGGGAACACTCGTGCTGGCGATCGTGCCGATCATTATTTTCTATCTCTTCTGCCAGAAGTATATCATCGAGGGCGTAGTGGCAGGCGCAGTAAAAGGATAAAAATCCGGAATGTCAGGCGTGGAGAGTCTGTCAGGACCGGGAGAGAGTATCTCTGCATTGAAAAGCGGCAGTCTCCGCGGCGGTGCAGAGATACTTTATTTCTCCACGCGATTATAATATAATGCTCTATAAAGAAAGGAATGAGATTGAGATGCTGACGATTTTGATCGTGGACGATGAGAAACTGGAGAGGAACGGGATCAAATTTCTCCTGAACCGGGAGAATGAAGATTTTCAGATATTAGAGGCTGCCAACGGAAAAGATGCGCTTGGAGTCCTTGCGGCTAATCATGTGGACATCCTTTTTTCTGACGTGAAGATGCCCTACATGAACGGTCTGGAGCTCACACAGCAGGTTCGGGAGTTATATGATGATGTGGAAATTGTGATCTTCAGTGGATATAACGACTTCTCTTATGCCAGAGAAGCACTGCGCTACGGCGTGGTTGACTATGTACTTAAACCAGTGGATCCGGCAGAATTTTCGAAAACACTCGCCCGTGTAATGGAGAATATCAGGACGCGCAGAGAACGGAAAGAACAGCAGGAACAGCAGGCTGACTATCTGACGAAGTATTTCCTGATCGACTATCTCTATACGGGAAATACAGATAATGCCAGAAAACTGGAAAAGCTTCTGGAGACAGGGGATCATATCCTGGACAGGTGTGTGTGCATGATACTGGCCGGAGCGGCAAACGGATTTTTCGAGACGGAGGAAGAGCATTTTATTGGTGCGCTGAAAGACCAGATCCAGAGGGAGTTCTATTATGTCAATCTGAATTCCAATGAGTCGCTTTTCCTTTTTACAGAAAAGTATACGGATTACAGAGGGCTTGCCGATACAATCCGCCAGTTTTTTCTGAAACAGTTTGAATGTGACTGCTATTTTGCGGTCAGCGAATTGTTTGCAAGCTGGCATGATATGCCGGATGTATTTAAGAAGCTTGAGAAGCTTCTCGAAGAGCAGTTCTATCAGCCGGGTCAGCATATATTTCTGTCCGGGGCTGACAATGATGTTGCAACTGATGCATCTGCGGAAGATTCTGAGATCATGGAACAGATCGCACATGATATACAGTATAAAGACACTGCGCACCTCAGGCAGGATTTCGGACGTCTGGAGCAGAAATACAGGGCGGATAAGCAGTTCTCGCAGATGTATGTGAAATTTGTGTTCTCCAGCATTCTGAAAGAGATTTATGAACAGATGGCTCCGTCGGATGAGAAAGCTCTCTCGAAAAGGGTGGACCGGCTCTACCGGTGCAGGAAGATCAGCGATGTGCTCGACATTGTATCGGGAGCGGTGGAAGAGTTTGAAAAATGCGCAGAAGAACAGCAGGGCGGTTTCCGCGGCGAGGTCACAACGGTAAAGAATTATATATACCACCATTACGGGGAGAAGGAGATCGGTCCGGAGAAGCTGGCTGCGCTCGTGTATCTGTCGCCCGGCTATCTGAGCGCAGTGTTCAAGGAGGAGACCGGAGTTACACTGAACCGTTTTATCCGCGAGGTGCGGATGAATAAGGCGAAAGAACTCCTTGAGAATACGAATATGAAGATCGCGCAAATCGCAAAAGAGGTGGGGTTCTCCAACAGTTCGTATTTCTGCCGCAGTTTCAGGGAGTTTTTCGGTGATTCACCTGAGTCATGCAGGAGAGGAATGACAGATGAAGACGCTTTACAGAAAGTTCAAAAACCTTAAATACCGCTATAAACTTACCCTGCTCATACTGGCGGCAGGGCTGATTCCTGTTATGATCATCGTGGTCTATATGCAGACCGGTATGACAAATATCCTCCATGAAAACGAAGTGGACAGTATGGAAAATACACTGGAGCAGTCGGTGGAGGCAATTGAAAACCAGGAGATGATCTACGAGAATCTGGTGGACTATCTGTCCTATTCTCAGGATTTAAGGTCGATCCTGACCACGGAACCGGAGTCTGATTATGAGGCGTATGTGGAATATGTCAATGTGGCGGATCCCCTGCTACAGATGCCGCAGATCTATCACAAAGAGATCAGGGGAATCACCCTGTATTCAGAGAGTATTCAGGTGGCGCACGGGGATACTCTGATGCCGCTCTCTGAGGCGGAGGGAGAATCGTGGTATGCACAGATGAATGACGATACTTCCCTGCAGTGGTCTGTCCGGCGCGGTTCCGGACAGGAGATCACGGCCTCCCGAAGATTTTACGACGATGATATTACGGCAGTGCTCGTTATGACTCTCGACTATCAGGCTGTTCTGGAACCTTTTACCAGTCAGCTCCGGGATAATACGGGCGGTATCATTCTGGACAATGGCGGCAATGTCGTATATTCCAGTTATTCGATGGACGAAGAGTATACCCCGGTACAGCCGGAGTCCGTGGACTATATCACGGGAAATTACACGTATTCCTCGCAGGATATGGAGGGTACGGGATGGAAATTCTATATATACCGTCCTACTGATGTCATCACAAAATCAGCTCGGATCCTGATGGCGAGCAATATTCCTATCGTGGCCGGATGCATTATTATACTGGTGATCGTGGGATATGTTTTCTCAAGAAGGATGGTCTCCTGCCTGGAGCGCCTGACTGAGAATATGAACCAGATCCATCTGGGCTTCCGGAAAGTGACGGTCAGCAGTGATTCTGATGATGAAGTGGGTGTACTTATCCGTTCGTTCCGCCGTATGATGGATCAGATGAACCATCTGATCTCGGAAGTGTATGAGGGGAAGATCAGGTTGCAGAACAGCGAGATGAAAGCTCTGCAGGCACAGATCAACCCGCATTTTCTCTATAATTCGCTATCTATCATCAACTGGAAGGCACTCGAGGCCGGAGAGGAAGATATCAGCAGGGTGACGCTTGCTCTGTCCACCTATTACCGGACGAGCCTGAACCGTGGAGAGACGATGACCACAGTGGAAAATGAGATCAGCAATATCCGTGCCTACCTGAAAATACAGCTTATTATGCACGACAACAGTTTTGAGGTAAAAGAAGAGTATGATGAAGAAACGGCGGGGATCGAGATTCCCAAGCTGATTCTGCAGCCACTGGTAGAAAATGCGATCGATCACGGACTCGATATGTCCGAGCGCGAAGACAAGTGTCTCTGTGTCAGCGCAATGCAGGACGGAAAATACATTGTGTTTACCGTATGTGATAATGGTGTTGGCATGGAGCAGGAAAAGGCTGATCAGATCCTGAAATATCAGTCGTCAGGTTACGGGGTCAGAAATGTATGTGAGAGGATACAGGTACTGTACGGCACGAACGGGACAGTGGAAATCAAGAGCAGTCCGGGCGGCGGTACGGAAGTGAAGATCAGGATTCCAAAGAAAGCAGAGAAGAAGGCAGGATGAAGAGGGTAATATTACAATTGACAGCTGTATTTGCAGTATGTTTATTAATGGCGGCCGGCTGTGCGGGCGGCGTCTCCAGGCAGGAGAACCCCGAAAATGTGGTGGACCAGGCAGAGACCGGTTCGGACGATGCAGCATGGGAGGAAGCAGTGCACACTCCGCTGGGAAAATATCCTGAGACGGTGGAGTACACCCTTGGCAAGATATCGGGAGCGAACAACTCGAATCTTCCTGTCGGGGATACATATGAGGATAATGCATATACAAGATATCTCAGAGAAGTGCTGAATATCCAGAATGAGGATGCATTTGAACTGGAAGCGGGAGGCTCCTATGAGGAGGCTCTGGAGATGAGCATTGCCGACCGGTCGATACCGGATGTCCTTGTCGTGAACGGCAGGGATAATCTCGTTAAACTTGTAGAAGCGGGGCTTGTGGAAAATCTGACTACGGTTTATGAAGAGTGCACGACAGACGTGATCAAAGAAATGTATGAAAGCTACGGAGAAGATCTGCTTGGTTCGGCGACATTCGACGGAAAGCTCTATGCATTCCCGAATACGGCGATTGACGACGGACATATGCTGCTATGGCTGAGAGCGGACTGGATAAGGGAACTCGGGCTTGAAGAACCGCAGACGATGGATGAGGCAATGCAGGTCATCAAGGCGTTTGTGGACAACGATATTGCGGGAAACGGACGGACGATCGGGCTCGCGTGCAGTACCGGCATTATCGCAGGTTCCAGTGAGACTTATGGCGTGGACAGCATATTTACGAAGTTCGGTTCAGCGCCGGAGAAATGGATCCTGGATGATGACGGACAGATTGTGTACGGGTCAGTTACTGACGAGACAAAAGAAGCGCTGAGGTATCTCAATCAGCTCTATGAGGATGGAGTATTGGATACCCGTTTCCTTCTGCGAAAGACAGACAATATAGATGATCTTCTTGTAAATGGATACTGCGGCGCAGCTTTCGGACGCTGGTGGGCACCAAACAATCCGCTGAGCCTGTCTTACAGTGCCGATAATACAGCAGAGTGGAAACCGTATCTTTTTGCGGAAGATGTGCAGGATCAGCCGCAGACTTTTGAGTCCTATGACGAGTGGATGTATGTTGTTGTGCGTAAAGGGTACGAGCATCCGGAAATTGTGGGGAAATATGTGAGTGCAATCTTCGATTATTCAAGATATGAGGATGATCAGTACTCCTCCGAAGTGAATGAATATTTTTCTATTAATGTGGATCCTACGGCAAGACCTATGAATATCAATGTGGATTATATTGACGCTCTGTATCGCTGCGGGGAGAATCTGCAGAAAGCCCTTGCGGGTGAGATGAGTGTGACGGAACTGTCGGGGCTGGAAAAGTCTTATTACAATACATGCCGATCTTATCTTAACGGCAATCTGACAACGGCCAACGGATGGGCGGCTTATGCCTCCAGAATACAGGCTGTAGAAGTGCTGGAGAATACCGGTACAAGGAAGAAACCGGCAATCTCCCTTGGAAGTGCAGAAGGGGAAATCCCGCAGAATCTGCAGGATCTTGAGACTGAAGCGTTCCTCAAGATTATAGCTGGCGAGGAGCCGGTAGACTATTTTGACACATTTGTACAGGAGTGGTATGCAAATGGCGGCGAGGAACTGACGGAGAAAGTGAGAAATTGATTATATTTTTGTACTATCCTGCCTGATTCAGAAGATTGCCGTGCTCCGGATGTTTTTCAAACCATTTGACGGCGTAGGAACAGGTGGGGATGGCAGTCAGATTCCTGTTCTCCAGCTCCTGGATCAGTTCTTCCATCAGTTTTCCTGCGATACCCTGGCCGCGCAGAGACTGATCGACAAAAGTGTGGTTTATATCTACAGTCTTATCATTAATATTGGGAAATGTGATTTCAGCGAGTAATTTTCCATCTTCTGTGTATAATGCAATTTGATTCTTGTTGTGTGTGAATTCCATTTTGTTTTCCTTTCTGTTAAAATAAAGTTGTCAGATGAAAAGGGCTGTCAGAATCGGGCATACTGATCAGCCCTCTCTGATCGGGAGCCGGATCACTGTACGAAGTTTCTCCGGCGCAGTCCTTCGCGGATCCCCCAGATAGATTTCGTGATGCAGCCGTTGTCCTGAAAGATCTGTCTTGTATCCCTGCTCATGGAGAAATTCGTGGATCTTTTGCAGGGTTGCCGGTTCAGCATCATAGCTTCCTACATGCATGCACTGCGCACAGAGGCCTTCGCGGTATACGAAGAATTCTACTTTGGAAAAATCGGTTTTCTTCCTTTCAGTTGCCTCCCGGACTGCCCAGTCAAATTCATCTCTGGTGACGAATTCCGGCAGACGGATCATAGAAACCCATCTGAGATCCTGCTTGCGTGAATAATCGATGTCGCCGTCAGAACCATCCTGATACCAGAGCCCCTCGAGAGGTGGCACCACGTAAGGGAAATATCCGTCGATCTTGTGCTCTCCTTTGTAACTCATCTTTAATGTAAAAGCAATGCCGTAGAGCAGTCCCATAGCATTCTTGTATTCACCATCCGGCTCATTCGGATCGCCTTTTCCCTGTATGGCAATGTAATTAATTTCCGGAATATCAATGATCCCGGGCTTTTTGGGCGGAAGGTAAAATTCTTTGTATTCTTTCTTATAATCGAAGGTCATGAGATTCTCCTTTTTAATTTTCCAAAAGATTGCGGATGCGATTTTGGATATCTGTTTCAAACTCTTCATCTGTGAGCTGGGGATCTTTTGTATCACGCCAGATTACACACGGAAGTTCCTCACATTTTGCGCAGCTGGTAAGATGCTTTCGGTTTACTGCACAGCGATAGATCGGACAGGCTTTTCCTGGAGGTGCGTGGAAGACTTTTCCGCACAGCTCGTTGCATCCCTGACAGATATTTCCGTAGCAGCCGCATTTTGAACATTCAGACCCGCAACATGTGATGTCAAGGATCTCCCTCTGGCGTTTCTTGCTGAAGTTTTCAAGAACCAGACGATATGATTCGTCCAACATATCTTTCAACAGATCGTCAGGCACAGCTCCGTCCGGGCGGATAGAATTCCAGTGCGTTTTATCCGAATAATACCCAGGTATGATATCAGCGTACATTTTGCGCATATAATCCCCTCTGACAGGATCAAGCTTCAAATTAATATAGTAAGGTTTGTTATCAGTATCAAGGCAGACAGCTGCAAACATTTTGCCTCCTACATGATACCGGATCCAGTTCCAGTCGGGCTGCAGATCCTTTGTCACACCCTTTTTCTTCAATAAATAGTCATCCAGCCAGATATATCTCATTTTTGTCTCCTTTCCATCACTTGTCATCTATGGATTCTTTCAGTTTGTTGTCATACAGTGAAATCATTTTCGAAATTGTTATTCTAAGCTCTTCCCTTAAAAATGCCGGCTCGAGGAGTTCGGCTTTCTCTCCGAAAGTCAGTATCCAGGTAGTCAGATTTTCCCTGCTTGTGTAATCCGCATGGAAGAGCAGCCTGCCGTCCGGCAATTCTTCAAAACACCCTGAACCGAATTCTTCGATCAGACGCCACTTACATTCTTTGGCAAAGACAGCTTTAACTCGTAGTCCGCTGGGGAAAATACGTTCATTGCTCAGATCAGGATACGGAGCGTTACGTTTCTCGAACCTGTCGTCTGTATTTGAGGAAAGCATGTCCATCCGGTTTAGTTTGAACAGGCGGTAGTCGGCTTTCTGTGTACACCATCCCCAGACATACCAGCTTGACCAACAGAAAATCAGATAATATGGTTCTATTATCCTGCATGTTTCGCCGCTGGGCGAGTAATAATGAAACGCAAGAAGTGTCTGACTGTCGATTGACCTCCGGATTGCTTCGATCTTAGGCGCAAGAGAATCTCTATACCAAGAGGACAGATCGATCAGAACAGACTGTCCGCCTGTCATAAAATCAGAAGAGCCTGCGGAAAGTTTTTCCATCAACTGACCGTAACGGTTCGTGCCGTTGACACTGTCCAGACTTCTCAGGCCGGCAAGGATATCTTTCATTTCTGAATTTGTCAAAAGAGTTCGGTCAATTCTGAAGCCTTTCATAATAGAAATGCCACCGTGCGTCCCCTGTCTTGTTTCAATCGGAATTCCTGCCCGGCAGAGTGCATCGATATCCCTGCTGATCGTTCGTCGGGATACTTCGAAATGTTCGGCAAGTTCAGGTGCGGTAACAATTTCTTTTTGCAGCAGGATGGATAAGATTCCGATTAAGCGATCGATCTTCATATTCTGCTCCTTCCAAAGGTCAGGATTGAGTTTAATGCAATCATTATACCATGGAAAATATGACATCTGTATGTCATGTTTCTATTATAAGTGAAAAAAGTATAGGATTGTTTGGGGAAAGAAAAGATTATTGAATTAATATAGAAGAAACCAGATGAAATGTGTGAATTGTCTGAAATAAATAAAAAACAAGAAAAACATTGACAATTACTGCCAGGAGTGATAAGATAGCACCTGTCGCTGATGACGGGGACGCAACAGCACAGCAGACCAGCTCAGCCGGAGACGCGGAGGCGGAACGTCCGGGGAACAGGAAAGCAAAAAAGTTGTTGACAAAACCTTTCAGATGTGATAAACTATAAAAGTTGTCGCTTGAAGCAGACCGAAAGGAAAGCGGATGAGACAGAAAAGAAAAATAAAAAAGTTCTTGACAAAGCGGAACGGATTTGATAAAATATCAAACCTGTCGCAAATAAAGAACGACAGGAACCTTGATAACTGAACAATAGACAACAACCCTTGAAAATTTCTTTGAAGAGAAATATTCTAAGAACGGTTCAA
>NZ_VMSO01000036.1 GCF_008691045.1 Mediterraneibacter catenae
CGTAGCATAAAACCGTAAGGAATTCAAGAAGTTTCTTTCCCGTCAGAATCCGCTGCTGTATTCCTCGATTCTTCCTTTCACCCGTTCTGCCTCATCGCCCTCCAGCGGTGTGGGCTGATAGTTATTATATCCGGATTCCGAGGATATAGAGCACGGAATGATATTGGTCACATTATCTTCTTTCAGCTCCCCGTTTTCAACTGTAAAGGTCTGCTGGAAGATCATCGTGTCTTTATCCGACGGGTTACTGTTTCCGCCAAAGCAGAAATTTCCGAGACTGTATACGATATTCTTTCCTTTATAAACTTCAATTCCTTCCAGTACATGAGGATGATGGCCAAGCACCAGATCAGCACCGTTGTCAATTGCCGAATGAGCAAGATTCACCTGATTCTCAGTCGGATAGTTTTCCCTCTCAAGTCCCCAGTGGAAACTTACAATGACGATCTGTGCCCCCTGATCTTCCACTGCCTTGATATTCGCGATCATCTCGTCTTCGCAGCCCATGCCGTCCGCCAGTTCATAAGTACCGACCAGACCTACTTTCACACCGTTGACATCCATGACCGCAGTCCTGTCATATCCGAAGCTCGTAATACCGGCCGCATCCAGAGCTTCAATCGTATCTGTATAGCTCTGGTCGCCGTAATCATGGCTGTGGTTATTTGCAAGATTTGCAGCCTCTACATCACCCTCTGTCAGTATCTGGGTATATTCTGCAGGTCCCTTAAATGCATAGGTCTTGTCCTGACGCGCAGTCTCTTCCGTAAGTGTTCCTTCCATGTTAACGATCGTCAGGTCATCTGCCTCAAAAACAGACTTCACATTCTGGAAGAAATAGGAGGCTCCGTTACTGTCATAATACGCATTCAGGCTCGTGCTCCGGTCAAAATATTCATCTGTTCCGAGAGTACAGTCTCCGGCCGCACTGATCGTAATGGAAACAGGCTCCGCTTCTTCTTCCTCTGCCTCCTGCTGTTCCTCGATAGTCAGATCTGACGCCTGACCGCCGCTTTTGTCACTGCTGTCGCTGCCACCCGTAAAATGCCTTACCAATGCCACAATCCCTGCAATGATCAGTATCAGAACCAATACAATACCGCACAGGATTGCAATGGCAATCCTCCTCCTTCTCTTAAGCCGCTCTCTTTTGCGCCGCATCCTCTCTTCACGGCTTATCGGCCTGCGCTGCTGCGGGCCTCTTTCTCCCGGCGGAACTGTACTGTTTCCTGTTCTGCCGATTTTGTCTCTCTGGTCTTCCCCCTTGTTCATCTTAAGTCACCTCACATATCAACCTTTTTCTCTTGCAGAACTTTTTCTGATGTAGCAGTTCAGCTTCATAAACGGTACAGGCCGAACTGTTACTTTCTAATAGACTGATTTCATCGTATCATCTGCAGAACACTTTTGCAATAGCAAAAGAAACGCCCGGTTAACCCGGACGTTTCTGCTCATAAATCTGATTTTTCATCTCAATAGTCAATTTTGTTTTCTGCTCTTGCAGGTACTCGTGCAAACCGGATGTTCACGCGGAACAGATCCCCGTCAAGATACAGCTCAAACTCTCCTCCCTGCATCACAGTAAGACTCTTTGCAATAGACAGACCAAGTCCGCTTCCCTCTGTGCTTCTTGAAATGTCGCCCCTGATAAAGCGTTCCGTCAGCTCATCTGCTGAAATGTTAAGTTGCTGTTCGGATACATTTTTCAGAGAAAATTCAACCTTATCGTCTGTGAGAACGAGATCCGCATACACTCTTGTGCCGGGCATTGCATATTTCGCCGCATTACCGAAGACATTTTCCAGGACACGCCACATTCTTCTGCCATCCACATGGATAACTGCTGGTTCTTCCGGAATATTAAGTACCATGGTCAGATTGCGCGCGGCAAATTTCTCCGCCAGCTCTCCTTCCGTCTGCTGTACAAGTTCTCTCAGATCCATATCCATACATTCAAGCGTAATATTGCCGCTGCTTACCTTGGATGCCTCGACCACATCTTCTGTCAGCGTCTTCAGCCTCTGCGCCTTTGCTTCAAGAATATCCAGATACCCCCGGATCTTTTCATCCGTAATATTGGACCTTTTCAGGATGTCTACATAATTGATGATCGAAGTGAGCGGCGTCTTTATATCATGGGATACATTCGTGATCAAATCGGTCTTCAGCCTTTCATTTCTCATCGCCTCATCCACAGCTTTGTTAAGGCCGCTTCCGATATTATTGATTTTCTCTGCTATATCCCGCTCTGCTCCGTGCAGCCATTTCAGATCAATACGATATTCCAGATTGCCGCCCGCTATTTCCTCTATTCCTTTTCTGATCCTGTTCTTTGCAATCGCCCCGCTTAAAACGACCCACAGGACTAATATATCCGCTCCCAGGGCAAGCAACATAAACGGAATGTTCCGTATCAGTACAGCCAGCCATTGGATAAATAGAAAGCCAGTCACAGCAGCTCCTGCTTTTAAAGTAACAGACCGTTCTCTCCATACCTGTCCGGTAACTACAAGCATCGCATGGAAAAGACTTCCCTCCCACAGAATTTTGGCTTTAGCCCTTCGCACCAGACTTACGTATCCTGCAAAGAAACATGCAAAACTAAAGAGCCCATATAAAAATATTACAACCAGATCGGCCAGATCTATGGCTGTTGTAAATAACGTTGAATATGCCGTCGGAATCGTACTCACATATTCTTCAGCGGAATATTCCACTGCCGCCGTATCTGTCCAACTTCCGAATGTCACACGCATTCCAAGAAGAATACATGTACTGAGCACCCACAGACCTATCACCAGCGCTGCCGCAATTTCCGTCTTCCACCGATCAAACACCGTCAGATGTATTTCTTCATCTCCGGGTTTTTTCCCTGCTGTCACTGCAAGCCATACAGCAGATGCAATAAAGAGGATACCGCCTGCAATAAACAGGACCAGTGCGCATCTCAGAAAGGGAATATTTTCATTATAGTGCGTACTGCCTTCATAAAACTGATCCTTGATCGGATATGACGTATCGATTGACACGGCAAGGATATTCTCTGAATTTCTGCTCGGTTCATATGACCTGACCGAATCCCATTCTCCAGAGGCAGAAATGCTCATATTTGTTTCGAAATCTTTTAATTTCGGATATACAATAATATACTTCACAGAGTCTTCGGATTTCATCTCATCAATATGAGCTGCAACATCCTTGTAATCAGAATACTCCCCTTTATTTGTAAATACCTGTTTTGTCACCCGGTCCGCATAAAGGTAAGTAAAGTTTGTATTTCCCTCTTCCAGATATTCCCACCCGGACTGATATGTCGTATACTCATCATAAAGATTAGTCAGCGTAAATGTGAGATTATCATAAATATCTGACAGTCTTCCGTTTAACTCCGGATTGCTGTTAACCGCCTGCAGAAGATTATCGGCACCGGCAGGCGCATAATTTTCTTTCAGAGCCGTACCAAAATTCCAGCAGTCAGTGTACAGAACATTTCCCTCATTGTCATAGATTCGCATTTCGGACTCACTGCCCGAGACATCCCCGCCCTCTGCAAGTTCTTTCAAAAAGGCGGCCTGTGTCTGGTACTCATCCTCAAATTCAATCGTAAACTCTCCGTTCTCAAAGAGATTAAAAAAATCGTTCCGGTAATAATAGTAATATGTCCCATCCTCTCTCTGACATACTATAACGTCCTCCTGGTAGACGCCTCCTCCCTGTGAATTAAACTCTTCTCCCCAATTGATCAGATCTTCCAGCGTATACATAAGCCCTGATGCGTTATTTCCTCCGGCTTTGCCTGTACCGGCATATTCCATAATATCGATTTCTTTGTCCGGGTCATACGCGCCGTCCGTCTCAAATACATCCTCGAGCCGGAACATTTCAAATACTTCGGACACTGCATTTTCTACCGACATATTAAAGTCAGCCGACTCTTCATATGACTCTTGTACCAGACTCATGATCTCTGACGGATTCACTGTATCGGTAAATGTAAGTATCACTCCCAGGGATGTAATGAACGCTGCGCCGCTCAGAATACCCGTCAGCAGCACGATTACTTTTGTCAGAGTCCTTCTATACCACTGATTCATAAACTTCTCTATATTCCTTTCTCGATCTTATAACCTACGCCCCACACCACTTTCAGATATCTGGGATCCTTCGGATTGATCTCGATCTTTTCCCTGATATGCCTGATATGAACAGCTACGGTGTTGTCGGCGCCGATCGCCTCTTCATTCCAGATTGATTCGTAGATCTGTCCGATTGAAAACACTCTGCCCTGATTCTTCATGAGAAGCAGCAGGATATTATACTCAATAGGCGTAAGTTTCACCGGCTCGCCATCCACGGTTACTTCTTTCAAATCATCATTGATCTTTAAGCCTCCGACCTCGTAGATCTTCTCCTGCTCGCCCTGACCTGAACCGCCAAGCTGATTGTATCTTCTGAGCTGCGACTTCACCCTTGCCACAAGCTCCAGCGGACTGAATGGTTTGGTCACATAGTCATCTGCACCCACATTCAGGCCAAGTATCTTGTCGGCATCCTCTGACTTCGCCGATAGTATAATGATAGGAATGCTGTTTTTCTCCCGAATCTTCAAAGTCGCACGTATTCCGTCCAGCCGCGGCATCATCACGTCGATAATCAGAAGATTAATATTTTCTTTTTCAAGGATACCGAGAGCTTCAATCCCGTCATACGCTTTCAGTATCCGGTATCCCTCCTGAGAAAGATATATTTCTATGGCTTCTACAATTTCTCTGTCATCATCACATACAAGAATATTATACATTTTACTCACCCCTTCGCCTCTCTTAAGCACTTCCAGTCCCCTGTTCTTTTTTCTGAACGGGCGGGAGTATTTATCTATAGTATACATGATAAAAATCATTTTTTAAGAGGGGGAAATCAAAATCTTATGATTTTATTAAAATGCGTACTAATAGCATAAAATAACAAAACAGCGGAACGCCCGGCACTGCCGGTATACGCTCCACTGTACGCGATATCACTTTTTTATTTTCAGAACATTCCTTTTAGAACCGGATAAAATCGTCTGAACTTCTGATACTTCTCTTCATATTTCTGTACCAGTTCTTCCTCCGGTTCTTCAGTCTTCACGACTTTCACAAGTTTCTTTGCTGCCTCTTCCACAGAGGAGTATACTCCGCACCCAACTGCAGCGAGAATGGCGGCGCCATATCCCGGTCCTTCTTCGCTCTCAATAATATCCACCTTCATATTCATTACATTGGCGATAATCTTCCGCCAGAGCGGGCTCTTCGCTCCACCGCCGCAAATTTTTGTTCTCTGCGGATTCACTCCAATGCTTCTTGCCACCTCAAGGGAATCTCTGAGGCCAAACGCCACACCCTCGAGCACTGCAAGCGTCATATCTTCACGACTTGTATCCATGCTCATACCGATAAACGCTGCCCTTGCATCGGGATCATTATGAGGTGAACGCTCACCCATCAGATATGGCAGGTAGTACACATGGTTCTCGCCCAGCCCCGTGATTCCCGACTGCTCACCTGCATAATCCGTAGTCTTTAAAATTTCGTCCATCCACCATTTATTACAAGACGCCGCACTCAGCATGCACCCCATAAGATGATAATTTCCGTCGGCGTGTGCAAACGAGTGAAGCGCGTTATTCTCATCCACGCCAAACTTCTCACTGGAGATAAACAGCGTCCCCGATGTACCGAGAGAGATGTTGCATCCACCGTCTCCCACTGTTGCAGTTCCCACCGCAGCCGCAGCATTGTCGCCCGCTCCAGCTATCACCTTCACGCCTGCAGGCAGCCCAAGTTCTTCAGCAACCTCCGGTTTCAGGCATCCCACAGGCTCCCAGCTCTCGTAAAGCTTCGGAAGCTGCTCTTCTGTAATGCCGCAGATTTCCGTCATCTCTTTTGACCAACATTTATGCTCCACATCAAGGAGCAGTGTCCCCGATGCGTCTGAATATTCCGTGCAGAAAGATCCCGACAGCTTGTATGCCAGATAATCTTTTGGCAGCATGACCTTTGTGATCTTCGCGAAATTGTCTGGTTCGTTCTCCTTCATCCAGAGAATCTTAGGAGCTGTAAATCCTGCGAATGCAATATTGGCAGTGTATTTGGAAAGTTTTTCCTTTCCTATAGTATCATTTAAATACTCAACCTGTTTCCCCGTACGCCCGTCATTCCAGAGGATCGCCGGACGGATCACCTCGTCATCCTTGTCCAGCGCAACCAGTCCGTGCATCTGCCCGCCGAAACTTATCCCTTTTATCTGGCTCTTATCGCACTCCGCGGTGAGCTCTTTTAATCCTGCCATGCTCTGTTCAAACCAGTCCTCGGGTTTCTGTTCGGACCATCCGGGATGCGGAAAATATAACGGATACTCCTTTGATACGATCTTATGGATCTTCCCGTTCTCATCCATCAGCAGGAGCTTTACTGCGGATGTTCCGAGATCGACACCGATAAAAAACATTGCTCTGTCCTCCTTTATCGGGGACGTAGTCAAATTCAGTTTTACTACGTCCCCATTTCAAAATAGCCCTGTCCCCTTTTGCGTTTTATCCTGTCCCCACTGTGAATCTGTACAAAACCACACTCTTAATCCGCGCAAAGCAGCAAATTAATTTGTGCAAATTTCAAAAGGGACAGGGTAGTTATCAATAAAGGACAGGGTTAACTTCATTTCGGGACGTAGTCAAATCCGTTTTTACTACGTCCCCGAAAATTATCTCCACGGATTTTCTGTCGGATATCTCACGCCTGCCGGCTGATTGTAACCAATCTCTTCTACCGGAACGCCGATATATTTGAATACCTCGAACAGTTCTTTTCCGTAGTGTCCGAATGCTACAGCGCCGTGATGCGGATAGTTCTTCTCGATCAGCACGTGGCGGTAGAATCTTCCCATCTCCGGAATAGCAAACACACCGATGGAACCAAAGGATTTTGTTGCAATCGGAAGTACTTCACCCTGTGCCACATATGCACGCAGCTTGTTGTCAGATGTGCTCTGCAGACGGTAGAATGTGATATCACCAGGCTGGATATCTCCTTCAAGCGTTCCCTGTGTCACCTCTTCCGGAAGTGAACGTGCCATGATGAGCTGATACTTCATCTCACATGATGTCAGTTTTCCTGATGCTGTATTTCCACAGTGGAATCCCATAAATGTATCTTTCTGTGTATACGGGAATTTGCCCTCGATGCTCTCTTTGTACATGTCTGCCGGTACTGTATTGTTGATGTCAAGCAGTGTAACTGCATCCTGGCTTACTACTGTTCCGATGAACTCGCTTAAGCATCCATAGATGTCCACTTCACAGGATACCGGAATTCCCTGAGCTGTCAGACGGCTGTTTACATAACACGGAACGAAACCGAACTGTGTCTGGAATGCCGGCCAGCATTTTCCTGCAATGGCAACATATTTGCGGTAACCTCTGTGTTCCTCGATCCAGTCTTTTAATGTAAGCTCGTACTGAGCCAGTTTTGTGAGGATCTCCGGTTTCTTATTGCCTGCTCCGAGCTCTTCTTCCATCTCTTTTACAACAGACGGGATACGCTCGTCGCCTTCATGTTTATTAAATGCCTCGAACAGATCCAGTTCTGAGTTCTCTTCGATCTCAACACCGATGTTGTAGAGCTGCTGGATTGGTGCGTTACATGCGAGGAAGTTGAGCGGTCTCGGTCCGAAGCTTATGATCTTCAGATCGTTAAGTCCTACGACAGCTCTCGCGATCGGCTCGAACTCGTGGATCATGTCGGCACACTCTTCCGCTGTTCCCACCGGGTACTCCGGTATGTATGCTTTTACGTTGCGCAGTTTCAGGTTGTAGCTTGCGTTGAGCATGCCGCAGTAAGCGTCGCCACGCCCCTGTACAAGATTATTCTGTGTCTCTTCTGCTGCTGCAACAAACATCTTCGGTCCTTCAAAGTGTTTTGCAAGAAGGGTCTCTGAGATCTCCGGCCCGAAGTTTCCAAGATATACAACAAGTGCATTGCATCCTGCTTTTTTGATATCTTCAAGTGCCTGTACCATATGGATCTCGCTCTCCACGATACAGATCGGGCACTCATATACTGTTCCTGTGCCATATTTCTTCTCATAAGCATCGATCAACGCTCTTCTCCTGTTTACGGACAGGCTCTCCGGGAAACAGTCGCGGCTTACTGCGACAACTCCGATTTTCAGTTCTGGCATGTTTTTCATAGTAGGTTCCTCTCTTTCTCTGCTAAATAAATATATTTATTTTTGTTACCATTACCCTTATACTTCGGTGTTTGCACCTTTCAGCCCGCAGAAAGCTCCCTCAATGCCGGCTTCCTCATGGGCGATCAGCCATTTATTGACCGCTGTCAGCAGACGGTTCTCGCCTTCTTTCGCAGGTTCGAAAGGCAGATCCTCGTTCGTGCCTTTCGGCAGCACGATCACACATCTGAATCCGCCCTCCTGCGCAGAGCAGGGAGCGTAGTGCAGCGTCGTGGCATAGAGCTCGACAGCTGTTCCCGCCGGCACGAAGAACGCCTCGACTTTCGATGTGTCATAGGTATCATCTGCTTCGATATCCTGCTGACATCCAAGCAGCAGGATCAAATCTGTTGCTGCAATATCGATCTCCGAACTTCTGTGATACTCAAGTGCGTTCAGCTTATGGTTGTCCCCGTTACAGTACCCGATCTGGATCGGCAGTCCGCCGAAACCTTTTCTGCATACGTCAACAGCTTCCGGCAGGATCTCCATTGCCTCTACAGACGGTACATAGACAACATCCTTCGGCAGCGGAGTGTGCTCCATCTCTTTTAAGATCTTCTCAAAAGAGAATTCTGTGATCACTTTTCCGTACTTGCCGAAAGATGCGTCCGTCAGTTTCTGAATCTTCATTTTTGCAACCTCCTTACATTTTCGTATCCGAGCATATTCCACTATATCTTACCGAAATACCTGCTCACCACTTGTCTGTATGAGGTCATTTTAACACCTTTAAGAGCTCTTATCGACCAAATAATTAGCCTTTTAATGACCATTTCTTATCTTTTCAATCCCTCACCCGTCGCTGTATCAGTACGTGAGTTTCTTCCTTGACATAGCTGCTATATTCACTCGGCAGCATCCCGTATTTCTTCTGAAATGCCCTCGCCAGCGCCCTGCTCCCGGAAAACCCGTTCCTCAGCGCCACCTCCGTAATGCTGTACCTCCCACTGTCCAGATCTTTCACTGCATACCCCAGCCGGATACTCTGCACATAACTTTTAAATGTCAGACCTGCGTATTTGCGAAACATCCTCGAGAGATAATTAGGTGAATAGTCGAAAACCCGGGCCACTTCATCAAGTGACAAATCGCCAGTATAATTTTCTTTCATATAAGAAGTAATCGCAGACAGCTTATTGAGGTTCTTATTCTTACGTACGGAAGCGTCATCCACTTCCATCAGCCTGTAATCTTTCACAAGCAGATACATAATCTGGTAAAAAAGGCTCTTCATCTTTAAGTCATAACCGCAGGCTTTCCTGCCGTATGTTCCGTACAATTCCCTTATAAGCTCCATAAACCTTTCATCTCTCCTGCCCGGCTCATGGGAAAACCATATAAACTGCTCTCCTGTAAAGTAATCCTCAAACAGTTTCAGCGGAATCTGCAGTACGATCGTCTCATTTGGCAGAGGAGAATCCACGGAATGCACCTCATTGGAATTCACGATCATGAAGTTTCCCGGCGTCAGATGCCACTTCCTGTTATCAATATGAAATTCCAGTTCTCCGCTGCACACCGCAAAGATCTCGATCGATCTGTGCCAGTGTTTCTCACGGTAATAATTCCCCCCGCCGCCCTCGAAAATAAACAGTTTGAACGGGAATCCTGTTTCCGGAACAATAAGTTCATGTGAAAAATTCATTACTGTCTCCAATGTAATCATTGATAGTTTCCTTTATCCACAATTATATTTTCTTCATAAGTTTTTTTCAATATCCAGCAGAACTAATCCTTAGGCCTCTCTACAAAAACGGCAACATTTGTCCACGCCCGCTGTACACTTTTTTCTGTTTCCGGCATATATTAAATTAAATATTTCAGCCCGTGAAAAATTTTTCCAACCGGCTGTCATATTGATGAAAGGAGTAATAAATGAATATAAAAGGACTTGATGTCAGTGAATTTCAGGGCGAAATAGACTGGGAAAAAGTCAAAGCCGCCGGATATAAATTTGCAATGCTCCGGGCCGGATATGGGTATAATACAGTTGATAAACAGTTCAGGCGAAACGCCGCCGAATGCAACCGGATCGGTCTCCCCATCGGCGCTTACTGGTTCTGCTATGCTTTTTCACAGGAAAAGGCTGTCCAGGAGGCGGACGGATGCATCCGCACTGTCTCCGAATACAGACTGGACTATCCGGTCTGCTATGATATCGAGCAGGCATCTGCAGACTATATTGAAAAACAGGGCGTCTCATTCACTCCCGCCCTTGCCAGAAATATTGTCAAAAGATTCTGCAGCCGCATAGAAGAAAAAGGCTACTATGCCATGTTCTACACAAACCGCAGCTTCCTCGATACCTATATCGGCACAGAACCCGCAAAACGATATGCCTTCTGGTACGCCCGTTACGCAGACCGGTATGATGGAACGCCATGTGGTATCTGGCAGTACACCAGCACCGGAAGTGTACCCGGGATCAAAGGAAATGTCGATCTGGATCTGGGATATGTCGATTACCCGGCTGTAATAAAAAAAGCCGGATTAAATCATCTGGCAGGCGATTCCCACACCACCGCGCCTTCTCCTTCTGCACAATATATTACTTATGTCATCCAGCCTGGAGATACACTCAGCGAGATTGCCAAACGTTATGGAACTACTGTAGATACCCTGACAAAACTAAATAAGATTTCTGACCCCAATAAAATATATGCCGGCAATACCATACGCGTTCCGGAAAACATCAATGATAAATAAAACGAATTAAGAGTTTCATAACTTTCTTTCTTTTTCTTTAAGAGTTTAAACATACTTTGGACACATTTTCTGTCTATACTATGAGTCAGATAGTTGATAAAACAACTATCTCCCCCCTCATAAAGTATTGGCATCCCGGGGAACCGGGATGTCGCACTTTACTCTCATTCCTTTAGATAACTATAACAACAACGAGAATCCGCTGACTGCATGGTCAGCGGATTTTCGCGTTTCCGGATCTTTATAATATATTTTTACCGGTTTTTTACTTTCTGTTTAGAATATTCCCCCTTCTTTTATGGTTCACTCATACTTTTGTCACATTTGTCCCCTATACTATGAATCAGATAGTTGATAGAACAACTATCTCCCCCTCATAAAGTCAGGGCGCCGAAAGGCGCCGCACTTTACTCTCATTCCTTTTTAGATAAACTATAAAACTACGAAAAACCGTCCAATAGGACGGTTTTTCGCATGTCTGCTTCCAAAGCGCCGGGGAATCCCTTCTTTTTCACTCCACGCCTTTCGTCTCATCTGCAATATATTCAAAGAAATCAAAGTCCGCATACTTTTCATGCTTCATGCGGTCTGCACAGGTCAGTCCCACCATGGTTCCGGTAAATTCCCCGTACTTACAGTACTCGTCCGAAAATTTTGTCGTATCAAACTCCGGGCCAATCTTCCGGTAGTCTTCCCCGTCCGCGCTCCACTCGAACCAAATCTTTCTTCCCTCCACATAAAGGCGCATCCAGACTGCTCCCCCCGGAGCCGGCACACGCCAGTCATTATATTCTGTCTTCGTACCATTCTCAAGCTGCACCACGGAAAGCGCAGGGCTTCCCAGCGTCTCGCTATAGTATTTCCTGAGATTCACATAATTCATATTATCATAATATAGAATGAGTCCGGCGCTGTGCTGGTACACCTCCGGTTCAAACTCCATCTTTGTAGTGACTCTGGCATACACGCTGGTCAGCTTTCTCGCCAGGATACTCACCCTGTTCAGCGAAGTCCTCGCCTCCTGTCCGCGGATCCTGACATATCCGGGTCTTGCATTCACATCTGCAAAAGACTGCGGCATGATACGGGGCGCATAATACCAGTTTCCCAGCTCCCCGCTGTCGAAATCATCAAAATCGGGGATCTTCGGCATCGGATATTCCGGCAGGGAACTCTCCTGTGTCTCAATCTGTGCCAGATTTTCCGGCTGGTTTCTCCGCAGAGTGTTACTCCTGCCACCCATACACTCTGACACTTTCTCGCAGTCCGAGCCTGACAGCCGGTTTTCTCCAGTATCCATGCGCAGCCATCCGTCCTTTGTCCATCTCATCTTCTGAATAGCAGTCTCCCGCCCCAGCGTGCACCGCAGTTCCGGCACAAAGGGACGTGCCGTATGAAAGAACATATATACCTCGCCCTCCGGTGTCTCCACGTAGCTCCCGTGCCCCGACTTCTGCAAGATCGAATCCGGATTATAGTACTTAGGCTTCAAATGATCCGGATCATGTCTCTCGTAAGATACTCCCGGCGCGGAAGTGAGGATTGGATTTGCCGGATTGGATTCATAAGGGCCCCATACATTGCGGGATCTCCCCATCGTCACACAATGATTGTATCCTGTCCCCCCCTCGGCGCACATGATATAATACCATCCGTTATGTTTTGTCAGATGCGGAGCCTCGATACATCCTCTGTCGGTACCTCCCCTCCAGATACGTTTCGGATAACCGACGATCGCCTTTTTCTCTGAAGAATACTCTACAAGACAGATGACCCCCGGCTTCTCATAGCCGTCTCTTGTCTCCCACTCGAGGGATACGAGCCATTTGCGCCCGTCGTCATCGTGAAACATAGAGGCGTCGAATCCCGCGGAGTGAAGATACACCGGTTCACTCCACGGTCCTTCGATATCCCTGGCGGTAATCACATAATTGTCGATATCAAAATATCTCGCGTTCATGGAATTCATGATCCCGTATACCAGATAAAACAGTCCGTCGTCCTCGCAGTAGGTAAGACATGGCGCCCAGATTCCTTTGGCCGACGGAAGCCGTCTCAGGTTCACTTTCTCATCATCCGTCAGGATGTGGGTGATCAGCTCCCAGTTCTTCAGATCTCTCGAGTGATAAACCGGTATTCCCGGCATCCACTCGAACGTGGACACTGCCACATAATAGTCCTGCCCTTTCCTGCACGCGCAGGGATCGGGATTAAATCCCGGAAAGATCGGATTACTTATCATTAGTCTTGTCCCCCTCGTCTATGATCGCACTTGCAATACTGTGTGCCGGCATCGTCAGTCTAAGCAGCTCTTCCGCTATCCTCACATTGCACTCCAGCCCTTCGTCCGTCCTGTTCAGCAGAGCAGAAATGCACTGATCGCAGAGTAGGCCAGATTGCCCGCATAGTCACCGATTCCATATGCAAACCGCTCTATGAATGAAAGCTTCGCATCCGGATCCATATTTACTTTTCCCATATTTTCTAACCTTCCTCTCATATTTTTTCTTTAACTGCCGTGGAGCCGTCCCCCGTTTTCATGCTCCTCAGCATGTATCCTCTTTTCTTATTATTCCCTTGTCGGGAACCACCCGAAGTCCACGCATCTGCCGAGATCCCAGCAGTCCCAGCCGACCCAGCCTTCCGTATTGACTGTGTCTGTCAGCATCTTGTATGTCCAGTAGAAGTATCCCGAACCTTTTTTCCAGGCATCAAGCTGTGCTTTCGCCACAGCGCGGTAGATCGCTTTCTTTTCCTCTGCGGACATCGCCTCTTCAGACATTCCTTCCTGCCCGTTGAGCACCGTCTGTCCGCCTTTCGTGTCATGACCTACCGCAAGGGAATTAAACAGACACCATTCTCCGCAGATCACAGGGAAATACTCCTCCATCTCCGCAATATCAGCCTCAAAATGCTCTTTCACATAATTGACATAGCCTTCGATCGTCTGGTCACATCCGGCCATCTCTGCCACCATCAGATACATATGCGTATCGAGTACTACGTTTTTATATTTGTCTTCCCTCATAAAGTCCTTCCACGCTTTCAGGCGGAATGCGTCATGGATAACCACATATTTGTCTTCCGGCATATATTTGCGCAGCCTGTCATATGCCTCCAGATAGAACTGACGGATAAATTCGATGGTATTCGGCTTTGATCCGGCCGCTTTCTCCGGATCCACTGCCGGATAACGTTCCTGCACATGCATGGTCTCCCACATGTCCTCAAGGATTGGTTCGTTGATCACCTCGATGCCCCACAGTCCTTCTCTTGTACCATAGCGTTCTGCCAGCCTCTCAAGAACACTGAGTTCGAACTCTACTTCCTCCGGCTCCTGGGACCATTTGCATACGCCGCTGATGCCGCCGTTGTCGAATCCGTTCTGGCTGTCCGGCGCGGTATGCAGGTCAATGAGGATCTTCAGACCGTATTTCTCTGCCCAGTTAAATGCATTGTCCAGCTCCTTCACACATCCGACGAACGGCGCTCTGTCGCCAAAGATAAAATACGGTACCGGAATGCGGACCGCATCCATGCCCATCGCCCTGATCCTTGTGAAGTCGCGCTCTGTTATGTATTCAGAGCGGTGCATTCTGATCCTTTCCTCATAGATCTCTTTCGGAAGCTGGGTCGGCAGATAATACTCATCCTCCGCCGTTGTGCCGTCAAAGAGTCCCGGGCTCATCCATTTTTCCAGTACCAGCCAGTTACCAAGATTTACACCTTTTACATACATTTCCTTCATTCCTTTCTTTTTTAATGTCGGCAAAGTTTCAGCATCTCACTTCTCTCTGCCGCGCTGTGGTTTGGTGCCTGCCTTGTGAATGTATAGTAGTACATTCGCCAGGGCTTCTATATCACATTTTTCGGGTAATTATTACATTTTTCAGGGAAATATGATAGAATATCTATGCAAAATAAAACCAGAAGCGATTCCGCCATTTCTTTCTCTACGCTACTGTGTAGAAATCATATCAGGAGACCATATTAATGAACGAACACTACCTCATAAAATATATTTCTTATCATCTGCACACGATCGTGCGCCGTTATGATATAAACGGAACGTTGCTTGAAACCTGCTGTGCCCGCATATCATTCCGCGATCTTTACGAAGACGATGAAATCTTCCGTATTTTCACCGGAACGGCTCTTCCACATGGCAAAAAAGACATCCCCGTGATTCTGTCTGCAGAGGGTGAGCTTGCCTACGCCATGATCCGGACCGGCAGCCGGTATACTCTGATCGGGCCGGTAAGAATGACAACTCCCGTAGATTTCCGGCACACATATCCGGGCGAGATACCGCTGCCGGATATTTCTGCCCGCCCCGTCACAAAGCAATGGCTCCTCTCTGTATATGCCTGCGAATACGACACATTTTCCAAGGCCATCCTTCTTGTACACAATCTTTTTCATGAAGAAGAGATAACCGAAGAGATGCTGAATCTGGAAAACTCTGTTGACAAAAAGACGGATGAAAAGCTGCGTGAATCTTTTTCTCAGCTCGTCTTCACAAACAGAGAATACGGAAAAGTGCACAATCCTTATGACCAGGAGCTGCGTGAATTCTCCTCTATCGAGTCCGGCGACCTGGCTCAGCTCAAGCGAAGCCTCAGTGAAGATTATCCGGGTGAAATAGGCACGCTTTCCGAAGATCCCCTCCGTCATGCAAAGAACCGGGGCATCGTCGTAGTCACACTGGCGTCACGTGCAGCCATGCGCGGAGGCGTCGTACCGGAAGAGGCCTATTCCCTGAGTGATTCCTACATCCAGAAGATTGAGAAATGCAGGGATATACCGGCAGTATTCCACCTATTCTACGCTGCCGAATACGAGTACGCCCGGATGGTGAAAGAGCTCAAAGAGCAGAAAGAGGGTACTCTCGAGAAAGATAAAAATCCCCATATCAACAAATGCAAAGACTATATCTTCTCTCATCTGCACGGCCGTATCAGCATACAGGAGATTGCGGACGCTCTCGGCCTGAATGCAGCTTATCTCTCAGAGCTGTTCCACGAGTGTGAGAAAGTCACTCTGACAGAGTACATCCGCAGGGAGAAGATCAACCTGGCGAAGAACCTCCTGATCTACTCCCGGTATTCCTACAGCGAGATATCCACTTATCTCGGTTTCTCTTCCCAGAGCCATCTGGGGAAATATTTTAAAAGTGCGACAGGCATGACTATGCGCCAGTACCGCAATGTATACGGAATGAAAGAATTTGACGCATGATATCCCGATGTGCTGAACTGCTGC
>NZ_VMSO01000037.1 GCF_008691045.1 Mediterraneibacter catenae
TCGAAATATACAGAGGGAACTGCAAACAGGTGTGGAAGACGGAACGATCTGTAAAAATATACTGCAGGCGATCGGATATGCTCCGGCAGCTCCGGAAGTGATCAAGGACAGAACGATGCTGCAGAATGGTTCTGTGACAGCCTGTCTGGATTATGTGCACGGACTTGGAGAATTTCTGGAACTGGAGATACTGGTGAGAAGCGATGAAGAGAAAGGTGCCGCTCTCGCTCAGATTGAAAGTATTTTGAATAATTTGGGGTATCAGATCTCCGATACAGTACGGACGTCTTATTTATCTATGCTTCAAAAAAAGTAAGTTCCTTTTTCTGCAAACATTCTGAATCCTGCAATTACCGGAAGAATTCCCTCGCCGCCCGGATCAGATATTCTGTATCTTTCACTCCGGCTGTTTCGTACGGCGAGTGCATGGCGAGCTGCGGAAGACCGATATCCACGGTGTTCAGCGCAACCTGTGTATTTGAGATATTTCCAAGTGTGGAGCCGCCCGCCATATCAGAACGGTTGACAAAGGTCTGTACCGGCACGTCTGCTGTTTTGCAGATATCGCGGAACATAGCGGCCGACACCCCGTCCGTGCAGTACTTCTGATTGGCGTTAAACTTGATAACGATGCCGCCGTTTATGTAAGGTCGGTTTGACGGATCAGCCTTGTCTGTGTGGTTCGGGTGTACAGCGTGCGCATTGTCTGCCGAGATCATCAGGCTGTTTGCGAGATGGATCAGATAGTCTTCGCGGGTAAGGCCGAGACAGTCGTGGATGCGCGTCAAGGTGTCGTACAGGAATGTGGAAGCGGCTCCCTGCTTTGTGCCGCTCCCGACTTCTTCATTGTCAAGGACACAGTGGATCGCCATATATTCCTGCCTGTCTCCTGCGAGGAATCCTTTCAGCGAGGCGAATGCGCACTGCAGGTCATCCAGCCGGCCGCAGGAGATGAATTCTTCGGAGGCACCCCAGATGCTTGCTTTTTCTCTATTATAGAGGAAGAGGTCATGGCCCAGGATATCCTCTTCGTTTACGCCGGCGGCTTCGGCGGCGTTCTTCATAAACGTACCCTTGGCCGTCAGGTCGCCATACAGGGGCAGCATGTCTTTCTGCGCGTTGTACTTGTAACCGTTGTTTGCCTCACGGTTCATGTGGATGGCAAGGTTCGGGATGAGTACGAGGTCCCGGTCAATATTCACCAGTCTGGATACGAAAGTTCCGGAATCCGGATCTTTGACGATCACGCGTCCGGCCACGGAGAGCGGGCGGTCAAACCAGGGAGCGCAGAGCAGGCCGCCGTAACGCTCAACATTGAGACGGATATAGTGACTGTCCGTTTCAAGTTCGGGGTTCTCTTTTATTTTGAAAGTCGGAGAATCCCCGTGGCTTGCGATGATGCGCATTCCCTGAAATTCGTGTTCGGGTACAGTAAATGCGATGAGAGAAGAGCCGTTGCGGGTGATGAAATATCTGCCGCCAGGCTGTACGTGCCATTTCTGGTTTTCCTGCAATTGTACAAAATTTTCATTTAGCAGGGATTTTTTCATATTTTCTACTGCGTGGAAGCAGGACGGGCTGGCTTCCAGAAATTGCGCAAGTTCTTTTGAAACTGTATGGTCCATGGTGATAAAAATCTCCTTTGTGTAAAATATTAACTGATATTTTCAGAATATAATCTGCCTTCCGCCGTGTCAAGATAAAGGTGTTTGGCTTTACAATTACCGGCGGCTTGCGTATACTGGAAAACATAAAGGAGCTGATCGTATGAGGATATTGATAGCTGAAGATGAGAAGGATCTGAATCGGATCATAACGAGCCGGCTTAAGGCAGAACATTACAGTGTGGATTCCTGCTTTGACGGGCGGGAGGCGCTGGAATATCTGGAGAGTGCAGAGTATGATGCATTGGTGCTCGATATTATGATGCCTGTACTGGACGGGCTGAGTGTATTGAAACAGATGCGCCGCAGAAATGACAGTACGCCCGTGATACTGCTGACGGCAAAAGACAGCATAGAGGATCGTGTATCGGGACTTGACGCCGGGGCGAATGACTATCTGGTGAAGCCGTTCGCATTTGAGGAATTGCTGGCGAGGATACGGGTGCTTCTGCGAAAGCCCGCAGAAACCCCGAAAACATGTTATAAGGTGGCGGATCTTGAGGTGCATATGGATACGCAGCAGGTAAAGCGGGGCGGTAAAGATATTAAACTGTCCGGCAAGGAATTTGCACTGCTCCGTTATATGGTGCAGAATGAGGGGATTGTGCTCTCAAGAGACCGGCTGGAGCAGCATCTGTGGAACTTTGATTATGCAGGTGGCTCCAACGTGATCGACGTATATATACGGTATCTGCGCAAAAAGATTGATGAAGGGTACGACCGGAAATTAATCCATACTGTGCGTGGCTCAGGATATGTGCTGAGAGCAGAACCATGATAAAAAACATCAGGGCAGGACTATGAAAAAGATTTCATTGAAATTAAAGCTTACATTATTATATACGTTTTTCATGGCGCTTCTGACATGCGCGGCTCTGGCAATCCTGTTTTCGCTGAGCAGTCGGGAAATGCTGTCTTCCACACAGACAAGGCTGGAGAACAGAGTACAGGAGAGTGTAGAGTTTATTGCCCTTCGTAATGGTGAGATAAGGATCGACTCGGATTTCTATTCTGTGGTGCGGGATGTATACTTGTCTTTGTATGACAGTGATATGTATTTTATGTATGGCAGGATCCCTCACGGCTTTACTCAGCAGCCGGAACTGGCGGACGGAGAGATAAGGACAATACGTGATGGAAACAGAGAATGGTATGTGTATGACATGTCATACAGGCTGTCCGAGGATCGGACTGTTTATGTTCGGGGGATCACTTCTATTACGGATGCAGAAGAGAGTTTTACAGTGACTGTGCGGTTTGCACTTGTACTCCTTCCGCTGATGGTTCTGGCGACTGCTGTTATCGGTTACCGTTTTACAAGGCGAACGCTGGCGCCGGTGCGGCAGATTACGGATACGGTGCGGCAAATCCGCGCGGATGCGGATCTGTCCAGACGCATCGGGTTTGAAGAGGTTAAGAGAAACGGACGGCCTATGCCTGATGACGGCGGCAGCGATGAAGAAACGGGAGAACGCAGAAAGAAGGGTGATGAGATTTACATCCTGGGGCGTACATTTGATGAAATGCTTGAAGAGCTGGAAGAGGTCTTTCGCCGGGAACAGCAGTTTACATCAGATGCTTCCCATGAACTCAGGACTCCGGTGAGTGTGATCATGGCTCAGTGTGATGCAATGCTTGCAGAAGGAAATTCACTTACAGAAGAACAACGGGATCAGATCGGTCTTATCCAGCGAAAAGCGAGAGGCATGGCGGACATGATTTCCCAGCTTCTATTTCTGTCGCGGGCTGATCAGGGCAGGCAGCCATTGAATAAGGAGCGTATAAATATAAGCGAACTTACGGAGATGATCGCAGAAGAACAGCAGATGCTTGCGGATGCAGACGGGCGGGGGATACACATAGAAACTCAGATCTGCCCGGAGATATGGGCAGATGTGGATGAGACATTTTATATAAGGATGCTTGTAAATCTGATCTCTAATGCCCTGCGATACAGCCGGGAGAATGGGCTGGTTGAAGTTAGTCTTGTGCAGGACGGGGATGCGTTCACAGGAAGTGTGCGCGATTACGGTCAGGGAATCGTGGCGGACGCGCAGCCTCATATATGGGAACGGTTTTATCGGGCGGAAGCTTCGAGAACGGACGGAAGTCATGCGGGACTCGGGCTTTCCATGGTGAAATGGATTGCGGAGGCCCACGGTGGAAGTGTCTCTGTAGAGAGTGAAGAAGGGCAGGGCAGCACATTTTCATTTTGTATTCCAGCAGGAGAAAATAATTTTTGAAATATAATAAAAAAATGAGATACTTTAATCTTGCTTTAATCTTTCTCATTTATAGTGGTATCAACAAAACAAATAAAACAAAAAATAAATAAATCACTATTGAAGGGAGAAAGAAAAATGAAAAGATTAACAGTAGCAGCAATTATTACAGTAGTAGCAGCGGGAGTATTTACAGGATGTGGAAATGCCGGAACGACACAGATGAACAGTGCAACGGGAACTACGGCAGAGAGCCAGAACAGCCAGGATGCAGGCACACAGAGTAGTGCGCAGAGTGATGACCAGAATGCAGCAGGAACTACAGATCAGACAGGCAGCAATTCGGGCACACAGGACATCGGAGAAGATGCAGCGCTCCAGGCGGCATTAGAGGCGGCAGGCGTCAGCGAGTCAGATGCTTCAAGACTCCGGATCAGCAAAGACAGAGATGACGGAAGAGTTGTTTATGAGATCAGGTTCGATGTAGATCAGACAGAATATGATTACGATGTCCTGGCATCAGACGGACAGATATTAAGCTCTGATGTGGAGCTGCGGAACGATGACAGAGATGACGATGATGACAGAAACAGAGGAAGCAATGCAGATGTGGCGATTAGCCGGGAAGAAGCAATCGATATTGCTCTTGCAAAAGTATCAGGGGCAACAGAGAGTGATATCAGGATTGAACTGGACCACGACGATGGAAGGTACAAATACGAAGGGGACATTATCTATGAGAGAGTAGAGTATGATTTTGAAATCGATGCGAATAGCGGAGATGTCCTCGAGTGGAGTGAGGAGAGAGACTGAAAGAGCAGCAAAAGGGCCGGCATGGTGAAAATGCCGGCTTTTTGCTTGACGAATGGAGTGTACTCTGGTATAATTTTCTGAGTGCAGAAATAAAATAATAATATATGGCGCAGTAGCCAAGTGGTAAGGCGTGGGTCTGCAACACCCTGATTCACCGGTTCAAATCCGGTCTGCGCCTCTGATTAAAGAATTGAGAAATGCTGGAAACTGGCATTTCTCTTTTTTTAATCTGTTGCATCGCAGTACAGCGTTAAACAACATCAATGATCTGAAAATGAGAATGGAGGGAAACTATGTTTGATCCGAACAGTACTTTTCTATTTATCCTTGCAGGGCTGGTCATTCTTTTTGTGATCGCCCAGTCAGTATTTTTCCTTGTCAGGGCGTACCGCAGAGGCAGGGCGCTCGGCATGGATATGAAGCAGATACGAAAGACGATACTTTCTACTGCGGTCTTTACTTTTGCACCGGCGGTATCTATTCTGCTGGGAGTTATCACTCTTTCTAAATTCCTCGGGCTTCCGCTCCCGTGGCTGCGGCTGAGTGTCATCGGCGCTATTACTTATGAGCTTCCTGCAGCGACTACCACGGCAAATGCGCTGGGCATCACGGCGCTGTCAGAGACGATCACTGACCCGCAGGTCTATACGGCCATCGCGTGGGTCATGACTCTGGGAATCTTCCCGGGACTGATCTGGGTGCCGCTTTTTATCAAGAAGATACAGGGCGGTCTTATGAAGATCAAGAACAAAGACAGCAAGTGGGGAGATATCCTGATGACTGCTCTGTTCCTCGGTATGATCTCAGCATTCCTCGGAATGGTATTTGCAGATATCCGTTCGGGACTTGCGGGATGGATACCGATCTTTGTTCTCCTGTTTTCCGCGCTCGTCATGGGAATCTGCGGGCTTCTTGTGAAGAAATGTGGTATGAAATGGCTGGAAAACTATGCGCTTCCCATCAGCATGCTTTGTGCGATGGCGTTTGCTGTGGTGATCACGCCGCTGATCGTGTAAGTTTGAAGGAGGTATGAGGAAAATGAAAGATAAAAATACAAAAATATCAAAAACTACAGGCGGGCGCAGCTATGAGGATATGACTCATCTGTACGGAAGGATATGGATCTTAAGCGCGCTCGGCATGATCTTTGCCTATCCGATCGTTACCTGTATCTATTATGATGCATGGCCGGGGATCGTGCCGGTGCTCAAAGGTCTGGTCGGAGTGGCTCCGATCTTCTGGACAGTCGGACTGATCGAGGTGCTGACTTTCGTCCCGATGCTCGGCACAGCGGGATCTTACCTTGCGTTTGTGACAGGAAACCTGACAAATCTGAAAGTGCCCGCGGCATTGACTGCGATGGAAAATGCGCGTGTAAAACCGGGGACAGAAGAAGGTGAAGTTATCTCAACGATCGCAGTGGCAACGTCCTCGATCGTGACGACCGTGATCATTGCAGTCGGCGTGGCTCTGCTCGTACCGTTGACGCCGATCCTGAACTCACCGACGCTCAAGCCGGCGTTTGACAATATCCTTCCGGCGCTGTTCGGCGGACTTGCGGTTGTGTATGTGAGCAAGAACTGGAAGATATCTATTGCGCCGCTTGTATTTATGGTGGTGCTGTTCCTGTGCGTACCTTCGCTGTCCGGTTCTGTGGGTGTGCTTGTACCGGTAGGTGCGATCATTGCCATCGGAGCAGCAAGGATCCTGTACAATAAAGGAAAACTGTGAAAGGAGATTTTCAATCGTGATCGTGTTATACGTTATACTTGCAGTTATTGTTGCTTTTCTTGCAGTCCTTCTGATCCGGGCCGCATTGTTCCGGCCGCACGAAGAGCTCCGGCCGTCCGGAGAAAAGGTCGAGCTTGATGAAGAGAAGATCGTAAAGGACATGGTGGAAATGATCCGCTGTAAGACTGTGTCCTATAATGATGAGAGTATGATCGACAAGGCGGAGTTCAAGAAATTTCAGGATCTGCTCCCCAAACTATATCCTAAAGTGCACGAGAACTGTCCCCGCGAGTTCGTGGGAGTAAACGGAATGCTGTATCACTGGAAAGGGAAGAAAGCAGAAGAACCGGTCGTCCTGATGGCTCATTATGATGTGGTTCCGGTGGAGGAATCACTGTGGGAGAAACCTGCATTTGAAGGAATCATAGAAGACGGTATGATCTGGGGAAGAGGTACTTTGGATACGAAAGGGACATTCTGCGGTATTATGGAAGCGGCAGAGAAGCTGCTCGGAGAAGGATTCGTGCCGGAACATGATATCTATCTGGCGTTTTCGGGTCAGGAGGAGATCAATGGCCCGTCCTGTCCGGCAATCGTGGATCTGTTTGAGGAGAGAGGGATACGTCCGGCACTTGTCGTAGATGAGGGCGGCGCAGTCGTGGAAAATGTATTCCCGGGAGTTTCGAGGGAGTGTGCATTGATCGGTATTGCAGAGAAAGGACTTACCAATATCGAATTCAAAGCAAAAAGCGGGGGCGGCCATGCGTCTATGCCGCCGGTACATACGATCGTGGGAGAGCTGGCGCAGGCGGTCGTTGATGTGGAGAATCATCCGTTCCCGAGGCAGCTCACCAAGCCGGTGAAAGAGATGCTTGATATCCTCGGCAGACATTCGGGATTTGGTTATAAGATATTGTTTGCGAACCTGTGGTGCCTCGAACCGTTGTTTGATAAGGTGTGCCGCGCTTCCGGCGGAGAATTAAACGCCATGATGAGGACGACCTGCGCTGTGACAAAGATGCAGGGCGGTAAGGCGTTCAATGTGATCCCGCCCGCAGCTTCTGTGGGAATGAATCTGCGCCTTCTGGGGAAAGATACAGTAGAATCCGCCAAAGCATATCTTGAAAAGACGATCAATAACCCTAACATTGAAGTGTCTGTTTTTGAGGGCCGCAATCCATCGGCTGAGTCAGATACGGACTGCGCAGAATATACAAGACTGTGCCAGGCTGTGAAAGATACATGGACAGACGCTATCGTTTCGCCGTACCTTATGATGGCTTGCAGCGATTCTTGGCATTACTGCCGGATCACGGACAGAGTGTACAAGTTCTCGGCTATGAAGCTCTCGAAAGAAGAGCGGGGAATGATCCACGGAAATAATGAAAGAGTACCGATCGGGACGCTGGTAAAAACAGTTGAGTTTTACGTGCGGCTGATGAAGATGTGCTGAGTTTAAAAATATGAGTTTTTTAATGTTCCTTTAATCTTTTTCATGTATAATACAGTTACGATAAGAAAGGAGGAGCGGGTGATGAGGAAAAGATATCTGATAATCCTTACAGGGCTTATATTATCATTTGCATTGCTGACCGGATGCGGGATGACCAGAACGGCTGAACAGTCACAGACTTCTGATGTGAGCAGTACACAGAGAGAAGAGGAGCTGCAGGCTGAGATCGATGCCCTTCAGCAAGAGATCGATGAGCTGAAAGGCGCTCAGGATCAGCAGGATACGGCAACGAGTGCAAAGGATGAGCAGACCTCAGATAACAGCCAGACTGCAGACAGCGGTAAAAGCAGCGGTTCATCCGGAAATACATCTGATGGAATGATAAGTATGGAGGAGGCTCAGAACATAGCGCTTGAGAGAGTGCCGGGAGCAACTGCACAGGATATGTCCATTGAACTTGACCGTGACGATGGCTGGTATATATATGAAGGAGATATTCTGTACAACAGAATGGAATATGAATTTGAGATAGACGCCAATACGGGGAATATTCTCAAATGGGAAGAAGAACGATGGTAAAAACACAAAAACAGAGTGTCTGCGGGCTGATGTTATCTTAATGACATTGGTCTGCGGGCACTCTGTTTTTTTGTGTTAGAAAACTAATTTGTGACTACATGCAACTCTAAAATTTCTTTGATTTTTCCCCTCAGAACTTTATGTTAAAAGACTGTAAAAAGTACAAAAATTAGTACAAAAAATGATGGAAAAATAAGGGATAAACTATTGACAAAAAATGGTAACAGGAATAAGATGGTAGTGTTTAAATATGGAAACTCAGAGGGGATAGTTGTTGATTGTCAAGTAAAATTGACCCACTTTTTCGTTGAATCTTGACCCACCTTAGTAGCCGATAAAGCGGAGTACTAAGGTGGGTCAATTCTATCTGTCAATCCTGATTTTTACACTGTGAATTGACCCACCCTGTTAATGGGTTACCACCTGATATCCGTCTGCTGACAATGACGTCTGATCTATCAGGATCGTTCTCGTGGATGAATCCAGGGTAATGTAGCGGCTTAGTGTCAGAAGACGGTCACTGATCAGCTCGTGAACCAGTTTTTCCATCGCCACAGGCCGGGAGTCTGAAGCCGGATCGGGCTGACGGACCGCTGCAACTGCGGTTGTTCCGCATAACTCATCAAGATCCATAAAAACACCGTCAGCCACACTTGTGTCAATTCCGGAGAAATGATCCGTATCGGCATCGTATAAATACTTTCCGCATTCCTTGATCCGGTTTATCACAAAGTAAGGATGCTTGATCCCGTACTCGCTCCTAAGATAGTCATATGCTGCTGTTTTACCTCCGCTGTTGTATTGTTCAATGATTTTAGGGAATGTTTCTTCCCCAATGATTGTCTTGCCCATGCTGCGCCTCCTATTGTGCGATGTCCCAGTCGAACGGATCAAACGGCCATTCCTCATTGATATGTTTACGCACGTATTCGTATGCTTCCTCGCACAGATTGTTGGCGGCCAGAAACTCCCAATACAGGAAACATGTCCTGTAAAGCCGGTTTGCCTTCTCCTTCAATTCCTCATATGTAGGCGGCTCTGGTGTCGTAATACCATCACGGTCAATACCGTATTCTTCAAGAAGATATTTGCTCCCTTCCTCATAACTCATGGAATCAAGCGCACGCCGGATTTCTTCCTCCTCACGGTATACATCCAGAAAATCTGCCGGGCTTCCGCTTTCATAGGAAGCCATAGAAGCATTTTCATGTACACTGTTGCCTGCAGCCACCCATTCATGCAAGGCTTCCCTTTCTTCTTCCGTCATGGGTGTGACTTTTTCGTATTCCCTGAGTTCCTGCTTAAGCAACTGCCTTTTTTCTTTGTTTATCTTCATTTCACTTATTCCTTTCATTTCGCACTCTGTTTTGACCCTTTGACACGGTAGCTGTCACCCGTTATACTAGGGATGCTGTCAGGCACCCGGTTCCGGGGAGACTTCGAAGAGCGGATGAAGAGCTTTATCGAGGAGGCGGAATCCGAGGGAGATGTGATTCTCTTTATTGATGAACTGCATATGATCATGGGCGCTGGCGCAGGATCCAGCGAGACGATGGATGCGGCAAATATCCTGAAGCTGGTACTGGCCAGGGGCGGCCTGCAGGTGATCGGCGCTACCACACAGAAGGAGTACCGTCAGTATATTGAAAAGGACGCTGCATTTGAGCGCCGGTTCCAGCCTGTGGAGGTTGTTGAGCCGGACAAGGAAAATGCAGTAAAGATCCTCGCCGGTCTTCGGAAAAAATACGAAGAGTTCCACGGACTGAAGATTACGGATGCAGCTGTGAAGGCGGCAGTAGATCTGTCAGAACGATATATTCAGGACCGGTTCCTGCCGGATAAGGCCGTGGACTTGATGGATGAAGCGGCTTCCAGGATCAAGACCCGGGGGCTGACGACGCCTCCATATCTACTCCAGCTGGACGAAGAGGTGAAGCGCACGAAGAAGGCAAAGAAGAAAGCAGCAGACGCTCAGGAGTATGAGCAGGCTGCTGTCCTCCGTGACAGACAGATCGAACTGGAGAAGGAACTGGATAAGAAGCAGGCGGCATGGCAGAAAGAACAGTGCAGCATTGTGGACGCGGAGGATATTGCGGAGGTCGTGTCTGCATGGACGAAGATTCCTGTAACTATGCTTACTGCTGATGAGGCGGAGAATCTCAGGTCTCTGGAAGAGACGCTGCATAAGCGTGTGATCGGCCAGGATGAGGCAGTTACGGCTGTGGCGAAGGCCATCCGCCGGGGACGTACCGGCGTGGCGGATCCGGAGCGGCCCATTGGTTCATTTCTCTTCCTTGGTCCTACAGGCGTGGGCAAGACAGAACTATGCCGGGCACTGGCGGAAGTCATGTTCCATGATGAAAATGCCATGATCCGTCTGGATATGTCAGAATATATGGAACAGTACACTGTCTCCAAGCTGATCGGATCTCCGCCGGGCTATGTAGGCTATGACGAGGGCGGCCAGCTGACAGAGATGGTGAGAAAGAAACCATACAGTATCGTTCTGTTTGACGAGATTGAGAAAGCCCATCCTGATGTGTGGAACAGTCTTCTGCAGATCCTGGATGACGGCAGACTGACGGACGCTCAGGGCAGGACGGTAAGCTTCAAGAATACTATTATCGTTATGACCTCCAATATCGGAGCGCGTGAGATCACGGGCAAGAGTTCTCTCGGATTTGCCAAGAACGAGGCGAGTGAGGAAACACGCAGGGATGAAAATATCCGGACCAGAGTCATGGAGGCCGTGAAGCAGACCTTCCGGCCTGAATTCCTGAACCGTCTGGATGAGATCCTTGTGTTCCATCCGCTGAAACAGGAGGATGTACGCCGGATCGCGGATATCCAGGTAAGGAAACTTATAGACCGTATGGCGAAACAGGGGATTCAGCTGGAAGTGGATGACAGCGCTCTGGAAGTTCTGGCGGAGAAGGGCTACGATCCCGCCTATGGCGCAAGACCGCTGAAGCGGACAATCCAGTCCATGCTGCAGAATGCTGTGGCTGACCGGATCCTTGAGGATAAGCCGGAGGAAACTGACATACTGGTTGTGTCTGGAAACGATGGTAAGGTAGAAGTGAAGGTGGAGAAGGAGTTGGCTGTATAGTTCAATAGCATTTTCCGTTAAAATGTGTCCGGAAGCGGAGCGGATATTTGGTGACACGTATTCTGAGAGTGAGAATGTGGGTGGATCGGTCACTTGTTTTTGAGTGCCTTGATCGTTGGATATTGAGAAACGGTTGACCAATCTCCCACACCTCCCCCTCAGAAAGACTCGTACCGCCGTCCGCTCTGCTTTCCTGTTCTGTCCAAATCGGAAATGTTATCGCCCAAACAGACCAAAACGCAAATTGGCGCGGCTTGGAATTCTTACCGATTGTAAGACTTCTCGGCCGCGCCTCTTTTTGTACATTTAAGCATCGAAGTTGGTGCTTGAAACAGTCTTCGGGAAACAGATGTCCTGTCTCCCTTTCAGAAATTCATGGCCGTTCGGCTGCGAAATTCATGTTCAGTTTGATGGAGAAAAATACACTTAAAGGCTACTGTTTATTTGTTTGCAAACGTCCGCTATAACGAAGCTTATTGTCCCGGCGACCACGCTTTCGCTCGGAGCATAGCGCAGCGGACACGTAATGCCGCAAAGGACGCGGTCTAAGTGCCGGCGCTCTGCTACGGGGCTTCGTGACAACACAGCGCCTTGACAGCGGCCCCGTGAATACCTAAACAGCCATATTATTTCCGGTCGGAGGAGAGAACGGAATACAGATCGTCCAGATCTGTGAGCAGATCGATCAGCTGCCGCATATTATCCTCACCAAAACGATCGAGTATCTCAGACCATATCTCATCGTATTTTTTCATAGACTGTTCAGCTGCCGCCCGGCCTTCGGGGGTGGCGCTGATGGAAACCTTGCGGCGATCCTTCGGATCGATCTCGCGGGTTATGTAGTTCTTTTTTTCCAGAGTGTTCAGAATGTATGAGATGGCAGGCTTGGAGATATGCAGTTTCTTCTGCATCTTGGGCACATCCAGATTCATGCATGGGCATTCCTGGCAGCATGTCCCTGCTATACTGTGCAGGATTACCATCTCGTTCATCTGCATCTCACACTCTGCAGAGAGGGCGGATTCCAGTTTGCGAAAATGAATAATCGTTGTAAAAAACTGTTCTCTCAGCTCACTACTCATATCGTTAACTCCTTAATTAATAAATATTTAATAGAAGTATACCTCACTGGAACCGGGATTTCAAGGCAAAACAGGGGGACAACCTATCGAGATTATAGAAAGGTACTGTTCATTTACCTTTTGCTCCTGGCATCATTATTATATATGGAAAGAACAGATAGACGGAACGAAGCGATATAAAACAATGATCTAGAATTGCATCAGATTATGTTCATAGTGAGGAGCCGTGCAGCGCCGGATGTGACGAAGAAGAGAGATCTTCGTCCGTCCTGTGGAGGAGAAGGAGAAAAGCGCAGAAATGCAATTATGAAAAATTAAAAAATGAATATACAGACTGGGAAAAAGAAAGTTTGTGAATTATGTCGGTTTGTGCGACAAAGCCAGAAAAATACAGAGTTTAGCACATAAATGTGTCCATTGTGTCAAGAAATTTGGAACAAAAATGAATCAATAGGAAAAAGTGGAAAGTGCGGTTGACATTTTCTGGAAGGCAGTGCTAGAATAGTAGTGTTTAAGTAGGGGGAAAGTGCCTGGATCGATGGGATAAGTACATAATGCCTATGGTATTTGACTTGCATTGTTCGACGGCATTATTCATTAAGGGGGTGGGCTTTTCCGTTATTTAAATAAAAAAATACCCCCGGGTGCGGGAAAAATGTTTAGGAGGAGATAACGATGTATAGGAAGAAGCTGATGAGGGCTTGCCTGATGGGAACGCTCGTCGTGTCAATGGCGGCATCCAATGTGGCTCCGTATGCACCGCTGGCTGCGACGAAGGTTGAAGCAGCTGACATGCAAACGGTT
>NZ_VMSO01000038.1 GCF_008691045.1 Mediterraneibacter catenae
GAGATGGATGATGGATTGATTCTTTGTATGTAGTTTTGAAGGTACATGAATATTTCATAATGAGGATTATAAAAGCATTGAGAGAAAGACTTTCAAATGCTTTTTTTGTGTATTTATTGACAGGACTCAGGAAAGCAGATATAATTTTTCTACTTTATAAGAAATGTATTACATATTGACGGAAGGAGGAACAGTTATGTCTCTTATTAACAAAGAAATTCAGGAGTTTACCGTTCAGGCTTACTATATGGATTCTTTTCAGACGGTTTCAAAAGAAGACATATTAGGTAAATGGAGTATTTTCTTCTTTTATCCGGCGGATTTTACATTTGTCTGCCCCACTGAGCTGGAGGATCTTGCCGGTAAGTATGGGGAGTTTCAGGAAGCGGGATGCGAGGTGTATTCAGTGTCTTGTGATACACATTTTGTACACAAGGCATGGCATGATGCATCTGAGCGAATTCGTAAGATCGGATATCCTATGCTTGCCGATCCGACTCATGCTCTTGCCAGAGATTTTGATGTTCTGATTGAAACAGAAGGGGTTGCAGAACGCGGGACGTTTATCGTAAATCCGGAGGGAAAGATAGCCGCTTATGAAATCAGCGACGGGAACGTCGGCCGAAATGCTGATGAATTGCTCAGAAAATTACGTGCCTGCCAGTTTGTTTATGAACATGATGATGAAGTCTGCCCGGCAAAATGGCAGCCCGGGGAAGAGACGCTGAAACCGAGCCTTGACCTGGTCGGAATGCTTTAAAAAAGGACAGAGAAAGAAACGTAACCGGCAGGAGTGGCTGTACTCCTGCCGGTTCTGTTAAAATTTCTGAACGTTTTTTGCTGACAGAGCTTCCTGATAAGTCTCTTCAAGCGTCATACCGCCGCTTGAAGCCGCCGCCGCTGCAATTGCCCCTTCTACAACAGGGCAGTCGGCCATCCTGATATTTTCATAATTCAGATCTTCAAGAACCATTTCTGTTGTCATAACTGCGCTTCCCATATCCATCAGGATAAGAGTGCCGTCTTCATTGTGTACAGATTCAACCGCATTCATAATTCGCTCATAACTCGTACCGAAAGAGCCGTCTTCCAGACCGCCTGCAGCTGCAATCGGACAGTCGGCGGAAACAAGTCTGGCAAGTTCGATGACGCCTTCTGCAAGATGTGCACTGTGAGATACCACTACAATTCCAACCATGTTATCATACCTCCCTGTGTCTGATGGGTTTATGCAGTTATATAATCGTATACTGCTTCAAGCATATTTGTGAATGATGTCGCACCGGGATCCTGATGACCGATGCTTCTTTCTCCAAGATAACTGGCTCTGCCTTTTGTTGCAATAATAGTTTTTGTGTATTCGACTCCCTGGCGAGCAGCTTCCGTACCGCATTTCAACACATCAGCTGATGTCAGTCCTTGCTCTATTGCCTTATTCATTGCTTCAAGTGCAGGAATCATAGCATCCAGCATGGTTTTTTCGCCCTGAACAGATTTCCCGCGCATTTTAACGCCCTCTACGGCTGCATTCAGACAAGCAAGAAAATCGCTAAGTGATATCTGCGTTTTTTTACTCATGGTCATGCCTGCTTTCATAAATGCCGTGCCGTAAAGCGGACCGGATGCGCCGCCGACAGTAGAAACCAGAGTCATTCCCGCAGTTCGCAGAATTTCTCCGATGTCTTCTGTTTCCAATGTATCTATTTTTGCATCTACCGCCTTGAATCCGCGAGCCATATTGATTCCGTGGTCGCCGTCTCCGATGACGTTATCCAGTTCGGTCAGAAACTCTTTTTCTTTATCAATTTTGCTGCTGAGTGCATGGAGGATTTCCGTTATTTTTTTTGCATCCATAGTAAACCTGATCCTTTCTTATGCCTTAAATGCAGGTGTGTCAGCCGGAGCGTCAAGCAGCTCTTTCAGCCGGTCGTTCAGTCTGAGGATTGAGATGGAGAAGCCTTCCATTTCCAGTGAGGTCATGTATTCTCCGACAAAAGTTTTGTATACTTTGATTCCTTTTTCCGCAAGAACATCAGCTACACGGTTGTTGATGATAAATAATTCCATCAGAGGAGTTGCTCCTGCACCGTTGATCATGACTGCTGTTTCTGCGCCGCTGTAATCAAGATCAGCAAGTATCTTGTCAAGCAGCATGTCTGTAATTTCGTCTGCGGTTTTCAGCGTTTCCCTGTGTGTGCCGGGTTCACCGTGGATACCGATTCCAACTTCCATTTCATCGTCTTTCAATTCAAATCCGGGAACGCCTGCAGCGGGAACTGTACATGGCCGGATAGCCATACCCATTGATCTTACATTTGCTATAACATCTTCTGCCACTTCCTTTACTTCTTCCAGGTCAGCGCCGGTTTCAGCCAGAGCACCTGCGATTTTATGTACGAAAACAGTACCTGCAACGCCCCGGCGCCCAACGGTATAGAGACTGTTGTCTACAGCTACATCATCGTTCACGATCACCTGCTCAACCTTGATTCCTTCCATTTCTGCCATTTCCCGAGCCATTTCAAAATTCATGACATCACCGGTATAGTTTTTAATCACCATCAGAACGCCCTTATCTGTTGCGATTTCTTTAATGCCTTCGTAAATCTGATCCGGGGTGGGAGAGGTGAAAACAGCTCCGGCTACTGCGGCGTCAAGCATTCCGGTGCCGACATATCCGCCGTGAGCGGGTTCATGTCCGCTGCCTCCTCCGCTGATAAGAGCAACTTTACCGGACTTCTTTTCGGTCCGAACTACGACATTGCCACAGTTGAGTTTGGTTAGATAGTGCGGATAAGCTTTGACCATACCGGAAATCATCTGGTTTTCTACCTGATCCACTGCATTAATCAGTTTTTTCATGGTTACAGACCTCCTTTGTTAAAAAATAAACTGTATTTTTCATCATAGTACAATAAATTTTCCGGAAAGGCAATTACGGTTTTTTTAATTTGCGTTTTGAAATGGTAAAATATATAATAAACAAAAAAACAAGGAGGAAAGATTATGATCCGAAATATTGCGGCAGAGAGCAGTCTGATTGATGAAAACCTGAAAAACAGTCTCAAAGAAATTCTCGGAAGCCTGAAAGAAGACGTTACTGTAAAGGCAGTGATAGACGTGACGGACGAAAAAGGAAAAGAGCTTGCCGGCTTTCTTGCTGTTACTGCATCGCTGAACAGTCATATCTCGCTGGAATTGTATGAAAAAGATGAGGATGGTGCAAAGGAACTGGACAGAGGTTTCCTTCCGGTATGTGGTCTGTACAAAGACGGGAAATATTCCGGCATTGCATTTCACGGAGTCCCCGGCGGACAGGAAATCAATTCTTTTGTAATGGCATTCTATAATCTGGCGGGGCCCGGACAAAAGATCAGCCGGTGGACAAAAAGAAAGATTGAAAAACTGGATGGACATTGCTGGATCAGAATCTGTGTTTCACTTTCCTGCCACCATTGTCCGAAAGTAGTCGCGGTGTGTCAGCAGATGGCGGTTCTTAACGAAGGGATTAAAGCTGAAATGTTTGATGCGAATCTGTTTCCGGAACTGGTTGAGAAATACAAAATCGAACGTGTTCCCATGACGATACTGAATGAAAAAACGGTTGTAACAGGTGTTAAGACTCTGGAGGAAATGACAGAAATTGTTGCAAAAGAGATGAAAAGTGATAAGAATGTTTAGCAAAAAAGAAATGAATGTAAAAAATGGTCAAAAAAAATAAAAATACTTGAAAATAATTGTGCAATATGATATACTCAGTACAGTTAAAGAGAGGCGCCATGACAGGAGAGCAAATGAAACTGCAACAGAAATGTTGTTTATCGTTTTGCTCTTTTTTTCTGCACTATTCTGAGGAAAAGGACTGAATTGAAAATGAAACAGAAGTTTTATGACATGATCGAGAGCAATCCGGTGATAGCAGCAGTAAAGGACATGGACGGACTGGAAAAGTGCTGCCAGCTGGAGGATATAAAAGTAATCTTTATTTTATTCGGAGATATATGCAATATTTCTGAAATAGTAAGAAAGATAAAAGAAAAAGAAAAGATGGCAGTCGTACATGTGGATCTGATCAATGGCTTGAGCCCTAAAGAAATTGCCGTTGATTTTATTAAAAACAATACAGCGGCAGACGGAATTATTACAACAAAACCCGGTCTGATCAAGAGGGCAAAGGAATTGGGGCTGTTTACAGTTCTGAGATTTTTCCTGATTGATTCCATGGCACTGGAAAACATCAGAAATCAGCAGTACGGACTCAGACCTGATGTCACGGAGGTTCTGCCCGGCCTTATGCCGGACGTGATCAAAGAAGTCTGCCGGATTTCGAAAACTCCGGTGATCGCAGGAGGGCTGATCACAGAAAAGAAGTCTGTATTGGCTGCATTAGCCGCCGGTGCGGTTTCGGTTTCTTCCACGAATCAAAAAGTCTGGATGATGTAGGAATTATGCGAACTGCGGAAGGCAGGACGCTGATTTATAAAAACGGCAGATATGCCGGAAAAAGAAAAGGAGGAACAGATATGGCAAAGTACGTAATGGCACTGGACGCGGGGACGACCAGTAACAGGTGTATCCTGTTTAACGAGAAAGGAGAAATGTGCAGTGTGTCCCAGAGAGAATTCACCCAGTATTTCCCGAAACCGGGCTGGGTGGAGCACGATGCTGACGAGATCTGGGCATGTCAGCTGGGAGTTGCGGTAGAAGCAATGAACAAAATCGGAGCCGAGGCAGAAGACATTGCCGCGATCGGTATTACCAATCAGAGAGAAACCGCGATCGTGTGGGATAAAAACACGGGCGAACCGGTGTACCACGCAATCGTATGGCAGTGCCGGAGAACATCTGAGTATTGTGATTCTCTCAAAGAAAAGGGACTGACAGAGAAATTCAGAGAGAAAACCGGCCTTGTGATTGACGCATACTTCTCCGGAACAAAAATCAAATGGATTCTCGATAATGTGCCGGGTGCAAGAGAAAAAGCTGAGAACGGAGATCTGCTGTTCGGTACAGTAGAAACATGGCTGATCTGGAAACTGACGAAAGGAGCGGTTCATGTAACAGATTATTCCAATGCTTCCAGAACCATGCTCTTTAACATTAATACGCTGGAATGGGATGAGGAAATTCTTGCAGAACTTGATATCCCGAAGAGTATGCTTCCGGAGCCGAAACCTTCAAGCTGTATTTACGGAGAAGCAGATCCGTCCTTCCTCGGCGGACCGATCCTGATCGGAGGAGCGGCAGGCGATCAGCAGTCAGCTCTGTTCGGGCAGACATGCTTTACAGCAGGCGAGGCAAAAAATACATATGGAACAGGATGTTTCCTGCTGATGAATACAGGCGAAAAACCGGTATTTTCCAAAAACGGTCTTGTAACGACAATTGCCTGGGGACTGGACGGAAAAGTTAACTATGCGCTTGAGGGTTCGATTTTTGTTGCAGGCGCAGCAATCCAGTGGCTCAGAGATGAAATGAGAATTATTGATTCCGCACCGGATTCCGAATATATGGCAAAGAAAGTAAAAGATACGAACGGCTGTTATGTTGTTCCGGCGTTTACAGGTCTGGGTGCACCTTACTGGGATCAGTATGCAAGAGGTACAATCGTAGGAATCACCCGTGGCGTAAATAAATACCACATTATCAGAGCGACGCTGGAATCCCTTGCATATCAGGTGAATGACGTCCTGGAAGCAATGAAGGCAGATTCCGGAATTGATCTTTCCGCTCTGAAAGTTGACGGCGGTGCAAGTGCAAATGACTTTTTGATGCAGACGCAGGCAGATATTATTAATGCGCCGGTAAATCGTCCGCAGTGTGTAGAAACAACAGCAATGGGTGCTGCATATCTTGCAGGACTTGCAGTAGGATACTGGTCAAGCAAGGAAGAGGTTATTAAAAACTGGGCAATCGATAAGACATTTAAACCGGCTATTTCGGATGAAAACAGAGAAGAAAGAATCCGCGGCTGGAAGAAAGCTGTAAAATACGCATATGGCTGGGCAAAAGAAGACTAAATATTGAGAGAAAGCAGATTCAGTGAAATGTACGAATAGAAAAAGAAAAGGGGGCAGTGAAGTATGTTGCCATATATAGCAGAATTTTTAGGTACTATGATGCTTATCCTTCTGGGAGATGGAGTTGTAGCCAATGTTACGCTGAATAAGTCAGGAATGAAAGGAGCAGGATCGATACAGATTACATTTGCATGGGGACTTGCAGTTATGGTTCCGGCTTTCATTTTCGGGGCTGCTTCCGGTGCATCCTTTAATCCGGCGCTGACACTTGCGCTGGCCATTGACGGAAGTTTTGACTGGGCACTTGTTCCGGGATATATTATTGCACAATTTGCAGGTGCTTTTGTAGGCGCTGTTCTTGTTTATATTCTGTTCAAGGGACAGTTTGACGCTACAGATAATCCGGCAACAAAGCTGGGTGTATTTTCTACAAGCCCGTCTGTTCCGAATATGCCTCTGAATATTTTAAGTGAAGCAGTCGGAACTTTTGTTCTTGTTTTTGCAATCAAAGGAATTGCAAATGTACCGGGAATAGCCGGAGGTCTGGATAAATTCCTTGTATTTGGAATTATTGTATCCGTAGGTATGTCGCTGGGAGGTCTTACAGGATATGCAATCAACCCTGCCCGTGATATCGGCCCGCGTCTTGCACATGCGGTGCTTCCGATTTCAGGGAAAGGAAGCTCCAACTGGGGATATGCCATTGTCACACTGGTAGGACCTATTATAGGAGCTGTTGTAGCAGTATTACTTTATGGCGTAATTCCTTGGTAGTCTATGCCGGACAATTAAAGATCAGAGTTGCGTGAGAACAGAGCCCGGCAATGAAATTTCCATCGGATAGGTGTGAGTATTGCCGGGCTCTTTCATTAGAAAACAAATGAAGGGAGAATAGTTGTCATGTATGATGTGATTATAGTAGGCGGAGGAGTAGCCGGCGCGGCATCTGCGAGAGAACTGTCACGTTATAAAGTAAAGGCATGTGTACTGGAAAAAGAAGAGGACGTCTGCTGCGGAACATCGAAAGCAAACAGCGCGATCGTGCATGCAGGGTATGACGCGGCGACAGGTTCTCTTATGGCGAAACTGAATGTCCGCGGCAATGCGATGATGGAACAGCTTTCAAAAGATCTTGATTTCCCATTTAAAAGAACAGGTTCATTTGTAATCTGTCTAAGTGAGGAAGATATGCCGGGGCTCCAGACACTGTATGACAGAGGAGTGGCAAACGGTGTAAAAGATCTGCAGATCCTTAACCGAGAAGAAGTCTTAAAAATGGAACCCAATATTGTTGATAATGTTTATGCGGCGCTGTATGCTCCGACTGCAGGTATTGTATGTCCGTTCCATCTGAATATTGCTCTGGCAGAAAATGCTTTTGAAAACGGAGTTGAATTTAAATTTAATACGGAAGTCCAGAATATCAGACAGACAGAGAACGGCTGGAGGATTGAGACGAATCAGGGGGCTTATGAAACGAAATATGTTGTCAATGCAGCCGGGGTTTATGCAGATAAACTGCACAATATGGTCAGCGAGAAGAAGATTCATATTACTCCGAGACGAGGCGATTACTGCCTGCTGGATAAAACTGCCGGGAATCATGTGAGCAGAACAATTTTTGCCCTGCCGACAAAATACGGGAAAGGCGTGCTTGTCACACCGACCATTCACGGCAACCTTCTGATCGGCCCGACTGCTATCGATGTGGATGACAGAGAAGGAACAAACACGACGGCAGAAGGCCTGGAGCAGGTGATCGGAAAAGCAGGGCAGAATGTAAAGAATCTCCCCTTACGGCAGGTAATTACTTCTTTTGCGGGACTTCGTGCCCACGAAGACGGTCATGAATTCTTGATCGGAGAGCTGGAGGATGCCAAAGGCTTTATTGACTGCGCGGGAATTGAATCTCCGGGACTTACAAGCTGTCCCGCAATCGGTGAAATGGTTGCCGGAATACTGAAAGATAAGATGGGACTTGAATTAAAAGAGGATTTCAAAGCGACAAGAAAAGGAATTCTGGATCCGGATACACTTACAAAAGAAGAGCGGGCAGAACTGATCCGGAGAGAGCCGGCATACGGAAATATCATCTGCCGCTGTGAAATGATTACAGAAGGCGAAATTATAGATGCGATCCGCCGTCCGCTGGGAGCGAAATCTCTGGATGGAGTGAAGCGCAGAACAAGAGCCGGGATGGGCAGATGCCAGTCCGGATTCTGTTCTCCACGGACAATGGAAATTCTGGCCAGAGAACTTGGCGTAAGCGTAGCGGATATTACAAAAACCGGCGGGGATTCCAAACTGGTAGTCGGGATCAATAAGGATACATTATAGAAAGGAAGGCTTCGGACATGAAAAGTTATGATATTGTCATTATCGGGGGTGGTCCGGCAGGTCTTGCTGCTGCCGTATCGGCAAAAAGAAATGGAATCGACAGTATACTGATACTTGAGAGAGATAAAGAATTGGGTGGAATTCTGAATCAGTGTATTCATAATGGTTTCGGGCTCCATACATTTAAAGAAGAGCTTACAGGTCCCGAGTATGCTCAGCGCTTTATTGATCAGGCGAAAGAACTGGAGATAGAGTATAAACTGAATACAATGGTTATGGATATCAGTCCCCGAAAAATAGTAACCGCAATGAACCGGCAGGAAGGGTTATTTGAGATTGAAGCAAAAGCAGTGATTCTTGCAATGGGATGCAGAGAAAGATCCCGCGGAGCTCTGAATATTCCGGGATACCGCCCGGCAGGAATTTTTTCCGCAGGAACTGCTCAGCGTCTGGTGAATATGGAAGGCCTTATGCCCGGGCGTGAAGTTGTGATTCTGGGATCAGGAGATATTGGCCTGATCATGGCGAGACGAATGACTTTTGAGGGAGCAAAAGTGAAAGTAGTAGCTGAACTGATGCCTTATTCCGGGGGATTGAAAAGAAACATTGTCCAGTGTCTCGATGATTATGGTATTCCGCTGAAACTCAGTCATACAGTGGTAGATATAAAGGGGAAGGAACGTGTGGAAGGAGTGACTCTTGCCGAGGTGGACAGCAAAGGGAAACCGATTCCGGGAACAGAAGAGTTCTATACCTGCGACACTCTGCTTCTTTCAGTGGGTCTGATTCCGGAAAACGAGATTTCCAACGGTATGGGAGTAGAAATGAATCCGGTAACGTCGGGACCGAAAGTAAACGAAAGCCTGGAGACAAGCATAGAAGGCGTTTTTGCCTGCGGAAACGTGCTGCATGTTCATGATCTTGTGGATTTTGTTTCGGAAGAAGCCGCAACAGCGGGCAGAAATGCAGCCGCGTATGTAAAAGGTGAGCGCAGATCGGCACAAGGACATGAGATACGGTTCCTTCCTGTTGACGGAGTACGATATACAGTCCCGGTAACATTAAACACAGCCAGAATGGATGAAAATCTGACGGTGCGGTTCCGTGTGGGAGCGGTATACAAGAATTGTTATGTAGGGGTATATTTTGACAATGAAAGAGTGATACACAGAAAACGACAGATTGTGGCGCCCGGTGAAATGGAAGAAATAAAGTTGACAAAAGAACAGCTTTTGAAATATCCTGATCTGGAAACCATCACAGTAAAAATAGAGGAGGCATAGAAGATGGAAATCAGAAAATTAACCTGTATCAGCTGTCCGATGGGATGTCCTCTTACTGTGGAAATGGAGGGAAACGAGGTAATCAGTGTTACTGGGAACACCTGTAAAAGAGGGGATATCTATGCCAGAAAAGAGGTGACAAATCCAACCCGTATTGTGACATCTACGGTAAAAGTCATTGGCGGAGCAGCCGATATGGTATCGGTAAAAACCAGGGAAGATATTCCGAAAGATAAAATATTCGATTGCGTAAAATCTCTTAAAGGAGTCGAGGTGAAAGCACCGGTTCATATCGGTGATGTGATTCTGCCGAATGCCGGAGGGACCGGAATCGATATTGTTGCTACAAAAAATGTAGAGGAGGTTTAAGTATGAAGAAAAAACTCGGGCTGACTAATATGAACGGTGTTACAGAAGATGAAGATACAACTTGCGGGCTGAATGATATGAATTGCGTAGGTGAAGACGAAGATACGACCTGCGGACTCACAAATATGAACTGTGAAGACGAAGAAAATGAACGGACATGTCAGCTGACAGATATGAACTGTGAAGGAGATGAGTAAAAAGTTCGGAAAAGATGTACTGAAGGATAAAAAACAATAGGATAAGCAGAAGTGAGGTCTGTCCGGTCAGATTATCTGTCCGGACAATTTTATTTTTGAAAAAATATCTGTAATCTCTTGAAAATTCTACATTTGTAGAATATAATTATTCTACAAATGTAGAAAGGTGAATGAAAAGTGAAAGAGATAAAACGTCTTCCTGAAAGTGAGCTCGAGATCATGCAGATAATATGGAAAGAACCGGCTCCGGTTTCCCGGACAGTGATAGAGTATGCCCTGAACAAAACGCATCCTCTGGCTGCTACCACGATATTGACTTTGCTGACGCGACTGTGTGAGAAAGGCTTTCTTTCTCTGAAAAAAGAAGGAAGAACCAATCTGTATGAACCTCTGATAACTGAAAAAGATTATCTTGCATCAGAGAGCAGATCATTTTTAAACAGATTATTTAATGGTTCTATAGCAAATTTTGCAGCTGCATTATGCGACAGCGGGATAAAGAAGGAAGAAGTGGAGGAACTGAAACGGCTGTTAGAGAAAGGGGAGCTGTAAAATGTCAGAAATCGTAATTGTTTATATATTCCGAATATTCTGGGCGTTGATTCTAGGGGCTTTTCTGGCAGGAGGGTTCCGCTCATCGTGGAATGCCGAAATAGGAAAACGAGGCCTCTTTCGACAAGGCAGGGATGATACAGTTGTCTGGATTGATCCGATCTGTTTTCCGGTTTTAATTCTTATATATATGGGGGCCTACCTTTTTATATATGCGGGAACAGGAGAGCTTGAGTTGTGTATGGTCAGTGCTGCAGACTTATTTTTGTTTCTCAGCATTTATTATACGTTTCTTCTTTTGGTTCTGCCGTTATTGAGAAGATATTTTACTGCCAGGACGTGCGCAACGTTCTGGCTGATTCCTGTTTTTTTATATTATCAGCCCCATCTGATTTATTCTTCGATGACACTTCCGCCGGTTGTTTATCTGTATATTCCCGGGAAAATACTTGGTTCACTGTCTGTCATTTGGCTGCTTGGATTTGTACTGATATTAGGAAGTCAGATTTTCTCCCACCTGCGTTTTGTATATAATCTGAAAAGAAATTCCCGGAGAGTGGATGATCCGTTGATATTTGAAACATTTGAAATAGTGCAGAAAAAAATAAACTATACACATCTGGTAGAACTGCGATATTGTTCCATGCTTGATACGCCGCTCAGTGTGGGGATGAGGAAAAAGAGGAGAATTACATACCTGCCTGAAGAAAAATTTACTGAAGAAGAATTAGAGATGATCTTCAGTCATGAACTGCATCATATTCAGAGAAATGATACACATACAAAATTCTTTCTCAGATTCTGCATTGCATTGGGATGGTTTCATCCGCTTGTGTGGATTGCTGTTAAGAAAGGAGAGGAGGATCTGGAACTGTCATGTGATGAAATTGTACTCAAAGATGCTGATGATGTCGGCAGGAAGCGGTATGCGCAGCTTCTGCTTTCAATTGCAGGAGATTCCAGAGGATTTTCTACATGTCTTTCATCTTCTGCCAGGAGTCTGAGATATCGTCTGAAAGCAGCTATGCCTCAGAAGACAAAAAGGTTAGGAACAGGTTTGCTTTTTGTGATTATGTTCTTAAGTACACTTGCTGTCGGAAGAACAGGTCTGTCTGTTGAGAGAGGATATACGGCGGATTTAATTTAATCTGATACCTTTCACATTGCCTCAGCAACGCTTAGTTATTCTGATACAGAAAAGGATTTATCAATATCCGATACAAACAGACTTACAGACTACCTTTTAAAACTGAAGGCAGAAAAAAGTGTTACGATATACAGATACGGAAGAACGGACAGTGATGATAAAACAAGTATCTCGGGGAAACTGGAAAAATTCGGATTTTTCTTTCTGACAGAGGATTATCTGGAAATCTATAATCGTGATAACAGTGTGATGGATAGCATACATTTTCGCCAGCCAATAGACTGGGAATATATAAAAGGACTTGGAAATAGTCAGAATAATATTGGAATAAGCGATAAATAAGTGTTGCGAAGATTATATAAAATGTAAAAATTAT
>NZ_VMSO01000039.1 GCF_008691045.1 Mediterraneibacter catenae
ATCACCCTGCTTTGCTAGTTCCTGTTATATTCTGTAACCGGAGCCAGAATCAATCTTTCTCCGTCCGTGGATACGTGAATTGTCCGTGCTGTATCAATCTGTTTTGTGCTGTTTTTCAATTATGAGCCTGTACGATAAATCCGGAATTACTCTGACACAACAGAAAGCCCCAGTTCCTCGAGCTGTTTCTCATCGGCCGGAGTCGGAGCCTCCGTCATCAGGCAGGATGCATCCTTGATCTTCGGGAATGCGATCACGTCGCGAATGCTGTCCTGTTTTGCCATGAGCATGACAAGGCGATCCAGTCCGTACGCGAGTCCTGCGTGCGGCGGCACTCCGTACTTGAATGCTTCAAGGAGGAAACCGAACTGGCTGTGAGCCTGCTCTTTTGTAAATCCGAGCGCCTCGAACATCTTCTCCTGAATGTCATTCTGATGGATTCTGACACTTCCACCGCCGATCTCGTTTCCATTGAGGACGATATCGTATGCCTTCGCGCGGATCTTACCGAGCTCCCCTTTGTCCAAAAGCGGCAGGTCCTCCTCCATCGGCATCGTGAACGGATGATGCATAGCGAGGTAACGTCCCTGCTCATCGCTCCACTCAAACTGCGGGAATTCCGTGATCCATACGAAACGGTATTCGTTCTTGTCAAGCAGATCGAGCTGTTTCGCAAGCTCCACACGGAGCGCTCCCAGAGAATCCCATACAACTTTATTCTTATCGGCAGCAAACAGGAGCAGATCTCCCGGCTGTCCGTCCATCGCTTTGATCAGCGCGTCCATCTCCTCTTCGCTCATAAACTTCGCGAATGAAGATTTCACAGTGCCATCCTCCTGAATTGCGATATAAGCAAGGCCTTTTGCACCGTAGTCTTTTACAAATGCAGTCAGCTTGTCAATCTTCTTTCTCGGCATGCTACCCTGTCCCTTGGCATTAATACCGCGGACACTTCCGTTGTTCTCGATCGCACCTGTGAACACGCCAAAGCCACAGCCTTTTACCACGTCCGTCACATCGGTCAGTTCCATACCGAAACGCAGGTCCGGCTTATCGGAACCAAAGCGGTCCATAGCCTCCTGCCATGTCATTCTCTGGATCGGGAGCTGTACATCCACATCCAGAACCTCTTTAAAGAGTTTTGCAAGATATCTTTCATTTACATCGATCACATCGTCAACATCCACGAAGGACAGCTCCATATCGATCTGCGTAAATTCCGGCTGTCTGTCGGCGCGCAGGTCCTCGTCGCGGAAGCATCTCGCGATCTGGATATAGCGGTCGAAACCGGAGCACATAAGGAGCTGTTTGTAGAGCTGCGGTGACTGCGGCAGTCCGTAGAAGCATCCCGGATGGACACGGCTCGGAACAAGATAGTCTCTCGCACCCTCCGGCGTCGTCTTGCCGAGCATCGGCGTCTCCACCTCGAGGAATCCCTCGTCTGCAAAGAACTGGCGGGTCAGTGTCATAACCTGGCTCTTCATGATAAAGTTCTTCTGGAGGTCCGGTCTTCTCAGGTCAAGATAACGGTATTTTAAGCGCACTTCTTCCTTTGTCTTGGAATTTTCCTCCACCTGAAACGGGGGCGTCATGGATTCAGAGAGGATGCGCAGCTCAGTCGGGAGCACCTCGATCTCTCCTGTCGCGATCTTCTCATTTACCGCGCCGGAACGCTTTGCCACTTCCCCGACAATGGCAACCACATACTCAGAACGGAGAGACGCCGCCTTCTCGATGAGCGCCGCATCTGTCTTCCCTTCCTCACACACGACCTGGATGATTCCTGAGCGGTCACGCACATCGGTAAATACGAGTCCGCCCTTATTTCTGTTCTTCTGTACCCATCCCATGATGGTCACAGTCTCGCCCACATTCGCCGCGGAGAGTTCCGCGCATCTGTGAGTCCTTTTAAGTCCCTGCATTGATTCAGCCATTGTACACCTCCGTAATATCTGTATATCCCTGCTCTGCGAGCTGTTCTTTCTGGAATTTCTTGTTCTTCTTCATATTCATGATCATGACCTGGTTGCCAGCCGCACGTTCTGCCTTTGCCTGGTCGAGTACTTCCAGGAGCTTCTCTCTGGAAATTTTCTTCTCCAGCAGATATGCTTTCTTCGGTCTGCTCGTCGGCACCTGATATCCGCGCTCGAGAAGCAGCATAACGATACGCTCAAACCCGATAGAGAATCCCACCGCAGGCGTATCCTGTCCGGTAAATTTGCCGATCATCTTGTCATAACGGCCGCCGCCGCCCACTGATCCGCCGAACTCATCCATAGAGATCTCGAAGATCGTTCCGGTGTAGTAGGACATGCCGCGTACGAGCGTAGGATCGAACTTCATGCGGAAGTCCGCTTCCTTCTCCTGCTCCACACAGCTGATGATCATTTCCAGCCCATCCGCCGCCTCAGGCGCAAGATAGCCCTGTAATTTCTCCTTACACATGCGGACGCCCTCAACATCGCCCGTAATCTCTTTAAAAAGATCAAGATACTTTTCAACCGATTCTTCCGCATATCCGTTCTCCTTCAGTTCTGCAGCCACGCCGTCCAGTCCGATCTTGTCCATCTTGTCGAGCGTAATGAATACATTGTCGTAATCTTCCTCTTTGAAGCCGCTGTAAGCAGCCATCGCCTTTAAGAACCTTCTGTCGTTGATGCGGATAGTAAAGTTGTGGAAATCCAGTTTCCCGAGGAGCGTCGTTGTCGCCAGGATCAGTTCGATCTCCGCCAGGTTGGACGGCTCGCCCAGAATATCGATATCACACTGCATAAACTGGCGGAAACGCCCTCTCTGGGGTCTGTCCGCGCGCCATACATTTCCCATCTGCAGCGCCTTAAAAGGAGCCGGCAGCTCATTTGCATGGTTTGCATAGTAGCGGGAGAGCGGCACGGTCAGGTCATAGCGCAGACCGCCGTCCACAAGATCAGCCTCTTCCTTTGCCTCGTCGATTTTCAGTTTCTCGCCTCTCTTTAAAATCTTGAAGATCAGCTTCTCATTATCTCCGCCCTGCTTGCTGCACAGATTTTCGATGTGTTCTACGCAGGGAGTCTCTATGGATGAGAATCCGAATGTCTTATATGTGTCCTTGATAAGGCCGATGACATAATCCCTGACCTCCATTTCGGACGGCATCATGTCCTTCATGCCCGTGACCGGTTTCTTCTTCAGCGCCATAACCATTCTCCTTTTCGTTCTATCATTTCATCGATCCGCGCGATGTAATCGTTGATGCTCTTTACATTTTCCGCGCGGACCAGATTCACTTCTTTTCCCCCATCCTTTATGATCGGGTTTTGCAGCAGGATCTTTGTAGATGCTCCCGCTCCCGCGGCAAGGATGGTCTGTTTTTCTTCCATAATCAGTATATTGTATATTCCGGCTTTGTCAAGTTCTGCATAGCCCACATTTTCAAAATTCCCGGCAATATTCTTCTGACGGTACAGATAATAGGGAAGCAGTCCCATCCTGCGGGCACTCTCGTATGCCTTCTCAACCATCCCCGATATCTCCGCGTGGAGATCTGCCGTACGCCCCTCCTGTCCGAACCTTGCCGCGCGCTTGATCGCGAGGGCATGGACAGTCAGGCTGTCGGGATGCAGCGCTTCAACCTGGCGGAGAGTGTCTTCCATATCCTCCACCGTCTCGCCGGGAAGTCCGGCGATCAGGTCCATATTGATATTGTCAAATCCAAGCCTTCGTGCCAGCTCAAATGCTGCCACGGTCTGCTCTACCGTATGGCGCCTGCCCACCAGATCCAGCGTCTTCTGCTGCATGGTCTGCGGATTAACGGAAATACGGCTCACAGGGTACTCTCTGATCACCGAAAGTTTCTCTTCCGTTATGCTGTCCGGCCTGCCCGCCTCCACAGTAAATTCCAGCACGTTGGAAAGGTCAAAGCACTCCGTGACCGTGTCAAGCAGCCGCTTCAGCTGCTCCGGTTCAAGCGTAGTAGGGGTTCCCCCGCCGATATAGACCGTGTCCGGAACTCTCCCCTCCGCCCTTGAGCCGATATAGCGGATCTCCCTGATCAGTGCATCAAGGTAAGCGTCCACCCGGTCTTTCCACTGTCCGATTGGCGATGAACTGAAGGAACAGTAAGAACATACACTTGGGCAGAAAGGAATTCCCACATACAGACTGAATCCTTTTTCGCAGTCCAGTCTGGACAGGAGTGCATTCTCCCGTGAGGCAACCTCTGCCGCAAGAGAAGCTTTCTCCGGACTCACACAGTATTTCTTCATCATAAAACGTGCCGCCTCTTCTTCCGAAGCGCCGCCCTCCAGCTGCTCCATGGGGATCTTCGTAGGGCGCACTCCGGTCAGCGTACCCCACGCGAGCGTCCTCCCCGTCTCTTCTGTCAGATACAGGTACAGCCGCCTGGTCACTTCCTTCTTCACAGCCTGCTCTCTCTCCTCTTCGGAGAAGAACTTCTGTCCTTCAAGCACTGCATCCACCTCTTCCGGTGCAAGGGAAAAGCAAGAGCCTCCCGGCAGCCTGACTGCCATAAGAGGTTCCTGCTTTTCCTCTACTTTCTGTATGATCTCCTCGCCCGGAAAAAATGATTTCACAATGTGATATGCATTATAGGTATACTTATTTTTTTTACTCGATATCCCGATCATTGTTATCCCGTCTCATTTCCCCGATATTACTCTGCAGCATCCCTGCTACAGGAACGGATTATATTTCTTCTCATATCCTACTGTTGTCTCTTCCATATGCCCCGGATACACCCTTGTCTCATCCGGAAGCACAAGAATCCTGTCCTTAACAGAGCGCACCAGCGCGCCCATGCTTCCCGTGGGCAGATCTGTACGTCCCACTGACGCCCGAAAGAGCGTGTCTCCGCTGAACAGTACTTTTTCCTCTGCGATGTAATAACAACATCCGCCGATCGTATGTCCCGGCGTCTGGATCACCTGAATCTTCATTCCCGCAATCTGCAGCAGATCTCCGTCCTTGACAAACTGCGCTCCGGTAAATGTATACGGCTGTCCGAGCATCCCTGAGGACGAATTCATCTGCGCGTTTTCAAGAAGCTCTTTTTCCGCTCCGCATGCATAGACCGGGACAGGAAACTCTTCCAGAAAACGGTCGAGTCCCATAATATGGTCAAAATGTCCGTGAGTGAGCAGTACCGCTCTCACTGTCATTCCAGCATTTTTTATGTGGCTTACCAGTTCCGGAGGACAGGCCGCCATATCCACTATGAAGCACTCCATCGTATCTTCATTTCTGACGATGTAGCAGTTCGTCCCCACCGGACCAAGTACAAATCTTTCTATCTTCATCTTCACAATCTCCTGTTCCGGTCTGTCAGCCCGTCGTCCTCTCAATATCGATCACGCTCTCGATCTGTCGAAGCTTCTTGATCACCACTTCAAGCTGCTCGCGCCCCTGAACGATAAATCCCATATCCAGAGTGGCCGTTCCCTTCTTGCTCGTGCGGATATTGACGGACTTCACATCAATCTTCTCTTCCGTGAAAACTTTCGTCACGTCCATCAGAAGCCCCTGTCTGTCGTCGGCATACATCTTGAGTTCGGCAAGATACTGTCCTCCGCCCTCTGTATCAGATGTATCCTCCCACTCGGCGTCGATCAGTCTCTCCCGCTCGGCATCGGAGAGATGAAGCATATTCACACAGTCCGTCCGGTGGATAGACATTCCTCTTCCGCGGGTGACAAAACCGACGATCTCATCTCCGGGCACCGGATTGCAGCACTTTGAGAAACGGACTGCCATATCGTTGATTCCCTTGACCACAATGCCGCTCTTAGATCTTGCTATGTGGACTTTCTGCCGGTTTGCCTCTGAAATCTTCTCCAGAATCGTCTCGTCCGTGATTTCCTTTTTATGCTCTTTCTCGTACTCTTCCTGCAGCCGGTTTACTACCTGGCCTTCCTTCAATCCGCCGTGTCCGATGGCCGCAAGCACTGCATCCCAGTCACGGAAACCATATTTCTTCTGTACAATCTGCTGGTATTTTGGTTTCAGGATATTGAGCAGGTCGATACTCTTGCTGCGGCAATAGGAACTGATCAGCTCTTTCCCCCGGATAATATTGTCTTCTTTAAATTCTTTCTTGAACCACTGATTGATCTTATTCTTTGCCTGTGTACTCTTGACAATGTTAAGCCAGTCACGGCTCGGTCCCTTTGAGTTCTGGGATGTAAGGATCTCTATCCTGTCGCCGTTCTGGATCTTATAATCAATATTTACAAGCTTTCCGTTTACTCTGGCCCCGACCATCTTATTGCCGACCGCGCTGTGGATCGCGTATGCGAAATCCACCGGCGTGGAGCCGTTCGGCAGGTTCTTTACATCGCCGTTTGGCGTAAAGCAGTAGACGTCTTCTGCAAACAGGTCCAGATCGCCTTTCAGCAGACTTAAGAACTCCCGATTGTCGGACATGTCTCTCTGCCACTCAAGGATCTGGCGCAGCCAGTTGAGCTTTGCCTCCTGGGACGCCATACTCTTTGCCGCATCCGATCCTTCCTTGTATTTCCAGTGAGCCGCGATACCGTATTCGGCTGTCTTGTGCATTTCCTCGGTACGGATCTGGATCTCAAAAGGCTGTCCGGACGGTCCCATAAGCGTTGTATGCAGCGACTGGTACATGTTCGGCTTCGGCATGGCAATGTAATCTTTAAACCGTCCCGGAATGGGGGTATACATCTCGTGGATCACGCCCAGCGCTCCATAACAGTCTTTTACCGAATCGACGATGATGCGCACCGCAAACAGATCGTATACCTGATCCAGTGTCTTGTTCTGGTTTACCATCTTTTTATATATGCTGAAAAAATGCTTCACACGTCCGTAAACTTTTGCCTTGATGTGGGCATTCTTCATATGCTTTGACACTTCCGCAACAATCTGCTGGACGAATTCTTCCCGCTCTGTCTTTCGCTCGTTCAGGTCTTTTACAAGCTGATAGTAAACATCCGGCTTCCAGTATTTCAAAGACAGATCATCGAGTTCTGTCTTGATCTTGGAAATACCGAGCCTCTGCGCAATAGGCGCGTAAATGTCCATCGTCTCGCGGGCTTTCTCCTGCTGTTTTGCCGGAGTCATAAACTCCAGCGTGCGCATATTGTGAAGCCGGTCTGCAAGTTTGATAATAATCACCCGGATATCCTTTGCCATGGCGAGGAACATCTTGCGCAGATTCTCAGCCTGTACTTCAAGCTTATCCTGGGAGTAACTGAGCTGTCCCAGCTTCGTGACGCCGTCCACGAGGAGAGCAACTTCCTCGCCGAATTCTTTCGTAATATCATCCAGCGTCATTGCAGTATCTTCCACTGCGTCATGCAGCATGCCCGCAACAATCGTTTCCTTATCCATCTCAAGATCCGCAAGGATAATTCCCACCCATAAGGGATGAATAATATACGGCTCCCCTGATTTACGCACCTGATCTTTATGCGCTTCTTTCGCGATCCTGTATGCCTTCTCGATCATCGAAATATCCGTTGAAGGATGGTACTTTCTCACTCTTGCCACCAGCGCCTGATACAGCTGTTCCGGGTCCTGATAATCCTCGGGAGCCTTTACCGCATGGCCGTCCACGACCTCAAGATTCTTATTAAGCTGTTCATATTCAAGAGTTCCCGCCATATCACTACCCCCTTGCACTGTCACGTTTTATCTATAAGTATAATATCTCTAAATAAAAAGGATGCCTCTGTAACTGCGGGGCATCCCCTATAACTCTATAATATTCATAGTATAGCACTATTTTGTCGATTTTCAAACATTTTTCTACTGATAATTCACAAGCGTAAGCTGCAATGTCCGCCTTCCCATGTATTCGTTGATTGTCGGATAATATGTAAACGACATGAAATTCTTCTGCTCCATCGCCCGAAGGCAGTCTTCCACATCTCCAAAGTGCACAGCCTCCATCTGATATCCCTGCTGATCCTGCAGCCTGCATTTGAGCACATTTCTATTCTTCCCGAAAATACGCGGACTGATAACTCTCAGGTCCTTCTCCGCGAACAACGGCTTGGGGTTCCCTTTGCCAAAGGGTTCCAGAAGTTCCAGTTCATTTACAAGCTGTTCCGTGATGTAAGGGAACGGCAGACGCATATCGATGGACACCTTTTCCTGCAGATCATCATCGCTCAATTCGCACAGTTCATTGATCGTCTCCCGAAAACGCTCTACATTCTCCTCTTCGAGTGACAGGCCGGCCGCCAGCTTATGTCCGCCGAATTTTGTAAACAGCGCCCTGCACTTACACATCTGCGCAAACATGTCGTACGTCTCGATGGATCGTCCGGAGCCTTTCACTCCCTCTTCGGCTCTGGTGAGCACAAATACAGGCTTGTAATATTTCTCCCGGATCCGTCCTGCAATGATACCCGCAATACTCTCGTGGCAGTCAGGCAGATAGACAACCAGCACACGGTCATCTTTCAGAGAAGTGCTCTCGATCATCCGGACAGCTTCCTCTACACCCCGCTCGGTCATCTCTTTCCGGCTGTCATTCAACGCTTTTAAGTCCTCCGCCAGCATAACCGCATCCCGTCTGGTACGCGCATTGAGTAGTTCCAGCGCCCGTTTTGCCGTATCCAGCCGCCCGCTGGCATTGATGCAGGGTCCGAGAACAAATCCGATATGGTAGGCATTCAGCCGATCCACATCAACGCCCGTACATTCGATCAGCGCTTTAAGCCCCGGATTCTGTGTACGTTTGAGCATCTCCAGCCCCTGTTTCACAAAAATACGGTTCTCTCCGGTCAGATCCATCACATCTCCAACCGTCGCGATCGCCACATTTTCCATGAGGTAATCCACGTCTTCCGGATCTCTCTGCATCACGTTATAAAGCGCTTCGACCAGTTTATATGTCACCGCCGCGCCGCACAAACCCTTAAACGGATACTCACAGTCTGCCCGGTGAGGATCAACGACCGCATCCGCCCGGGGAAGGATATATTCTTTCTCTTCATTTATCTGCACATACGGCACTTCGTGGTGGTCCGTCACTACGATCGTAAGACCGTTTTCTTTTCCATAAGCAATTTCCTCTGCCGCAGCGATCCCGTTGTCACAGGTGATGATCGTATCGATCCCGTCATCGATTGCCCGGTCGATCAGATCGATATTTAGTCCATACCCGTCCTTGATCCGGTCCGGGATATCTGTGTCCACATCCGCTCCAAGTTCAGACAGCCCCTGCTGGAGAATATATGTGGCATTTACTCCGTCTATATCGTAGTCCCCGATCACACGGATGCGCTTCTCCTCCCGGATCTTTTCAGACAGGATCTCTACTGCCCGGTCCATATCCTTCATCAGCATTCCGTCATAGAGATCCGCGATCGTTCCGTTCAGATAGAAATCAACAGCTTCATCCCCGATAATATCCCTGTTGCGGATCAGCCTTGCAAGGATCGGGGAGATGTGATATTTCTCCGCAATCTCATTAAAATCCGCTTTCTTCATAGTGATGAACCATTTTTCCATATCTGATGTGCCTCCCGGAGTTACTGTCTGAATGTGTTTACTGATACACTTTACTTAATAGAATATCAAAGCCAAACTATTGCCTTTCGTTGTATTACTTTTCCTGCCCGAGCAGTCCTCTTATCTGTTCTGCTGAGAGATCGCAACAAGCTGATATCTCCTCTATAGTTTTTCCCTCACGGAAGAGCCTGAAAATTGTCTCCGCAAGCTTCAACCCGGAGGCCTGACCCTCCTCCCAGGCCTCTTCCCGTTCCTGTCTGATATGTTTCTCCTGATCATATTCAAAAATACTCATCGCTTTCGCCTCCGCCCTGTGCTTCGTCAGGAAATCCTTCAGGACGTCTTCCGCAATACACTCGTCAATTGCCCTCTCCACTGCTTCCACTAGTGGCTGCTCTTTTGAATACAGGCGGATCTTATCCGTGTATACAGCGTAATCCTTAAGCGTCCTGCACGCCTCCTTGAGCCTGCTGTTATTTGATCCTGAAATATTGAGCATCACTGCTTCCAGCTGCAGTTTCGGCTCCTCCACCTTCAACCTGTACATATCCGACAGCCTCAGGGGCGTCTCCTCCGGCATATCTTTTTCCCCATTGTAGAAGATAACAAACTCCGGCGGCGGAATCTGCACGACCTTTGTTCCGTACAGGTTCTCGTTCCTCGTCATTCCCGCATAAAGCTGAGATATATAGATAAGGAAACGCAGCGGAAGGTTCGGATTGTACGTGGACTGATGCTCATAAAGAGACAGTCTCCTGTCATCGCATTGTACAGTTCCAACAGGTTTTTCTTGTCTTCGAATACCATGATAAACACAGTAGATTTAAAGGTTCTGTTTACAGTTGTTTCATTTGCCATATATTAGCCTCCTCTTTCTGTTGTAGTACAGAGAGGCTGCTTCATCCTTTCTTCCATTCTGAAAACCTCTCCGCTATATCAATTGGGAATAAAAGCATTGAGATTTTCCTGAATGTAGTTAGAAATGATGAAATGGCGAAATACCTTTTCGAAATAAAAACATGCTGGAATGTATTAATGCTTTGGATATATCATAGCATATGATTGGTTGGGATTCCAGATGAAATCTTTACAGGAATAGTTCAGCCAATTTTAAAGATCTTATTGACTTCTTTTCACTGTAGTGCTATATAGTATTTAGAAACTTTTCTAAATAGTTTGGGAAGGAAGTGGTCAATTGAGTTTTGCCGAGACATTTAAAGCTTTATCCGACCCGGTACGCCGTGAAATACTGGAGCTTCTGAAAAATGGCAGACTCTCTGCCGGAGATATAGCTTCAAACTTTGATATGACACAGGCAACCGTCTCCTATCACCTGAAGATCCTGAAAAAAGCCGATCTGATCCGGGAGACGCGGGAAAAGAATTTTATCTATTATGAATTAAATCTGACCGTGCTTGAGGAAGTCATGGTCTGGCTGTCAGATCTGAAAGGAGAGAAGTAAACGATGGAGAATGTAAAAAAATATAAGATTACAATTATCATTACAACACTGATCACACTGCTGCCGATCCTGTTCGGACTCATTGTATGGAATCGTCTTCCGGAACAAATTGCCACACACTGGGGCGCAGACGGACAGGCGGACGGATACTCTGGAAAAACATTTGCCGTATTCGGCATGCCATGTATCCTTGCCATACTGCAACTGTTTGTCTCATTTATCACCCTTAATGACCCTAAGAGGCGCAATATCCACAAAAAACCGCTCACACTGGTGCTCTGGGTCATTCCGGTCATGTCGCTTATCGTAAATGTCATTACTTACGGGGTCGCCCTTGGCATGGAAATAAATGTAGGAATCATCGTCTCCATACTTATCGGTATCCTGTTCGTCATCTTAGGCAACTATATGCCGAAACTGCAGCAGAACTTTACCGTCGGCATCCGGGTACCCTGGACGCTGAACAGTACAGAGAACTGGAACCGCACCCACAGGCTGGGCGGAAAAATGTTTATACTGGGAGGATTTCTCCTGATCATCACAGGCTTTCTCGGCAGCGTAATGGGCGATTACGGAACCCTCGCCGCGCTCATCGTGATCGTAGTGATCTGCGCGGGAGTGCCGGCAGTGTATTCGTTCTGGCTGTTCAAAAGAGGGGTATAAATTCCGGATTTATCGTACAGGCTCATAATTAAAAAACAGCACAAAACAGATTGATACAGCACAGACAATTCACGTATCCACG
>NZ_VMSO01000004.1 GCF_008691045.1 Mediterraneibacter catenae
ATATTCTTTATTCCCCTTGCAATCGTTAATATTTACAGGAACGGAATCCAGGGACTGGGATATGGACTGCTCCCGATGATGGCGGGGGTAGCTGAACTGATCGGAAGAGGCGTTGTCGCGGTGATAGCGGCAGGGCAGAAGAGCTATCCGGGGGTGTGTCTTGCCAGTCCTGCAGCATGGGTGCTTGCATCGGTTCTGTTGATTGCTATGTATTATTACATTGTTAAGGTTGACCTCAAAAAAATATTCCCGGACAGGAAATCCGGGAACGATATATAGGAACGCCTTTTAAAAGCTGTAATTTTTAGGCGAAGTCCAATGGCCATACGAACAGCCGGCCATACAGCCATTGTCTTCTTTGTTTTCATGTTTTAAGAATAACAGGGAAATGTGAATCCATTGTGACAATATATGGAAGAAAACTTAAAGAATCTTAAAAGATAATAAACTTGTGAAAGAGCGGTATCAAAGACCACGGTTCAGGTAATATGCATCATATTCTGGGAGGCTTTTGTCCACCGCTCTTTCTCTGTTTCATAGCGCTCTTTCAACCAGTCAACTGCCTGATCCATACCTTCGTCAGAGAGCGGAAAAGTAGCGCTTTCTTTCTCTTCGTCAGGGGTCTGCTCAAAGCACCACGGTTCCGGATATACCCATACTGTAAATGTAGTACTGCTCTTTCCATCATCCCCGTTCATAAAATATCTCATGCCGTGATGGCTGCCGGAGAATGGTTCCTTTTTTAATCCGCCGTATGGTACAAGCCTTTTATCTATCATAATATATCGATTATCCTTTCTCGTGATATCAGATTCTGTAATACCCGGACCGGAACTGTACAGTGACAGCGCCAGCCCGGGATTATTATCTGTCTCAGTGTATTATATCACTGAGCTGCGATTGCTGCAAACTGTGTCGTCACGAGATCATCATATGGTACGCGTCCTTCCAGTTCCCCGGCGCTCTCAAGGATATCCTGGAGAAGATCAAAGCTGCTCTGCTCAAAGATCAGGTTGCTTTTCCATGTGTCCTGCTCGTAATAGCGCGTTACGATTGTAGTGATCGTCTCAAGATCTGTCTCTGGGAACTGCGGTTCTATAATAGAGGCGATTTCATCAGGGGTGTGGACCTGGACATAATCCATCCCTTTCTGGAGGGCATTGGTAAATCCCTGGATGATGTCAGGATTTTCATCGATGTAGCTTTTCTTTGCACTGAAGGCTGTGTAGGGAACATATCCGCTGTCCTCGCCAAGGGAAGCGACTACATAGCCTTCGCCCTCGGATTCAAGTGTTGTGGCTCCTGGTTCAAACTCAACCGTAAAATCTCCCTGACCCTCCGCAAATGCGGCAGCGGTGGATCCAAAGTCAATGTTCTGGTTGATCTCAAGATCTGTCTCAGGATCGATGCCGTTCTCTTTCAGGATATACTCAAATACCATTTCCGGCATACCGCCTTTTCGTCCGCCAAGCACGACATGGCCTTTCAGATCTTCCCATTTGAAGTCCGGCATTTCTTCCCTTGCTACAAGGAAGTTCCCGGCACGCTGGGTGAGCTGTGCGAAGTTGACGACATAGTCTGTGGCGCCTTCGGCATAGGTGTAGATGGAAGCCTCCGATCCCATAAATCCTATGTCTGCTTCGCCGGAGATGACGGCGGTCATTGTTTTGTCTGCGCCAAACGGAGCTCGCAACTTAGGCATAGACAGCTTAAATAAAGTCAACAAAATCAATGGTATAATCCGACTTCAAATGGATCTGCCGGATTGTGTTCCTCCAGAAAGCACGCCGGTTTTCCGGACTGAGAGAGTTGTATATTGACCGACAATCTTTCTGTAGAAGTTCTTTGATGAATGTGTAATCCTGCTCCGGCTCTGGAATAATGGCCGCGAGCTGTCTTTTCTCCTCTTCCAGTGAATCGTATTCATTACTGTAATAATCCCAGTCTATACGTCCTTTCTGGAACAGAATGTTCAGGCGCTCCATTTCTTTGTCGATCTGCTTTTCCGTCCGGGCTTTCGGACGTTCTTTCATTTTTCGCTTTTTAATATCCTCCACGCGAATCTTGTATGCATTAAATTCATGCTCCAGATTATCAAGCAGATAGCTCTCGATCAGATTCTGGCTGAGACGGTGTCTATTCGTACAGATCCGGTCGATCATCGCCCGATTGCATCTGTAATAACAGTAATCCCTCTTTTCCCCCGTTTTCCGATTTACAACTGATTTGCAGCCTGTACCGCATAAGATTTGACCGCATACCGGACATCTGATCATGCTCGAAAAATAATAGATTCTTCCGGATGGCGTTTGCTTCGCATTCCTCTTACTGATCTGTTGCAGTCGAGCCCAACGCTCTTCTGAAACGTAAGCAGGGCAGTATGGAATCCCTCGGTAAGTACCTTTGTAAAACTCACTGGACAGCATTGTCCGAAGCATACTGTAAGAGAATGCAGGATCGTAGTTTCGCTGCATATACCGGAGTGTTGCCTGTTTGGCCTGATGTTTTTCAAAATAATCATAGAATGCATTTACCATCTCTTCCTGTTCCGGATTTTTGACCATACACTTCTTCCCGTCTACGATTCCCACTTTGTATCCCCGGGGCATATTGCAGTCACCGAATATGACTTTCCCCTGCCGGATGGACGCTTCATTTACAAATTTGATACGCTCAGATGTGGTATCCACCTCATTCTGGCCGATCGACAGCACAACATTAAGCTGCAGTCGGCCGTCTCGGGTTTCCATGTTTATTCCCGGTTCTGAAGCAGATATCCAGTACACGCCATATTCATCCAGTATATCTTGGACTTTATAGAAGTCGGACATGTTACGGAACCATCGATCCAGACGCCAGAAGAGGATCACATCGATCTTTCCGACTTTGACATCTTCCAGAAGAGCATGGATTGCCTTGCGCTTCTTCAGCTCCTTTCGCGCGGTTTTCCCTTCATCTGCATAGACTCCGACCGGGATCATTCCGTGATCTTTTGCATAGCGTGCTAGGTATTCTTTCTGCGCTTCAAGGGATTTACCATGCATCATCTGTTCAGAAGTCGAGACACGGATGTAGATTGCGCAGCGCTTGAGTTTTTCAGACATGATATCATCTCCCTTATTCATTTGTATGAAAAATAGATACAAAAATAACAGCCAGACTGTGAACTCATGTTCTGGATTGTCTCGACTGCCCGAAGATGATACAATATTCTCGGAACGTACTGCATCAACCTTCGGGAATGTAGTCATTTGTCGCTCGGTATTACCAGTACCGAGCGGTTTTTATATAACGTAAAAGACCCCGTATTGCTACGAGGTCTTCACATAATAGACTAATGTCTTCTTTGATGCCCCAAGGGCGATATTTAGAAAAGAATTTCTCTTTTCTGTTAGTCTATTATAGTTCATATTATGCTCGTAGTCAATGAAAATATTCAGGATTTCCAAAATACTTTTCTTAAAAAATATATAATTCTTTCATTTTTTCATTGATTTTTTCCATGTTTTCTTCTGACAAAGAAATTCCGGCTAATACTCCTTTTAAATTCCTTGGATCAAAAATACGCATTTTGCTTATTGTGGTAATCTGATTTATAAGAGCAACGCTGCCTTCCTTCATTCGAGAAATTTCAATCCCTATTTTATCAAGGTATTCTTGCTGCTCTTTATTATGGCGACTTTTTTCTTCCCAGGTTAATCGGAGTTTCTTTACACTTTCCAGATGCCCTTTTGCGACAATAAGCTTCTGATCAAATTCGTCTGTTCCCGCTTCGCATTTTTCCAAATCCTGGATGGATTTGTTTGTAAGGGCCATCATCGAGTCAAAGAGAGAAATCGTTTCTTCAACTTCGCGCTGCTCTTCTTTTAATGATTTATCTATGGTATCGTATTTGAGTTTTAATAATCGATAAATGTCATTTCCCAAGTCTACACTATTCGGATGAAGTTCGCGGTTTTCCCGTGCTGATGTAAGCGGAATAACAGTAACAACTGGAGAATTGCGGGCATTTTTGTTATCCAAAACAATTCCATAGTGTAATCCGCCATATTCGCTTCCGATATTAAAACCGAATTGAATTTTAACAATATTCCCACGCTTATATGCTATATTGCGTGCAGGCTCAAATTTTTCTTCAAAATTAATCATGCGAACATAATCTTTTATCCAGTAAGAAAGAAGATGAGCTTTCTTTAAATGCTTTTCAGCGGGATCATTAATAAAAGATTCAAGCATTTTATTTAATGTTTTTATAGCCTCTTTTTTGTTTTGTATGACATCATCTTTTGTAAATTCTTTAGACATCTCTTCCTCTCTTTCCCCGAGAAACACCACTATATAAACGCCGTAGCGGTTATAGCTTAAAAACTATTAAGCCAATTTTGATAATCTTCTTCACTTTCGCCTGTATGCGCCGAAATAGAGCAACGGCAATGTTCGCACATCGGAGGTGCATTTAATCCGGGACGAAGTTGCGAGAGTGGAAAAATTTTGCCATCTAATGCTTTACATTTTGGACAAGAATTTGAACAAGCTATATATTCATAGTGCGAAAATCCATTCTTTTTAATGGAATCTTTTTGGCGTAAAATCTGTTCACAAATCTCTTCTGAATAAATTTTTATAGGAACAAGATGTTTATAATGGCGTATACAAATATCTGGCATAGCACCTTCATATTGGCTCATAGTATCAAAAAATTTTTTATATCTATTTTCTTTCCCCTTTTCGGTTTTCAACTTATCAGCTTTTTGGCAGGTATCATACCACACCCTATCAATAAAAGCATTTATTGTTTCGGCCTTTTGTTCATCTGTATTCATTCTTTCGTATTTTTGAATAAGATTATCCCCTTTGACCTTTACCCGATGGGATGCCTGAGCTTCTGCTAACACAGCGAGCTTTTCCATATATAAATCATATCGACTAAAAAAGGTTTCAGGATTTACAGTATTTTCTATTAACTGAGCGCAGTCGTTTGCTATCTCTAAATCCCTTTGAAGCGTCGCAAGATCAACTGGCTTTTGTCTTTTAAACAAATCAAAAAATCCCATAATTTCCTCTTTCCCTCCGAGAAACACCACTTTTTTATGAATGCGCAGATGATTCAATTTGCTGCACGTCTGCCTTTTCAAAATCCCGCCCTGTAATGTGACGGATCGCATGGTTGATAGCTTTTAATCGTTTACTATCGCATAGATTACTGTTGATGAAGATGGTGAAGGATCCATCTTCGTTTTCAGTTATCGCTTCATTGACAGTCATTCCATCCATGAAGAATACCTGATAATCAAAAGTCATTTTCTCCACGTTCTTTCCTCTTTAATGCCATGAGCATATCATAAGTTGTTTTTAAATCTTCTGGCGAGGCGTCTTTTGCCGCATCGAACAGCACACGAAGGTCTTTGTTTTCAAAAAGGGCCTGCGCCATTTCAGCGGTTTCTTCGTTTAAATAATATTTCTCACCGCCTTCCTTTTCTTCACCTGTCATAAGATATTCTACTGATACACCCAGATAATCGGATATCTTTTGCATCTTATCCTGTTTAGGCGTATATCTTCCGGCTTTCCAATCTGAAAAAGTAGATTTTGTAATTCCTGCTCCTTTGGCTACATCAGAATCCTTTAATTCGCATTTATCTCTTATTTCGCAGTAACGCTCATATGCACTTTTAGCCATAATACTCCTTTCTTTGAAATAATTCGGATTTCTGTACAAAAAGCGCTTGACAAATACAGATAACTGTACTATGATATAGCCATAAAGTTCAGAAATCAGTACGAATTATCCTAACAATATATCCCTAAGGAGATTATAACTGATTTCCGAACTAAAATCAATATTAAGTTCGGAAAGGAGGAAACATATTTTAATGTACAAAAAATATGAGGAACTACGTGATAAAGCCGGAGTAACTGATTATCGGGTATCTATGGATACAGGTATTCCTAAATCTACATTCTCCGAATGGAAATCAGGGAGAAGTAAACCTAAATTAGAAAAACTTGTAAAAATAGCCGACTACTTCGGAGTATCTATCGAGTACTTCCTTGAGTAGGGTAACAGATTAGGTGTCCAATAAACAGGACTCATTTTAGATGAAACACGGACAATCAGGGGCGCATACATTTTAGAGAGGTGGTGCATGTGAATATCGAAAAGATCATGGAAGTGCTGATCAGCCTCCTGGCAGAGCAGGAGGGAGTAACAATTGAATATACGATAGAGAAACCCGCGTAGGCGGGAGAGAGGAGGTGAGAACATGAGTGATATGAGAGAACTGATCCCGGAGCTGGATCTTATATCTGTTGAGTAGACAAGCCTGATGCCGGCTGCTGAGCTGAAACGTGAGCCGGCGTCGATCAGGAAAAAGCGCAACAGGGCGATCCGTGGCATCGAGATTACGGCTGCAGTGTCGTTACTGCTGAATGTGATCCAGTCAGTGATTATCTACATGCTGCAGGCAGGGCCGATCTGAGAGGAGGTGAGAGAGTTGACGGATGAAAAATTCAAGTGGTGGTACGGATGGCTGAAAGAGGACCTTGAAAGATATCCAGGGAGGGATGACGAGATCCCGCGAACCGCGCTTATAGCGGGATTTTTTGACGGGATGCCGCCAGAGACAGTATTTACGGCAGCTCAGATCAGCGAGATACTCGCCCTCAGGAGACCAGAAAAAGAATGAGCGCCCACATGAGCCGGCAAGCTCGGGCACTCAGGTAACTAACCAACTTAATCATAGCACAAGGAGGTGCGAATGTACATAGGAATCGGGCCGGAAAAGGACACGGTGGTCGAGGAAGAACAGGCTTTTGATTACGCTCTGGAGAGATCTCTTCACGGCACGCCGGAAGATCAACGGGAATTTCGCGAGATGTTGGTCGGGTGGTTCTATTCCGGTAACTGGATAAAGGAGGATGATCCGTGCAGCGGGGAGATATGATACATATCTGGCTGATCCGGTATTCTGACGGAACCTCAGAATGCAGTTCCAGGGAATACGAAAATGTGGTAAAGATAGCCGAGGAACATGTTAGAGGAACAGACCTGTCCTATGTGATCATCGAATAGGAGGAATTATGGAGCCATATAAAATATTTGATTTCCCAGATGAGGCGGCCTGGCTGAAGGGGCGAATGAACGGGATCGGCGGCAGTGATGCCAGTGCTATTGTCGGGATGAACCCGTATAAGAGTAATATCGATCTCTTTGAGGAGAAGATTGGTAGGAGAATCCCGGAAGATATCTCGGACAAGCCCTGCGTGATCTATGGGAAGCTGGCAGAGGCTCCAATCCGGGAACTATTTAAGCTGGATTATCCGGAGTATCAGGTAGAGCATCATGAGTTCCGGATCCTGCAGAGCATCCAGTATCCATTTATGCAGGCTTCACTTGACGGAGAACTGACTGATCCAGATGGCCGCCGCGGCATTCTGGAGATTAAGACAACCAATATCCTGCAGTCGATGCAGCGGGAGAAATGGAATGACAGGATCCCGGATAACTACTATATACAGGTCCTGCATTACCTGCTTGTGACAGGTTATGAGTTTGTAGTACTCCGTGCCCATCTGAATACAGACTGGGGCGGAGAAAAACGGACAACGGAAAAGCACTATTTCATAGAGCGATCTGAAGTGAAAGAGGATCTGAATATGTTGCTTCGGGAAGAACAGAAATTTTGGAAGTACGTGGTAAGCGGCAGAAAGCCGCCGCTGATACTTCCGGAAATATAAAAGGAGGAAATGATGGAATTAAAGATTATAAGCCCACAGGAAGGCGGATTTATAAAGGAGATTCGCTGGAATAATGAAGAGCTGAAAGCAGAGATCTCAGAGAAAATGCAGGAATATAAGTCTCTCGCATTTACTGCAGAAACAATTCAGGACGCAAAAAAGGATCGGGCAAAACTGAACAAACTGAGAACCGCCTTTGAGGATGAGTGCAAAAAGGTGAAAAAGCAGTGTATGGAGCCTTATGAGAAGTTTGAAAGACAGGTTAAGGAATTAACTGCTTTGATCGACGAACCGATCCGGCTGATCGATAGCCAGATTAAAGAGGTGGAAGAGAAGTGCCGGAACGACAAGCGCAAAGAGATTGAGAATCTGTTCCGCACTATCGGGTTTCAGCCGTTTGTGACTCTTGAGAAGATCTGGGATGAAAAGTGGCTGAACGCTTCGGTTTCAATGAGCCGGGTCGAAGATCAGATGAAAACGTGCATGTATCAGATCGGAAATGATGTGACGACAATAAATAATCTTCCTGAGTTTAGCTTTGAGGCTATGGAAGTCTATAAGAAGTCGTTGAATCTGACTACAGCGATACAGGAGGGGCAGAGGTTATCCGAAATCCAGAAGCGCAAAGCAGCATATGAAGAGGAACAGAGGAGAAAGGCTGTGGATTGGATGCACTGGGAAGCAAGGCAAAATCTGCAGTGAATTTGTTTATCAGCTCCTTTACAAACGCGAAGGGAAAGGCAAAGTCTGCAGGGAAAGCAATTGGAGACGCGGTAAACTCTGGCGTGAAGTCGGGAACTGATAAGCTGTCGAACACTATTAACTCGGCCATGAATAAATTTAACTCAGGGCTGAATTCCGGGAAAAGCAAGGCGGTTTCTATTGCAAGGAGTACGGGGAACTCGATCATATCTGCATTCAGGTCCGTGCAAGGCAGTGCATATAGCAGCGGTGCCTATATCGGCCAAGGGCTTGCCAACGGTATGCGCTCTGCTCTCGGAACTGTACAAAGTGTAGCGGCGCAACTGGCAGCGGCGGCAGACGCTGCAATCCGTGCGAAAGCGAAAATTCATAGCCCCTCGAAGGTGTCGGAAGAATCCGGAACTTTCTGGGGACAAGGCTGGGTAAATGGTATCCTGTCGAAAGTGCGGGATGCCAAGAGAGCGGCAATTGAATTGATCAGCATTCCCGATGTTTCCATACCTACGTTCAATCTGGCATACAGTACATCAGGTGGAACAATGGATCTGAACGATGATTACGATTACGGCCGTGCCCGGTATATCCGGATCGAAGTGCCTGTAAACCTTGAAGGGCGCGAAATTGCGAAGGCATCCGCTGAATACATGGAAGACGAGCTGGACAGGCGGCAGGTGAGAGACGACAGGAAACACGGCAGAGTATAGGAGACGGTGACAGCATGTACGATTTTATAGATGTAAATGAGGTTCAGGCGGGCAGGAAACTGCCTGCCGAGGCCCTGCAGATAAACGGCGAGTATATCGAAAATATGATAGACGGTTACCGGACCCTGTATGTATCCGGGCGCGAGGCTATGTCGCAGGAACTGGAATCATATGAAGTCGGAGTCAGTGACGGCGCAAAGCTGAAGAGCCGGCGGTATCCGGCAAGGATGATCACGGTCGCTTATCAGCTGATCGCGGGATCAGCCGAGGAATTCCGCGAAAAATATAATCAGCTCGGCGGGCTGCTGAACACGAAAGATGCGGAACTGATCTTTGCGGATGAACCAGACAAGTACTTTACCGGGACTCCGGAGGAGCTTGGAGAAGTGGATCCCGGAAGGAATTCCGTGATCGGTGAGATCAATTTCTACTGTGCGGATCCGTTCAAATATTCGGTCGTGGAGTATGAGGCGGAGCCGTCACTGGATGAAGGGAGCGTCCTGATCGATTACAACGGGACGTACAAATCATATCCGACCTTGGAAGCGTCTTTTTACAGTGAGGACGAGGCGTCGGATGACGGGGAGACTGTGGAGCAGCTTACGGGGAGCGGAGACTGCGGGTATGTTGCGTTCTTTACGGAAGACGAGAAGATCATACAACTTGGGGATCCGGATGAAGCAGATGCAGAGACGGCATACAAGAAGTCCCAGACGCTGATCAATCAGAAGTTCATGTCTTCGTCTGCGTGGGGGAGTGCGGCGAAAGCTCTGTGGACAGCGAACGGCGGGAATGTACTGCCGGAGGGGATTGTCCAGACCGGGAGCATGGCGATGAAGGTGGCGTCTTACGCGGTGCCTGCGAACCCGAAATCGACATCCGGGACCTTGTTGAACAACAAGCAGACAAGCCAGAGCGCTCCTAAGTTCTATTATACGGTCAAAGCGAAAACATCGGGAAGAACGGCGAGCACGGTCAAAGTGACCGTGACGATCACCGCGTCCCTTAAGACGTCGTCATCGTATTTTGGGAACGGATACGGGCTGAAAGCGAGTATCTACATGGGTGGATCGTGGCACGACGTCACGCTTAAGAAGACATCGGCGCACTGGCGTGGGAAGACGGGGCATACAGTAAACCTGTCGTTTACGGTGAGCGGACTTTCAGCGGGGACGAAGAGCCTGACAGGGATCAAGTTCAAGGTGTCCCGGACAGATTCCTATGGATCGGCCGGAATCCTGGGCGAAACTGCATGCTCGAACCTGGCGATCAGCGATTATGTTGCAGATGTACCGGAGACATATTATCTGGCCCCATCCGGTTACGGATCGGCGAACGGAAAGTACCACGGTCCCAGTATTTCAAGAACAATAGGCGCTGATGCATCCGGGGAAGCAGGAGCTGCGAACTTTTCACTTACCTATAAACAGAAGATGTGCATCGGGAATGGAAGCAGTGATTCAAAACAGTTGGGGGCGTTCCAGGCGCAGGTATCAGACAGCGCAGGGAATGTTATCGCCGGTGTTCGGATCCGGAAAAGCACTTCCGGAAAGTCGGCGAGTGTTGACTATTATGTAAACGGGAAGATGGTCAAGACAGGAAGTGTGGATCTGTCGTATAACAACAAGAGTTTTGGCTCGAAAGAGTCATCTGTTAAGACATCCACGATCCAAAAGGTCGGAAACAAGATCACGTTCAATATTGGCGGCACGGCAAACACATTTACTGACGATGACATCCAGGATGTGAAAGCTGCGAAGATCACATTTATGCTCGAGCAGTATTCCACGTCGGCGGCTCTGTCCTATAACGGACTGTATTGGGCGAAATTCGTTAAGAATAACTGCAATACCTTGCGGGATATCCCGAACAAATTCAGCGCGGACGATGTGGTCGAAGCAGACTGTAAAACGGCTACTGTCCGTCTGAACGGGGTAGAGACACCAACACTCGGCGCCCTGGGGAATGACTGGGAAGATTTTGTCCTGACTCCGGGACTGAACCAGATCGGACTTGCATATTCGGAATGGGTCGATCCGGCACACGCGCCGCAGTTTAAGGTGAGATACCGGGAGGTGTTCCTGTGATACTTTATTTTGCAGACCGGAAATTTAATATACTCGGACAGGCGAGCACGAGGCTCCCGGACGGGATCCTGGTAAAAGACGACCTGAAGACCGAGGAGATAGAGACCGGCGTCGCAGTGTTCGACGGCTACGTGCAGTATACAGCAGAAAACAGGAAGCAGGTCGAATCCTGCGCGGCTGTCGGGAATTATATACTCCGGAAGAACGGCGATGAATGTGAGTTTTATACAATCATCGAGTCAGAAGCAAATACCAAGAATCAGGAAGTATATGTCTACGCGGAAGATGCGGGCCTGGATCTCCTGAACGAAGTGGTCGGAGCATACGAGGCTGATAAGGCATATCCGATCAGCACGTATGTTGATAAATTCGCATATGATTCAGGATTCGAGATCGGTATCAACGAGGCTGCGTCTCTGTCAAGGAAATTGAGCTGGGACGGCGAATCGACAGTAACGGAGCGGCTGCAGAGCGTGGCGACGCAGTTTGATTGTGAGATCTCTTACAGTTTTGACGTCAAGGGGCTTGAGGTAACGCATAAGTATATCAATATCTACAAAAAGCGCGGCAAGGATCTCGGGATCCAGCTGCGCTTGAATTATGATATCGATAATATCGTTACAAAGAAATCGATCGCGAATCTGGCAACCGGCCTTGAGGTGACCGGCGGCACTCCGGAAGATGCGGAAGACCCGATCACCCTGAAAGGCTATAAGTATGACGACGGAGACTTCTTTGTTTCCGGAACACGGCTGTATTCCAGAAAAGCCAACCAGAAATGGAGCCGGTATATCTGGAATAAAGAACCGAATAAGCTGAATGACAACAGCGGGTATATCGTAAAGACGTACAGCTATGATACAACTTCGCAATCCGAGCTGTGCTCGCGCGCGGTCACGGAATTGAAGAAACTTTGTGACATCGAGGTGAACTACGAAGTTGAGATCGCGAAGCTGCCAGACAATGTCCGGATCGGCGACAGGGTGGATATCGTCGACGATGCCGGTGAGCTGTATGCTTCCGCGCGGGTACTGAAACTGGAGTCGTCCGCGTGGAACGATAAGAATGAAGCGACGCTCGGAGAGTTTCTGATCAAGCCGGCAGGTATATCGCAGAAAGTGTTGGAGCTTGCGGAGCAGTTTGCGAAGACGTCGTTATCTGCTGAGAGGGCAGAGAAGATTGCCGAGACCGCAAAGCAGACCGCGGATACCGCGCAGGAAGCAGCAGATGGCGCCGTGGAGGATGCAGAAGAAGCTCAACATGCCGCGGAAGAAGCTCAGCAGGCTGCGGATACTGCACAGATATCGGCGGAGGCCGCACAGCAGGCTGCAGATGCTGCCCAGAGTGCAGTCGTAACCGTAGAAGAGAGTGTGCAGGGGCTTCAGGAGACAGTGGACAATGCGCAGGCGGCGGCAGGCCAGGCGTATCAGGCAGCAGAGACAGCCGGGCAGAAAGCAGATCAGGCTGCCCAGTCGGCTGCGGATGCGGCAGATGATGCAGCCGAAGCGAAAGAGGAAGCCGCGGCTGCACAGGCAACGGCAGAATCGGCAGTAACGAATGCAGATGCAGCGAAAAGTACAGCGGCCGCGGCAGTGGCAGAAGCCGGGGAAGCGAAGACTACCGCAGAGGCGGCGAAGCAGGACGCCCAGACCGCGCAGAATGAAATCGATGCGCTGGGGGAGAACCTGACAACGCTTTCCAATACGATGCAGGCCGAATATGCAAGAAAATCTGATCTGACAGAAGCAGAAGCAGCTCTCCAGACACAGATTGAGCAGAACGCCGCGCAGATCAGCAGTACTGCCTCAAAGGTAGAGACGATAGACGAGACAGCGAACAATGCCGCGGATCAGGCGGCCGCTGCACAAAGTACGGCAAGTTCCGCGCAGGAAAAAGCAGATCAGGCAAGTGCGGACGCGGCTGCTGCACAGACGGCGGCAGATCATGCGGCTCTTGCTGCCCAAAATGCGCAGGGCGAGGCTGACACAGCAAAAGAGGCCGCCCAGACGGCACAGGATGTAGCGGATAAAGCGAAGAACGATCTGGAAGCGGCGAAAGCGGATCTTGCAACAGTGCAGTCCCGCGTGGATGCCACAGAAGAGGAGATCGCAGCAGCGCAGGAGGCTGTGGATACAGCACAGGCCGCAGCAGACAAAGCACAGGCAGACGCTGAAGCTGCTGTGAATTCTGCAGCAACCGCCCAGACAAAAGCTGACAATGCTGCCACTGCAGCACAGGAAGCGCAGACAGCGGCTAATGATGCGGCGTCAAAGGCAAATGCGGCGCAGAAAGTAGCAGACGAGGCAAAAGGGGATGCCCAGGCCGCCCAGGAACTGGCACAGGCGGCGCAGGATGTGGCAAATGCCGCCCAGAACACGGCAAATACAGCGAAAACGAATGCGGCAGCGGCGCAGGCCGCAGCAGATACGGCTGCCCAGACAGCGGCGCAGGCACAACAGGCCGCCGATGATGCTGATGCAAAAGCAGCACAGGCAGCAGAGGATCTCGCAGAAGCACAGCAGAACCTTGCAGATGTCACATCAAGAGTGGGTGCGACAGAAGAGGAGGTGGCGGCCGCACAGGCGGCAGTAACAGCAGCTCAGGAGGCCGCGGATCAGGCCGCGAAAGAAGCCGCAAACGCACAGAGTGCGGCGGATACGGCAAAAAGTAATGCAGAAACGGCGCAGAAGACTGCAGACGCTGCGAATACTGCGGCTCAGGAAGCCCAGACTGCGGCGGATAACGCTCAGGCGGCGGCAGACCAGGCGCAGGAGGCAGTTGACGCGTTGGCGGTAAGGGTTACCAATGCGGAGACGAAAATCACGCAGAACGCAGAAGCGATTGCCCTTGCAGCAACCAAAACGGAAGTCGAGGAGACTCTTGGCGGATATTATACGAAGGAGCAGACGGATGCGGCAATCCAGTTGGAAGCGGAAGGAATAACATCTACTGTCAGCGCTGTGAAGGAGACAGCGGAAAATGCACAGACATCTGCTGACGGGGCGTATGATCTAGCGGCAGAGAATGAATCCCAGATATCCGAGACGAGATCAGAAGTCGAACAGCTTTCCGACGCGTTATCGACGTTGATTGTTGGAGAAAACGGCGAAACAATGATGGAGCAGACAGATGTCGGATGGCAGTTCAATATGAGTTCTGTGTTATCCCGACTCGAAACCGCCCGTGATGAACTGGACAAGCAAAGAGATGATATCGAAGGTATTGATGCGACTATTTCAAATCTGGATTCTCTTGTTGATGATATCACGAAAAAAACTGCATATGTCACAATGTCTACAGATGATAAGGGAAACCCGTGTATCGAACTGGGAAAGCAGGATAGCCCTTTCAAGCTTCGGATCACAAATGAGTCGATTGATTTTGTACAGGACGGAGTTAAAATCGCATACATTACAAACCGGCAGTTTTATAATCAGAGCTCCGTCGTGACAGATGAAATGAAAGTGGGCGCAGGATCAGGTTTTATATGGAAAAAACGTCAAAACGGCAACATGGGGTTGCGATGGACAGAAGGGAATTGATTAAATGGCAAAAATATACGGCAATACAGTTGGCACAGCGAACTCTAAATTTAGGGTTGTCTGTGAATATTCCTATGCTGATCAGAATAATGGTTACTATAAAGTCAGTTATAAATTTTACGTTCAGGTAACAACTGGAAACTTTTATGGTTCAAATCTGACATCATCCTGGGGAAAAACGTTCAGTATCAACGGAACCGGAACCTATGGTACTTCCAGTACATATACCAAGAACGTGGCGTACGGAGCCAAATTTACGCTTGGATCGACCGCTTCTGCTCAGTACACGGCGTCACAGACATATAAATCCCAGATCAGCGGTTCAACTGCAATCTGCACCATACCAACTAAGACATATACGATCACATATAACGCAAATGGCGGATCTGGCGCGCCCGGTAAGCAGACGAAAACATATGGGAAAACATTAAAACTGTCTACGACAAAACCAACCCGGACGGGATATACGTTTCAAGGGTGGGGGACATCAGCGACCGGAAGTGTCGTGTATGCAGCTGGCGCGAATTATACGGCAAATGCTTCAGACACCCTGTACGCAATATGGAAAGCCAATACATATACGGTTAAGTATGATGCAAACGGCGGCACTGGCGCTCCTGCGAATCAGACGAAAACTTATGGTGTGACGCTCAAATTATCCACTGCGAAGCCGACGCGGACAAACTATAACTTCCTTGGTTGGGGAACTTCCGCAGCATCGACTACGGTAGCGTATGCTCCAGGCGCGGACTATACAGGAAATTCAGCAATCACGTTATATGCGATATGGGAGCTTGCGTACTCTGAGCCGATCGTTACAGGGCTTGCAGCAGACAGATGCACTGCATCCGGAACGCTTGCGGAGGACGGCCAGTATGCAAAAGTCGTATTTAACTGGCAGATAGATGCAGTAAACAGCGGTGGGCTCGCGAGCGTAGTAATACAGTGGAAAAGACCAACCGATACGGGGTGGAGTTCAGTGACAGCAGTATCCGGGGGTGCAGCTACGAGCGGCACGGTGAGCAAAGTTGTTGGAAACAATGCATTAGATACGGAATACGATTATGATATTCAGATTGTCGTCACAGACGCAAAGGGAAATGCAACTTACTCGATCGTACTGCCCGCGATGAAATATATCATAGACTTTCTTTCAGGGGGGAATGGAGTTAGGATTGGCGGACCGGCAAGCCGGATCGGGTTCAGGGATCAGTTCAATACGGTATTCTCTAACGGCTGCGCAAATGTGAATTTCACGGCGGAAGATATCCTGGATCCGAACACAACTCTGGAAAGCCTTATCATGACAAATGTGAATACACCCAACACGGGCTATATGTATATTCACACGATGTTTTATGAAGAAAAATCGGTAGGCGCAAACAGAGCACAGTGTGCTATTCCGTATAACAGCAACGGATCGATATACCATCGATATTATTATAATGGTGCATGGAGTACATGGAAAAGACATGTAAACCAGGATGATACACAGGAACTATTGTGGGAAGGCGTGCTTTATATGAACGCGACCCAGTCGATCAAGTTGCCGAAATCATGGCTTGATTTTCCAAACGGAATAGTTCTCATGTGGAGTGCCTATGAGGATGGGCAGGCATATGATTATCAGTGGAACACTAATTTTCTTCCAAAACAGCAATTAGACCAAAATAGAGGTGGATATTCTTTTCTTCTTGTCGGTACAAATAACTGGCTTGGATGGAAATATTTATATTTTGAGAGTGACAACGTTACTATAAGTGGGAATGAAAATAATTCAACAAGTAATATTTCAGGTGCGGGTGCAACTTGGAATAATAACCATTTTGTTTTGAGAAGAGTTTATGGCGTATAGTATTCATTTTTCATATTGGAGGAAATTAAATGTTCAAATTTGAAAACGGAGCAATTTTAGCTCTAAGTGAAGAAGAGGAAGCTGCGGTGATGGCTGCGTACGAAGATTATCAAAAACAGAAAAACAAACAGCCAATGACTCAGAATGAGGTGTTTATGCTCTTGACGCAGCAGCTTACAGCACAGCACAGCACAGCACAGCACAGCACAGCACAGCACAGCACAGCACAGCACAGCACAGCACAGCACAGCACAGCACAGCACAGCACAGCACAGCACAGCACAGCACAGCACAGCACAGCACACAGAATTGTAACCTGACCGGAATAACCTGTCGAGTCCCGGAGGTGATGTTATGTCACTTCTAAGGCGACGGGCAATGATGGAGAGTAGCGGAGGTGAAGAAATGAAAGAATGGAAGTTAATAGGAACAAAAACTTTTTCAGAAGAGGATCTCGGAACATCAAAATTTGATTTTGACTGCAATGGGTGTACAGAGTTCTTTATTTGTGACGATAATCTGCTATCTAATCAAACTATGGGATACAGCATCCAAATAAATGACGCATATATGAGCGTGAATCATAATGTGAAACAAGAAAGCGGGATAAGGCACAGAGAAATTTCACTTGAACATAAGGGAAACCGATGGTGCGAAAACTGTGTATCATTTGATTATGAAACGTTAGCATTTACAAACCCGCAAACAGTTATGGGGGAGAAAAATACTGGTATAGGTGTGGCAAATAAAATATCTATTACACAGAGTAAAATTCAAGATTATCAGATTTACAGCGGAACGATAGAAATATGGGGGAGATAAAACAGGAGGCGTTATGTTAGCAAAGTTAATTGATGGAGCACTCAGTTACGCTCCGAGGAAAATAATCATAGACGGAAAGACGATATTCAACCCAGGTGATGATGTACTCCGGGGACAGGGATACAAGGACGTAGAAACATCCGAAGCTCCTGCGGTATCCACCCAGACCCAGCAGGCAGTCCCCAGCTGGACAGAGCAGGAAAATAAGATTGTCCAGTCGTGGGAACTGAAACCAGCACAGCCAGATCCGACAGTCGCCCTGCAGGAAATTCAGACGCAGGCGGTGCTTGCGCAGATCGCAGAAAGCGATGATAAGACGCTGGGGATTCAGTGTATGGCGCTGTTCCCAGTGTGGAAGCGTGGAAACTATGTTGTTGGTGATGTGCGGACCGATCCTGATACTGGATATCCGTACGAATGTATTGTCGCACATGATAGTATCACAAATACCGGAGACGATTGGACAATTAAAAACCGGGCCCTTTGGTCGGCGTGGCATTCCCGTAAAAAAGAGTATGCACTTCCGTGGGAGAAACCGGAAACGGGGACATCTGGAATATATCACGTTGGTGAGTATATGATCTGGACGGACGGAACAGTTAAAAAGTGTCTGAGGGATACCAATTTCAGCCCGGAGGAATACCCGGCTGACTGGGAGGACGCATAAAGGCAGGTGAGAATATGGGCATCAGAGACAGACCGTAACCGGTCTTATTTTTATGCATAAAATAGTATGGAGGTAGAACCCGTGTACATAAGCATAGGGACAATTATCACGGCAGGCAGCCTGATCGGTGCGCTGGGAGTGATCGGAGGAGTGCTGATCGCGGCGTATAAATTCTTCAAAAAGCCGGAAGAACTTGAGGAGAAGACCGAAAAGATACGCAAAACCCATGAAGAGGATATCCGGAAGATTAATGAAGAACAGTGTCTGATCACCTACGGGCTTCTCGCCTGCCTGAAAGGACTCAAGGAACAGGGCTGTAATGGTCCGGTGACAGAAGCAATTAATAAGATTGAAAAGCACCTGAATAAACAGGCGCATGATATGGAGGAATGACTATGGAACAGATTATGAACTATGTAAAACCGGAACTGATTGTTGTTGCAGTTGTGCTGTATTTTGTCGGAGTCGGCCTGAAAAAGGCTCAGGCTATACCGGATAAGTACATCCCGATTATTCTGGGGGCAGCCGGTATTGTGATCTGCGCTGTCTGGGTGGTTGCCACCTGCCCGCTTGATTCCGGTCAGAATATCGCAATGGCGATATTTACAGCGATTGTACAGGGAATATTAGTGGCCGGGTTAAGCACATATGTGAATCAGATCATTAAGCAGGTTCAGAAAACAGAGTAGATCAAAGGGCGGGCAACCGTCCTGTTTGTGTTGCGACGTCGCAACGGAAAGGAGTAGAATATGGCACACATTTTTATTATTGCAGGACATGGAGACGGAGATCCGGGAGCATCCGGAAACGGGTACAAGGAATATGAAAGAGTCAGGGCCCTTGCAAAGAAGATAAAAGCGTACGGCGGCGACAATGTTACAGTCGGGGATACGAGCCGGGACTGGTATAAGGATAACCTGATCAGCTCCCTGAACATCTCAAAAGACTGGCAGATTGTAGAGCTGCATATGGACGGGGCGTCCGCATCCTCTGCCCGCGGCGGCCACGTTATCATTAATTCCACATATGATCCGGACAAATATGACAAAGCACTGGCGGAATTTATTTCTGATATTCTTCCGGGCAGAGCAAGTACAATTGTAAAACGCAGTGATCTGGCAAACCCGAAACGGGCCGCCGCAAAAGGATATCCCTACCGCCTGCTTGAATGCGGATTCATCACCAATGCACAGGATGTTAAGATATTTAACGGACAGATGGACGACATTGCAAAAGGGATCCTGAGTATATTTGGTATTAAAGCATCCGGATCGGAAAGTGCGTCCAAGCCGGATGAATCCAAATCGGCAGCAAGTACCGGTAAAAAATCTACAGATACGATCGCAAAAGAGGTTATTGCAGGCAAGTGGGGGAATGGCGATGACCGGAAGAAAAAGCTTGAGGCGGCCGGATATAACTATAATACAATCCAGAACAGGGTCAATGAGATGCTCGGCGTGAAATCTTCCGGAACAGCAAAGAAGACCCTGAAAGTCGGGATGAAAGCGAAACCGAAGACGGCTGTTTCGTATGACGGCGTGAAGCTGATCTCGTCTGTTACGAAAAAATATTACAAGGTGATCGAGATCAAGGGATCCCGTGTGGTTCTGGGAGACAGCCTGAACACTGCCTTCAATATCAGTAATCTGACGTATTAATAATTTACCCCGGAGCCATCAACTCCGGGGTGGAAAATTGTATCATCTCGTTGTATAATTTGACGAAAAATCGTTGTGCAAAATGCAAGAAATAAAATGTTTCTATGCAACGCAAATACGCGGTTTTTTGAGGGCGTCTATGCCTAACATGTTATCCCCAAACCCGCATACGAGTTCGAGGTCAATTCCTTCCTCCTCAAAATAACCTTCTTCGATCGCTACATACATAGGTGCGTAGAAGATTGAGTGAGCAACTTCATTTAGTGTGACCGGAGTCAGTTCCGGTTCTTCTGCCTGTTCTGCTGTATTCTTCTCTGTGGCATCCTCTTCCGATACAGGAGATTCTGTCTCTGTTTTCTGTGAGCATCCGGCAAACAGGCAGAGACAGAGGACAACAGCGGTCAGACATGCAATAATGCGCTTTTTCATAATTCCTCCGCGATAAATATTTAATAAATTCCTTACAATATATGTGGAAAAATCAGAAAACGTGCGCGGTCACCGGAAATGCAAAAGGGTATATTCCAAGTTTGTGACCAGTGGGAAAAGCTCGTAGGATCCCTGGATTTGACCTGCCGCCTTTACAAAAAAAGATGCCGCAGTCCTGCGGCATCCTGGTTTGTTATATTCCGTACCGATATTCAGTTATGTGCTTATTCGTCGTAATCATCATCTGCATAGTCATCTTCAAAAGCATCATCATAATCGTCTTCATCATCATAACCGCCTCCACGGGAAGTGATAGCGAGAATGAGAGAAATAACGGCTAATACAGCGGCTGCAATCGCTGCTATGAGCAGCTGCAGATCATCTCCTCTCTGGATAAATGCAAATACCGCAGCACCCAGATAGAATATCATCGGAAGAATGAACGCGAGTACCGTGTTTTTCTTCTGCATGATGAAGTAGAGCAGGGCGGATACGAGCATGCAGAGCGCAAGTATCACAAATGTCATGCCGGAAGATACGGCCCCACCCTCTGTTGTATCAGCGAGACCGGTTACAAATCCTCTGTAAATGAGGTAACCGAATGCTGCAAGGGAAAGTATACCAAGGATAATACGCATTGGACGGAATCTGGGTACATCATCGTAATATTCGTCATCATCATATTCATCGACTTCTGCTTCATATTTCTTATTCTGTGTGTTCCTTCTGATTTCGCTCGTCTCATCCTCTAACTGTTTCTTTTTCTTCTTTACGGCTTTCTTATCTATCGTACCGGTTTCCAGCATATCCCCATAGCTCTTGCGGGCTGCTTTTTCACGTTTAGTCCGTACTTTTTCCGGCGGAATATTGCTGTAACGTTTTTCCTCTGCCGGTTCAGAATCTTCTGTACGTCTTTTCTTAACAGGCTTTTTCGCGGGCTTGTCGGAATCTTCTGCATCAGGTCTCGGACGCCGTTTTGGAGCTGGTTTTCTTACCTGTTCTTCTTCCTTACCTGTCGATTTTTTAACAGCGGCTTCCTGCTTCGAAGCGGGTTTTCTGGACGGAGCACTCTTCTTCGGGGCTGCTTTTTTTACGGTCCCCTCCTTCTCCAAAACTGCCTTTTTATCAGGCGTTTCCGCTTTTGGAGCTGGTTTTTTTACCGGTGTTTCGTGCGTCTGTGCCCGTTCCTTTACAGGAGCATCTTTGTTTTCGGAAGCTGCCTGTGCAGCTTTTTTTGCAGCGGCACGTTTTGCACGCTGCTTATCGAGATTCCATTGCTTTTTACAGTCGCGGCAGATGGCATATTCGTTAAAGATCGGATCACCGTTTTCATTGGTGCCAATCTGTTTGTTCCGCAATTCGAGCTCTTTTCCACATATTGGACACTTCATAAATCTATACTCCTCTCTTTTGTTGAACAGAATTTACAACAAAATCATTATAACATCAAGAGAGGTTAAGAACAATGAAAAAATGCAATATATGACCTGTTTTGTCGAATTATTTCTCCGAATCCGGGTGTGATTTTGATGGCTTCGGGCGCGATTTTGACGACGGGAGAAACTGGCAGATGTCATTGTACGACTTGAGTTCTGCTTCATTTTGCGGAAGTGACGGTATCAGTCCCGTGTAATCCGTGGAAGACGCCGCATTGGAAAGGTAGTCGTAATCATCGATAAGTTTTTCCTGATTTTTCTTATTATTTTTCATTTTTCACCTCAGTCGTGACAGTCCGTTCATCTGATTTTTATTCAAGCACAAATTCGGGGTCAGATATCAGAGGACGGAGCGTTATCTTGAAGATATTCTTTCCTGACTGAAAAATTGTATTCTGGAAAAAATATGCTATAATGTTCAGGAATTGTTTCTGAGAAAAACGTGAGGTGAAAAAAATGAAAATTATAGCAGATACTCATTCACATACATTGGCAAGCGGCCACGCATACAGTACGATCAAAGAGATGGCGGCAGCGGCAAAAGCGAGAGGATTAAAGGCTCTCGCCCTTACGGAACATGCACCGGAAATGCCGGGAACATGCGGACTATTTTACTTTCAGAATCTTGACGTAGTGCCAAGGGAATGCGACGGCATACGTCTCCTGATGGGAGCGGAAGTCAACATCATGGATCCGGACGGGGGAATCGATCTTCCGGAGAGTACATGCCGGGACCTCGATATTGTTGTGGCCAGCATGCACACTCCGTGTTACGGGACAGATCATACTCCGGAGGAAAATATCAGGGCCTATGTAGAAGTCATGAAGAAACCATATGTCAATATCATCGGTCATCCGGATGACGGGCGATTTCCGTTCGACTATGAAATCCTTGTAAAGACAGCAAAAGAAACGGGGACGCTCCTGGAAATAAATAATTCTTCCATGCGGCCGGCAAGCAGCAGGGTAGGGACACGGGAGAATATCCTGACCATGCTCGACCTGTGCAAACAGTATGAAGTGCCTGTGACAACGGGGAGTGACGCGCATGTAGATGCAGATGCCGGGAACTTTTCATATGTAAGTGAGATTCTTGATTACTGTAATTTCCCTGAAGAACTGGTCGTAACGATGGATATGGAGAAGCTGAAACCTTATCTGAACTGCTATAAATCTCTGTAATCCTTATACAGGCGCGCATCTCATCTGAATGCCAGTCGCCGGATTCTTATGCAAGCATAAATCTATCTCTTTTCATCAGATGGCTTGCTGAAGTCAAAGTAACAGTTCAGCCCGCGCCATTCGCAAAGCCGCCCTGACGTGCTAACTGCGGCTGCGCCGCTGCTTTGCTCATGAGCAGGCGCTCAGCTCATCTGACTGTCAGTCGCCGGATTCTTATGCAAGCATAGATCTATCTCTTTTCATCAGATGGCTTGCTGAAGTCAAAGTAACAGTTCAGCCCGCGCCATTCGCAAAGCCGCCCTGACGTGCTAACTGCGGCTGCGCCGCTGCTTTGCTCATGAGCAGGCGCTCAGCTCATCTGACTGTCAGTCGCCGGATTCTTATGCAAGCATAAATCCGTCTCCTGTCATCAGATGGCTGAACTGTTATGGGCAAAAAATTTCACATAATAAAGTGGTGGACTTTAAAAGTTTAGTGTGCTAAAATATAATAACAGTCTGAGACACGGACCTCGGCAGAGGGATGATGTTTCAGACAGATTTTATGCTACCGGTTGAAAAGGAGATAAGGTTAATATGAGTAAGAAAATAAGGACAGAGGCCGTTGACAGTCTTTTTGAAGCCGTGCTCAGCCTGAAAAATAAAGAAGAATGCTATATATTTTTTGAAGATATCTGCACGATCAATGAACTCCTCTCGTTGTCACAGCGTTTTGAGGTGGCAAAGATGCTCCGTGAGCAGAAGACGTATCTGGAGATTGCGGAGAAGACAGGGGCTTCGACCGCTACGATCAGCAGAGTGAACCGTTCCCTCAACTATGGAAACGACGGATATGATATGGTGTTCGAGAGGATCAATAAAGAAGACACAGACAAAGAAGAATAAGACGATACGGAAACAGCCGGCAATCACGAAATTGCAATGATTTACATGTGATTCCGGCTGTTATTTTTATTCTTCTTTTTCCTTTGCGGAGAGTTCATCAATGATTTTTTCGATCATCATTTTTTTCAAATATACATCGAAGCTGAGACTGCAGATAAATGCAAAAAGCTTCAGCTTCTCCTGATCCTCCCCTTCCGGCATATCCGCAAATGCAGAACGGGACTTTTCATAGGCTTCCTGTACAGAGGCTTTCATAGGCTCGATACGGGACTTCTCCATCTCGCAGACTTCTTTGTAGATGTCGGAGAGCTGTATCATGTCGTCTCCGGAAAAATATTTCTCGCGGAGCGGTTTCAGGACGGTCTCGATATCCCTGATCGAAAGGATATTCTTGAAATAATAGATCAGGATCAAAAGAAGCATATGCTCCCGTGAATACTTCTTTTTGACAGACGGCGGAAGAAGATTGTTCTTTGTATAGTTATTAATCATCGTTTTGGTCAGTATCTTGTCGTCGCTGTAACGCTTTGTGGATGAAAAATGGTCATCCATAAATGTAGTGACCTGATCCATGTATAAGTCTATATTCGGAATCTCTTCCGGACGGATATAATCTACATGGTCGAGACTCTCCAGTATGCTGTTCAGTATATCATTTGTATCAATAGTCATATTATCACCCCAGTGACTTCATTATATAGTATCGAAAACCGGATGACAAGTGCTACTTTGAAAATGGCACTCATTGACAGGAATCTTTTAACTATATTATAATTACGGTTACAGCTGTTCCCGGCAGGGAACAGAATATCGGAAATATTTGTGGAAGAAGAAAACTTCATGAAAGTGAATAACTATAGAATAAGGAGCGGCATATGAGCATATATGATACATTAAACGAACCTCAGAGAGAGGCTGTACTGCACACGGACGGCCCTCTTCTGATCCTGGCGGGCGCCGGATCGGGGAAGACGAGGGTGCTGACCCACCGTATCGCTTACCTGATCGAGGAGATGGGAGTGAACCCGTGGAATATCCTTGCAATCACATTTACCAATAAAGCGGCAGGCGAGATGCGGCAGAGAGTGGATGATCTGGTGGGCTTTGGCTCAGAGAGCATCTGGGTGAGTACCTTCCATTCTATGTGCGTGCGTATCCTGCGAAGATTTATCGACCGGCTCGGATATGACAACCGGTTTACAATCTACGATACAGATGATCAGAAGACTCTGATGAAAGCCGTGTGTAAAAAGGTTGACATAGACACGAAGCAGTTTAAAGAAAGAATGCTGCTCTCTGTAATTTCATCTGCGAAAAACGAGATGATCCTGCCGGAAGAATTTGAAATGAATGCAGGGGGAGATTTTGCGCAGCTTAAGATCGCAAAAGTATATCGTGAATATGAGGCTCAGCTCAAGGCGAACAATGCCCTTGATTTTGACGATCTTCTGGTGAAGACAGTGCAGCTTCTCCAGACGCAGCCGGATGTGCGCGAGAATTATCAGGAACGTTTCCGCTATATCATGGTAGATGAGTATCAGGATACGAATACCGTGCAGTTTAAGCTTGTCAGCCTGCTGGCCGGCAAATACAGGAATCTCTGTGTGGTCGGCGATGATGACCAGTCGATCTATAAGTTCCGCGGGGCGAATATCAGGAATATCCTCGATTTCGAGAAAGAATATCCGGACGCCAAAGTGATCAAACTGGAACAGAATTACCGTTCCACGGAAAATATCCTCAATGCCGCCAACGGTGTGATCAGCAACAACAAAGGCCGCAAAGACAAGACGCTCTGGACAGCCAACGGCGAGGGGCAGAAGATCTGCTTAAAACAGTTCGACACGGCATATGATGAGGCGGAATTTATCGCGGAGGACATTAAAAAAGAAGTACGCGACGGGGCGTCCTACAATGACAGCGCCGTGCTGTACCGGACAAACGCGCAGTCTCGTCTTCTGGAGGAAAAATTCATTGCCATGAATATTCCATATAAGATCGTGGGCGGCATTAACTTTTACGCCCGCAGGGAGATCAAGGATATTCTGGCTTACTTAAAGACTGTGGACAACGGGCAGGATGATCTGGCGGTGCGCAGGATCATCAATGTGCCGAAGAGAGGAATCGGACTTACAACGATCAACCGAATTCAGGAAGCGGCGGATGCGCGCGGAATCAGTTTCTACGATGCACTGCTCGCACCGGAGATGATCCCGGGAGCGGGGCGCAGCGCGGCGAAGCTGAATTCATTTGCGGCGCTGATCGAGTATTTCAAAGGGCAGGCGGAGAAAGAGAGCCTGACGGATCTGTTAAATGAGATCCTTGATATGACCGGCTACACACAGAATCTCGAGGCGGACGACGAGATAGACGCAGAGAGCCGTCTCCAGAATATCGAAGAACTCTTAAATAAAGCGGCAGCTTATGAAGAGGACTGTGAAGACCGGGACGAGAAAGCAACGCTGAGCGGCTTTCTTGAGGAAGTGGCTCTGGTAGCGGATATTGACAGCCTTGAAGAAGATCAGGACTATGTGGTGCTCATGACACTGCACAGCGCAAAAGGATTGGAATTCCCTCATGTATACCTTGCGGGAGTGGAGGATGGACTGTTTCCGAGCTATATGACGATCACGGGGGATGATCCGGAGGAACTGGAAGAAGAGCGCAGGCTCTGCTATGTAGGGATCACCCGGGCAGAGCAGAAGCTGACCCTGACCTGCGCGCGAAAACGCATGGTGCGCGGAGAGACGCAGTACAACAGGATTTCCCGCTTTATCAGCGAGATCCCGCCGGAACTGCTGGATACAGGCAGGAGCAGCGCGGAAAGGGCAGGCGGTGCAGGAAATACATATTCCGGCGATTCTGGTTTCGGAAATGCAGACGGCATCGGGGGTGGCGCATTTGCAGGGACAGGCAGAGGCGGAAGCTTCGGAAAAGCATATGGCGCTGCGGGGAAAAAGCCCTTTACAGCATTGACGAAAGGCAGCCAGCTTACGGCACAGAAGAGCGACAAGCTGTCTTACGGCGTGGGCGACCGTGTCCGTCATGTGAAGTTCGGTGAAGGAACTGTCCTCGATATCAAAGAAGGCGGACGTGACTTTGAAGTTACCGTAGAATTTGATACGGCAGGCGTGAGGAAAATGTTTGCCATGTTTGCAAAACTAGTGAAAATTTAATAAATTAGTAGTAATCTGAAAATGTTGGTGTTATAATAATTAGAAAGTAAGCACTGTCTCAGGGACAGGGAAAGGACGTGTATTATGAGCAAAGTAGAAGAGCTTATTGCTGAATCAAAATTAAGTGAGCTTCTCCACAAGAACGAGGCGGAAAAACAGAAAAATACAGTGATCTGGGTACTGGCTATCATCGGGGCAGTTGCAGCAGTAGCAGCGATCGCATATGCAGTATATCGTTTCTTCACACCGGATTATCTGGAAGACTTTGAAGATGACTTCGATGATGATTTTGATGATTATTTCAGCGAAGACGATCAGGTGTAAGACCGGTAAAATGAAATAGAACAGTAAACAGAAAAAGAAGGCGGGATGCAGGAACACTGCACCCTGCCTCTTTTACTGTGGAAGAATGGAGATTTGTATGAAAAAAGGACAAATATTTGAAGGGATCATTGAGAGGGTGGATTTCCCGAATAAAGGAATTGTATATGTCCCGGAAGAGGAAAAGTATGTGACGGTAAAAAACGGAATACCCGGTCAGAAAGTAAGATTTGTGATCAACAAATTCAAACGTGGCAATGCAGAGGGACGTCTGCTCGAAGTGCTGGAGAAGTCGCCGCTTGAGACGAGAGAGCCTGTCTGCAGCATCTTTCCCGCCTGCGGCGGATGCATGTACCAGACGATGCCTTATGAAGAGCAGATGAAGATGAAAGAGGGACAGATCCGCCGCCTCATGGATGAAGCAGTAAACGGAGAGTATGTGTTCGAGGGAGTGAAAGCGAGCCCGAAAGAATTCGGTTACCGCAATAAGATGGAATTCTCTTTTGGGGATGAGTATAAGGACGGACCGCTCTCTCTGGGACTTCATAAAAAGGGGAGTACATACGACGTCCTGACAGCTTCAGACTGCCGTCTTGTCCATGAAGATATGAACAGGATCCTAGTCTCTGTACTTGAGTATTTCCGGGAGAGAAATGTAAGTTATTATAAGAAAATGCAGCATACAGGATATCTGCGCCATCTCCTTGTAAGGCGCGGTGATACAACAGGAGAGATCCTTGTGAATCTGGTGACTACTACTCAGGAAGAGCATGATCTGCACCCTCTGGTGGACGAACTGCTGAAACTGGATCTGGACGGGAAGATCGTGGGCATCCTGCACATCCTCAACGATTCACTGTCTGATGTGGTCAAGAGCGATGAGACGAGGATCCTGTACGGGCAGGACTTCTTCTACGAGAAACTGCTCGGACTGGACTTTAAGATCACTCCTTTCTCCTTCTTCCAGCCTAACACGCGCGGCGCGGAAGTGCTCTATGAGACGGTGCGAGAGTACATTGGCGATATCCATGATATGACCGTGTTCGATCTCTTCAGCGGAACCGGAACGATCAGTCAGGTACTGGCTCCGGTGGCGAAGCAGGTGGTTGGCGTGGAGATTGTCGAAGAAGCGGTTGAGGCTGCAAAGGAAAATGCTGCGAGGAACGGTATTTCCAACTGTAAATTCATAGCAGGCGATGTATTTCAAGTGCTCGATGAACTGGAAGAAAAACCGGACGTCATCGTGCTCGATCCGCCGAGGGACGGGATACATCCGAAGGCGCTGCCAAAGATCTTAAGCTATGGCGTAGATCGGATCGTGTATATCTCATGCAAGATGACGAGTCTGGCGAGAGATCTCGAGATGATGCAGATCGCCGGGTATCGGGTGGAGAAGATGACGGCGGTGGATCAGTTCTGTGAGACGGTGCATGTGGAGACGGTATGTTTGCTGTCAAGGAAAGATAAATAAAGGCTGAAAAGCGGCGTATTTCCGGGCTTTTTGTAAGGTTAGCATCATCAGAGAAGCCTTGCAAAAAGCTCGGTTTTCTTGTATGAAAGCATATCTATTGCAAAAACGGTCGGAGGGTTTGGGTCGTGGATAGAGAAAAGGAATACACAGGCACAGTTTGCAGAGACTTGAAGGCCTGGAATACGACATGGAACTGAAATATGTGAAACGGAAAGGATAGGGTATCAATATGCCATTTGAAATAGTACGAAATGATATTGTAAATATGCAGGTAGATGCAGTGGTAAATACTGCAAATCCGAATCCGGTCATTGGTTCTGGTGTTGACAGTGGAATACATAAAAAAGCCGGACCCGAACTGCTTGTGGCACGGAAGAAAATTGGACGCATTGATTTTGGTGATGCGGTTATCACATCCGGATTTTGTTTGGACGCAAAGTACGTGATCCACACTGTGGGTCCGGTATGGGAAGATGGTACTCATGGTGAGGAACAGATATTGTCCTCATGCTATCGGAAGTCTTTGGAACTGGCAAAGGAGTATGGGTGTGGATCCATTGCCTTTCCGCTGATTGCTACCGGTAACTATGGATTCCCAAAGCCTCTTGCCTTGCAAATAGCTGTCCGGGAGATCAGTTCCTTCCTTTTGGAAAATGAGATGCAGATCTATCTGGTTGTATTTGGAAGAGAAGCCTTTGCACTGTCAGAGAAGTTGTTCAAGTCTGTAAGCAGCTATATTGACGAAAATTATATCTGCAGCAAGAGACTTGATGAGTATGGCTCAGAGAGGGGAAATACTTCCCGTATCGAAGCAAGGAGAAGAAATGAACGGCTGAAAGAGAGCAGCCGTATCCCTGGGGGTATTTATAAGTCCCCGGTATTGGAAGAGAATTTTGATATGTCTGTTGGTGCAGCGGCTCCAATGGAGGCTGAAAATTGGGGAGAGTTGTTAAAAAATCTGGATGCGGGATTTTCCGAAACGCTCCTTAAGCTGATCGATCGTACCGGGAAAAAAGATTCGGAGATCTATAAAAAGGCCAATGTGGACAGAAAGCTGTTCTCAAAAATCCGCAATAATAAGGACTACAAGCCATCCAAGACAACGGCGCTGGCTTTTGCCTTCGCTCTGGAGTTGAATATCGATGAGACAAAGGATTTTATCGGCCGGGCCGGCTTTGCTCTTTCACACAGCAGTAAATTTGACGTGATCGTAGAGTATTTTCTTATAAATGAAAATTACAATGTATTTGAGCTGAATGAAGTCCTGTTTGCGTTTGACCAGCCGCTGATCGGCGCATAAAAAAATGTCGCATACCATGCGACCATTCATCCTCCCGCTTTTCTTATAATGAAATCACAATAAAGAAAACAGGAGGATATCAAAATGACAGAATTAGTATTTATCTTAGACAGAAGTGGTTCCATGTCGGGACTGGAGAAGGACACCATCGGAGGCTTCAACTCCATGTTGGAAAAGCAGCGTAAGGAACTGGGTGATGCAGTAGTGTCCACAGTGCTGTTTGATAACCTGACGGAGATTATTCATGACCGTGTTCCCATTGCAAATGTACGAGACCTTACGGACAGAGAATATTTTGTCCGTGGCTGCACAGCACTTTTGGATGCCGTGGGCGGGGCGATCCATCATATTGGAAATGTCCATAAGTATGCCCGGAGAGAGGATGTGCCGGAGAAGACGCTCTTTATCATCACTACGGATGGCATGGAAAATGCAAGTCGGTTTTACAGCTACGATAAGGTCAGCTGTATGATAAAACGCCAAAAGGAATGCTATGGTTGGGAGTTTCTTTTTCTTGGAGCTAACATTGACGCAGCTGCAGAGGCAAGAAGATTTGGGATCGATGAAGCTATGGCTGCGAATTATCACTGTGACGAGGTTGGAACAGCCCTTAATTACGAGGTTATCAGCGAGGCAATCACCAGTGTGAGAGCCAGTGCTGCACCGTTGTCAGCCGATTGGAAAAAGAAGATTGATGCAGATTATAAGAAGCGGGATCTGCAGAGGAAATCTCATAGGGTTTCGTAGAAGTAAGTATATAAAATGCTGGAAAGTTACATTTCTGCCAGCGGTGTTTCTCTTCAGGGAAGCAGGATATATGATTTTCCGGCGTAAATAGTACTGCCCCAAATTTTAATAAGTCAGACTCTTTTCTTGTGTTTTACACCTGCCTGGAGCTATAATAGGAAAGTCACTATAATTTCAAGGGGCAGGAACACTAATGACAACACTTGTATTTATGATTATTGGATTCGCAGTCGGACGGATTTTCCCCGTCCGATATAAAACGTTAAATGAACGTATACAGCTTCTGTGCACGCTGGTTCTTATTTTTCTGATGGGAGTCGGACTGAGCCAGAGAGACGGCTTTTTCTCCGGACTGTTCAGTCTGGGATTCAAAAGTTTCTTGTTCTTTTTGTTTCCTACAGTTCTGTCTGTTGCGGTTGTCTATCTGTTGACCAGATGGTTTATGGACGGGGCTGAAGCGGGAAACGGACAGAGGAGAACATCCGGAGGACGAGCAGAAGCGGCGGAAAGTGATCCGATGGTATTCATGGCGCTCGGTGCGCTGATACTCGGGATCGGATGCGGAGCAGTCCCGGCAGTGGCTCTTCTTCTGCGGCCACTGTCTACACACACGGAGTGGCTTCTTTACTTTCTGATGTTTTCGGTCGGTATCAGTGTAGGGCTTCATCGGGGGATCGTGGCGGGAGTCCGCCAGTATCATGTGAAAATCCTGCTCATTCCATGTGGTATCATCATCGGTTCACTGGCAGGCGGCGTCCTGTGCGGGCTGTTGATGGATTATCCGGTCAATCAGGCGGTCTCCATCGCAGGCGGTCTGGGATGGTACAGTCTGGCGGGAGTATCTGTAAGCAATCTTGCCGGAGCAGAGGCGGGGAGTATTGCATTTCTGAGCAGCCTGATGCGGGAAATCGGCGCTTTTTTTATGATCCCGTATATTTCCCGGCATTTTAACGCCTGTACATGTATTGCGCCGGCGGCTGCGACCAGTGAGGATACTACGTTGCCCATGTTGATCCGCTATACGAATGAAGAGACGGTGGTCCTTTCTGTATTCAACGGGATCATCTGTTCTGCGGCTGTGCCGGTACTTATTTCACTATGCTATTAAATGGAGGAGCGTATGAAAGAAGAATGTCTGATCTGTAAAGCACCGTTGGAGTATCTGAACGAAGATACTGAAATGGAATGTGAATTATGCCATAAAAAGGAAAGAAGCAAAACGAGATGTATAAACGGGCATTATGTCTGCAATGAATGTCATATGCAGGGAATCGACAGCCTTATCGGGATGTGCTTAGAAGAAACATCACGAAATCCTATCGTGATACTTGATAAGATGATGGCGATGCCATTCTGCCACATGCACGGGCCGGAGCATCATGTTATGGTGGGAATGGCGCTGCTGACTGCTTACAGAAACAGTGGCGGAGAGATCGATCTTGAAAAATCGCTGATCGAAATGAACAGCAGGGGACAGTCTGTGCCGGGCGGCGCATGTGGGTTCTGGGGCGCCTGCGGTGCAGGGATCAGCACCGGAATGTTTGTCTCCATCATTACAGGCTCCACGCCTCTCGGGAAAGATAATTTCGGACTGGCTCATAAGATGACGGCGAAAGCATTAGGAGCGATCGGTGAGGTCGGCGGGCCCCGCTGCTGCAAAAGAGACTCTTATCTTTCTATATCCGAAGCGATTGATTTTGTGAAGGAAAATATGGGGATTGCGATGGGAAAAACTGATATCGTCTGTTCCTACAGCGGTCAGAATAATCAGTGTATCGGGAAAAGATGCCCGTTCTCCATGAAGAAGAAACAGAAAAAGAAGATTGCATTTATCTGTGTGCACAATTCCTGCCGGAGCCAGATCGCGGAAGCTTTCGGAAGAAAATATCTGTCAGACATCTTTGAATGTTACTCCGCGGGAACGGAAGTGAAACCGCAGATCAATCAGGATGCGGTAAGACTGATGAAGCAGAAATATGGCATAGATATGGAGAAAGATCAATATTCCAAATTGCTTGACGACATTCCGGAAGCGGATATTTATGTGTCTATGGGTTGCAATGTCGCCTGTCCGAATATCCCGGGGAAGAAGATTGTCAACTGGGGCCTGGAAGATCCGACCGGGCAGGAGGACTCAGTTTTCCTGGATGTGATCAGACGGATAGAAGAAAATATACTGAAAATGAGAGATGAGAAATAAAACACTCAAGAGTAAAGGCTGTTGCTGCTTACGGGCGGCGACAGCCTTTAAAAATATTTACAGATATCTTCCGGTAATACTTTCGGCCGAAGCCCTGATCTCCTCCGGTGTCCCGACCGCCACGATCCGGCCGCCGTCCTCGCCGCCGCCCGGCCCCATATCGATGATATAGTCGGCGCTGCGGATGAGGTCCAGATCATGCTCGATGACGATGACGGTGGCGCCGTTGGCAATAAGCGTACGGAATACTCCGATCAGTGTCCGGACATCAAGGGGATGCAGGCCAATCGTGGGCTCGTCGAATACAAAGACAGAGTCCGACTGGGCTTTTCCCATTTCGCTTGCCAGTTTCAGGCGCTGAGCTTCTCCGCCGGAGAGACTGGGCGTCTCTTCGCCAAGCGTCAGATAACCGAGTCCGAGATCTTTCAGAACCTGAAGTCTCTGGCTGACAGATTTCATATCTTCACAGGCTTTCAGCGCGGTATTCACATCCATCGCCATCAGTTCCGGCAGGGAATATGTCTGTCCCTTTTTACTGATGTACCGTATCCCTTCGGCTTCTCTGGAATAGCGGGAACCACGGCAGTCCGGGCAGGTGATCTTCACATCAGGCAGGAACTGTACGTCAAGGCTGATGATGCCGGTGCCGTCGCAGACAGGACAGCGGAGTTTTCCTGTATTATATGAGAAATCTCCTGCTTTATATCCGAGCTCCCTAGCGTCTGGTGTCTTTGCAAATCTTTTCCTCAGCTCATCGTGTACATTTGCATAGGTAGCAACAGTCGAGCGGACATTGATCCCGATCGGCGTTGCGTCGATCAGCTTTATCTGTGTGATGCCGTCCGCACTGATAGACCGCACATGTTCCGGCAGCGGCTTCCCCTGTATGGATGCTTCCAGTCCGGGAATGAGGCTCTCCAGTATGAGTGTCGTCTTGCCGGAACCGGACACGCCGGTGACAGCGGTCAGCCTGCCCTTAGGAATGTCGGCTTCCAGAGGCTTTACTGTATGGATGGAAGAGGTGGAGAGGTGGATTCTGCCATCGGAAAATATATCAGCCTGCTCACTCTGTGTTCGTGTTGTAATGTGCGTGTTTCCTGCCTGTACAATGCTTTCGTGTGTATTCCCGGTGAGGAAAGGACCGATCATGGAAGATGGATTTTTGATAAGCTCCGGCACGGATCCCTCAGCGATCACCCGGCCACCGTCAGAACCTGCCCCCGGTCCCATCTCGATGATCCAGTCTGCCTCAGAAAGGATCTGAGCATCATGGTCCACCAGAAGGACAGAATTGCCGTCTGCGATGAGATCGTGCATCACGCCGTTGAGTCCGACAATATTTGCAGGATGAAGTCCGATGGAAGGCTCATCCAGTACATAGAGGACCCCCGTGGTACGGTTGCGCACTGCGCGGGCAAGCTGCATCCTCTGCCGTTCCCCGGTGGAGAGGGTGGACGCGGCGCGGTCCAGTGTGAGATAACCCAGTCCCAGATCCATCAGACGCTTTGCCACTGTCTGGAAAGATTCGCAGATGCTCTTTGCCATGGGACGCATTTCTTCCGGCAGGGAGGCGGGCACTTCTGATACCCATTTCGTAAGATCAGACAGTGTCATCGTACATGCCTCATCCAGAGTAATGCCTTTGAGCTTCGGCGCCCGTGCGGCTTCGGAGAGGCGCGTGCCGCCACAGTCCGGGCAGGGCTCCAGTTTCAGGAATTTCTCGACGCGCTTCATTCCTTTCTCATCTTTGACTTTTGCCAGAGCATTTTCTACTGTGTAAACAGCGTTATAATAAGTGAAATCGAGTTCGCCGGCCTGATTGGATTTCCTGGCCTTATAGAGGATGTGTTTCTTTTCTGCAGGACCATTGTAGACGATATCCTTTTCTCTGTCAGTCAGATCACGGAAAGGAATGTCAGTGCGCACGCCCATTTCCCGGCAGACATCAGTCATCAGCGACCACATCAAAGAATTCCACGGAGCAACGGCGCCTTCATCGATGGTAAGCGAGTCGTCAGGTACAAGGGTGGAGCGGTCTACGGTCCGTATCATCCCGGTTCCGTCGCAGGTGCGGCATGCGCCCTGACTGTTGAACGCCAGCTCTTCAGCAGACGGAGCGTAGAAATGCGCGCCGCATTCCGGGCAGACCAGTTCCTGTCCGGCAGCTACGGCGAGGGTAGGAGACAGATAGTGCCCGTTGGGACATCTGTGCTCTGCCAGTCTGGAGAACATCAGGCGCAGGCTGTTTAAGAGCTCCGTGCCCGTGCCGAATGTGCTGCGGATGCCGGGGACGCCCGGACGCTGATGCAGCGCCAGGGCAGCAGGCACATACAGCACCTCGTCCACATCTGCTTTTGCCGCCTGCGTCATGCGCCGTCTCGTATAGGTGGACAGTGCATCCAGATAGCGTCTCGAACCCTCGGCATAAAGTACGCCCAGAGCGAGAGAGGATTTGCCGGAGCCTGACACACCGGCGATGCCGACGATTTTCCCGAGGGGAACGTCAACATCTATATTTTTCAGGTTGTGGACCCGCGCACCGCGGATCAGTATCTTGTCTTTCACGTAAGGTCTTCCTTTCAAAATGAGGTATGGTAATTATACTCTTTTTCACAAGAAACATCAATTTACACAGGATCTGTGGTATGATATTCAGTAACAGTTCAGCCATCTGATGTCAGGCGACGTATTTATGCCTGCATAGGAATGGCGCGGGCTGAACTATTACGTTATTGAAAACGATAATATTCAGAAAGATTAGTCATATTACACAGGAGGAACATTATGTCTAATGCAGTTGTTACATTAAGAAAAGGTGCAGGCCGTACACTCAAGCAGGGCGGTCCGTGGATTTACGATAATGAGATAGAAAGTATTATGGGAAGCTTTGAGGACGGCGATATCGTGCTCGTCCATGATTTCGACGGCTATCCTCTGGGTCGGGGATTTATCAACCGGAATTCAAAACTGACCGTCCGAATGATGACGAGAAACTGCGATACGGAAGTGGATGAGGCGTTTATCCATATGCGCGTACAAAACGCCTGGGAATACAGGAAAAAGGTAATGGATGACATCTCGAGCTGCCGTGTGATCTTCGGTGAGGCAGATTTCCTGCCGGGTATTGTGGTGGACAAGTTTGCGGACGTACTTGTGGTGGAATCACTTGCTCTGGGCATCGACCGCTTTAAAGTGATGATCGTGGATATTCTGAAAGAGCTGATGGAGAAAGACGGCATCCACATCCGGGGCGTCTACGAGCGGAGCGACGCAAAAGTCCGCGAGCAGGAAGGAATGGAACGGCGCAAGGGATTTATCGGAGAACCTTTTGACACGAAAGTGGAAATCGTGGAGAATGGCGTGCGTTATTACGTGGATGTAAAGGACGGACAGAAGACAGGCTTCTTCCTCGACCAGAAATACAACAGAAGGGCAGTGGCAAAGCTATGCAAAGGGGCGCGGGTACTGGACTGCTTTACTCACACAGGATCATTTGCTCTCAATGCGGGAATTGCGGGCGCTAAGCACGTGACCGGAGTGGACGCCTCTGAACTGGGTGTTGCACAGGCGAGAGAGAATGCCGCTCTGAACGGATTGGAAGACCGGGTGGAGTTTATCTGCGAGGACGTCTTTGACCTGCTTCCGCGTCTGGAGAAACAGGGAGAGAAGTACGATGTGGTCATCCTCGATCCACCGGCGTTTACGAAGTCTAGAAGCTCCATTAAAAAGGCAGTGAAAGGATATAGGGAGATCAACCTGCGCGGAATGAAGCTTGTGAAAGACGGAGGTTATCTTGCAACCTGTTCCTGCTCTCATTTCATGGATCAGGAGCTCTTTACTAAGACGATCGGACAGGCGGCGCAGAATGTGCATAAGAGACTGCGGCAGGTGGAATTCAGGACGCAGGCGCCGGATCATCCGATACTGTGGGGAGCGGGGGATTCCTATTATCTGAAGTTTTATGTATTTCAGGTGTGTGGGGAGAAGTAAAAGAAGAAGAGTGGGTAACGGGAAAAAGAGACAACTCCGAGGATTTATGGTTTAAAGGCCAAATCCTCAGAGTTGTCTCTTTTTTGTGCGGGGGATTTCCCCATTTTATTGTTCCACTATGACACCACTAACATATAGATACAAGACTATCTTTACATTCCAATCTGGAAATATGTCTGTCTTATTATATACGACATATTTCCAAAATACAATATTTAATTATTAGACCTATAGTATTGAAACTATAATAAATTTATTGATTTATTGATAAATATATGATATTCTGGATGAAAAGAAAGGAGCGTGATGACATCTGTGAGACTGAAACTGGATTTTATTTTAAAGTCCCCACGGCTTCCAGTGGACAACAAACGTATTTGGGTTTCCTTTTTTAAGAAAGCGTTGTCTCAATGCGGAGACGGCAGATTCTACGATCGGTATTTCAGTGGGACGCCAAACAAAGATTATACATTTAGTGCGGTGTTCCCCGGGCCGAAGTTTCAGGGAGATGTGGTAGAACTTGCAGAAAGCAGGATGTCAATACTTTTCTCTGCGGATGACAGAAAAAGAACAGGATTAATATTCTTTCAGGCGTTCATTCAGATGAAAGAGAAAGTATTTCCCCTGCCAGACGGGAACTATATGATCCTAAAGAAAATCATACAGCTTCCGGAAAAGCTGATCACAAGTGACCGGGTTGTGTTTCGTACGGCAACGGGCGGCGGACTTGTGATCCGAAAGCATGACAGAGAAACAAACAGAGACCGTTTTTTCTCCTTTGAGGATGAAGGGTTTGCGGAACAGATGAGAGAAGTACTGAGATATCAGGCAAGAGATGCCGGTTTTTCTATGGAGGATGGACGAACGATTGAGTTTACGCCGATTCAGTGCAGGAAGGTATTGGTAAAGCACTGGCGCGTTTTTGTTGATGCCACATGCGGAGTATTCGAGTTGCATGGAAAACCCGAGCTTTTACAGTATTTTTATCAGGCGGGCTTGGGGTCCAAGCATTCATCGGGGTTCGGGATGCTGGAAATTGTAACGGAAGATAACTGAGGGGAGGGAGGTAAATGTGAAACTGGAAAAAGAAAACGAAGTATTTGATATATGGCTGTATGCGTCGGACTGGCGGTACTCAGCGGCAATCGTGGGACTGAACAAATATTTGGAGTTTTATAAACATGAAATAGAATATGAGCTTACGGACGATTATTTAAAATTCCACAGAGCGGATATTACAGAAGAGCGCTATCTGAAATTCGCCGAGTTTTATTATGAAGACCAGTTCCTTCACAGAGAGTTGGAACGATATATGGCTCTTGAACAATGGACAGAGGATCAGACAAAAAGGATTAACGAGCTTCTTAAAGGAAATGCCGCTATGAAAAAGGTGTTTGGCAAGATTAGATTTGAAGGGACAAACAGTCAGGAAATAAAAACACTGATTGAAAATCATCGAAGCAATCTGATTCGGGAAACATTCCGCAATAAGAACAATCTGTATAAGAACTTTGCCAATCCCGGACAGCTTTTTAAAGAACGGGGAACCTGCTGCCGTCTGTGGGGATATTATGTGGACGGAGGAAGAAAGACAAAGTCGATCTCTTATAATTTTGACGTAAATACTTTCGTGTCAGAGGATGATATGTTGTTTGATTTTATACCGTTTGCCTTCTGGGGAGACAGAGAAGTGTTTTTCGTAAATGATAATTTTTCTCTAAAACAGATGGTGACTACAAATCAGACGCTGGAAAAGTTAGTCCGTACGAAAACTTCTGATATAGCCAACAAGGATGCGAGAAAAGCATTGTTTAAGACGATTCAGAAGACAGCAGATTTTCTCAATTACAGTGTAGAGGTAATTACTAAACAGCGAGATACAGAATTTTTCGAGACAATGTATGTGAGAAAAGAGAGCATCAAAGTCCTGAGAAAACTGAAAGCATATGAGCCGTTTTGTTTTTCTGTAAAAATAGCTGACAACTATTATCTTGACGTGCAGAAAAAAGTGACGGAATGTATCCTGAATCTGGTGCGAACGGATGAACTTATCGAATTTTTCCTGAAACAGGGTATGAGGCGTGATACAAAGTACAGTTCAGAATATCTGGTATCTCTGCTGATACAGATAAACAATCTGATCTGCAAAGGAGGAGAAAAATTGAATCAGTCAATGAGAGGTGCATATGCCTGTGCAAAAGCAGTGGTTAAAGTTGTTCCGGAAAATAAAAGAACCGCATACCGTCAGAAATTGACGAGTGCGGTTGTGTTTAAAGATTATGACAGATACTGCCAGATTTTACTGCAGTTATCAAATTATAGCGGCGTAGCATTTGATTTTGTATATGACCTGTTTGAAGATTTTGAAAAAAATAAAGACGCGGCATATACATTTATCAACGCATTGACGCCGAACAAGGATGAAAAGAAGCAGGGAGGAGAAACAGAATGAAAAAGAAAGCACTGACTGTAACCGTAGTTGCCAATATGACATCCAACTATTCCGAAGGGCTTGGAAATATTGCCAGTGTACAGAAAGTTTTTAAGAACAGAAAAGTCTATACGGTAAGAAGCCGCGAAAGTCTGAAAAATGCCATCATGGTACAGTCCGGAATGTACGACGATCTTCAGACAGAGGTGGATGGGGCAACTCAGAAGCTGGTCAATTCTGAACTGAATGCGGCCACCTGCCGTGCTCTTGAGGGTGGATATATGAGCACAAAAGGGACAACCTATGTCCGCAAAAGCTCCATCTATCTGACAGATGCGATTGCCTGCGAGAGTTTTGTAAGCGAGACACGTTTCCACAATAACCTGTATCTGGCGAGTAATTATGCAAAGGCGCAGGGAAAGAACATCCAGAATGATGCAGACGGCGTGGGTCTGATGCCCTACCAGTATGAATATGACAAATCATTAAAAGTATACAGCATGACAATAGATCTGGAAATGGTCGGCAAAGACGAGAATTTTGGCGCGGAAGCATCCGCAGAAGAAAAAGCAGAGCGTGTGAATGCAATTCTCCGGGCTGTTGAGACTTTAAGTCTTGTCGTGAAAGGAAATCTGGACAATGCGGAACCGGTATTTGTAGTCGGAGGCTTGAGTGAGAGAAAGACACACTATTTTGAAAATGTGGTTCATGTGGAAGAAGACAGGCTTCTGATGACGGATGATCTGCAGGCTAAGATAGGGGAAGGGTATCGCACGGGTCTGTTAAAGAGCAGAGTATTTTTGAATGAGGCTGAAGTTGAAGAAACACTGCATCCATTGTCTGTCTCCGCGTTCTTTGATGCCCTTGCAGATGACGTGAAAAAGTACTATGGAGTCGACTGATCAACATAAAGGCAGGTGAAGCAGATGAAAGCACTCCGTTTAGTTTTGCGTCAGTCCGGCGCAAACTATAAGAGGGAAGAGACGGTTGATAACAAGATGACCTATCCGCTCCCTCCGTTTTCAACAGTGATCGGGGCTCTGCATAGTGCGTGCGGATATCGGGAATATGTAGACATGGATATCAGTATTCAGGGAAGATACGGTTCGATGCACCGGGAACCATACACGGATTTCTGTTTTCTTAATTCGACGCAGGATGACAGAGGTATGCTTGTGAAAATGAAAAACGCCAGTATGCTTTCCCCGGCATTTGAAAAAGTGGCAAGCGCCAAAAAGCCGCAGGGCAACAGTTTCAGAGAAGGGATCACAATACAGGTCCATAATCAAGAGCTGTTGGAGGAGTATCGGAGACTGAAAGATCTCAATGATGAACTGACGGAATTTAAGAAGCAGAGATTTCAACCGGCGATGGAGCTTTTAAAAAGGCGTAAAAAAGCGCTGTCAGAAAAAAAGAAAATATATAAGAAAGACAGTGCTTTGTATGCCAGAGCTGAAAAACGGGAAAAGGAGCTGAAGCAGGCTGAAAAACAGATGAAAGAAAGGCTGCAGATATTTCAGAAAGAGAAGTATGAGTATCCTGTTTCAAAGTTCCGTACGCTCACAAAATCCATGAAATTCTATGAGATTCTGGACGATATTGAGCTGATCATCCACGTAAAGGCGGAGGAAAACGTGCTGAACGATATCTTTGAACACAGATATGAGATTAAAAGCATAGGGAGAAGTGAAGATTTTGTCTCCGTGGAAGAAGCAAAAATGGTGGATCTTCTGGAAGAGGTTGATGACGAAGTGGAAAGCGAATATTCCGCTTATCTTGATTTTGCATTGTTCAGGAAAGCACCACCCACGATTTTTATAGATAAAAAATACGGAGCGGGAGGCACAAGATACTGGCTTAATAAGAATTATACGATAATAGGCGGAAAACGAAAGTTTGAAAAGAAAAACGTGCTTTATGTATCAGGATATACGGTGGATCAATTTGGCGATGGATTATATCTTGACAGTGACGGCGAAAAAAAATATATTGTAAACTTCTTGTAAGAGGACTGGCAGCAGGTGTGAAAGATACTGCTGCCTTTTCAAATATTCAATAACAGAGGAATATACATAATGGAACTTCAAAAATATCTGGCAAAACCGGAGGAAACAATTAAAGAACATGTGGATAAAATGCTGGAAGAGTTGGATCGTATGTGGAAATACGGGTATATACAGGATAAAGAATTGTATGAATTGATCAGGATTGCATGCATCCATCATGATGACGGGAAAGTAAACCCGGAAATGCAAAAAAGGCTGGAAGCTGCGAGGAAAGGGAAGAAATACCGGTTTAATCCGGATAGGGAGATCCCCCATAATGTCCTGTCGGGATTTTTCCTTGACCGCAGAGGGTTTGACTACTTTACGGATCCGGATACCGCGTATTACCGTGTCCTGTTTGCAATCATGTATCATCACGATTACGGAGATCCGATGGAATATATCATAGAAGACAGTGACAAAATAGAAGAGCTTTTGGATGGATTTGACACGTTTGTCATAAAAAGAAAGACAAGAAATGCCGTACGAGAAATGTCAGAAGATGAAGTGGCGGTAAAGGTGAAAGGTTTCCTGCATATTTGTGATTACAGCGCCAGCGGCGGATACTGTTCCGAATATCCTAATGATTTTCTGGACGGATGTATGGAGAATATCAAAAAGAAATGGCGGGAGCAAAAGCCTGACGCGGATTGGAATGAGTTGCAGAAGTTCTGCAGGGAAAAAAGCGGAGAAAATATTATAGCTGTGGCACAGACAGGCATGGGAAAAACCGAGGCGGGCTTTCGGTGGATTGGAAATAATAAAGGATACTTTGTCCTTCCGCTGCGGACTGCAATTAATGCAATCTATGACAGAGTGAGAAAAAATATACTGCTGAATGAGAAGATTGATACAAGACTTTCCATTCTTCATTCGGAGTCGCTAGAATATTATACCGGACAGTTCACAGGGGATACAGGCCTTCTTGAATATGAAAGCAGAGGGAAACATCTGTCTATGCCGCTGAGTATTTCTACTTTGGATCAACTGTTCGATTTTGTTATGCGATATCAGACATATGAGTTTAAGCTGGCAACCCTCTCTTTTTCCAGAATCGTGATAGATGAAATACAGATGTATGATCCGGAGCTCCTGCGTTATCTGATCACGGGTCTGAAATATATTACGGAAATGGGCGGCAAAGTCGCAGTGATGACTGCAACTTTGGCCCCGTTTATCAAAGATCTGCTGATACAGAGTGTTCCGTTTAAAACAGAAAATATCGCGGTTTTTACTGATGATTCGCTGAGGCACCATGTAGAAGTGAGAGACAGAAAAATCAATGCAGAAGAGATCGGGGAGTTCTATATCCGCAGCAACAGAGACAGAATCAGCAGCAAAATACTGGTCGTATGCAATACAATTCGAAAGGCTCAGAAAATATACGGGGAATTAAGAGAGCAGCTTGGAGAGACAGAGAGCATCCATATTCTGCACAGCCGCTTTATAAGGAAAGACAGGGCTCAATTGGAGCATGAGATATTAAATTTCGGAAGGACCTATGATGAGAATGGTCAGATTGACTGTCAGTCGGGCATCTGGATATCGACGTCCCTTGTAGAAGCTAGTCTGGATATCGATTTCGATTACCTTTTTACAGAACTGCTTGATCTGAATTCCCTGTTCCAACGGATGGGAAGGTGTAACCGCAAAGGGAAAAAGCCGACGGGACAGCCAAACTGCATTGTATATACCCGGATAGATGCAGAACATCTGACTGGAACAACGCATGGATTTATTGACAGAACGCTGTTTGAGTTGTCCCGAGAAGCTCTGAAAGACGGGGACGGACTCATTACTGAATCAAGAAAAATCGAACTGCTCAACAAGTACTTTACTACAGAGCAGGTGCGCAGCAGCGATTATTATCAAAAATATGAGTCAGCCTCATGGATTGAAGGCATAAAGCCGTACCAGTTTCAAAAGAATGATGTCTGTATGAGAAATATTTTGTCTGAGACGGTAATACCAAGCCCGGTTTATATGCAGAATCAGCAGGAAATTGATGCATTGGCAGAAGCGGTAAGGGACAGCTCTGTCTGCTATATGGACAGGGTGAAAACAAGGGAAAAACTGATGCAGTATACATTAAGTGTTCCTTACTGGTACTGGATTGCATATAAGAAAGCGCTGGTAAAGAAGAAAGCAGTAATGTTTGAACCGGTATGTCTGGGCAGGCATGAAACACTCCCTGTGATCGAAAGCAGTTATGACGAGGCAGGATTTCATCAGATGGATTTTGAAAATGCCACTGCAGCCGGCGAGTTTCTGTAGAGCTGTGGAAAGGAGTAATTATGGAACGAGAAATAACAGGTGTAATGGTCTATTACCATGAAGTGTGTCGGAGAAAGTTGTGGTATTTTTATCATGGGATTCAGATGGAACAGGAAAATGAAAATGTCAGAATAGGAAAAGTGCTTGATGAAGAAAGTTATAAGCGGGATGATAAGCATATTAATATTGATAATGTCATTAATATAGACTTTATCCGGTCAAGCGGTGTGTTGCATGAAGTGAAAAAAAGCAGAAAAATAGAAGAGGCGGGGATCCTTCAAGTAAAATATTATCTGTATTACCTGAAAAAGAAAGGCGTGACGGATATCCGGGCTAGGATTGATTATCCATTGTTGAAACAATCCTTAGAGATTGAGCTGACAGAAGAAGATGAGCAGAAAATAGAGTTTGTTCTGGAAGATATACATAAAATCACAGAGTCCGAAGTACCACAGAAAGTAGAGAAAAAGAGCATATGCAAATCCTGCGCCTATTATGACCTGTGTTTTATCTGAAGAAAAAGACTGTATCCGGGAGAAAGGGGAGACGTATGAAAAAAAGTTATTACATTTATAATAATGGATCATTGCGACGAAAAGACAATACACTGACATTTACAAATGAAAATGAAGAACAGAAGAATCTTCCGATTGAGCAGATTAATGATATTTATGTTATGTCTGAGATGACATTTAATACAAGTTTGATTAATATTCTTTCTCAGTATGGGGTGCCGGTTCACTTTTTTAATTATTACAGCTTTTATACCGGCAGCTTTTATCCTCGCGAAAGATTGGTATCCGGAGGCCTTTTAGTCAGTCAGGTAGAACATTATACAGATAATGAAAAAAGAATGGAACTGGCAAGGGCTTTTATAGACGGAGCCTCATATAATATTTACCGTAATCTACGCTACTATAACGGCAGGGGCAAAAACGTGCAGTCTTATATGGATACTGTGGAAGATCTGAGAAAAAAGATACCGAAGGCTCAAAGCATACAGGAATTGATGGGATATGAAGGAAATATCAGAAAAACATATTACAGTGCATGGCCGGTTATTATTGATCAGGAGATAGAATTTGAAAAAAGAGTAAAAAATCCACCTGATAATATGGTAAACACGCTGATTTCTTTTGTCAATACGATGATCTATACAAAAGTGTTGGGAGAGATCTATCAGACACAGTTGAATCCTACAGTCAGCTATTTGCATGAGCCTGGAGACAGACGATTTTCTCTTAGTCTAGATCTGGCGGAAATCTTTAAACCGATATTGGGAGACAGGCTGATATTTTCTCTTTTGAACCGAAATCAGATCACATCAAAAAGTTTTACCAAAGGGCTGAATTATCTGCATTTAACGAAAAATGCCTCTAAAACGATAGCTGCAGAGTTAGATGCGAAGATGCAGACGACGATAAAGCATCGGGATCTTAATAAATCTGTTTCTTATCAGTATCTGATCCGGCTAGAATGTTATAAACTGGTAAAGCATCTGCTTGGGGAAAAGATATATGAACCGTTTAAAATATGGTGGTAAAAGGGGATTGTTATGTATGTGATATTGGTTTATGATATTAAAAGTGATAAAGGTGGTCAGAAAGTACTGGCGACAACATTTAAAACCTGTAAAAAATATCTAACTCATATTCAAAATTCAGTTTTTGAAGGTGAGATATCAGAAGCTCAGCTTTTGAAATTGAAAATGGAATTGAATAGTGTTATCAGAGATGACAAGGATTCTTTGATTGTCTTTAAGTGCAGAAATGAAAAATGGATACCAAAAGAATTTTGGGGCATCGAAGATGATAAAACAAGTAATTTCTTATGATTGTCGACCTGAAATAATGATTAACATACAGGGAGTCGACAAAGACCGTATTTCTGAAGAAATATTACGGAAAGTAAAACATAGATGAAGAAAGGTGGAGATAATGAGGGAGCAAAACGAGAGGTCGACAATTTGGATAGTGGGAAATAGTATAAATTAAAAGAGGAAAATATACGGGTATAAGTAGAAACATAGTGGAATGTAAATTATCCAGAAGTTAGCTGTCAGGAATGTCAGGAAACGGTATAAGTAGAAACATAGTGGAATGTAAATCTGGAGATGTAAATGTGATTGCGGAAACGAGATAAGTATAAGTAGAAACATAGTGGAATGTAAATTCCGATCGTCTCCATCGAATACCCCGACTTTGCAAGTATAAGTAGAAACATAGTGGAATGTAAATCTGCTTTCACAACTTTGTCATTCTTCTTCAGAAGTGTATAAGTAGAAACATAGTGGAATGTAAATCAAGAAAAAGGTACCGAAAAATTTTTTGGAGAATTTGTATAAGTAGAAACATAGTGGAATGTAAATTATTTACGGTCACGGGTTCATAATATGGTTCTCCATCGTATAAGTAGAAACATAGTGGAATGTAAATTTGTTCCAACCGCCGCAAGCTAACAGGAAGAACAGGTATAAGTAGAAACATAGTGGAATGTAAATTTGTGACAATCGGCGTATCCCAATCAACATAATCTAAGTATAAGTAGAAACATAGTGGAATGTAAATGAACTAAGATTCTTTGTTGTGTTTGAATTCATATCAGTATAAGTAGAAACATAGTGGAATGTAAATCATTAACTGCTGTAACACTCTTCACACCCTCTCTCAGTATAAGTAGAAACATAGTGGAATGTAAATGAGTAAAATTCAGAGGATTTGGAGAAAAGAATAATACGTATAAGTAGAAACATAGTGGAATGTAAATTAATTCGGTGATGTATATCAACGCGGCAGCCGAGTAGTATAAGTAGAAACATAGTGGAATGTAAATTCTGGAATGCATCCCGAAGTTGTGGGATGTCAGTGAGTATAAGTAGAAACATAGTGGAATGTAAATTAATCATGAGGGCAACCAGCGCATCCGTCTTGCTCAGTATAAGTAGAAACATAGTGGAATGTAAATACTTTCTTGACCTGCTGACATGTGATTCTTGTGCCGTATAAGTAGAAACATAGTGGAATGTAAATTTTACCAGATCAGTTTTGGAGCCTTTTTTCCAGATAGTATAAGTAGAAACATAGTGGAATGTAAATATAATTGCTCTGATATGATCTTGATGCGTTATCGGTATAAGTAGAAACATAGTGGAATGTAAATCAAAAATGCAATAATTCCTGTCATTTTATCATCATGTATAAGTAGAAACATAGTGGAATGTAAATGCGGCAGTGCCGCACCGGCAACCGCCAAAGAAGTCGCGTATAAGTAGAAACATAGTGGAATGTAAATATTGCTAAATTATCTTCATAGGAAACTGAAAACGGTATAAGTAGAAACATAGTGGAATGTAAATACAATTGTCATACTTCCATCGTCAGATGAAATATCGAGTATAAGTAGAAACATAGTGGAATGTAAATGAACAATATGAAGAAGAAGGATACTCTGCCATCTTGTATAAGTAGAAACATAGTGGAATGTAAATTTTGGATCTGCTCGGCGATTACATCGTCCGGCTTAAAGTATAAGTAGAAACATAGTGGAATGTAAATTAAAAAGCAGCTAATCTGATTTTAATTTCATCCCGTATAAGTAGAAACATAGTGGAATGTAAATTTAGACCCGCCAGAGCTATTACCATTCCGGCCATCAGTATAAGTAGAAACATAGTGGAATGTAAATATCTGTCATATCGGCGGTATCCATCCCGGACAATAAGTATAAGTAGAAACATAGTGGAATGTAAATTGATACGCATGAGAAGAATCTGCAGATGGTGGACGTATAAGTAGAAACATAGTGGAATGGAAAGATTTATTTGTGGAGAAGAGCCGGTCGTATGATTGATAAAACCAGACTGACAGATGAGACATCCTTTAATTAGCTAGACAACAGTTCCCTTGACAATGTCGGATGTGATACAGTTGTTTTACATTGTACGCAAAATAGATTAAGATACTGCTTTTATAATTAGTATTACTGTTGTGGGATAAAATTATCGTATATTAACTTGTTGTGCTAATTTATTTAGATGTATTTGTAAGTTACGAAAGGGGAGAATTGTTTTATGTGCACCTGTATCACCTACCTCAACAACGACTTTTACTTCGGCCGAAACCTCGACCTCGACTGTTCATTTGGCGAAACTGTAACGATCACACCGCGCAACTTTCCGCTTGTTTTCCGACAGGCCGGGCAGCAGGATCATCACTATGCTATGATCGGCATGGCGTCAGCCTGCGACAGCTTCCCTTTGTATGCCGAGGCTGTCAACGAAAAAGGGCTTGCAATGGCAGGCTTAAATTTCCCCGGAAGTGCATCTTATAAGAAAGCGGTCGGAGAAGGTCTGGAGCTTGCCTCGTTTGAAATAATTGCGTGGATCCTTGGAAAGTGCGCCTCCGTGGCTGAAGCAGAAGAGTATCTGGGAGAAATGAAGATCACTGACACGGCATTCTCTGACCGGATGCCGCCGGCACCGTTGCACTGGATGTTGGCAGACCGTGAGAAATGTCTTGTTATCGAGGCAGTGGAAGAGGGATTAAAGGCCTATGAAAACCCGTTTGGTGTGCTGACCAATAATCCGCCTTTCGAGTACCACCGGATGAATATGAACAACTATATGAACCTGACGGCAGAGAACCCGCAGAACCGTTTATCAGATAAACTGGATCTTAAGCCTTATGCTCAGGGGATGGGCGCGATCGGGCTTCCGGGAGATGCGTCATCGACGTCCCGTTTTGTGCGGGCGGCATTCCTGAAGTGGAACTCCGTGGCTCCCGAAGAGGAGAAAGCGAGTGTTTCACAGTTTTTCCATATATTGGACAGCGTGGCAATGGTACGCGGAGCTGTAGTGACAGAGCAGGGAACTTATGATATTACGACTTATTCCTGCTGCGTCAATACGAGGACAGGCGTGTACTATTACAAGACGTATGATGACAGCCGGGTGCGTGCTGTGGATATGCATGAAACGGATCTGGAAGGAAGTGCACTTATTAAAAAATAACAGTTCCATGGCTGTAATAGTTCAGCCCTCGCCATTCGGAAAACCGCGCTGTTGTGATCAAAAATGTTGACATCTTGAGTTTAAAGTGATAAAGTGTTACCAGACCGATGAGGAAGAGTAAGTAACTTCACTGGACGCTTTACAGAGAGCCGCGGGTGGTGGAATCGCGGTATGCCGGACTTGGAGTGAATGGGCTTCTGAGGGCGAGTTGAAAATCAGAGTAGGCGAGCCGGAGAACTGACTCCGTTATCAAAGAAAGCATATGTCAGTATGCGTGAGTGGATGTAGTGTATTACATCAAGCCGGGTGGCACCGCAGGAGTATTTGTTTTGAATGACAGCTCTTGTCCCTGCAAGTTTATTGTATGGGACGAGGGCTTTTTGTTATATAAGAAACTTTTTTCTTTCGCCTGAATCCCGATATAGAAAGGAGATATTACTTATGAAACTTGAAAATTACGAAGTACACCTTCCCAATTATTCGATCGGAGATAAAATTTACGACAAGATCGGACCGGTGTGTGAATCTTACGGGAAGAAGGTTCTTGTGATCGGCGGGAGAAAGGCGCTTGATGCATCATATGACAAGATAAGGTCTTATGTGGAGCAGACGAACCTCGAGATCATTGGAAGGGAAATCTATGGTGAGAACTGTACTTATGAGACAGTGGAAAAGCTGCGTGCCATGCCTCTTTATCAGGAGGCTGACATGGTGTTCGGCGTAGGCGGCGGCAAGGCTCTTGATACGGTGAAATGTCTGTGTATAACGGACGATAAGCCGGTCTTTGCATTTCCGACGATCGCTTCCAACTGTTCTGCCTGCACTTCAGTATCCATTATGTACAATGAAGATGGCACGTTCTTAAAACCGCACTTTTTTGTAAGGCCGGTCATGCATTCATTTATTGACACGGAGATCATAGCGAAGGCGCCCGGACAGTACATGTGGGCGGGAATCGGAGATACTTATGCAAAATACTATGAGGCGACGATCTCATCCAGAGCCGAGCGGCTGGAGCATTTTACCGCGCTAGGCGTGGCAGTCAGCAGGATGTGTGTCGACCCGTTGGTCGAGTACGGACCAAAAGCTCTGGAAGATCATAAGAAGGGGCTGTGTACATATGACGTGGAACAGGTTGTTCTGGCAATTGTTGTGACTACGGGGATCGCGTCAATCTTCCTGACGAAAGATTATACACCGGATTATAACAGCGGACTTGCGCACGCGATATTTTATGCGATGACGTTTTATCCGGTCATAGAGGAGAGACATCTGCACGGCGAGGTAGTGGGATTCGGCATGCTGCTTGCACTGCTTGTGGATCAGCAATACGATGAATTTGAGAAAATCTACCGGCTGAACCGGGCGGTGGGACTTCCCGTTTCTCTGGAGGATATTGAGATCACGGAAGAACAGTGGCAGGAGTGCATGGGGCGTATTCCGGAAATGTCGGATGTAGCTCATTATCCTTATAAAGTGACAGGGGAAATGCTGGAAGAGGCGATGGACAGATTGAAGGAGAGAGTGAGAAGAGACAATGAAGAAGAATAAGACAGGAGCAGTCATTCTCGGAGTGGCATTTGTATGGTTTACGACACATTTCGGCGGAGGATTTGCGTCAGGAGCGCAGATATACAGCTATTTTGTCAGGTACGGCATCTGGTGCCTGATCATGCCGGTGCTTGCGATGCTCTATAACACTGTGTTTTTTGCATACAGCCTGCGCTTTGCGAGGAAACATGAGGTATACGATTACAGGTCTTACAACAATGCATTTTACGGGAAGTTTGCGCCGGTGTTCTCCAATCTGTTCGAGGTGCTCTACATCTGTGTCATGTGCGTGGCTCCGGCGGTCGCATTTGCCACGGGCGGCGCTACGCTCAGCACATTGACGGGGCTCCCGTATCTGCTGTGTACATTCCTGATCGGTGTGTTCATATTTGTAGTTGCCATATTTGGGACAGATTTGGTACGGAAAGTGGCTTCGGTGCTGTCCGTCTGCATCATTGCGGGACTTCTGATTGTGTATATTCCGAACATTATTTCCGGATTTTCCGGAATATCAGCGGCGGCAGAGAGCATGACAGAGGCAGAACTTCCGCTTGGGGATGCGCTCTACTCAGCGTTTCTGTACGGAACATTTCAACTCTCCAACATAGCGGTATTTGTCCAGCACGCGAAATCTTTTGAGAAGCCGGGGGACGCTGTAAAGAGCATGGGAGTCGGCTTTGTGGTAAATGCGCTGATGATGGTCATGGTCGTACTGGGACTTATGACTGTTTATACGAATCCTGATGCTGCAGGACAGAGTGTGCCCACCCTTTTTATGGTTCAGAACGGTGTGGGTGCATCGTTTATGACTCCTCTTATATCCATACTTATTATTCTCGGAGCTGTGTCTACGGCGGTCAATATGGTGGCGGCGATGGTGAAACGGATCTGCGGAGGAACGGAGAGGAGTGTATCCGAGCGGACGGCAGACAGAGCAGCGGAAAAGTCAACGGACGGATCAGCAGTCCGGAAGAAAGCGGAGGGAAATAGAAAATTCCGGGTCACACGTAAAGAAATCATTGCAGCGCTAGTCTGCTGCATCGTGGATTTCGGGATTGCCCAGTTCGGGCTGCTTACGCTGATCCAGAAAGCATACAGTCTGCTTGCCTATCTTGCAATCCCGGTTATTCTTATCCCGTATCTTGTACATATGATTGCGACAAGATTTGACACTACAAATTGACTTATGCGGCCTCAACATATATAATAACTGTTGAGAAAAATTATCAATAGCGAACATACAAAGGATGAGGCGCATATGAAACTAAAAGAGGGAAAGAACAATCATACTTATGTGGTCGAGAAAATACAGATTGAACTGAACCTTGAGCGGAGGCTTGAGGCACTCGGACTGACGGAAGGTTCTCAGATCACGGTTCTGAATAATGATAAGAAAGGTGCAATGACAGTAAAGTTTCGCGGAACGAGGTTTGCTCTTGGCAGACGCATTGCCGACAATATCTTCGTAAAGGAGGCAGCGGCATGAGCGGAAAGGTCATAAATGTAGGCTTTATCGGGAATCCGAACTGCGGCAAGACTACACTGTTCAACGCCTATACCGGCGCGAATCTGAAGGTGGCGAACTGGCCGGGTGTAACGGTGGAGAAGAAAGAAGGGTATACCACTTATAAAGGGCAAGAATTTAAGCTGATCGACCTGCCGGGTATTTACAGCCTGACTTCTTATACAATGGAAGAAAAAGTGTCCCGCGAATGCATCATGAGCGATGAGGTGGACGTGATCGTAGATGTGGTTGACGCCTCCTGTCTGGAGAGAAATCTGTACCTGACACTTCAGCTCATTGAGCTTGGAAAACCTGTTGTGCTGGCGCTTAATATGATGGACATCGTCGAGGAACGGGGCATGGAGATTGACCTGCACCGGCTGCCTGAGATGCTCGGTATTCCTGCCATTCCGGTATCGGCAAGAAAACGAAGCGGACTTGAGATCCTGATGCACGCGGTGGCGCATCACAAGGAATATGCGAAGCCAGGGCCTTTCATCCATCATCATTCCGACAAGACGGGACACAAGCATGACCACCATAGTGAATATGCCATGGTTTATAATGATGAGATTGAGGACAAGATTGATGCGATCATCGAACAGTTCCGCAAGAAATACCCTGATATGGAAAATATGCGCTGGCATGCGATCAAGACACTGGAGCAGGACGAGACGGTTACCGAACAGTTCCCGGTGGATATGTCAGGCATTGCAGATCGGAGTTATGAAAAAGATATTATTAATCAGAAATATGATTTTATCGAGGAAGTTATTGAGGAAACTCTTGTAAACAAAAATGAAAAAGCAGAAAAGACAGAGCATGTTGACAGGTATATGACAAGTAAATGGCTGGGACTTCCTATTTTTCTTGTTATCATGGCGCTTGTATTTTTCCTGACATTTACGGTAGGAGACTGGCTGAAAGGGTATTTTGAGACAGGTCTTGATCTCCTGACGGGTGCGGTGAGTGCAGGTCTTGAGGCGGCAGGAACATCTCCTATGCTCAATTCGCTTCTGGTGGACGGAATTATTTCGGGCGTGGGCGGTATCCTGACTTTCCTGCCGAATATATTCATCCTGTTCCTCGCTCTTGCATTTCTCGAGGACAGCGGTTACATGGCGAGGGTAGCATTTGTTATGGATGATATCATGAGTCATCTGGGGCTCTCCGGAAGGGCGTTCCTGCCGATGCTCCTTGGATTTGGCTGCTCTGTACCGGCGGTCATGGCGTCCCGTGCACTTGAGCATCGAAAAGACAGGCTCAAGACGATACTTGTGACGCCGTTTATGTCGTGCAGCGCGAGGCTTCCGATCTATGTATTGTTTTCTTCTATGTTTTTCGGGGAACATGCGATGCTCGCCTGCTATTCCATGTATGTGCTTGGGATTGTAGTCGCAATCCTGACGGCTTATATCATCTCGAAGATCGACGGCAGTAAGGCCGAGCATGCCCTGCTTATCGAGCTCCCTGAATATAAGGCGCCGAACGCACGGACAATCGCGGTATATGTGTGGGAGAAAGTGAAAGATTATCTGACGAAGGCGGGAACGGTTATTTTCCTCGCATCGATCATCATGTGGGTGCTCCTGAATTTTGGCCCGACAGGATATGTGACAGATATTGCGGAGAGTTTTGGTTCTATTATCGGAAAAGCTATCGTGCCGTTCTTCCATCCCCTTGGATTGGGATACTGGCAGATCGTGGTCGCGCTCATTTCGGGAATTGCGGCAAAAGAAGTAGTGGTATCAAGCTGCAGCGTGCTTTTTGGCATCCAGAATATTACCACATCCCATGGCATGGACAGTTTTGTGGCGACGCTGGGGGCAATGGGATTCGGTGCGGCAAATGCATATTCGCTCATGGTATTCTGCCTTCTGTATGTGCCGTGCACAGCGACGATCGCTACGATCCACAGAGAGGTGGGAAGTAAAAAGCTCACATGCGGGATCGTACTCTTCCAGCTTGCTGTTGCCTGGGTAGTCAGCTTTATTGCGTATCATATAGTAGGACTGATTCTGTAATGAGCAGAAATGCCGGATAGAGATGCAACATCTCTGTAATTTAATATTGAACAGATTTCAGCAGGAGTCCTTTTGCATCGCAGGGGGCGCCTGCTTTTTCAGTCCCCTTCAGAATGGACAATATACTCTCCTGAGATCTTCTCCCCTGTCCTGTTTCCAGGAGTGTTCCTATGATAAGTGAGGGCATCCGGTAGAGAAAATCATCAGCGGTAATCGATATAATGAGGAGATCCTCTTCCGTATCTGATTTACGGAAAGAGATATCAGTCACTTCTTTTATCGTACCTTTTTTCTTACGTGCGCCAGAAAAAGAACGGAAGTCATGACGTCCCTTCAGATGCAGTGCAGCGGCCTCCATAACAGGGATATCGGGCGCAGGAAAGATGTGCGCAGTATATGCCGACGAGAAAATGTCATATACATGTCTGGTGCAGATCCGGTATTCGTATGTGCGTGACCGGGCGTTCAGGTCGGCGCGGAATCTTTCCGGCGCAGTCTCGCAGCTGAGAATCCGGATATCCATAGGAAGATAACGGTCCAGATCCTGCTGTAATAATTCTATATCTGCAGCGGATCCTATTGTGAAGCTTACGGTCTGTTCCATTGCGTGTACGCCCGCTTCGGTCTTTGCGCCTGCATAGATTGTTACAGATTCACCGGTCAGTTTTTCAAGTACGGACATCAGTTTGTATGAGACGGTTTTATTTCCTCCGTCTTTCTCCGGACGCTGCCATCCCAGATAACGTGTTCCGACGTATTGCATTGTCAGTTTTATGTTTGCCATGTCTGCCTCTCTTTATAAAAATTCTTCTTCTGATATCAAAATATTGTAATGGATGAATCTATACTTGGCAAGAGAACTTTAGTCGAGTATGCAGGGTTGTTTTTGGCAGTGTCAGTTGTTACAATAGCAATAAATACAAAATCCATAAGAATCGGAGATGAAGTAATGAGAGAAGAAAGAAGAGTATCAGAATCGCAGGTGGAGATTGTCCATATGGTACGGCCGAATCACCTGAATGCAGCGGGGAGACTCTTTGGCGGCATGCTCATGGAGTGGCTGGATGAAGCGGCCGGAATGGTGGCAATGCGCCATACACGCTCCAATGTGATCACGGCTTCTGTAGATAACCTGCGTTTTATCCATGGGGCATATAACGGAGAGATAGTCGTTATTATCGGGAAAGTGACCTATGTAGGAACAACATCCCTTGAGGTGAGACTTGATACTTATGTGGAACATATTGATGACGGTATGCGCTATCCGATCAACCGCGCCTACTTCACAATGGTAGCACTGGACGAAAACGATAAGCCGAAACCAGTGCCCAGGCTGATCGTCGAGAGCGAGTCAGAAAAAGCTGAGTGGGAGGCGGCGAAAAAAAGACGTGAGATGAGGCTGAGGAGAAAAGAAGAGGGGTATTAAATTCCGGATTTATCTGACTGAGAAAGAGTCCGCCGGGAGGTATGTATTGTTATCGCACACGTTTTCACTCGGTCGCGGCGTAGCGGTACATAAGAGCGCAGAAGACGCGCTCTAAGTGCCGACGCCGCTCCAACGGTGCGTACACAATACATACCTCCCGGCTGCTTTCTTTCCCATCCCGAAAATCGAATTTCTGACGAAAGGAACAAAGCCGGATCTTTCTTAACTAAGATTTCATAAATCCTGGCTGATATAGTATTAGTTAAGCTGTGGGGGCGAATTCGAGCCGCTTTGATTTCTGCAGATATAAAATAGACAAGCGGAACCAGAAATCTCCATAACCGGAGTCGGGATCAACCTTTTTCTCCGCCTGCGTACACGCAAGTCAGGTCGCTGTATATTGCTGTATTTCGGACGTTTTCTGTACTATCAGCCAGTACGATAAATCCGGAATTTCATTTTTGGTGTTTCTGCAATATGGAACTTGTCATCCTGACCGTCCGGTCTATCTGTTCTTGTTCTTCTTTGGTTTTCCCTTTTTTGAATATTTCAAGTATAAGGCTCACCTCATCAGGTGAAAAGTGTACCCCCTGTTTGTTAGCGCTGGTGATCAGCGCCAGCATTACGGGGGCAAGATCGCGTCCGGATTTGCCGGAGGTGCGTTCAGCTGCCATCCGGATCAACTCCAGTTTTGACGGATCTATATTCTTCATTGCCGGATTGTTCATCCATTCGTTGTCCATCTCGTTCATCTCCTTTCTTTGAGCTGTCAGCCGGCTGCGAAAACATGTCACTGTACATCCGGAACATCTCCTGTTGGTCGGGCGGAAGCATGCCGGATAAAAGTTCTGCCGGATCAAGAGACGCACTGTTACCGTCTGTATTGTCCTGCGCAGACTGCATCATCTCTATGACGGACATCATTTCTTTTATATTTATAATCATGTCGAGCATAGATGCTTCTTTTGGCCTGAGATACGGCCGGAAGCTGTTCAATATTTCCATGGGAGAATGAGGTTCATTCTCTGAAATCATCTGAGCTTTCAGGCCGCTGTTTTGACCATGGAAGAGTCGGACTGCTTCCCGCAGTTCAAGAAATTTGACCATGCCTGCCAGCGTCTGCCGCCCTGATGCAGGGGCATAGGGAATGAGCAGTTTGATTATCTGGAGTTCCGGTGTGGTGACAAGTTCATCAAAAGGAGTCATTAATCCGGGCAGATCTTTATCCATTCCAAAGACACTCCTGCACATAGCGTTGTAAATATATATGTTGCGTTGAATAGAAATATGAATCTCGGAAAAGCTGTATAGGTGAAAAGATCTTTGAAACTGCACGTTCGTTTTGTCAAGAAAATGCAGGATTCATAAAATAATATGGGTGACAGTTCAGCTGTCTGATTTCAGGAGACGGATCTATATCTGCATAAGAATTCGTCGGCGTCGGCCGATCGTCAGGATGAGGAGGAAACTGAACTGTAACTAATATAGAATAATAGGAGAGGAAGGAATTGAATTGACAAGAAAACTGATTATTGAAGGAAATGCGGTTTACGAGATTGATGAAGATTGTATGCTGAAAAAACGAGTGGCAGTTGATGAACATGTGAGGAACAAAAGGGAAGAGGATTCCGGGCATGAGTACAGGAAGAAATGTGACCAGGGAAGTACGCAAGGACATGGCAGACCGAGATAAAAGAATATAAGAAAAACGCCTGCCCTATACAGGGCAGGCGAGATGCGTTTGGGATTTATCAGCTGATCATTCTGTCTGATTAGCCGCAGCATCCGTTGTTTCCAAATCCGCCACAGCAGACGAGAAGCAGGATGATCCACAGGCAGCTGTCGTTACCGCAGCCGTTGCCGCTGAATCCGTTGCCGCCACAGCCGCCGCAGCAGCAGAGCAGGAGAATGAGCCACAGACAAGAAGACATCCCGTTACCGTTGTCGCATCCACATCCACAGTTTGTTGCAGTTAAATCACTCATGTTAAATCCTCCAATTGGGTTATTATTTACAGTTCTATATTATGCAGGTATCCGAAAAGTGTGCTTCAGGTACGAAGGCGATGATCTGTGAATATTCTGATTAAAAAGGAGTATTTAAAGATCGATATGAAGTGGGTAAAACAATCAATCGGGTATTGGTGTGAAGATATATTAATGAAAAAATACATGGGAACAGGTATATGTGCTGCCATACTAGATACCGGAATTTCCAGGCATCCTGATTTGAGGGACCGTATAGCTGATTTCAGGGATTTTACGGGTGGTGCATCCGTGTGCAGGGATGACAGCGGACACGGGACACATGTCGCGGGGATTCTTGCCGGGGATGGGAGGGCGTCCGGTGGTGTGTATGCGGGGATGGCACCGCAAGCACAGCTTTTCATTGGAAAAGTGCTGGATCGTGAAGGAAACGGCAACGTCGAGAATGTTATGCAGGGAATCGAATGGATCCTGGAAAACCGGGTAAAGGCTGGTTTACGTATTGTGAATATTTCTGTAGGAACCCAACCGGAACTGGCGCGGGAGCAGAAGCAGCGTTTTCTGGAGGCTGTCGAGGAACTGTGGGATCAGGGACTTATAGTTGTTGTCTCTGCCGGAAATTACGGACCTGGTGCGGGAACGGTTGCAGTGCCGGGAAATAGCAGGAAGGTAATTACTGTGGGAGTACCGGATACCGAGATACAGCCAATCTCTCGGAGGAAAAGTAATGTAAATTATTCAGGACGCGGGCCGACCGGCGCGTGTGTGGTGAAGCCAGATGTTTTTGCGCCCGGTACGGGGATCATAAGCTGCAATGCAAAATACGGGCATCCGGGCGAGCATCCTTATGTAATGAAGACAGGAACATCGATGGCTACACCGGTTGTTTCGGGAGCAATAGCATGTCTACTGTCAAAATATCCAGATATGACAAATGTAGAAGTTAAATTAAGGCTTCGGGAGTCGTGTGTAAAGAGCCCGGGAACCGCGTCGGGGTGGGGACTTTTGAATGTGGAAAAATTGATGAGATCATAAAAGGGACAGGTCAAAGTCGGGTTGGGGACGTAGTAAATTCCAGTTTTACTACGTCCCCAACCCGACTTTGCCCTGTCCCTGATTAAACTGTCAAGAAAAAAACCTTGACAGTCTGACTTCTTTCATGTATGATAGCCAAGGTGACTGTGATGAATAAGATTTTAGAGCAGGCTTTATTGTATGATTTTTACGGTGAACTTCTCACTACACACCAGAAAGAGGTTTATGAGCAGTTTATCCTTGATGATCTCTCTTTGAGTGAGATCGCGGAGAGTGCGGGCATCAGCAGGCAGGGAGTTCATGACCTGATCCGACGCTGCCAGAGAGCGCTCGAAGGCTACGAGAATAAGCTGCATCTGGTGGAAAGATTTCTCTCGGTGAAGGAAAAGGTCGGTGAGATCGGCGAGATTCTTGATGAGTGGGAGAGGGAGAAGAAGAATCCGGAGGAGATCGTGGGACGGATCCGCAGGATATCGGACACGATCATTGAAGAATTATAGAGGGTTAATGTAAATGGCATTTGACAGCTTAACTGAGAAACTACAGAATGTATTCAGAAACCTGCGCAGCAAGGGAAGGCTCACGGAAGATGACGTGAAAGCTGCTTTGAGAGAAGTTAAGATGGCTCTCCTTGAGGCAGACGTCAATTTCAAAGTTGTGAAAGGCTTTATCAAGGACGTGCAGGAGCGCGCGGTCGGGCAGGATGTTATGAACGGGCTGAATCCCGGGCAGATGGTCATTAAGATCGTAAATGAAGAGCTCGTCAAGCTCATGGGCTCTGAGACGACAGAGATCAAACTTCAGCCGGGAAGCGCCATGACTGTGATCATGATGGCCGGTCTCCAGGGCGCAGGTAAGACGACGACCACTGCAAAGCTGGCCGGAAAGTTTAAATTAAAAGGGAAGAAGCCACTTCTGGTAGCGTGTGATGTCTACCGTCCGGCAGCGATCAAACAGCTGCAGATCAACGGAGAGAAGCAGGGCGTGGAAGTATTTTCCATGGGAGATAAGAACCGCCCGGCGGACATTGCAAAGGCTGCGATACAGCACGCGGCGAAGAATGGAAACAATATTGTGATCCTGGATACGGCAGGACGTCTTCATATAGATGAAGACATGATGGCAGAGCTCCAGGAGATCAAAGAGGCAGTGGAAGTACACCAGACAATTCTTGTCGTGGATGCCATGACAGGACAGGATGCGGTGAATGTGGCCGGGACATTTAACGATAAGATCGGAATCGACGGTGTTATTGTTACCAAGCTGGACGGCGATACAAGAGGCGGTGCCGCACTCTCTATCAAGGCAGTGACAGGCCGGCCGATCCTCTACGTCGGTATGGGAGAGAAACTCTCCGATCTGGAACAGTTCTATCCTGACAGGATGGCATCGCGTATCCTCGGTATGGGTGATGTCCTCACCCTGATCGAGAAAGCAGGCGCTGAACTGGATGAAGATAAAGCCATTAAGATGGCTGACAAGATGAAGAAAGCCCAGTTTGATTTTGACGATTATCTGGACAGTATGGAACAGATGCGCAAGATGGGCGGCTTATCCAGCATCATGAGCATGATGCCGGGGCTTGGCGGACTTGGCGGTAAGGGAAAGATGCCTGATCTCGACTCTGAAGAGAATGAGAAGAAGATGGCGAGGATGGAGGCTATGATCCACTCCATGACTCCGGAGGAACGGCGCAACCCGGATCTTCTGAATCCGTCGAGAAAGCATCGCATAGCCCGGGGAGCGGGAGTAGACATTGCGGAAGTTAACCGGATGGTAAAACAGTTCAATGAATCCAGGAAGATGATGAAGAAACTTCCGGGGATGATGGGCGGAAAAGGTGGCAAAAGGGGCAGGTTCAGACTTCCCTTTTAACACATAGATCATGCCGGAGGCGGCTGGCTGCGCACGCGGCGGGGCTGACGGCAGAAGCAACAAAACAATAAGAAAAATAAACAAGAGGTGAAAGAAATGGCAGTAAAGATCAGATTAAGAAGAATGGGACAGAAGAAGGCTCCTTTTTATAGAATCGTAGTAGCTGATTCCAGGTCCCCGAGAGACGGAAGATTCATCGAGGAGATCGGAACATACGATCCGAACTGTGATCCGAGTGCGATCAAAGTTGATGAGGAAGCCGCTAAGAAATGGCTCAACAACGGTGCTCAGCCGACAGAAGTCGTAGGAAAGATCTTCAAAGCAGCAGGTATTGAAAAATAAGATCTCTTCGCGGAGGTGCGAGTACGATGAAAGAATTAGTAGAAGTTATCGCAAAAGCTCTGGTAGACCATCCGGAGGAAGTCTCAGTAAATGAGAAGAAGGAAGGCCGGACCACAGTGCTTGAGCTTCATGTCGCAGAAGGCGATATGGGAAAAGTGATCGGCAAACAGGGCCGTATCGCAAAGGCGCTCCGTTCTGTAGTAAAAGCGGCAGCGGCAAAGGAAGATAAGAGAGTCGTTGTCGACATCGTGTAATGGATATCGCAACAAAAAAAGAGGGACAGTTTTCCGATCAGGAGAGTCTGCCCCTTTCTTTTTCCTGTATGAAGCAGGAAATGTGCGCAGCGGATTAGAAAACACTGTGGACAATTTCAGATGAATTATACTAGCAAAAAAAGGATAACAGAAAAGGAGCGGAAGAAATGGAACAGTTTCTTCAAGTGGGAGTGATTTCTTCCACTCATGGGATACGGGGAGAAGTTAAGGTGTTTCCGACAACAGATGATCCGGCCCGTTTTAAGAAATTGAAAAAAGTGCTTCTGGATACGGGAAAAGAACGGCTTAAGCTGGAGATCCAGTCAGTTAAGTTTTTTAAGCAGTTCGTGATCGTGAAGTTCAGGGGGATTGACAATATAAATGATATAGAAAAATATAAAGGGAAAAGTCTTATGGTGCCGCGAGAAGATGCGGTTCAGCTCGAAGAGGATGAATATTATATCGCGGATTTGATCGGTATGGAAGTGTATACTGACGGCGGTCGGTTCGGGACCCTGAAAGATGTTATGGAGACCGGAGCAAATGAAGTGTACATCATTGATTCGGACGAGCATGGCGAAGTCCTCGTTCCGGCTATCCATGACTGCATTCTGGATGTGGACGTGGAGAAACAGACGATGAAGATCCGCCTTATGGATGGCCTGATATAGTGGGAGAGCCGCCGGAGACAGAGTGTATATAAGGAGAAACAGACGATGAATTTTCATATACTTACATTATTTCCCGAGATGGTGATGAACGGACTTAATACCAGCATTATCGGCAGAGCGGTGAATGCCGGTCTCCTCTCTATCGAGGCTGTAAATATACGGGATTATGCTTTTAATAAGCATCAGAGCGTGGACGACTATCCTTACGGAGGCGGCGCGGGTATGCTGATGCAGGCCGAGCCTGTATATCTGGCGCACGAAGCTGTGGCGGAGAAGATCCGCTCCCGCAGGCCATCTGGGCAAAGTCGTCCCCGGACAGTTTATCTGTCTCCCCAGGGCGATGTATTTGACCAGAAGATGGCAGAAGAGCTGGCGCAGGAAGAAGACCTTATCCTGCTCTGCGGTCATTATGAGGGGATTGATGAACGTGTGCTCGAGGAGGTTGTGACGGACTATGTTTCCATTGGAGATTATGTCCTCACGGGCGGAGAACTGCCGGCAATGGTCATGGTGGACGCCATATCCAGACTGGTGCCCGGCGTGCTTCACAATGACGTGTCTGCAGAGTTTGAATCGTTTCAGGACAATCTTCTGGAATATCCGCAGTATTCCAGACCGGAAGAATGGCATGGAAAGAAAGTGCCGTCGGTACTTCTGTCGGGACATCACGCTAATATCGAGAAATGGCGCAGGGAGCAGTCGATTATACGCACATACGAGCGGCGTCCGGATCTGTTGGAGAAATGCGAATTGACAGAGAAAGAGAAGCAGTGGCTGAACAGCTACAAAATTTCCGGAAATGGTACTTGAAAATCCTGTAGAAATATGGTAAACTACAACAGTTGTGAAAAGAAGAGCGATGGTCCTCTGGCACGATAAGGTGTTAAGAACGTCAAATATTAAGGAGGTCACACAAAATGAATGAGATTATTAAAAAGATTGAAGCAGAGCAGTTAAAAGAAAATGTACCGCAGTTTCATGTTGGAGATACTGTAAGAGTACACGCTAAGATCAAAGAGGGTAACCGTGAAAGAATCCAGGTATTTGAAGGAACAGTCCTGAAGAAACAGGGCGGCGGTGCAAGAGCTACTTTTACAGTAAGAAAGACATCTAACGGAATCGGCGTTGAAAAGACATGGCCGATCCACTCGCCGCACGTTGAGAAGGTTGAGGTTGTTCGCAGAGGTAAAGTAAGAAGAGCAAAACTGAACTACTTAAGAAAACGTGTAGGAAAAGCTGCAAAGGTAAAAGAATTAGTAAAATAGTAACCATGAGAGGGACAATTACAGAACTGTATATTGTCCCTTTTTAAATATCAGGATCTGATCTGGAGGGAGTATGCAGGGTTTAGATTTCCGCAGAAAGAGAAGGAAGAGTGACAGCAGAGCAACAGGCAGACCGCGCAGGTCGAGAAGGAGAACGGTGCACAGGGGGCTCCATTTTGATAACGGGAAAGTCCCGCTGCATTTTGCCAGAGAAAAGACCGGGGTTAACAGGCTGAATGTCAGAGGCATTGTCGTATGGGCGGTAGAGATCCTGATCGTATGCATGCTTGCGGTATTTCTGGTGGCGGCTTTCGGACAACGTGTCAGTACTGCGGGAGATTCCATGTCGCCCGCATTGAAAAACGGAGATGTCCTTTTGATCAATCGGGCGGCTTATCATATTAAGAGTCCTGCAAGAGGAGATATTGTCGCATTCCGGCAGGAGGATAACGGTCATTATTCTGTTAAGAGAATTGTAGGGCTTCCCGGTGAGACAGTGCAGATCGCAGACGGCAAGGTGCTCATTGACGGGGAAGAAATGACAAAAGATATCTACGTGTCAGATATTGAGTATGCCGGCGAAGCAGTACAGCCGGTTGAACTGGGCGATGACGAGTATTTTGTGATAGGTGATAATCATGCGGCAAGTGATGACAGCAGACTGCCGGGGATTGGAAGCATAAGCAGAACGGAAATCTATGGTCAGGCATGGTTCATTGTGAGTCCGTTTGAGGATTTTGGATTCATATCGAATGAAGGCTGATTTATATCTGACAGGCAAAGCAGAACTTGATAAGGAGGGAAATCATGCATTTTCAGTGGTATCCGGGACATATGACGAAAGCCCGGAGGATGATGCAGGAAAATATAAAACTGATCGATCTGATCATTGAACTGGTGGACGCGAGGATTCCGCTTTCGAGCAGAAATCCTGATATTGACGAACTGGGAAAAGGCAAAGCGCGCCTGATCCTTCTCAATAAAGCAGATCTGGCAGAGGATCGTATAAATGACGAGTGGATCGCTTATTTTAAAGATAAGGGATATTCTGCTGTGAAGGTGAATTCAAAAAAAGGCGGCGGGATCAAATCGATTCAGTCGGTTATTCAGGAAGCCTGCCGGGAAAAGACGGAACGTGACAGGAAAAGAGGTATTTTAAACCGTCCCGTGCGAGCAATGGTGGTAGGGATCCCGAATGTTGGAAAATCCACGTTTATCAATGCTCTTGCTGGAAAAGCCTGTGCAAAGACGGGAAATAAACCGGGAGTGACAAAAGGAAAGCAGTGGATCAGGCTCAATAAAAGTGTGGAGCTCCTCGATACACCGGGAATCCTCTGGCCGAAGTTTGAAGATCAGGAAGTCGGCCTGAAACTTGCTTTTATCGGTTCGATCAAAGATGAAATCCTTCAGACAGAAGAACTGGCAGCGGAGCTGGTGAAGTTTATGGGAAATTCGTATCCCGGTGTCCTGGAAGAGAAATATGCCATTCCGGAACCGGGGGACGCGTATGAATGTCTTGCAGAAATTGCAAAGAGCAGACACTGCCTTGTGCGGGGCAGCGAACTGGATACGGAGAAAGCTGCCGCTATCCTTTTGGACGATTTCAGAGGAGGAAGACTGGGCAGGATCACACTTGAGACACCTGAGAAATAGAAATGGGTGTTTATAGACATGCGTACAGACGCAGCAGGAAAGGCGGGCGTAATATGAAAGGCATTATAAAAGAGCTCTTAGGCTGGATTGTATTTATATTTATTGTTGTGGCGGCATCCTATCTGGTCGTTACATATGTAGGTCAGAGAACGGAGGTGAGCGGTTCTTCAATGGAAACGACGCTCTCGGACGGGGATCAGCTTATTGTGGATAAGATATCTTACAGGTTCAGAGAACCGAACCGTTACGATATCGTTGTATTCCCTTACCATTACGAAGAGAATACATACTATATAAAGAGGATCATCGGGCTTCCGGGAGAGACGGTGCAGATCGTGGACGGAACTGTATGGATAGACGGCCAGCCACTGAATGAACATTATGGAAATGAAGTGATGGAAGATCCCGGACTTGCCGCAGATCCGATCACCCTGGGGGATGACGAATATTTTGTGCTTGGGGACAACCGCAATAACAGCCAGGACAGCCGTGCCGCAAATGTGGGGCTGATACACCGGGACGAACTGCTTGGTCGGGCGTGGGTAAAAATATGGCCGCTCAGTGATTTTGGAGTAATAAAGCATGAGTAAAAGCGTTGCAGAGATAAAACAGGAGTTTGAGAAGGCTGGGGAAAAGGAATGGCCGCTCCTGTGGGAAAGATATAGTACTGATGAGCGGTCAGGAGTCATAAATATAATAAAAAAATATCAAAAGAAATTTATAAATTTACAAGAAGAGAGGGCGCGGCTTGTCTCAATGAGAAAATACGAGGAGCAGTACAGGGACTGCCGGCTCATCTGCGGTATTGACGAAGCCGGGCGGGGCCCATTGGCCGGTCCTGTGGTTGCAGGGGCAGTCATTCTGCCGGCAGACTGCGAGATCCTCTATCTCAATGACTCAAAGAAACTTTCCGCAGCAAAGAGGGAACAGCTCTATGACGAGATCATGGAGAAAGCCGTTGCGGTCGGAGTCGGTATGGCGGGGCCTGCCCGGATCGATGAGATCAATATTCTTCAGGCAACATATGAAGCTATGAGAGCAGCGGTATTTGATCTGGGAGTGAAACCGGACATTCTGCTGAATGACGCTGTAACGATCCCCGGGATAGAGATTCCGCAGGTGCCGATCATAAAGGGAGATGCCAGGAGCGTGTCCATCGCGGCGGCGAGTATCATTGCAAAGGTGACGAGGGACCGGCTGATGGTCCAGTATGATGAAGTGCTGCCCGGATATGGCTTTGCAAGGCATAAAGGCTATGGATCAAAGGAGCATATAGAGGCAATCCGGGAACTGGGACCGACGCCGATCCACAGGAGGTCTTTTATCGGCAACTTTATCGGCGGCTGATATGCATATACAAAGAGAAAATTGTTGATCTATGACAGAAATTGAAGAAAAGAGAAATAAAAGACAGACCGGTGCGTATTATGAGCAGGCGGCAGGATGTTATCTTGAGCGGCTCGGATATGAGGTGCTGGAATATAATTACAGGTGCAGGTCGGGCGAGATTGACATTGTTGCAAAAGATGGTGAATATATCGTGTTCTGCGAGGTGAAGTTCCGTTCTGATGAGCGGAAGGGGAATCCGCTGGAGGCGGTGGACTCTAGAAAGCAGAAGGTTATCTTCCGATGTGCAATGCATTATTTGTCTGAACACCGTCTAAAAGACGCGTCCTGCCGGTTCGATGTAATAGGGATTGAGGGAAACGACGGGATGAGAAGTGCAAAAGTAACACATATTAAAAATGCATTTACCGGGTAAATGGGTGAGGACAGGAGAAGTACAGTCATGAGTCTTGGTCTGATTTATAAAAATGAAACACATATATTTAATGAAATAGAAAAAGAAACACCATATCTTTCCTACCCGCTGTTTGAGAAAACAGGACTGGTGAGACATGCATTTTCTACACGGCTGGGCGGAGTGAGCGGGGGATATTATTCCTCGCTGAACTTAAGCTTTGACCGCGGTGATAAAAAGGAAGCTGTGGCAGAGAACTTCAGGCGCATCGGAGATGCAATAGGGGTAAGTTGTGAGGATATGGTGCTCTCAAAGCAGACTCACACTACAAATGTACGCGTGGTCACGGAAGAGGACAGAGGAAAAGGGATCACAAGAGACAGGGACTATACAGATGTCGACGGTCTTGTGACGAATATCCCTGGGATCTGTCTGGTGACATCATATGCGGACTGTGTGCCGCTCTATTTCGTAGATCCGGTCCGGAAAGTGATCGGACTGAGCCATTCGGGCTGGCGCGGAACCGTCGGAAAGATCGGGAAGAAAACAGTACAGATCATGCAGGAGAAATTTTCTTCTGATCCCGCAGATATACTTGCGGCGGTAGGACCGTCTGTCTGCATGGACTGTTACGAAGTGAGTGAGGATGTAATCATCAAATTTAAACATAATTTTGATAAAAGATTCTGGGGAGAACTCTTCTATGAGAAGGCGGACGGAAAATATCAGCTTGATCTCTGGAAAGCGAACGAATTGATCTTCCTTGAGTCGGGGATCATTCCGGAACATATTGCAGTAACTAATGTCTGTACGCACTGCAACAGTCGGATTCTCTACTCTCATCGTGCGATGGGGGATAAGAGAGGAAATCTGTGTGCGTTTCTGGCATTGAAATAAGGTCGGGAGGTATGTGACATGATTTGGGATATCATGCAGACGGGAAGAAGTATAATGGCAGGAACAGCAGGAGTCACAGATGCGACGGACGAATCGGTCAGTGATATGATCGATACGGCAGCAGAGGCAACAAGCGAAGCTGCGCAGGAAGTCAACCAGCTTGTGAAGTTCGTACAGGATAACATTCCGAATATTATCGGATTCGGGATTAAAGTGCTGCTTGCACTTCTGTTTTTCTTTCTGGGCGGTAAACTGATAAAATGGCTCAGGAAAGTTGTACGCCGTTCCTTTGAACGGACGAATATGGATGCAGGGGTAGCACAGTTTGTTGATTCCATGCTGAAATTCGGACTTTATGCGCTGCTGATTTTTATGATTGCGACAAATTTCGGTATTGAGACATCTTCGATTGCAGCCCTGATCGCATCTGCCGGTGTTGCGGTAGGTCTTGCGCTGCAGGGCAGCCTCTCTAATTTTGCAGGCGGTATTCTGATCCTGTTGCTAAAACCATTTGCAGTAGGCGATTATATTGTGGTGACTCAGGAAGGAATCGAAGGAACTGTAAAAGAAATCCAGATTTTCTATACAAAGATGGCCACAGTGGATAATCAGACCGTTGTTGTTCCGAACAGTATTCTGACAAGCAATAGCCTGACAAATGTGACCGCGAGACCGGAAAGACAGCTTGACCTCAAAGTCGGGATTGGTTACGAGTCAGACCTGAAAAAGGCTAAGAAGCTGATCGAAGATATGCTGTATACCGATCCTTCCGTGATCCAGGACGAAGAAATCAAAGTATTTGTGGACTCTCTCGGAGACAGCGCTGTGGTGATCGGTCTGCGTGCATGGGTAAAAACCGAAGAATACTGGGCGACAAGATGGCGTCTTCTGGAGCAGATTAAGGTGACGTTTGACGCGGAGGGAATCGAGATTCCGTACAATCAGCTCACGGTAAATGTGAAGACGGAACAGCCAGAACTGTTGCGAAAATGAGAATTCTATGAAAAAACAGTTGAAATTTAATCTGAAAAGAGATATAATATCTAAGGTTCGTCGAGGTACGAGCCATAAGCCGGAATAGCTCAGTCGGTAGAGCACTTCACTCGTAATGAAGGGGTCGTCAGTTCAAGTCTGATTTCCGGCTTTATCAAAAAGAGGCGCAATCCCAGTGGTTTTAAGGGGCTGCGCCTTTTTCTAAAATATAGGATATATAATAATATAAGGAGGAGAGAATATGAAACCGTCAAAAGAGACTGTGGAGCTGTTTCAGAACGACCGGTTTGCGACAGAGAACGGAGCGGTGATCGAGGAAGTTGACGACCACTATGCGAAATGCAGTCTGAAGATTGAGAACCGGCACCGCAATGCCATGGGCGCGGTCATGGGCGGCGTTTATTTCACACTTGCAGACTTTGCCCTGGCGGTAGCGAGCAACTGGCAGAAAATGGGATATGTCTCTCTGAATTCGGAGATTACGTATCTGACAGCGGCAAAAGGCGGGAAGCTGATTGCGGAAGCGTCCTGCGTGAAGAACGGCAGGACGACAGGATACTATCGGATCGATGTCAGAGACGAACTGGGAAATCTGGCGGCGGCGGTTACAGCTACAACATTTTGTGTGGCAAAATAGAGTGCTCTGAATTTAGCAGGAGGAAAAACAGATTATGGAAAAATCAAAAGTATACTTTACAGATATGCGAGCTCTTCCGGGTACAAATCTTCCGGACAAGTTAAAGAAACTGATTCTCAAAGCGGGAATCGGTGAGATTGATTTCGAGAAGAAGATGACGGCTATTAAGATCCATTTCGGGGAACCGGGCAATCTTTCTTTTCTGAGGCCGAATTATGCGAAAGCGGTTGCGGATGTAGTGAAAGAGCTGGGAGGCCGCCCCTTCCTGACAGATTGCAATACCCTGTATGTAGGCCGGAGAAAAGATGCGCTTGAGCATCTGAGCGCAGCGTATGAGAATGGTTTCAATCTTCTCTCCACGGGATGTCACATTATCATCGGAGACGGACTGAAAGGAACAGATGATGTCAGTGTCCCGGTGGAGGGCGGAACCCTTGTCAAAGAGGCGAAGATCGGCAAAGCTATTATGGATGCGGACGTGTTCATCAGCCTGAGCCATTTCAAGGGACATGAGATGACAGGATTCGGCGGGTGCTTCAAAAATATCGGCATGGGATGCGGGAGCCGTGCGGGTAAGATGGAGCAGCATAACAGTGGAAAACCTTCTGTGGATCAGTCAGTCTGCGTGGGATGTCGTGTCTGTTCGAGAAACTGCGCCCATGGAGCGATATCATTTCCGGAGAAGAAAGCGGTCATTGACCACGGAAAATGTGTCGGATGCGGACGGTGTCTCGGAGCATGTAACTTCGATGCGATCTACAATGAGAATTCATCTGCAGTAAAAGAGCTGAATATCAAGATGGCAGAGTACACTAAAGCTGTTGTGTCCGGACGACCGGCCTTTCATATCAGCCTTGTTATTGATGTGTCCCCTTACTGTGACTGCCACCCGGAGAATGACGTGCCGATCCTGCCGGATGTAGGGATGTTTGCAAGCTTTGATCCGGTAGCTCTGGATCAGGCTTGTGCGGATGCATGCAATGCACAGCAGCCGATGCAGGGAAGTATCCTGGACGAGCACATCCATGAAGAGGGTTTCTGTGATCATCATGACCACTTTGCCAATACGACTCCGGAGAGCGAGTGGGAGACCTGCCTGGCACATGCGCAGGAGATCGGGCTTGGCAGCAGGGAGTATGAGCTGATCGAGGTGAAATAAAGACGGAGAAAAGGTGTGCGGGCATAAGACATGATTTGAAATAGATAGTCGGCCGGACACTGATAGAAAAAAGGAAAAGAGAGGAAAGCTACAATGAAAAGAGAAAAATTCGGTTCCCGTATCGGGTTTATCCTGATATCAGCAGGATGCGCGATCGGGCTGGGAAATGTATGGCGTTTCCCTTATATTACAGGTCAGTATGGCGGAGCTGCGTTCGTGCTTATCTACCTTTTATGCCTTGTCCTGTTAGGACTGCCGATCATGATCATGGAGTTCTCGATCGGACGAGGGGCAGGCTGCAGTATTGCAAAGGCGCTTGACAGACTGGAGCCTCTTGGAACAAAGTGGCACTGGTACAAGTGGTTCGGTATGGCAGGAAACTATCTCCTGATGATGTTCTATACAACGATCGGAGGCTGGCTCCTGATCTACCTGTTCAAGATGGGTGCAGGCAGTTTTGAGGGGATGGATGCGGCACAGATCGAAGGTGAATTCGGCGAGCTGATGGGTCAGCCGGTCCTTATGACTGTATGTATGGCAATCGTTGTTGTTATGTGTTTCGGTATTGTGAGTCTCGGACTTCAGAAAGGCGTTGAGGGGATTACCAAGATCATGATGGTGATGTTGCTTGTTCTTCTGATCGTCCTTGCGGTCCGTTCTATTATGCTGCCCGGCGCAACTGCAGGTCTTAAGTTCTATCTCCTGCCTGATTTTAACAAAATGAAAGAGGCGGGAATAATGGAAGTCGTTTCTGCGGCCATGAACCAGTCCTTCTTTACTTTGAGTCTCGGTATCGGCGCCATGGCCATTTTTGGAAGTTATATCGATAAGAAGAGAAGACTAGCAGGCGAAGCGGTGGCGATCACAGTGCTCGATACGAGCGTTGCTCTGATATCTGGCCTGATCATCTTCCCGGCAAGCTTTGCATTCGGCGTAAATCCGGACAGCGGACCGAACCTGATCTTTATCACCCTGCCGAATATCTTTAATTCAATGGCAGGCGGAAGACTGTGGGGAGCAATCTTTTTCCTCTGCATGTTCTTTGCATCAGCTTCAACGATCATCGCTGTGTTTGAGAACATCATTGCTTTTGCGATGGATCTGACCGGATGCTCCAGAGGAAAAGCAGTAGCAATTAACCTTGTTGCAATCCTGCTCCTTTCCATGCCGTGCGTGCTTGGTTACAATGTCCTGAGCGGATTCGCACCGTTCGGAGAAGGAACAGCGATTCTCGATCTCGAGGACTTCATTGTGAGCAATAACCTTCTCCCATTAGGAAGCCTCGTATACGTACTCTTCTGTACTACACGTTACGGCTGGGGATGGGACAACTTCCTGGCAGAGGCCAACAGCGGAGAAGGACCTAAATTCCCTAAGTGGGTAAGACCATACGTAACATACATCGTACCCCTGATCGTCATCTTCCTGTTCGTACAGGGCTACTGGAGCAAATTTGCAGGCTAGGCTCAAGCCTTGCGTCATAAAAAAGAGTGTTCACATCATGCTTGCATGAATGTGGATACTCTTTTTTTATGACATAGGGCGCAGCCCGTGAGCGAGATGAAGCGCAAAGCGCGGAATCGAGCTGCAAGGCTAGAGCCGGACGGATAGAGGCGCAGCCCGGTTATTCCTGATGGCTGAACTATTCCTCAAAATATTATGAAAATTCTTGACTGTATACCGGTTATATACTTTAACATGTGTGTATATCGTTAGTGTACATTGACGATAGCGTTAGTGTACACTGACGCTAAACAGACCGGAGCAGCAGTTTCTCCGGAATAAAGATCAGACAGGAGGTGCGGGCTTGAATACGAAACAGGTAGAGGAACTGACCGGGATGTCCCGGCAGAATATACGGTATTATGAGCGGATGGGGCTGCTGGAACCAGCCAGAGACGACAGCAACGCTTACCGGGATTATTCAGAAGAGGATGTCCGGAGACTGAAACTGATCAGGATGCTTCGCATGCTCGATATGCCGCTGAAAGATATTCAGGACATTATAAACGAAAAAGTATCTTTGAGAGAGGCGGTCAGGCATCAGAAAGAAATCCTGCAGACTCAGCAGAAGCAGTTGAATGCGGCGATTGAGGTTTGCACGAGCATAGGACGGGAGAAAGACGACCGGCCGGATGTGGACGGATATCTCAGCCGCATGGAGACGATGGAGAAAAACGGCGGGCTCTTCGCCCGGTTTGTGGACGATTATAAACAGGTGGTCCATGAGGAGCAGGAAAGGAAATTTTCCTTTTATACAGAGTCTCCGGTCAATACGGCGGCTGCATTTGAGAAAGTGCTGAGAAAATATGCGGCAGATCACGGGCAGAAATTCCGTATGCTGAAAAAGGGAAAGTATCCTGAATTTGTAATGGGAACAGAGACTTACACTGCAGTCCAGATACTGGAGAAGAGAAAGGATGACGAAAAACCGTCAGTGAAGATCGTGTGCGAGAAAAAGGAACCGGATCAGAGGAACGGACAGATGCCGGCAAAGCGCAGAAGAGCGCTCAGGGGCATTCATATCGTTGCGACGAATATACGCAGATACGGGCGGAAGAGTATCCTGAATCTGCTACTTAGCATGCTGACCGTGATGATCCTGGCATTTTATCTCGGGAATATAGCGGGCACCCGTCGTCAGCTTGAGGAGATGCCGGAGAAGTTTACCATATCCGGAGAGATATGGAATGGATGCGGCGAGATGAACCACGGGCTGTTTATTTCCCATCGGGTGCTGGATGATCTGTATGAGTCTCCGCTGTTTGGCAGTATTGCCGAGAGTGCGGAACTTGTCGGGAATATCGCTATGGGTGATCCGGATAGTGGAGAGTTGGACAGTGAAGAAAAAAACGGGACAGATCCGGGAGAGAATGATATTTCCCTTACAGGAGTCAACCGGACAGAGTGTCTGGAGGGGATGAAGGACGAAGATATCGTATGGGGAGATGGAGTGGACTGGGAGTCTTTTCAGAAAAGCAGCGATACCTGCCTGGTAAGCGAGATATTTGCCAAAGAATCAGGGCTGGCGATCGGAGATACAGTCAGGTTTGATCTGGCGAGATATTCTCAGGGGCTTGCAGGCGTAACTCTGACAAGAGAAGAACTGTTCTGGTTACTCTGACAGAGGAAAAGATAAAGAAAATATCTGATGAGATTAGTGATATGGCTTTTGAATATTTGATGAGATTCGGAGCAGATATTTCGCCGGTGATAATCAATGTAGATCATTTTAACTACTGGGTAGATAATCTGCCATACTATCGCAGTGTAAGAGATGAGGGGGTAAAGCTCAGTGCATGATATCGATAAAGATATAGAATTATCAAAGTACAGGTACTCTTTTTTATTGCTTCTGCAGATGAAGCGCAAACACAGATTCAGTCGGTTGAATATATGCTTCCACTGATAAAAGAATATTTAAAAGGACATGGTGTAGAAATAATGTAAATTGCGGAATGCAGTGGAACTGGAATTTCAGTAGACGAAACGAAGCAGAGAAGTCTGGAAATTGTGAGATCAAAATTGGAAATATAAAATTCATAGGATACAGAAAAAGAAATTTTAAATACCCTCAGACAAATTTATCTTTAGAACTGTCTGAGGGTATGTTTTATTTTAGATTTCAAAATCGTTTCTGATACAATTTCTCCACCACCCCGATCACCGCATACAGCACCATCGCCATGATGCACAGCAGCACGATCGACATGAGCAGCCAGTTCATCTTGAACACCTGGCTGGAATAGATGATGAGATACCCCAGTCCGTTCCTTGCAGCCAGGAATTCCCCGATCACTACGCCCACAAGACACAGCCCGATATTGACTTTCATATTGCTGATGATGGCCGGCACGGAGCTTGGCAGTACGACTTTGAACAGTGCGTGCCTGCGGTTTCCGTGGAGCGTATATATGAGTTTGATCTTTTCCTTATCAACCGTTGTGAAGCTTGTGTACAGGTTCATGATGCTCCCGAACACGGCGACGGACATGCCGGCTACGATAATCGTTGTCGGGGTAGCGCCAAGCCATACGATAAGAAGCGGCGCCAGTGCGGATTTGGGAAGGCTGTTCAGCACGACCAGATAGGGCTCGAGTATCTCGGAGAGTCCCCGGCTGCACCAGAGCAGGACGGCGATCAGGATACCGGAAAAGGTTACGAGCAGGAAACTTACGATCGTCTCATACAGTGTGATACCGATGTGCAGGAAGATCGACCGGTCCAGCACCATCTCCCAGAAGCACAGCGCGATCCGTGCAGGACTGCTGAAGATAAACGAATCGATAATGCCCCGGTCAGCGCAGATCTCCCACAAAAACAAAAACAGAATAAGAATCAGGATACGTGCTGTGCGCACGGTAAAACGGTGTCGGCGCAGCTTCTTTAAAAAGAGTTCCTGTCCGTCAGACAGCTTTTTTGGTGATTTGTCCATCATGGTTCAGCTCCTTCCATATTTCATTAAAATACGTTTTGAATTCAGGCGCATTCCTGCGGATCAGTGGTGTATCCTGTTCCAGGGCAAATGATATCGGTACGATACGCGCCACAGTCGCCGGACGTTTTGTGAGGATGATCACCCGGTCGGAGAGGCTGACCGCCTCCGAGAGATCGTGGGTGACGAGCAGTGCGGTCTTTCCGGATCGACGGATGATCTGGCCGATGTCATCGCTGACGGTCAGGCGTGTCTGGTAATCGAGGGCGGAGAAGGGCTCGTCGAGAAGCAGAAGCTCCGGCTCCAGAAGCAGCGTGCGGATCAGCGCTGCTCTCTGCCGCATACCGCCGGACAATTCGGAGGGCTTTGACCGGGCGAACTGCTTTAAACCATACTGCTCAAGCATTTCTTCGGCACGCTTTTTTATCTCAGGGGTGAGTGTTCCTCTGATTTCTGCGCCGAGCAGGATATTGCGGTACACGCTGCGCCACTCAAAGAGGTGGTCATGCTGCAGCATATACCCGATCTTTGAGGAGTTCTCTGTAAGCGGTTCGCCGTTCATCAGCAGTTCACCGCTCTCTGCCTTCATCAGACCGTCGATCAGGGAGAGCAGAGTGGATTTGCCGCAGCCCGACGGACCTACGACAGCAGTGAACTCCCCCTTTGTAAGAGAAAATGAAATATTGGACAGGGCCTTTGTCTCCCCGTCCAATGTATGATAGGAATAATCGATATTTTTTAATTCCAGTATTGGAGTCATAAGGTCACTTCCATCCATATTGTATATCTATAATTAGTGTATGAAAAAAGAGATCCTGTGTGAGGGGAAAAGTGTGAAATCCCATTGTCTGTCTGCCTGAAGAGGGGTATAATATGAGTATCAGATGACGTGAAAAACCGGAAAGGAGGAATCTATATGACCGGACATAAGATTATTACGATCGGACGCGAATTCGGAAGCGGCGGGCATGAGATCGGACAGAAACTCGCAGACAGACTGGGGATCCCGCTCTATGACAACAGACTTGTGAGCATGGCGGCGGAAGAACTGGGCGTGAAAACAGAGGACGCCGAGCGCGTAGATGAATCGAGCCTGAATACATTTGTAACCGGATACACTGTGACGCCCGGTATGTATACGGAGTTTATCAATGCGGCTTCATACATTCCGTCTTTTGATACGGAGGTCTACCGAAAACAGGCAGAGATCATCAAGAGCCTTGCGGAAAAAGGTCCGTGTGTGATCGTGGGACGGTGCGCGGACTATGTTCTGAAAGACCGTGACGACTGCATCAATGTGTTTATCTGTGCGGACAAGGCGGATCGGAAGAAACGGATCATGGAACTGTATGGACTGAATGAGAGAAAGGCGGCTGACCGCATCCGCAAGACCGACAAAGAACGCAGATACTATTATGAAGTACACACCGGACAGGATTGGGGCAGTATCCGTTCCCATCAGATGCTCTTTAATGTGAGCATGCTTGGGATTGATCGTATTGTCGAAATCCTGGCGATGATGTATAATGCATAAGCATTCAGCATCTGAATACATTTCATGCCTTATGTAGTGTGATCATACCGGAACTGCATCGGGAAAAGAATTCTGGGATCAGATATCAGAGATTTTTCCGTCACAGTTCCGGTATATTATGCGGGTGAAATGCGGAACGCTGCCTGCCCGGCTATATTAAAGTAAATTTTACAGGAGATTCGCAGATGAACGTACAGAAAATAAATTACCAGAAAGAACTTGAAAAGCTGCTCAAACAGCTCGGGGAGGAACAGCGGGTCCCATCTCTTCTGATCCACAGCTGCTGTGCACCATGCAGCAGCTATGTGCTAGAGTATCTGTCGGAGTACTTTAAGATAACGATATTTTACTACAATCCGAATATCTATCCTGAGAGTGAGTACACGAAGCGCATCCTGGAGCAGCAGAAACTGATCCGGGATATGAAATTCCGGTATCCTGTTTCATTTCTCGCAGGGAAATATGATAAAGAAAAGTTCTACGAGATGGCGGCGGGCATGGAAGACTTAAAAGAAGGGGGCGCCCGCTGTATGAAATGTTACGAACTGCGGCTTACTGAGACAGCGAGGCAGGCTGTGGCAGGAGAATTCGATTATTTCACGACTACGCTCAGTATCAGTCCCATGAAAAACGCGCAGAAGCTTAATGAGATCGGCGTTCGGGTTGGTGAGGAGTACGGCGTGAAATATCTTGTGTCGGATTTTAAAAAGAAAAACGGATACAAGCGTTCCATTGAACTGTCAAAAGAATACGGACTGTACAGGCAGGATTACTGCGGATGCGAATTTTCCATGAGGCAGGCGGGAACAGAATAAAGTAAAAAATGAACTTTTAAGTAGACATTCGCACTTTAGTGTGGTAAACTAAGTCGAAAATGCAGGACAGACAAAAATGCGCTGGACTGTATTTTATTTGCAAAGGCGACGAGCCAAAGCCCGGACGGCAGCAGTACTGCGGCCATACGGCGAAAAGAGAGAAAAGAGGAAAGAGAAATGGCACAGTTATGGGGCGGCCGTTTTACAAAGGAGACGGACAAACTGGTATATGATTTTAACGCATCGATCTCTTTCGACAAGAGATTTTACGAGCAGGATATCCGCGGCAGCATCGCTCATGTGACGATGCTCGCAAAGCAGGGAATTCTCACGGAGGAAGAGAAAGAGCAGATCATAAAAGGGCTTGAGAGTATCCGGACAGATGTGGAGAACGGCACTCTTAAGATCACAGAAGAATATGAGGACATTCACAGTTTTGTGGAGGCGAATCTGATCGACCGGATCGGCGACGCGGGAAAGAAACTTCACACCGGACGCAGCCGGAATGATCAGGTGGCGCTCGATATGAAGCTCTACACGAGAGATGAGATCCTCGAGCTTGACAGCCTTTTAAAAGAGATGCTGGAAGTGCTCTTAAAGCTGATGAAAGAGAATCTCGAGACGTATATGCCGGGATTTACACATCTGCAGAAAGCGCAGCCAATCACCCTGGCTCACCACATGGGAGCATATTTCGAGATGTTTAAGAGGGATCGTTCCCGCATGAAGGATATATATAAGAGAATGAATCTCTGCCCGCTCGGGTCCGGCGCCCTGGCAGGTACGACATATCCGCTGGACAGAGAATACACGGCAGAGCTTCTGGACTTTGACGGTCCTACGCTCAACAGCATGGATTCCGTATCGGATAGAGACTATCTGATCGAGCTCCTCTCGGCAATGTCCACGGTGATGATGCACCTGAGCAGATTTTCCGAGGAGGTCATCATCTGGAACTCCAACGAGTACAAGTTTGTGGAGATCGATGATGCCTACAGCACAGGCAGCAGTATCATGCCGCAGAAGAAGAACCCGGATATCGCCGAACTGGTGCGGGGCAAGACCGGAAGAGTGTACGGGGCGCTCACCGCTCTGCTTACGACTATGAAAGGAATCCCGCTTGCATACAATAAGGATATGCAGGAAGATAAGGAGTTTGTATTTGACGCCATCGATACGACGAAAGGGTGTCTCGCTCTGTTTACTGGTATGTTAAAGACGATGAAGTTCAATGCCGGAAGGATGGAAGAGAGTGCGAAACACGGCTTCACCAATGCCACGGATGCGGCGGATTATCTCGTGAACCACGGGGTACCGTTCCGTGATGCCCACGGGATCGTAGGGCAGCTTGTCCTCTATTGTATAGATAAAGGGATCGCGCTGGACGATATGAGTCTGGAAGAGTTTAAAGCAATCTCCCCGGTATTTGAGGAAGATATCTATGACGCCATCAGCATGAAGACATGCGTGGAGATGAGAAATACCATCGGCGCGCCGGGAAAAGCGGCGATGGAGAAAGTAATCCGGGCGGAAGAAGAATATCTTGCCGGCGAGTAGATCAGGTATGATACAGGAATGACGCGTTAAGATAATACAGATCAAGAGAGAAAGGATGTAGAGAAAATGGATCAGAAATTAAAAGTTGGAATTTTGGGAGCAACAGGTATGGTCGGACAGAGATTTATCTCTCTGCTTGAGAATCATCCGTGGTTTGAGGTGGTAACAGTTGCGGCGAGCCCGCGTTCCGCCGGAAAGACATATGAAGAGGCAGTGGGCGGCCGGTGGAAGATGGATACTCCGATGCCGGAAGCAGTGAAAAAGCTTGTCGTGCTCAATGTAAATGACGTGGAGCATGTGGCTGCAACAGTTGACTTTGTATTCAGTGCAGTAGATATGAGCAAAGATGAGATCCGCGCGATCGAGGAGGCCTATGCAAAGACAGAGACACCTGTTGTGTCAAACAACAGCGCACACCGCTGGACGCCGGATGTGCCGATGGTAGTGCCGGAGATCAATTCCGAACACTTCGATGTGATCCCGGATCAGAAGAAACGTCTCGGTACAACACGCGGCTTCATTGCCGTAAAACCGAACTGCTCTATCCAGAGCTACGCTCCCTGCCTTGCAGCATGGAAAGAGTTTGGCCCGAAGGAGCTTGTTGTTACGACATATCAGGCAATCTCCGGAGCAGGAAAGACATTCAAAGACTGGCCGGAGATGGAAGGAAATATAATCCCGTTCATCGGCGGTGAGGAAGAGAAGAGCGAGCAGGAACCGCTCCGTGTACTTGGTAAAGTTGAGAACGGGCAGATCGTAAAGGCAGAACTGCCGAAGATCACATGCCAGTGTGTGCGTGTTCCGGTTCTGAACGGACATACGGCAGCAGTTTTCATTAACTTTGAGAAGAAAGTTACAAAAGAGCAGCTTATCGAAAAGCTTGTAAACTTCAAAGGATTCCCGCAGGAGGCAGAGCTTCCGAGCGCTCCGAAGCAGTTCATCCAGTATCTGGAAGACGACAATCGTCCGCAGGTGACACTGGATGTAGATTACGAGAACGGTATGGGCGTATCCATCGGACGTCTGAGAGAGGATACGATGTACGACTACAAGTTCATCGGTCTTTCCCACAATACAGTCAGAGGTGCGGCAGGCGGTGCAGTCCTGTGTGCAGAGGCACTGACAGCAAAAGGATATATTGCGAAAAAATAATCCGGAACAGACGGATTTTAAAGAACCGCTGTGAGGCGGACAAAAGAGGATCGCAGATTAGTCTGCGGTCTTCTTTTGTAAGTAGAAGATATTAATTTCTTCCCTTTTTTTTCTCACTTTCCTGTGGTAAAATGACAAAATAGACGTTTAAAGAAAGAGGAGGCTGTCATTATGGGAATGACAATGACGCAGAAGATCCTGGCGGCACACGCAGGGCTCGACTCTGTTGAGGCAGGTCAGCTGATCGAGGCAAAGCTTGACGTGGTCATGGCAAATGACATCACAGGGCCGATGGCTCTGCCGATCATCAAACAGATGTCAGATCACGTATTTGACAAAGATAAAGTAGTATTTGTTCCGGATCATTTCACACCGAACAAAGATATCAAATCAGCGGAGAACTCCAAAGCCATCCGCGAGTATGCAAAGGAGCAGGGGCTGACCTGGTATTTCGAGCAGGGCAAGTCCGGAGTGGAACACGCAATCCTGCCGGAGGCGGGTGTTGTGACAGCCGGCGAGTGTATCATCGGTGCTGACTCCCACACATGTACATACGGCGCGCTCGGCGCATTCTCCACGGGTATGGGAACAACAGACATCGCAACAGGCATGGCGACCGGAGAGATCTGGTTCAAGGTGCCGAGCGCTATCAAGTTCGTGCTCACCGGGAAGCCGGGAAAATATGTGAGCGGCAAGGACGTCATCATCCACATCATCGGAAAGATCGGTGTGGACGGTGCTCTCTACAAATCGATGGAATTCACCGGAGACGGTATCGCGAACCTGTCCATGGACGATCGTTTCACTATGGCTAACATGGCGATCGAGGCAGGAGCGAAGAATGGTATCTTCCCCGTGGATGATCAGGCTCTCGCATATATCAAAGAGCACTCAAAGAAACCGTACACGATCTACGAGGCGGATGAGGACGCGCAGTATGACGATGTTATCACCATCGATCTGTCCGAGGTTCGTCCGACAGTGGCATTCCCACACCTTCCTGGAAATGCAAAGACGATCGATGAGATCGAGGCGATGGAGCCGATTAAGATCGACCAGGTTGTGATCGGATCCTGTACTAACGGACGTATGGAAGATATGAGAAAAGCAGCCGCAATCCTGAAAGGACACACGGTACATCCGGATGTTCGTGTCATGGTTGTTCCGGCAACGCAGAAGATATATAAGCAATGTATTGAAGAAGGGCTTCTGGAGATCTTCGTGGATGCAGGCTGTGCGGTGAATACACCGAGCTGCGGACCGTGCATGGGCGGACATATGGGCGTTATGGCAGCAGGAGAGAAATGTGTCTCAACGACGAACCGCAACTTCGTCGGACGTATGGGACATGTGGATTCCCTGATCTACCTCGCGTCTCCTGAAGTGGCGGCTGCGAGCGCGATCGCAGGCTGCATCGCAAATCCTGAGAAAGTGGGTGACATGTAATGAAGGCAAAAGGACATGTTTTTAAATATGGCGACAATGTAGATACGGACGTGATCATCCCGGCAAGATATCTGAACTCTTTTGACGCACAGGAATTGGCGAGCCACGCCATGGTGGATATCGATCCGGATTTTGTGAAGAGAGTACAGCCGGGAGACCTGATCGTTGCAAACAAGAACTTCGGCTGCGGTTCTTCCAGAGAACATGCGCCTCTCTGTCTGAAGACGGCGGGCGTGAGCTGCATCATTGCAGAGACATTTGCACGTATTTTTTATCGCAATGCTATTAACATAGGACTTCCGATCATCGAATGTCCGGAAGCTGCCAGAGGCATCGAGGCGGGAGATGAAGTGGAAGTGGATTTTGACAGCGGTAAGATTTACAATCTGACAAAAGGTACAGAATTCCAGGGTCAGGCTTTTCCGGAATTTATGCAGAAGCTGATCGCGGCAGGCGGTCTGGTCAATTACACGAACAATAAAAGGAAATAGTCCAGCCATCAGGAATAAGCGGGCTGAACTGTTGTAAATAAGAGAATAAGCATCAGGGAAGAAAAAAGGATGCCGTATGTGGTAGATTCGGAATATTCACACGGCATCCTTTTTGTAAATACGGTGGGAAACTATGAAAGGGGAAATTATGGAAAAGGAAAATCAGGGTACCCGTAACAATCAGACCGAAGGAGTTGCGGAAAATAGTGCGGGAAGAGCCTCTGCGCTCCTTCCAATCGGAATTTTCCTCATCATCTTTCTGGGTGCGGGAGTTGTGTTCCGGGATTTCTATGCGATGCCTGCGATCGTTGCATTCCTCATTGCACTGTTTGCGGCATTCCTGCAGAACAGAAAGGTGAGTTTTGATGAGAAGATCAGGATGATTGCAAAAGGCGTGGGGGAGGAGAATATTATTACGATGAGTCTGATCTTCCTCTGTGCAGGTGCTTTTTCAGGCGCGGTGAGTGCGGCAGGCGGTGTGGAGAGCACTGTTAATCTCGGGCTGTCGCTTATACCGGCACATTTTATCGTGTCCGGACTTTTTATCATCAGTTGTTTTATCTCGGTTTCCATGGGAACTTCTATGGGGACGATCGCTGCTCTTGCGCCGATCGCGGTAGGGATCAGTGAGGAAGCCGGATTTCCGATGACGGTCTGTATCGCGGCGGTAGTGTGCGGCTCCATGTTCGGAGATAATCTGTCAATGATCTCGGACACGACGATCGCAGCAGTCAAGACCCAGGGGTGCGAGATGAAGGACAAATTCAAGGCGAATTTTCTTATTGTACTGCCGGCGGCAGTCATTACTATCGTCTTCTTCTGGTTCATCACGAGAAATATGAGCTATGATATCAGCAGCGGGGAATATAATCTGCTTCGGGTTATTCCGTATCTTGTCGTGCTTATCGGTGCGCTGATCGGGATCAACGTATTTCTGGTGCTGATCGCAGGCACTGTGCTTTCGCTGATTGTGGGCGTGGGAACAGGGACGATTGCTTTACCGGAGATGTTTACCGTAGTGGGTGACGGAATCGTTTCTATGTATGATATTACGGTCATTTCTATTATCGTAGCGTGTATTGTGTCCCTTGTCCGTGCAAACGGCGGTATCCAGTTTATCCTGAATCTGATTAAGAACAGGATACGAGGGAAGAAAGGCGCCCAGGCGGGAATAGCTGCGCTGGCTCTGCTTGTAGATCTATGTACGGCAAATAACACGGTGGCTATTGTAATGTCCGGTCCTATTGCAAAAGAGATCAGCGAGGAGTACGGAGTGGATCCTAAGAGGTCGGCATCACTTCTGGATATGTTTACGTCAGTAGGTCAGGGACTGATTCCGTACGGCGCGCAGCTTCTTTCAGCAGCAACGCTTACCGGACTGACGCCGTTTGATATGATACCGTATCTCGTCTATCCGATCCTGATGGCGGTGTGCGGCATTGTGGCGATTGCAATATCAAAACGGTAAAACCGGTATGCCAAAACGATATGTCGAACATCCGGACGCTATGGACAGGGAAGCAGAACCTGTGCTATAATTCAGTGCAGTAACACGGAGAAAAGAAAAAGAGGGTAAAATCATGAATCTACTATATAAAAGCACGAGAAACTCTGACAAAACAGTGACTGCATCCGAGGCAATCTTAAAAGGACTTGCCGATGACGGCGGCCTGTTTGTGCCGGAGAGTATTCCGAGACTTGATGTAACGATGGACGAACTTAAGAACATGACATATCAGGAGACTGCATATGCTGTCATGAAACAGTTCCTCACTGATTTTACAGAGGAAGAGCTGAAGCACTGTATTGACAGCGCATATGACTCCAAGTTCGATACAGAGGTGATCGCGCCTCTTGTTAAAGTGGAAGATACTTATCACCTGGAATTGTTCCACGGTGCGACCATTGCATTCAAGGATATGGCGCTCTCCATTCTGCCGCATCTTTTGACAACGGCTGCGAAGAAAAATCATGTTACAAATGATATTGTGATTCTGACTGCAACATCGGGGGATACAGGGAAAGCAGCTCTCGCGGGATTTGCAGATGTTCCCGGAACAAGGATTATCGTATTCTATCCGAAGGGAGGCGTGAGCCGCGTACAGGAACTGCAGATGGTGACCCAGAAAGGGGATAATACTTCTGTCGTGGCTATCCATGGGAATTTTGATAATGCGCAGAGCGGCGTGAAGGCCCTCTTTGAAGATAAAGAATTGGAGAAGGAGCTTGCAGGAGCCGGTTATCAGTTCTCGTCAGCAAACTCCATCAATATAGGACGCCTTGTTCCTCAGGTGGTTTATTATGTCTACGCATACGCAAAGCTTCTTGAAAATGAGGAGATTACGTCCGGTGAGGAGATAAATGTAACCGTCCCGACCGGAAACTTCGGAAATATCCTTGCAGCATATTATGCGAAACAGATGGGTGTACCGATTGCAAAACTGATCTGTGCGTCCAATGAAAATAAGGTTCTTTTTGATTTCTTCCGCACAGGAGTGTATGATAAGAACAGGGAATTCATCCTTACATCTTCTCCGTCTATGGATATTCTGATTTCCAGTAATCTGGAACGGCTGATCTATACGATCGCAGGCCGTGACGCGCAGAAAAATGCAGAACTGATGGCACAGCTCCGGGAGAAAGGGACATATGAGATTACTCCGGAAATGAAAGAGCGGCTTGGCGATTTTGTCGGCGGATATGCCACGGAAGAAGAGACGGCAGCGACGATCAGGACGACATATGAGAAGACAGGATATGTGATGGATACACATACAGCAGTGGCTGCATATGTCTGCGCACAGTACAGGAAAGACAGCGGAGATGATAAAAAATGTCTTGTGGCATCTACGGCAAGCCCGTATAAATTCATCCACAGTGTGATGTCTGCAATCGATGTGAAATATGCGGATGTCGATGAGTTTGAATTAATCGATGAGCTGAGCCGGATTTCCGGTACTGAGATACCGAACGCAATCGAGGAAATCAGAAATGCTGATATTCGTCATACAAGAGAGTGCGAAGCCGGCGATATGAAAGCTGCAGTAAAAGAGATTCTGGGAGTTTAAGGAGTAAGATACTATGGAGAATACGGACAGCATATGGGGATTTATCGGAATCATTGTATTTGCCTGCGGTATATATGCAATCTATGCATATATAAAGATGAAAATGACGGGAGAGATCAATGCGACTCTTCTGCTCGGAAAAGATTATACATATAAGAAATGCAAGAATAAAGAGGCTTATATTCAAAAAGCCGGTCCGGCACTTCTTGTGTTCGGTATAGTGGCTCTTGTGTATGGCATACTTGATGTTATTCACTGTTATGTGTACACTATGACAGTTGTTGATACAGTGGGAATGGTTGTCTTTTTCATTGTACTCGTCTGGTTTGCAGTTTATACATCTAAGATCAAAAGAGAGTATTTCTGATACATTTGTGCATATTTTCTTTAATCCTGCGGAAAACGGAGGGAATGACATGGATCGTAAAGAACTGATCAGACAGGCGTTATCTGCCAGAGAGAATTCGTATAGCCCATATTCACACTTCCGGGTAGGCGCGGCTCTGCTGTGTAATGACGGCACGGTGTACACGGGATGCAATATAGAGAACCGGGCTTATGGTCCCACGAATTGTGCGGAGAGGACGGCATTCTTTAAGGCTGTCTCGGAAGGACAAAGGGATTTCTCGGCCATCGCTATTGTCGGCGGCGGGGAAGAAGGACCTGTCTGGTGCTATCCCTGTGGTGTGTGCCGGCAGGTTATGGCAGAATTTTGTGATCAGGATTCGTTCGAGATTATCTGTGGCAGATCAGATAAGGAGTATCAGACGTATACATTGCGTGAACTTCTGCCGAAAATGTTCTGAAAGACAGTAAGGCTGCAGAAGATAAAAGTTTGTTAAAATTATGTTTATCACTTTTAAAATGCAGGATTTGTATTCGAATCCTGCATTTTCTGTGCGTAAAAATCGAAAGTTTACGATGAGAAACAGCAATAAATGAATCGGATTTCAATAAAACTTTCATAAAAAAATGAAATTATGTAAGATTGTTATTGATTTTTCAATCGTAATTTTGTATAATGGGGACGTATTGGGGGTCAGTAAATGAATTCCCACAAAGATTTTAGAAAGAGAGAGGTAGAAGAGGTATGGCAAATATTGATTTAACTCAGTATGGCATTACAGGAACTACGGAAATCGTTCACAATCCTTCCTATGAGATGTTGTTTGAGGAAGAGACAAACCCGAATCTGGAAGGTTTTGACAAAGGTCAGGAGAGTGAACTCGGTGCAGTAAACGTTATGACAGGTATTTACACAGGCCGTTCACCGAAAGACAAATATATCGTTATGGATGAGAACTCTAAAGACACTGTATGGTGGACATCTGATGAGTATCCGAACGACAACCATCCGGCATCTCAGGAAGCTTGGAATGCAGTAAAAGACATCGCAAAGAATGAGCTCTCCAACAAGAGACTTTTCGTTGTAGATGCATTCTGCGGAGCTAACAAAGACACACGTATGGCAATCCGTTTCATCGTTGAGGTTGCTTGGCAGGCTCACTTTGTAACAAATATGTTCATCCGTCCGACAGCAGAAGAGCTGGAGAACTTCGAGCCTGACTTCGTAGTATACAATGCTTCCAAGGCAAAAGTAGAAAACTACAAAGAGCTGGGACTCAGATCTGAGACAGCAGTTATGTTCAATATTACAAGCCGCGAGCAGGTTATCGTTAACACATGGTACGGCGGAGAGATGAAGAAAGGTATGTTCTCCATGATGAACTACTATCTGCCGCTTAAGGGAATCGCTTCCATGCACTGCTCTGCAAACACAGATATGAACGGCGAAAATACAGCTATCTTCTTCGGTCTTTCCGGAACAGGTAAGACAACTCTTTCCACAGATCCGAAGAGACTTCTCATCGGTGATGACGAGCACGGCTGGGATGACAACGGCGTATTCAACTTTGAGGGCGGATGCTACGCAAAAGTTATCGACCTTGACAAAGATTCTGAGCCGGATATCTACAATGCAATCAAGAGAAACGCTCTTCTTGAGAACGTTACACTTGACGCAGAGGGACATATTGACTTTACAGATAAGAGCGTGACAGAGAATACACGTGTATCCTACCCGATCGATCACATCGAGAAGATTGTTCGCCCGGTATCTGCAGCACCGGCAGCAAAGAATGTAATCTTCCTGTCAGCTGACGCTTTCGGAGTACTTCCGCCGGTATCTGTACTTACACCGGAGCAGACAGAGTACTACTTCCTGTCCGGTTTCACAGCTAAACTTGCCGGTACAGAGCGCGGTATCACAGAGCCGACACCGACATTCTCCGCATGTTTCGGACAGGCATTCCTTGAGCTGCATCCGACAAAATATGCAGAAGAGCTCGTTAAGAGAATGAAAGAGAGCGGAGCGAAAGCTTACCTCGTAAATACAGGATGGAACGGAACAGGAAAACGTATCTCCATCAAAGATACACGTGGTATCATCGATGCTATCTTAAGCGGAGCAATCCTTGACGCACCGACAAAGACAATCCCGCACTTCAACTTCGAAGTTCCGACAGAGCTTCCGGGAGTTGATCCGGCAATCCTTGATCCTCGCGACACATATGCTGACGCTTCCGAGTGGGAAGAAAAAGCAAAAGATCTTGCTGCAAGATTCATCAAGAACTTCAAGAAATACGAGAGCAACGAGCTTGGAAAAGCACTTGTTGCAGCAGGTCCGCAGGAGTAAGATACTGACGTATCAAAAAAATCAATTATATAAAATAGCAACAGGCTGTCCGATAATACCGGGCGGCCTGTTTTAGCGTAAAAAGTTTTTGCCTCCTTTTTGGCTGTCGTGTGTTAGAGATGGCAACCGCAAAGTTGCGCTATAGTTGGTAGAAGCAACTGCGCTTTTTTGATATGATACAGATATCAAATAAATAAGGAGGACAAAATAATGCAGATGACGTTTATTATGTTTATAATCATCCTTCCTGTTTTTCTAGGCATCACCGGTGCGGCTGTGTATCTTTTTGTATTGATTGTCAAAGCACTGAAAAGCTACATTAATTCTCAGGATGTGAGAAAAGAAAAGTCAGAGACACGAAAATCGCTGGGAGAAGTGTTAAAGAAGTACCGCACGGATAATAAAATGACTCAGGAGTTCGTGGCGGAATCTCTGGGAGTCAGCAGGCAGGCTGTCTCAAAATGGGAGCAGGGAACATCTGAGCCAAGCACATCCAATATGATCGCATTGGCGAAGCTGTATGGTGTAACACCTGAAGAACTGCTGAGCAAAGTGAAGAGTGAGTGAATTTCGGATTTATCTGACTGAGAAAGAGTCCGCCGGGAGGTATGTATTGTTAGCGCACACGTTTTCACTCGGTCGCGGCGTAACGGTACATAAGAGCGCAAAAGACGCGCTCTAAGTGCCGACGCCGCTCCAACGGTGCGTACACAATACATACCTCCCGGCTGCTTTCTTTCCCATCCCGAAAATCGAATTCCAAACAGAAGGAACAAAGCTCCCACTTCTTTTTGTTTGTATGAGGATTTTCGGATTGGTTTGTTAGTTGGTAAAACGTCAAAATGGACGATTACAGACGTTTGGATGCACCTTACGCAGAGGGAGAAAAAGGTTGAGAACGGCGACTTTGGAAGGAAATTAGGAAAAGTTAAAAGCAGGGAAATGGTGTTAAGTGAAAAAATGAGGTTGTTTGAGCTTGCGAGTTCGTCATTTTTTCACTTGCTTTTAACCATTTTCCTGCTTTGTTACTTTGAGTTATTTCCTGTAACCGGAGCCGGGATCAACCTTTTTCTCCGCCTGCGTACACGTGAGTCGGGTGGCTGTATATTACTGTATTTCGGACGTTTTCCGTACTATCAGCCAGTACGATAAATACGAATTTATTTTGTCAGGACTTCGATACCGTTTTCTGTTACGAGTACCATATACTCAATCTGTGCGGACAGGCCGTCATCGATTGTGTACACGGTCCATCCGTTATCTTCATCTACAAAGTAATCGGGGCTGCCCTCGTTGATCATCGGCTCGATGGTGAACATCATGCCGGGTACGAGGAGCATCTCGCTTCCTTTAGGTGTTACGTAGCTTACGAACGGATCTTCGTGGAACTCAAGTCCGATGCCGTGGCCGCCGATCTCTTCGACTACAGAGTAGCCGTTTGCCTTGGCATGTGTGTTGATCGCATCAGCGATATCACCTAAATGCCCCCAAGGTTTAGCGGCTGCAAGACCGAGTTCTACGCATTCTTCCGTGACACGGATCAGGCGTTCGGCGCGTTCAGAGATTTTTCCCATCTTGAACATACGCGATGCATCAGAAAAGTATCCGTCAACAATCGTTGACACATCCACATTGATGATATCGCCTTCTTTCAGGATGATATTCTTATCCGGTATGCCGTGGCAGATCTCGTTATTGAGCGATGTACACACACTTTTTGGAAAGCCCTGATAATCTAAAGGAGCAGGGATTCCGCCGTGCTCTGTAGTAAACCGGTATACGATGTCATCGATCTCGGCGGTACTCATACCGATGCAAATATGTTTGGCTACTTCGTCAAGCACGGCCGTATTCAGGGCTGCGCTTGTCTTTATCTTTTCTATCTGAGCCGGTGTCTTGAGAAGTTTGCGGGTTGGAACAATCTCACCCTTCTCTGCATGTAACAGCATTTTTTCTTCAATAGGCATGTGGCATTTTTTGTATTTTTTGCCGCTGCCGCACCAGCATAGTTCATTTCTTTCCATGAATTACATCTCCTCTAAAATAAAATTATAAAATGGCAGATTACAGACTGCCGCATGATAACAGTCTCTGGGACCTTTGTGTCAGATCAGAAACGGTGGATGAACAGTCCGCTTCGAAGTTTTGGCTCAAACCATGTAGATTTCGGCGGCATGAGCATTCCGGCATCAGCCACGGACAAGAGTTCGTCCAGTGATGTAGGATACATAGAAAATGCAAATCCGCCGGATTCGTCGGCTGCTTCCTCGAGTGCTTTCAGTCCGCGGATTCCTCCGATAAAGCGGATGCACGGATCGGTCTTTGGATCACTGATCCCGAAGACCGGTGACAGGATATATTCCTGAAGGACCGACACATCCAGTCTCCTGACAGGATCATCAGAATACAGCGCCGGCGAGGCGGTAAGCTGATACCAGTTTCCCTCGCAGTACAGACCGAATTCGCCTTTCCGTTCCGGACGGCAGGCTTCTTTTCCTGTCTTTCTGATCTTGAAACCACCTTTTATCTTATCAAGAAATGAATCAAATGTACACCCATTCCTGTCTGTGACTACGCGGTTATAGTCATAGATCCGGAGTTCGTCCGACGGAAATAGAACCGAGAGAAAGAAGTTATACTCCTCGCTGCCGGAATAGCTGGGATCTGCGGCTCTTCGCATCTGACCGACCCTGACGGCGGAGGCGGCTCTATGATGGCCATCCGCGATATATAAATGAGGGATTTCTGTAAATAAATGAGAAATGTTATCGATATATTCCCGGTTATCTATCTTCCATACCTGATGACGTATTCTGTCATCGCTGGTAAAATCATACAAAGACGGTCCGGCTTTAACTTTATCGATGATTCGGCGGAGCGCCGTGCAGGGGCGGTAAGTGAGAAAAATCGGTCCTGTCTGTGCGCTGCAGGCATCAACGTGGCGTACACGATCTTCTTCTTTGGCTGCCAGTGTATTCTCGTGTTTAAGAATCACACCGTCTGTATAGTCATCGATAGAGGCACATCCGACAAGTCCGGTCTGTGTCCTTCCATTCATGGTAAGCGCATATATATAATAACACGCAGAAGGATCTTGTATAAACGCCCTGTTTTCTATCATAGCATCAAGCGTACGGCGTGCGGTTTTGTATACTTCCGGTGAATAGATATCCGTGCCCTCGGGTAAAAGGGTTTCCGCGCGGTCGATCTTCAGGAATGATAAAGGATTGGCTTTGACGACTTTACGGGCCTCGTCACTGCTGTACACATCATAAGGAAGCGCTGCAATCGAGGCTGCCAGATTTTCGGCCGGGCGTATTCCTTTAAATGGACGGATGGTACTCATGAGATAATCTCCTTTTTGATAATTATGTACTTTTTACCATCGATATTTTATCACATATAAAATGGTTTTACTACCGCGTGTTTCGACAAAAAATGTTATTTTACTTGCCCGTAGGTGAAAAGTATAGTAGTATTAATATCCGAAGGAGAGATAATTTTATGTGGTATTGGATCGTGATGTTTATACTCATTGCCGGCAGCATCGTGATGCTGGGAGTATCATTCAGCAGTATAAAGAAAAACAGGGCGATTGCAGATGCGCAGGAGAGCGGCGGCCGCCGGCGCAGACGGCGTAATGAAGACGAAGACGATGAATATGATATGCCTCAGAGACGGAGAAGACGTCCGGAACCGGAGGAGGAAGAACCGCCTTCACGCCGGAAGAAAAAGCGTCAGTGGAAGATTATTCTGGAAGATATCGACAGCTGGGATAAATACAGCTTTACTTTTTATGATGTGGTAGGCATCGGAAGAGGAAAAGACGGAAGTATGTATGAAAAGTATCTTCCGATCATGGGAGATGGGAGAATATCTAAAATGCACTGTGCTATCGTTCATAGAGGCGATAAGCTCTACCTGAAAGATGAGGGATCGAGGAACGGTACTTATCTTAACGGCGAACGCATTGACCGCCCGGTTGTCATCCAGCGGGATGATGTTATCGGGATCGGGGAGACAAGACTGGAGATTCAGAGAATTTTGAGAGAAAGTGAATAAAGCTACAGGTAATCGTCCGTATTGGAATTCAGTGCGGGCGATTTTGTTACATCAGGGGATACGGTTTTTGTATACTTTGACGGCTGCATGTGACGGGAACGGATTATATCTGCGCTGCATATAATAGCCATATAATGTCTCCGTGGGAGTGAATACGTTATGGACACAAAAATGCCTTATTATATGGCGTATCCAATGCCATTTTCCTATGACGATGAGAGAACAGAGTGTATGGATTATGAATATCTCAAAAGTATGTATCCCGATGCGGCGAAACGCATTATGCCTTATGTGGAGGAAGAATGTGACCGGATGGAGTATGAAAACAGTATGGTATATGATGAATATCCGGATAAACTGCAGCTTAAACTGATGTGTAGAAGAGTGTATGATAATGTCAGAAAGCATGAGAGAATGTTTTATGAAGATGAAGACCAGCGGATAAGCGAAGGAAACACCGAAGGAGAGAAAATCAGCGCGACTGTACGTGAACGCGGCAGGAACAGAGACAACAGTCCTGCATCACTGCGCGATTTTATTGAAGTGATGCTTTATCAGGAACTTTATAAGCGCAGATGTGATCATCGGAGAAGATGCAGGCGATTTTACTAATCAGACAATTCATGGTACAATGATTGCGCAGAGAGTAAGATGATGTGAAAATACGAGATAAAAAGAGAGAATAAGTTATGAAGAAAAATATAGTATTTATTGGTATGCCGGCGGTAGGTAAGAGTACGGTCGGCATAGTTGTGGCAAAACGGTTGGGCATGCGTTTTATTGATACAGATCTTCTGATCCAGGAACAGGAAGGCAAACTGCTGCGGGAAATTATCGCAGAAAAAGGTGAGGAAGGATTTCTGGAGATAGAGAATCAAGTGAATGCTTCGGTAAAAGCTCAAAATTCCGTGATATCACCCGGCGGTAGTGTGATCTACTGTAAAGATGCGATGAAGCATTACAAAAAAATCGGAACGATAGTATATTTAAAAGCTTCTTATCAGACAATAAAAAGGAGAATCAGAAATCCTAAAAAACGCGGTGTAGTGCTTAAGGAAGGACAGTCGCTGCGGGATCTCTATTATGAGCGCGTACCGTATTTTGAAAAATATGCTGATATAACTGTGTGTGAAGACGGATGCCGTATAGAAGATACGATAAAAAATGTATTAAATGCAGTAAAAAAATATAGAAAAACGACGGAATTCAGGAAAAAACTTGACAATGAAGCAAAAAGGAAACTAAAATAAGAATTTGGACCGGGGAAATCCTGTGGAACCGCGGTGAAAAAGCAATTTTAAATTAAAGGATTTTATGATATAATAATTGCGCAAAGCGCAAACGACAGACATTAAGATACAGAGGGGAAATACAAATAAGATAATAAGATTGAGGTCGAGGTGCAAAATGGAGCAATATATAATTAAGGGCGGCAATCCGCTTGTGGGAGAAGTGGAAATCGGCGGCGCTAAAAATGCAGCGCTCGCTATTCTGGCAGCGGCGATCATGACGAATGAGACAGTTCTGATCGAGAATCTGCCGGATGTCAATGACATTAATGTAATGCTGGAGGCAATCAGCGAGATTGGCGCGGTGGTCCAGCGCATTGACAGACATACAGTCAAGATTAACGGAAGCACAATAGGGGATTTCAGCATTGAATACGATTATATCAAGAAGATAAGGGCATCGTATTATTTGCTCGGAGCCCTTCTGGGAAAATATAAGCGTGCGGAAGTAGCTCTTCCAGGCGGATGTAATATCGGCAGCAGACCGATCGATCAGCATTTGAAAGGATTTCGTGCGCTTGGGGCGGATGTTGATATTGAGCACGGAAAGATTGTGGCTGAGGCAGAATATCTGCGCGGCACACATCTGTATTTCGATGTTGTGAGTGTAGGCGCGACGATCAATGTGATGATGGCGGCAGCCATGTCCGAGGGTCTGACCATTATGGAAAATGTGGCGAAAGAGCCTCATGTTGTCGACGTTGCAAACTTCCTGAACAGTATGGGCGCAAATATCAGAGGTGCGGGAACAGATGTGATCAAGATCAGAGGAGTGCATTCTCTGCATAAGACAGAATATTCCATTATTCCGGATCAGATAGAGGCGGGAACGTTTATGTTTGCTGCTGCGGCGACAAAGGGAGACGTAACGGTCATGAACGTTATTCCGAAGCATCTCGATGCAACGATATCCAAGCTCATAGATATCGGCTGCGAAGTTGAGGAATTTGATGATGCGGTGCGTGTGGTGGCAAAAGGACGCCTGAGAAGCACACAGGTGAAGACTCTTCCGTATCCGGGCTATCCGACAGACATGCAGCCCCAGATCGGCGTAGTCCTTGCGCTGGCAAAAGGCACGAGTACTATCACGGAAAGCATTTTCGAGAACCGTTTTAAATATCTTGGTGAGCTGGCACGCATGGGCGCACAGGCAAAAGTGGAAGGTAACTCTGCAACGATTGAAGGAATAGAGAAATTCTCCGGAGCAAGAGTGAGCGCACCTGACCTGAGAGCCGGCGCGGCTTTGTGTATTGCAGGGCTTGCAGCAGATGGAATCACGATCGTAGACGATATCGTCTATATTCAGAGAGGATATGAGCGGTTTGAGGAAAAGCTCAGAAGTCTCGGCGGCATGATTGAAAAAGTAACAAATGAGAAGGAAATTCAGAAATTTAAACTTAAGGTAGGATAAAAAATCTATAAATTCTATTGACATTTCAGCATATACGCTGTAAAGTTCTTTACTGGAACAAAACTAAATTATAGAAACTTTCTCTTATTCAGAGCAGTGGAGATACAAAGGATCTGTGAAGCTGCGGCAACCCCTTACATGGAAGGTGCCAACCTGAGCGAGTGATCGAACAATAAGAGGATTGTAGCGATAGATATCGGCAGTCCGCTTTGCGGACTGCCTTCTTTATTTCCGTCTGGCAAGGATTGCCTGCGCCGGAAGAATTTCGACGGATGCCGTGCTTGCACGGCAGGGCGGAGAAATCTTCCGGGATAGGCAGGCTGCCCGCGACCGAGATGAAACGGAGTGGAATCGAGGTCTGCGCAGGCAATCCGAAAAAAAGGCCTGCGCCGGAAGAATTTCGACGGACGCCGTGCTAATGTATGACGGACAATCCCAAGGAGAAAGTTAAACCGGAATTTCGGTATGCAGAGAGGAGTTTTATCGTATGGAGAAATTATTATTTACGTCTGAGTCAGTTACCGAGGGACATCCGGACAAGATGTGCGACCAGATTTCTGACGCCATCCTGGATGCTCTTATGGAGCAGGATCCCATGAGCCGCGTTGCGTGCGAGACGTGCTGTACCACAGGTATGGTAATGGTCATGGGAGAGATTACTACAAAGGCCTATGTGGATATCCCGAAGATTGTGCGCGACACAGTCCGTGAGATCGGATACACTAGAGGAAAATTCGGATTCGATGCGGACACCTGCGGCGTGATCACAACGATCGATGAGCAGTCTGCAGATATTGCACTGGGAGTTGACAAGGCTCTGGAGGCAAAGGAACATACAATGTCGGAGGATGATATTGAGGCGATTGGAGCCGGGGATCAGGGAATGATGTTCGGCTATGCATCCGATGAGACAGAAGAGTATATGCCTTATCCGATTGCAATGGCGCATAAACTGGCGCGTCAGCTTACAAAAGTGAGAAAAGACGGTACACTGCCGTATCTTCGTCCGGACGGAAAGACACAGGTGACGGTAGAGTATGATGAAAATCATATGCCGAAGCGCCTGGATGCGGTTGTCCTTTCCACACAGCATGATCCGGATGTGACGCAGGAGAAGATCCATGCGGATATTAAGAAATATGTTTTCGATGAGATCATCCCGGCCGATATGGTAGATGACGACACGAAGTTCTTCATCAATCCGACAGGAAGATTCGTCATCGGCGGCCCCCACGGCGACAGCGGACTGACGGGACGTAAGATCATTGTTGATACATACGGCGGCATGGCACGCCACGGCGGCGGCGCATTTTCCGGAAAGGACTGCACAAAGGTGGACCGCTCCGCAGCATATGCGGCGCGTTATGCGGCCAAGAATATTGTCGCTGCGGGACTGGCAAAACGCTGTGAGATCCAGCTTTCCTATGCCATTGGCGTGGCTCAGCCTACATCAATCTCTGTAGATACATTCGGTACAGGTAAAGTTTCCGATTCTCAGCTTGTTGAGATCCTGCGGGAAAACTTTGATTTCCGTCCGGCAGGGATTATAAGAATGCTCGGTCTGCGCAGACCGATTTACAAGCAGACGGCGGCGTACGGACACTTCGGGCGCACGGATCTGGATCTTCCGTGGGAGAAACTGGATAAGGTTGACGAGCTTAAGAAATATTTGTAAAATATTCTGATAATAGTCGTCAAAAGTACCGGGTACTTTTGTAAGGGTGCCCGGTACTTTTTATACAACAGGGAAATCAAAGCGGACCTGTTTAACGAGTCCTGGGAAAGGAGTGTTCGATGAAACTCAGAACAAAACTGGTTATTGTATTCCTGGCGGTCATGATTCTTCCGATGATATTTATGACAGTTGCCGTAAACACCATCGGAACCGGTGAAGCAAACGAGATCCAGCAGCTGTACATGATTCTTGTATGTATAACAACGGGGCTGCTTATATACTGGATCTATCGTTCGGTATCTGTTCCTCTGACCAAGCTGCAGAAAGCGGCGCGCAATATCAAAGAAGGAAATCTGGATTTTGAGATCAGGCAGGAGTCTGACGACGAGATCGGACAGCTTTGTCAGGATTTTGAGGAGATGCGCCTGCGGCTGAAAGCAAATGCAGAAGAAAAGGTTCAGTTCGACAGGGAAAATAAAGAGCTCATCAGTAATATTTCCCATGATCTTAAGACCCCGATCACTGCCATTAAAGGTTATGTAGAGGGAATCATGGACGGAGTGGCAGATACGCCGGAAAAGATGGACAGATATATCAAGACCATATATAATAAGGCTAATGAGATGGATCTGCTTATCAATGAGCTGACGCTGTATTCCAAGATAGATACCAACAGGATCCCGTATAATTTTGCCACGATCTCCGCGAAAGAGTATTTCGAGGACTGCGCGGAGGATCTTCATATGGAGCTGGAGGCGAAAGGGGTATCTTTCAGCTACCGCAATGCTATGGAGGAAGACTCTAAGGTGATCGTAGATCCGGAGCAGCTCAGGAGAGTCATCAACAACATTGTGTCAAATTCCCTGAAATATATGGATAAACCTAAGGGAAAGATCACGATGGAGGTAAAGGATGTGGGAGATTTTGTCCAGATCGAACTGGGCGACAATGGAAAGGGAATTGCGTCAAAAGATCTGCCATATATCTTTGACAGATTTTACCGTACGGACGCATCGAGAAATTCGTCTAAAGGCGGCAGCGGCATAGGACTTTCTATTGTGAAGAAAATCGTCGAGGAGCACGGAGGCAATATCTGGGCCACCAGTGAAGAGGGCGCTGGTACGACAATGTATTTTGTAATCAGAAAATATCAGGAGGTACCGATTGATGAGTAAGCGTATTTTGATTGTGGAAGACGAGGAGAGCATCGCAGATCTTGAGAAAGATTATCTGGAACTTAGCAGCTTTGAAGTGGAAGTGGCAAATGACGGAGAAACCGGACTTAAAAAAGGTCTTGAGGGTGATTTTGACCTGATCATTCTTGATCTGATGCTTCCCGGCGTGGACGGGTTCGAGATCTGCCGTCAGATCAGAGACAGGAAGAACACGCCGATTATTATGGTGTCGGCTAAGAAGGACGATATCGACAAGATAAGAGGACTGGGGCTTGGCGCAGATGATTATATGACAAAACCGTTCAGTCCGAGCGAGCTGGTGGCGCGTGTAAAAGCTCATCTGGCAAGATATGAGAGACTGATCGGAAGCAATGTAGAAGAGAATAAAGTCATAGAGATCCGTGGCCTGAAGATAGACACAACGGCGCGGCGCGTGTGGGTGAACGGCGAGGAGAGGTCGTTTACCACAAAGGAATTTGACCTTCTGACATTTCTTGCAGGGCACCCGAACCATGTATACACGAAGGAAGAGCTTTTCCGCGAGATTTGGGATATGGAGTCCATCGGTGATATTGCAACGGTAACAGTGCATATCAAGAAGATCAGAGAGAAAATAGAGTACGATACATCACATCCGCAGTATATCGAGACAATCTGGGGTGTGGGATACCGGTTTAAAGTATAAACAAAAACAGAACAGACATCTGCCGTTCGGCGATACCAGTCAGGTATAGCCGGGCGGTTTTTTATTTAGCAGGAAACTTCCGATGATTTGTAACAGTTTATGTCAGACAGATGTTATATTAGTAGAAGAAGCAATATACAGGAAGGGAAGATAAGCGTTAACAGACAAAGGGGGTGAGGGCTTGGACAAAGAAATTCTGGAAGAACTGTATCACAGATACGGGCAGGAAATATGCAGATATCTGACCGCCATATGCAGGGACCGGTTTATGGCGGAGGATATCCTGCAGGATGTATTCTGCAAAGCAATTCTCTCACTTCCCTCAGGCCATGTAAATGCCCGGGCGTGGCTCTATATGGTAGGAAGAAATCTTCTCCTCAATGAATTAAAAAAACAGAGGAGACAGATATATTCGGAAGAACCGGAAACAAGAGCGGAAGACAGAATGAACAATTCCGACGGGATATCCGGCGGGAATCCGGAGGAACAGACGATTAAAGAAGAGGAAAGCAAACTCCTCAGGCAGGCCCTGCTCTCGCTGGATATAAGGAAGAGAGAAATACTGATCTTAAACTATTTTGAACATTTTACATTGAAAGAGGCGGCCGCGATTATGGGAATATCCTATGAAAATGCAAGAATACTGAGTATGCGGGCAAAGCGGGAAATCCGCAGAATAATGGAGGTGAACGGTTATGAAGTATCATGAGCTGCTTGAATTATATAAAAAGAAAGAACTCGGAGAAGAACAGCGCGAGATGGTTGAGCGGGATCTGGAGCGGCACGAGGCCATCAGCGAGTATCTGTTTGAAAAGGAAGAGGCGGATATTCTGCAGGGGTCCGCGGAAATGGCGAAAGGATCTGAGAGACAGTCTGCCGGAAAAGGAAAAAATGCGGAAGATGATTTTACAAAGCGTGTGAACCGTGCGATCCGGCGGGCATTTCTGAAGATGGGAGCAGCAGTATGCGCCGTGACACTGATCGTTGTTCTTCTGATCCTGTTTGTGCTCCCGAACACTGTCTCGAACTTTTATTATGACCCGGGGCGTATCGTGAGCGAAAACAATTATGGGGGGACAACTAACCAGATGAGCCTCGATCTGGCAGTGTATACGGAACTCGCCCTGCCGGGCACTTACAGGGATGATGTACAGGTGGAAGACAGGGGGTACGGAAACTATGATATTACTATCTATCAAAGCGTGAGCAGGAGTGGGGAATCTCGTCATGTGGCGGGGCGGATAGAGAAAAACAAACTCAGGCTGTATGATATCAACTTGTTTAATAATCCGTCTGCAAATAACTTCGGATGGTTTCAGATGAATATGGACCGGAAAGATACTCTGACTGAGCAGGTGGAAAAGGGAGTGGGCAGTTTTGCCTATACGCCGGAGAGAAAAGAGCAGTCAGCCGAATATCTGGAGGAGCTGGACGATAATAAACTTTATCTGGCATGTGTGACGTTGGATAAGATACTTTCCTATGATGAATTTATCAGGTTCACGGAAAAATATTCGGAACAAATGTTGGATATCTGGTGTGTACCGAGGACTGCGGAGGATTCTCATATGCCCATAGGAAGACCTGCAAATCTGGGATTTTATATTCAGCTGGGGCAGTCTTCGATGCTGGAATGGGACCGTGAGAAATATCCGGATCTGATACTCTGGTCTTTTGACGATCCGTCAGAATGGGATGAAGCGGAAGAAAAAATAAAAGATGGAACATTTGCAGCAGAGCATTTTGCCGTAATGCTGGACTATATGTCCGAACAGGATGAATTCCTTGGAATGATGAGAGAGCAGACAGGGGAAACGTACGCTGAGGCTGCGGACTATATCAGGGAAAACGGACTGCAGATCTATGGATTTGCCTGTGTGGCCAACAAAGAAACGCTGCTTGAGCTGAATGCGGAGGAAGAAGTATTTGGGATCCGTACGGAAGATGCCGGTTAATTTTACTTGACTAATATATCATCTTACGATATATTATAATTACAATATATCATTTAACGATATATCAGGAGACGAAAACAGAATCGAAATATAAAGGAAAAACCGGAGAGAGGTGAGAGAATGTCAGAAAAAGAAACACCGTTGACAGAAGCGTTTTTCTATATATTACTGGCACTCAGAAGGCCGAACCATGGTTACGGTGTTATTCAGGAAGTGGAGAAACTGACAAAAGGAAGGGTAGTTCTTGGCGCCGGAACACTGTATGGAGCACTGCAGACCATGCAGAAGAGAGACTGGATCAGGATCTACAGCGAGGATACGGAATCAAGGAGAAAGAAAGAGTATATAATCACGGATACGGGACGATATGTGTTTGACGCCGAGAAAAAACGGCTCGCGGAACTTCTTGACAATGCAAAGCTCATGGAGGTGGAGAGCGATGATCAGATTTAGACTGTATTTTGATAAAGATAAAGAAACTGCATGGCTTAATGAGATGTCCGGATGCGGATGGGCGATGAACGGGTTTTTTGCGGGATTCTACAGATTTGAAAAATGTGAGCCGGGAGAGTATACATATCAGATTGATTTTGGAGATGAATTATACAGTGTAAGTGATGAATACCGCGGACTGATGGAAGATATCGGAGCCGAGATCGTTGCGCTCTGGGGCTATTGGATTATCCTGCGTAAACCTGCGGCTGAGGGGCCGTTCGAGCTGTATACGGATCCCGAATCAATGATCGAGCATTATACGAAAATACGCAGGATGTTTAAAGCCGTGACAATTCTGGAACTAGTAGGCCTTTTCATAGAAATCGGGTGTGGAATGGACGGGAATATGTTCGGATGGGCGTTTGCCGTTCTTATTGCGGCGCTGGTTCTTGTATGTATAAATGCGGTGATACGGACAAACGAGGTGATTGCAGAGCTGGAGGAACAAAAGAGCGGGATTGCGGCAGAAAAGAATGGCAGATATATTTCCGTACTGCTTCCGATCGGACTTCTGATCAACAGCGGCTTGATTATGATAGAGGAATCAGTCTCATCGTTTATCAGTTACCCGCTGCATTTTTTTGCGATCATTATGATGGCTGTCGGCCTTGTGCAGACAATGAGGAAGAGAAAGTAGAAAACAAAAGGCGGGCTGTTCCGGCATGATTATGCCGGGCTGCCTGCCTCGATTAATTTTATCTCAAGCAATTCTTTGATTATATTCTGAACAGCTGCTGTTCCTATTTCAGTATTGACGGTGAGATCATAATTCTGTGCCCGTCCCCAGAGGCGTCCGGTATAATAGCGATAGTTGTCAGAGCGTCTGTGATCCATTCTGCGTATCTTCTGAAGGGCGTCTTCTTTTGAAAGATTTTCTGTCTTCATGATTCGTTTTGTGCGATAATGTTCCGATGCGTGCAGGTAAACTTTCAGAGTGGCGGGACGGTCACGAAGTACATAATCCGCGCAGCGCCCTACGATCACACAGTTTCCTTTCTCTGCCAGATTCCGGATGACATTTGCCTCGGATTCAAAAATCTCATCGTGAGGGGACTCCTGAGTTTCTGAATACACATACATCTGGCTCATAAGGTCGTAAAGAAAACTGTTGGTCATGTTCTCTTCTCTGTCTCTGATAAACTGCGGATCGTATCCGGTAGATCCGGCAGTCATCTGAATGATTTCGTTATCGTAGAAAGCATATCCCAGTCTTTCGGCAAGTGCTTTCCCGATATCGTGCCCTCCGCTGCCATACTGCCGTCCGATCACAATGACAGGGCGTGGGGAAGAGCTGGTATTGCCGGCAGCGCTGCCGGATATGATATCCGGTGCGGTATTATTTTCAGTGGGAGCGGGAACGGCAGACTGCCGCAGGCTTTCGTCTGAATGAAAAAGTAATGTATCCAGAAAAGAAAGCTTCCTTCCGAACAGTCTGGCGATGAATCCGACCAGAAGCGCGGCGATAACTGTTCCCTCTCTGACGCCGTCCAGGCGGCGGGCGAAAATTATTGAGAGTACAGCTGCGATGACAGTCAGTGATACATCAAAAGCGACTTTGGTTGTACCGAATTCAGTCTTCCATGTGGATGAAACAGCCCGGACAAATGATTCACCCGGCAGCATAGCCACATTAGCCAGAACTTCCGTATATACGCCAAATCCCAGGATCAGACATCCGATCAGAAGATAGGCCACGCTTGATATGTATGATTGCGGATCGACGAAGAAAAGCATTACCATGGTCAGGTCAATAAAGTATCCGAACAGGATTGAAACCGGAATCTGCAGCAGATGTTCCGCCTTAAAATTCCTGCGGAGTATGATGAGCTGGATGAGAATCAGCAGGAGACTGAAAGCAATGGTGAACTGTCCCAGTGTAAACGGAAAATTAAGGCTGAGTACATAAGGGATCGAAGAAATCGGGGAGGTCCCCAGATTCGCTTTTGTGATCAGACTGACGCCCAGTGAATTTATGAAAAGTCCGATCAGAAATACAATATAACGTTTTAGTTTTTCCATTTTTTGTCATTCCTTTTCTTTATAGATTTGTACGCATGATTTACGTATGTGCAAAACGGGTGTTATTCCCCATTTGGATGCAAACGGGCTGTGTTTTTATAAATTTTCTGGAACAGCTCGGTGAATTTTGCCCTTTCATCAGTGGAGATACCCCGGAAAGCTTCCTCTTCCAGTTCGCTGAAGGCGTCTGTTACCAGTTTTAACTTTGATTTTCCCAGATCTGTCATGAAAACATAAAAACTTCTGCGGTTGCCTCCGAGCATACGGCGTTCTGCAAGTCCGATCTCTTCCATGCGGTTTAAGAGTGTAGTGAGAGTACCCGGTTCGATATGACATCCGTGCGCAATGTCTTTCTGGCTGGCACCGTCGTGATCGCTCAGATAGTCAAGTATCTTTGGCTGTCCGCTGGTCAGACCTGTGCCTTTGAGTTTTGCCAGGAGCTTTTTTTGAAACATGGAGTGTTCAGCCATAACAAGATAGTGAAAAGAACTGCTCATGATAGTGCGTGTCCCCCTTTTATAATAGATTATTTGAAAACAAATAGTTTGAATTCAAATTAAACAACAATATCTATTATAGGAGGATGAAAGAATATGTCAAGAATAAATTATAATGATAAAAAAGTGCATAATAAAAATCCACTGTATCGATTTCTTCTTCGTACAGTGGATTTTCAGATTATTACATCCATTGGATTCTGCCTCCTTTATTTAGTTTTTTATCTATGTAAAACTATTCATTGAATAGTGTTTTTGAATTTTTGTTTACCTTCCCATTGGACTATACCTCTTTTCTTTTATATTATGGAGTTTCGATTAAGTTTTTGGTGGTCCGTCCTCCTTTTATTTATTTTCTTTTTCTCTTTTGATGTAACTATAATAACTCACAACAAAAGAAATGTCAATACAAAATCTGATAAAAAATTTCTAAAATTAAAATATACAGAAAATTCAGAAAAATATAGTGAAAAACGTAGATATACAAAACAGTGATTAAAGAGTATAATCGAAAAGATCAGAGAAGGAATTGTTATGAAAATGAAGGGGAAGGCAGCCGGTGAAGGAAGATGATCATGAGGAGAAGAGTTTTTTTAATACTGATGATATTGTGGATGGCAGGTATTTTTGTGTTTTCCTCGCGCTCCGGAGATGAATCGACAGAGGACAGTTATTTTGTGGGGGCTATGGTCGGAGATTTTTTTGTGCCGGGGTTTGACGAGTGGAGCCCGGAGAAACAGCAGGAGTTTGCAGAGAAGATCGATCATCCGGTACGCAAAACAGCCCATGCGGCAGAGTATGCGGTACTGGGACTTCTGGCGGCGGGAGTATGTATTCCGTCAATCGCGAGCAGGAGCGATGAAAACGAGATACAGGAAGAAGCCGGATATGGCGGTTTTATAAATAGCAGAGTGGGAAAAGCGGGCAAAGAACTGCTGGTTCCATGGGTGATCGCAGTGGCATATGCCGCGACGGATGAGTTTCATCAGCTCTTTGTGCCGGGCAGGAGCGGTCAGATTTCAGATGTGGTATTGGACAGCGCAGGTGCGCTGGCGGGACTTTTGATACTGACGGTGGTGCGGGGAATTATGAAAAACAGGCGGAACAGAGTGAAAAACAGCACAGAGTAATTTGAAATTCAAAATAAAAATAGAGTGCAATCTAATTTTCTATTGACAAACCGGATTTTTGAGATATAATAAAACCGGATTGAAAAAAGCCAATGCGAAGAACAGGACAGGACTTCTATGGCCGGTATGCTTTCAGAGAGTTTCCGTATGGTGCGAGGAAACAGCATGGTCAGGAACGCTATCACCTGCGAGCAGTCAGGGCGAAAGGAATCAGGGCAGATCCACAATAAACAGGAATGCCATGAGCTGATTAACCCGGACCGGAATTCCCCCGTTATAGGGAAATCTGTTGAACCGCAGTATAAAACCGATGATCCGGATACATATGCGGGAGACAGGACAGAGAGACCGGAAAATATCCGGTAACAGAAGTGGTAACGCGGAGGAAAAGCTTCGTCTTCTGACAGAGTAATCTGGCAGAGGGCGATTTTTTTGTGCCGGAAGGCAGTAATGCCTATCGGGAGTTGGCTTTGGTCCGAAAATATCTGAAAAGATATTTTCTAACTTATCACAGTTTTTCTTTAACAAAGGAGAGAGGATTATGAACACTTTAGTAATCGTACTGATCGCCGCTGTATGTCTGATCGCAGCATATGCGCTGTACGGACGATGGCTGGCGAAGAAATGGGGAATCGACCCGAAAGCAAAGACACCTGCAGTTCTTCATAATGACGGGCAGGATTATGTGCCGACAGACGGATGGACAGTATTTGCCCACCAATTTTCGTCAATAGCAGGTGCAGGACCGGTTACCGGAGCAATACAGGCCGCTGCATTCGGATGGCTGCCGGTACTTCTGTGGATCATCCTCGGAGGTATCTTCTTCGGTGCTGTTACAGACTTCGGTGCACTGTACGCAAGTGTGAAGAACGACGGCAAATCCATGGGACTTCTGATAGAGAAATATATCGGAAAAGCAGGACGTAAGCTGTTCCTGGGATTCTGCTGGCTGTTCTGCTTGATCGTTATTGCTGCGTTTGCAGATATGGTGGCTGATACATTTAACGCATATGTAGTGACAGACGGCGTACAGACACTTGCTGAAAATGCTACTGTAAACGGTGCGGCAGGAAGTATTTCCCTGTTCTTTATTCTGTTCGCGGTGGTATTCGGTGTAGTACAGCATAAAGTACACTTTACCGGATGGAAAGAAGTGGTATTCGGACTGGTATGTACGGTACTTGCATTTGTATTTGGTATGAACTTCCCAGTGATCCTGGGAAAAGATATGTGGGTATACATTGCATTTATCTATATCTTCCTTGCAGCGGTGCTGCCGATGTGGTTTGTGATGCAGCCACGAGACTACATGTCCACATTTATGTTTGTCGGAATGATCGCCGGTGCGGTGCTCGGCCTCCTGTTTGCGCATCCGTCAATGAACCTTCCGGCATTTACAGGATTCCAGAATGAGAGCTTGGGAACACTTTTCCCGATCCTGTTTGTAACGGTTGCCTGCGGTGCGGTATCCGGATTCCACAGTCTGGTATCCTCCGGTACTTCATCTAAGACAATTTCAAATGAGAAAGATATGCTGAAAGTCGGATATGGCGCAATGGTACTGGAAAGTCTTCTGGCTGTTATCGCTCTCTGTGTGGCAGGTGCTGCGGCAGGGGCGGACGGAACAGCGGCAGTGGGAACACCGTTCCAGATCTTCTCATCAGGAGTTGCAGGATTCCTTGAGATGTTCGGTATCCCGGTCTATGTGGCACAGAGCTTCATGACGATGTGTGTATCCGCGCTGGCATTTACCACGCTGGATTCTGTTGCGCGTATCGGACGTATGTCCTTCCAGGAGCTGTTCAGCGTGGACGACATGGAACACGCTGAGGGATGGAGAAAAGTCCTCTGCAATAAATATTTTGCGACGATCATCACACTGGTATTCGGCTACATACTGACACAGGTGGGATACTCTAATATCTGGCCGCTGTTCGGAAGTGCCAATCAGCTGCTGAGCGCACTTGTCCTGATCACACTGTGCGTATTCCTGAAAGTGACAGGCAGAACGCTTAAGACGCTCGTCCCGCCGTTCGTGATCATGCTGATCGTGACATTCTCAGCACTGGTGCAGAGATTTATTTCTCTTGTAAAAGCATTCTCAGCCGGAACGGGAGTGTTCATGGTTGAGGGACTGCAGCTTATCGTAGCCGTGCTTCTTATGATCTTGGGAGTGACGATCGTGGTTACTTCCGGGAAAGAACTTATAAAGAAGAAAGCTGCAAACTAATGCTGTTTATATCGCAGCCAGTCAGTCAAAAGCAGCGCGCCTGTAAAGACAGTGCAGAAAATCAGGGCATAACCGAGCTGGGGCATCGTCTGTGCGATCGGTGCATTGTGTCCGAAGACTGTGAATGTCACCGCAAGAAAGATGATCAGGCTGCCGATATAGAAAAGAACCGCGCCGCGCAGGAGCAGGAGTGCTTTTGCGCGGTACATTTTTGCAATATCCACAGGGGCAAAGCGGTATTTGATGAGAACAGGCAGTACGCGGCCCTGCTCGCGGATCTGGAACAGCGCGCTGTTTAGCGGCGGCAGGGTGATCACAAAGCATAGAACAAACCACGCAAGATCAAAAGTGTAAGATTCCACTGCGGCATCGGACGTCCCGATATTCTGAAGGGCGTGGGATGCATTGCCCGCCACAGAGGCATCCAGTGCTGTCCTCAAAAAGAGAGAAAAGAAAGCGAGAATCAGCAATACCCGGAAAGTGGTACATTTCCTGTGTTGGTTTTCATATTTGTAGTAATTCATGGCGCACCTCCTCATCTATCCTTTGATCTTGTGCCATTCGTGTGTTCCAGATCCAACAGATCCCTGATGCGCGGAGCTGCCTTGCCGGTGTATTCTTTGTATTTATCATTAAGAGATTCTCTGGGAGCACATTCGACGAGACGGCCGTTCTCCAGGATCAGCAGATAGTCCGCGAGACGATCTACATCTTCCGTGATATGAGTGGACAGCAGAATCCCCATATCCTGATCGAGCAGTTCTCCAAGCAGAGAGAGAAACTCATGGCGGAACACCGGATCGAAACCTTCAAGCGGCTCATCAAGGATGAGAAAATCCGGATGATGTGCCAATGAGAAGCAGATCTGAAGCTTCATAAATTCCCCTTTGGAGAGTTCATAGATCCGTTTGGACGGACTTACGTTCAGTCTGTCCAGATATGCGGAGTAATCCCGAACCGACCAGTCCGGATAGAATTCTCCATAGGTAAGGCCGTTCGATGCGACCGACTCCTCCATAAAGAACGGACATTTTTCGCTGATATAACCGAGCTTCTGCCGATACAGGACAGGAGAAGCTTTGAATGAGATTCCGTCAATCTGTGTCTCTCCGGAAAATCCCTGAGAGACTCCGCTGATGCAGTCCAGAAGAGTTGTCTTGCCGGAACCGTTGACTCCGGCAAGGACGTAGAAGTAGCCGCTCTCCATGGAAAATGAGATGCTGTCGAGACAGAAATGACGGTATCGTTTTGTAATATTTGTGCAGGTAAACGACGACATGTTTACTCACCTCCCTTATCCCAGAACATACGGACCATATCAGACACTTCCTCCGGAGAGAGCCCCAGACTTTTCCCTTCCTGTATCATATCGCGGAGCCTTTTCTCGTATTCCCGAAGCCGGCTTTCCATGAGAAGACTATGATTCACTTCGCTTACGAAGAAGCCCTTTCCCTGTTCGGAATAGACCAGTCCCTGTTTTTCCAGTTCTTCATATGCCCGTTTGGTCGTGATGACGCTGATACTTAGTTCTCTTGCAAGAGAACGGATCGAGGGCAGCATGTCACCGGGACTGAGTTCGTGGTTCACTATAGAATTTTTGACCGCCAGTACGATCTGTTCATAGATCGGCCGGGGACTGTTTTCGTTAATAAAAATCTTCACGTTATCTCTTCCTTATTCTCTGATCGGAAAATACAGTTTCTCATAATCCAGCATGATCTCCAGTACCGGTGTCACATGCCTTCTGGTCAGCCAGATATTCAATGCCAGGGCGGGAAGCCACCACAGGGTATCGAACCAGCTGAAATTCGGTTTTACATACAGTACGGAATAGAAAATGGTATTTTCCAGTATAAGCAGTCCGCTCCAGTAAACGGATACGAATGTCTTGCTGCTACGTTCGGTTACGATATCCGGGCATTTTTTCAATGCTTCCTTGCGGTTGCCCGGATCCGGATTCAGGCTGAAGGCAAGGAACAGGAATGCCGTCAGGCTGATCTGCACGACGAGCGCGGGAGGCTGAAGATAGAAGAAAAATCCGCCCCAACCGGTGTATGTGATTATCAGGAGAAGGAGCACCAGCAGCGTGATCTTTCCCGCAAGGTAAAGCCTCAGGTAGTGAAGTTTATCTGCCTTCCCCGCAGGACATACATACAGCGCGCCGGGCAACTGTAAAGGCAGACGCAGCGAGAAAAGCCAGATGAGCGCAAGGGTGAACAGAGCGGATATGCAGTGATATACCGTCTGGTTTTCTATAATGATCTGGAAGACAAGATCCTGGAGCAAAGACCGGTCACCGGTCCTGACTATGGATATAAAGTCCGGATAATCAAACGCAAGCCAGTATGTCACATGGTTTATGACGACTATAGAAAGTACAAGATAGCATACCATATAAAAGAGAAACAGAAGTATGTTCCGTCTGAGTGACAGCATAAGTCTGTAAAATGCAAGCTTCTTCATGAGATGCACCTCCCTTTCTGGAGATAGAAGAGCAGTTCGGCAAGGGTCGGGCGGGAAACGTCCAGTCCGGAAATGAGGGATTCATCCGGATATTCCGCCAGTGCCGTGCTGCCGTACGGTTCGTGTACCGTGGCCAGGATATGCGGGCTGTGCAGAGCTGAGATCTCCTGTTCAGTGCCTTTGACCAGTACAAAACGTTCCTGCAGGCTTTCCATATCCATGCAGAAGCAGAACCGTCCTTCGTCGATCAGTGCGATATAGTCTCCTATCTGATCCAGATCTGACGTCAGGTGAGTGGAGAAAAGGATGCTCCGTGTGCCGTTCTCGACCAGTTCCTGCATATACCCGGTCAGCTCGCGGCGAAAGAGCGGATCAAGACCTGCTGCGGGTTCGTCCATAATAAACAGTTTCGCCTGATGGGACAGGGCAAAGGCAAGCTGAAAGCGGGCTTTCTGCCCTTTGGAAAGTTTCCCTGTCTTCTGCTTCGGATTCAGCCCGAAGCGGCTGCAGAATCTGAGAAAAAGCTCATGGTCATAGGCGGTGTAGGTGGCGCCGAAGAGCTTTCCGTTGGCCGCGATACTCAGCTTCTCCTCGAACAGGAATTCATCGAGGACAAAACCGATCTGATCCTTGGCCTCCCGTTCCATGGTATCCATAGGACATCCGTTTACAATGACGTTGCCGGAATCCTTACGGTACAGATTCATGATCGTGCGGATCAGAGAAGTCTTGCCGGCGCCGTTGCGCCCGATCAGTCCGAAGATGTAGCCCGGTTCAAGCGTAAAGGAAATATCCTGCAGATGCAGAGTGCCGATCTGTTTGTCGAGATGGGAGATTTCTAATAATGGTTTCATATAGCGTCCCTCCTTTCAGTCGTAAAAGGAACACAACTGTGCATGCTTATATATACAGTATATATACACTTAGGACGGAATGTCAAGTATTAGTGAGGAGATTTATATGCAGGCATAAATTCACCTCGTGACCTCAGATGGCTGAACTGTATTACCCCAAATGCATCCAAATTAACCATCCGCCTTGCAATCTGCCGCCCTCTGGTCTATACTACGCTTATGGACTCAGGCTGGAGGAGCGCAGAAGATGCATGTTACAGAAAAACTTACAAGACCGCTGACAGAGGCGAAGTATTTAAATGCGGATAATGCTGACCGATATCGGAGCATTATGCGCATTTTTTATGAGAATTATGAGAAGCTGCGGTACTGGATGTACCAGGAGGAAGTGTATGCCCAGATGACGGCGGATCCGTATTTCGCGGATTACCGGATGGAGCAGTGCCAGCAGGATCTCGCTATGCTGACAGAGTGGAAGAACCTGAACACGATCCAGGACACGCGCCGGGTGTCTTCGATCGAAGAATTTAAGAACAAGAAGTTCCGCTACCAGATGTCAGAGTACAGCGTGGAGATCGAGCGTCTGGTGATCCGGCTTGAGAATCTGTTTGTAGAAGGGGCGTCCCTGGAGCCCACGCTGCTGGAGCGGATCCGGCTGAATGTGGAGCGCTTCCCGAAGATGTCCGGGGAGGATCCGAATACGGTCTATGCGTGGTGGAATGACCTGAACAATGATTTCATCCGGTTGAATCAGAACTATCAGGACTATATCCGCGACCTGAACAGCGTGAAAGCAGAGGAAATGATGCGGACAAAGGAGTTCCTTGTATTTAAGGACAAGCTGGTGGAATATCTGCGGAACTTCATCAAGGGGCTTCAGAAAAATGTGGGCGTCATCGAGGAAACGCTGCGTCTCCTCGAGCCGGAGCTTCTTAAGCATGTGCTTGATAAGGTGAATGACTATGAGATGTCGATCCCGAGGATGGATGTGGAAGTTTCCAGGGAAATGATCGAAGAGAAGACGACGGGGAGGTTTGAGAGCATCCGGAACTGGTTCGTGGCAGGGGAAGGGCGCGAGAATGAAGCCGGAAGGCTTTTCGACGCGACGAATGAGATCATACGCAGGATCACCCGTTACGCCGCGCAGCTCAGCGAGAAGAACGCGCTTGGGGCGAACCGGCGGGAGGAGTACAGAAAAGTGGCGGAGATCTTCCTGCGTTGTAAGGACATGGACGAGGCGCACCGGATGTCAGCCATGGTATTCGGGCTGGAACGTCCTTTCCATCTGAGCGCGGAAGCGGATCGGGAGACGGACAGCATGAATCAGAGTGTTTATGATGAGCCGGCCGCGGAGCTGACGCTCAGGCCCAGAGTCAGGACATACCGGGAGAAGACCGGGCGCACATCGATCCGGGATACGGCGCAGGAGAAGGCGCAGGCGAGAAGGCAGGCAGTGGAGCAGATGAAACAGGACTGGAAACGGATCGGCGAACTGGAGCGGGGCGGCAGGATCGACTTCTCTGATCTGCCTGTGATCGAGCCGAGAGTCAGGGGAATCCTTCTGAAATGGCTCTCTGACGCGCTGGAGGACGGGGACTATGCGGCAAGGACAGGGGACGGAAGAAACTTCGCGCTGGATATGACGCAGGCGGATGAGCGGTGCGTGGTCCGGTGTGAGGACGGAAACTTTACGATGCCGAAGATCAGCATTGTATTTCAGGACAGGTACGGCGAATTATAGGGAGCCGGCACATTGACGTATTTTTTGCTGTATCAGACAGATAAAAAACACTCAGAGAGGAACAGGGAGATTGATGAAAGAACTGGAGATGCTTCTGAACCGGCGGTGGATCCTGAAATCTGAGGATCGGGAGCTGTACTATAAGATCCGGGATTCCATCGGGGAGATCCGGAAGTTTGCCACAGAAAAGATGGGATGTCAGGTGATCGAGAACGCGCTGCTTGTAAAGATGGAGAAGATCCCGGCGCTGCCGGAGACATGCATGGGAATTGACGCGTTCGCCTCGAAAGAAGAGTATGCCTTCCTGTGTATCCTGCTGATGTTTCTGGAAGACCGGGACGCGCAGGAGCAGTTTATCCTGTCCCAGCTCACGGAGTATATCGCGGCGAATATGCCGGGAGAGGGCGTGGACTGGACATTGTATACAAGCAGGCGGAGGCTGGTGAAAGTGCTGCGGTATGCGGCTGACCAGGGGATCCTCCGTGTGACGGACGGAAGCGACGACGCATTTATGGATCAGGAGACCGGGGAAGTGCTGTATGAAAATACCGGGGCGTCCAGATATTTTATGCGGAATTTCAGTCGGGATATCATGGAATACACGCGCCCGGAAGATTTTCAGGAGAGCGACTGGTTCGCCATGGATGAGGACCGGGGGATCGCCAGGCGCCACCGTGTGTACAAACGGCTTTTGTTCTCTGTGGGCATGTACCGGGGCGAAGGGGCGGATGAGGATTTTGAGTATCTGAAATATTACGGGCGCAGGCTGGCGGACGATCTGGAGCAGAATTTTCAGTGCCAGCTTCACATTCACAGGGGGAGCGCTTTTTTCATGCAGGGAGAAGACTGCAGGATCGGGGAGACGTTTCCGGGGAATACCGGGATGTCGGATATCCTGCTCCTGTGCTGCAGTGAGATCCGCAGAAAGGTGGAGACCGGAGAGTGGGAACCGCAGAAAGATGATATGATCCGGGTACAGATCGTGGAGTTTGAGCAGATGATCCGGAAGGTAAAAGTAGCATATGGTCACGGATTCATCAAGGGACACCGGGAGATGCCGGAAGGAGAGTTTGTGCGGGAAGTGGTGCGGGAGATGGAGCGGTGGACGCTGATCCGCAAGGATGTCCGGGAACAGACAGTGACCATCTGCCCGTCGGCAGGAAAGCTGACCGGGCGCTATCCGGAGGACTTCATGAGCGGGAAGAAGAGTACAGAGAATAAAGGAGAAACAGGAAAATGAACAGCAGATGGCAGGCGAGCAGGATCGGTTTGATTAATTTCTGGTATTATGACGAGCAGGAATTTCCTTTTGTGAAAGGACGCATGCTCTTAAGGGGCTCCAACGGATCGGGAAAATCTGTCACGATGCAGAGCGTCATCCCGCTTCTGCTGGACGGAAATATGAGCCCGGAGCGCCTGGACCCTTTCGGCTCGAGAGATAGGAAGATGAGCAGTTACCTTCTGGAAGAGGACGACGGACGGGATGAGAGGACCGGGTATCTGTACCTGGAATTTAAACGCCGGGAAAGCGATACCTGGCTGACGGTCGGCATGGGGATCCGCGCCCGTCGGGGAAAGCCGCTGGATAAGTGGTATTTCAGCTTATCGGACGGCAGGAGAGTGGGAAAGGATTTCCTGCTTTACAAGGAGATCGGGGAGAAGGTGACACTCTCGAAGAAGGAACTGGAGAACCGGATCGCCGGAGGCGGACAGGTGTTTGACCGCCAGGCAGATTACATGGAATATGTCAACCGCCAGATCTTCGGGTTTGAGACAGTGGAAGAATATAAGGAGATGATCGATCTTCTGATCCAGCTCCGCACGCCGAAGCTGTCAAAAGACTTCAAACCCTCTGTGGTCAGCGACATCCTGAGTGATTCTCTCCAGCCCCTGTCTGACGAAGATCTCAGACCAATGTCTGAGGCGATTGAAAACATGGACACCATGAATCTGAACTTAAAGGCAAGAGAGGCGGGGCATCAGGCGGCGGAGAAGATCCAGAGAGTGCTCGACCGCTACAACCGCCTCACGCTTTTTGAGAAGGCGGACCGGTGCTGTGAGAACCAGAAGAAACTATCTGAGGCAGAGCGGGAGGCGAGGTTCCAGGCCGAAGAGACAGAACGCAGCCGGAAACGGGTCCTTGCGCTGGAGCAGGAGATATCAGAGCTGGACGCGCGCAGAGACGCCCTGGAGAAGGAGCGGGAGTCCTTAAGCAAAAGCGACGCGGTGAGCTTAAAGAGCCGTGAACTGGATCTGGCTGCCAGGATCAGGACGAGAGAAAGCCTGCTGGAGGAAAAGCAGCGGCAGCTCGATGCAAAACAGGAACAGTATACGGAGATAGAGGGGAAAAAGAAGCAGGAAGAAGACCGGGCGTATGAAAAAGAGCGTGAGCTTGACAGTATTCTGGAGGAAATGCAGTCGGAAGCCGGAGAGATGTCCTTTGAGGAGCACGATTTCTTCCAGGATGAACTGAAAGAAAACTTTGATAAGGCATTTTCCTGGGATACCCATGAGGCGCAATTTCAGAAAGTAAAGGATGAGATCAGCCGGGGCACGGAGCTTCTCCGGGAGGCCGAAACACGCCAGAGGGAGGCGGACGACCTGCTGAAGAAGCGGGAACGGCAGCAGAGGGAGACCGACGCTGCCCAGCGGCGCGAGGGAGAACTGGAGGCGGTGCTGGTCCAGGTGGAGAACGAGTGGAAAGAGGCGCTGTACAGCTGGAACGGGCGGAATGAGGAATTGAAATTTACTCCGGAGCAGATGCGGGAAATAGCACGGTTTGCCGACGAGTACGGGGAGTCATCAGACTTTGCCCGGGTGCGTCAGACTGCGGCGGATCTGTGGATCGGGCGAAAAGGAGAGATCAGCGGAAAAGTCCGCCGCAGACAGGATGAACTCCGGGATCTGGAAAATGTCCGACGGGAGATCGAGGAGGAGCTTGCGCAATGGGAGAGCACCCGCGAGCCGGAGCCGCCCCGGAGCGACACCGTGCGTAAGAACAGGGAAAGACTGCGGGAGAAAGGGATTCCCTATCAGGAGTTCTACAAGGTCGTGGAGTTCGGGCGGGAACTGTCCGGGGATCCTAAGCGGTGCGGCAGGCTGGAGGAAGCCCTCCTGGAGATGGGGATCCTGGACGCGCTTGTGATCGAAGAGCAGTACCGGGAACAGGTGATGAAAGCCGATCCCGGCTGCGCGGACAGATATCTGTTCGTACAGCCGCACCATGCGGAGAAGAGCCTGCTGGATGTGCTGGATCTCAATGACTCGGTAAATGATATTTTCATGAACCAGAGAATCACGGGAATCCTGGGAAATATCGGCATAAGCGGAAGTGAGGAGCCGGAGGGAGCTGCTTCCGGCGAATCTGTTCACGCCGGATCTGCCGGTATTAGCGCATCTATGACTGCAGTGCACCCGGACGGCTCCTATCAGATCGGCGTGGTCAGCGGAACCGTATCCGGGGAACATGAGGCGGGCTTCATCGGCGTGCAGGCAAGGGAGAAGAACCGGCAGGCGAAGATCGCGTCCTGCCGGGAACTGCTGGCGGAGAATGAGCAGAGGCAGGAGGTCCTGCGCGGTGAAGTGGCCGTACTCGAACAGCGCATCAGCCGGCTGCAGGAAGAATACGAAAGTCTTCCGGAAGACACAGACATGCGAGAGGCGTGGAAGATGCTGAGCGAAGCCAGGCGGACGGTGGAGCGTATGCGGGAAGAAGGAGCGAGGCTGGAGCGGGAACTGATGGAAGTCGGCGAGGCGCTGGGAGAGCTTAAGCGTCAGGCGGCGGAGATCGCCCGGAAACTATACCTGACCTGCAGCTATGAGACCTTCCGAAGAGCAGACGAGGCGGCGTCAGATTACAGACAGCATTTCTATCAGCTCAGATCCGGTCACGAGCTCTTTCTGCAGATCCGGTCTCACATGGAAGAACTGGGAGAGCGGCAGGAGATCCTCGATGGTGAGATGGATCAGATCCGATATGAGGCGGGCGGCGTGAAGAAAGAGCTTAAGAAGGAGCAGGAGGAATACGATTCCATCCTGCGTCAGCTCGAGCTGACAGACTATGAGCAGATCCGGCAGAAGCTGGATGAATGCATGGAGTGGCTGAAAGACTATCCGGAACGTCTCCAGTCCTGCGTGGCGGAAAAGACTCTGAACGAAGAGCGCATCCGGGCGCTTTCAGAGCAGGCCGCGCAGAATGAAGAACGGATCAGTGAGCTGCGGCGCAGGGCGGAGTACCTTGAAACATGCTTTGCGGCAGAGCGAAGCCTGCACTATGTGGAACTGCCGGGAGAGGAAGCTGAGGCAGCGGAATCGGCGGAGAAGATCCGCAGTCTCCTTGCCGGCGAGTGCAGGGATATGGATAAGGAGCAGATCATCCGCAGCCTGAACCAGGTTTACTTTGAGAACAGAGGATTCCTGACGGATTATCAGATCATGCAGACAGAGCTTTTTGAAGAGCTGGACCGGGAAGCCCAGAAAGGCGATCCGTCAGCAAAGCGTCTGGATATTGCGGCGCGCTATCAGGGCGTGCGGATTCCTTTCGGGCGTCTTCTTACGCATCTGGCGGAAGAGATCGCGGAACTGAAGGATCTGATCAAAGCCGGAGACAGGGAGCTCTTTGAGGATATTCTTGCGAATACGGTGAGCCGGAAGATCCGTGGAAAGATCAACAGCTCGAATGCCTGGGTGGAGAAGATGAATTCCCTGATGGGAGCCATGAATACGTCCAGCGGGCTGAAGCTGAATTTAAGATGGCGCAGCCGCACGGCGGAGACTGAGGATCAGCTTGATACGAAAGAACTGGTCGAGCTGCTGAAAAAGGACTACCGCCTTATGCGGGAGGACGAGGCGGCGAAGCTCTCTGCCCATTTCCGTTCAAAGGTGGAAGAGGCCAGACGCCATGCACGTGACAGCGGCGGCATGATCTCTTTCTATCAGGTTATGAAGGAGACTCTGGATTATCGGAAATGGTTTGAGTTCCAGCTTTTCTTCCAGAAGGGCGGGGAAAGAGTGAAGGAGCTGACGAACAGTGTATTCGGAACATTCAGCGGAGGAGAGAAAGCGATGGCAATGTATGTGCCCCTTTTCTCGGCGGTGGTGGCAAAATATCAGGGCGGACGTCCGGACGCGCCGCGGCTGATCTCCCTGGACGAAGCTTTTGCGGGCGTTGACAACCGGAACATCCGGGATATGTTCCGTCTGATGGCTGAATTTGAGTTTGATTTTATCATCAATTCGCAGGTGCTCTGGGGCGACTGCGATACGCTGGATGCCCTGGCGATCTATCAGCTCCTGCGCCCGGAGAATGCGAAATTCGTGACCGTCATGCCCTATCTGTGGAACGGCCATGCGCGGGTCATGCTGGAGGATGAGTCTGAGATGGAGAAACGGGCGGCACAGGAGGCTTAGGAATTGCTTATGGGTGAAAGACTTGCAGAGGATGGCGTTGTGAATGGAAGACCTGCGGGGGCAAGTCCTGAAGATGAGAAGCTGCAGGCTGAGTGTCTGCGGTACTTTCGGGAGCGGCCGGTTTTGGGGAAGCTTCTGCGCGGATTCCGGGAGAAATATCTCTCTTACGGCAGGTTCGCGGGGACAGTGACATTGAAGAACCTTAAAGAATCCGAGCGGGAAGATCTGGAAGGCTTCCTTCTGCGGAACTATCACGGAAAGAAGTCGGCGTCCGTTTCCGCGGAGCGCTTCGAGAAGGCGCTGTCCGGGAGCCGTTTCGCGGGAATAAGCGGGAAGGATGTGCTGGAACTGTACTTTCGGGAGCCTGTGGAGGGAAGAAAAGAACAGAGGCAGCGTGGGGACAGACGGTGGACGGCGATTCTTGACGGGGCAAAAAAAGAGGCGGGGGCACTGTCTGCGCGGTGGATCGATGAGATCAGTGAGATGCAGAGCAGCGGATTCATGCCATATCTGAAAAGGCGTGACCGGGAAGCAGGCGGAAATCTGGACGAGGCGGAGCGTCTGCTGATGCTGGGTGTACAGATTTTGGACGCTCTCCCGGTGAGAAAAGTGTCGGAAACGATCGATGACTGTGCGGCCGGTGACCGGGCAGGCGGCATTGAAGAAAGGGGGAAGAAAGCGCCGGATCTGTCCGGAATGCCTGCCCGGTATCTTGCTGTGTTCGCGGCGGAGATCACGGGAAATCCCCATGCCTTCGACGCGGGCACAAAGGACGGAAAATATCTGGAAATGCTGGTGGAATGGTATGTGCGGCGGACAGAGGCGGAAGCGGGCGCAAACGGAGAGCACGGCGGGAAAAACAGTTTGGACAGAGCTTTCCCTGCGTTCAGGAAACAGAAGCTGTTTCTGAAAGCGGGAATTTTGAGTGATGATGTATCAAACTATGCTCTGGCGGCGGGGATCCGTGCCTGCGACAGAAGGGGAAAGCCCCATGCGGGAATGGAAGGATTTCTTGAAGAGGGAGAGCCTGTACAGATCCCGTTATCTGTGATCGCGGGATGGAAGTCTGCCTCCTGTCCGGGAAAACGGATGTATATTGTGGAAAACCCGTCCGTTTATGCGGTCCTTTGTGGAAAATGGGATCGGAAATGTGGTCTGATGTGTATGAACGGACAGCCCAGGTTCAGCTCCCTGCTGCTTCTTGACCTGCTGGCACAGTCCGGGATAGAAGTATGGTACGGCGGCGATATCGATCCGGAGGGGCTTCTGATCGCGCAGAGGCTGAAACAGTACTACCAGGGCGAATTCCACTGCTGGCATATGTCGGCGGATGACTATGAGATGTCCATGTCAGCAGAAGAAATCTCGCAGAGGAGACAGAAGATGCTGGAGAAGGTGGAGGATCCGGAACTGAAGGAGACGGCGGAAGCCCTGCAGAAGAGCGGAAAAGCCGGGTATCAGGAGAATATGCTGCAGGTGTATCTGGAGATATTCCGGAGGGATGAAGACAGAAAGGGAGAAGAGAGTTAATATGGCAAATAAAAGGTTAAAAAAGACAATACTGCAGGTAGTCAATAATCAGTTGAAAGATCCTGCGACAGCTTATGTAAAAGAGGCATATGATAAAATGAGAAATATGGGATATACATCCGCTGAGGCAAAGGAAGCTATAGCGGCAGTCCTTCTTAGTGAAATGTATACCATGCTTGGTGAAATGAAAGAATTCAGTGAAGAAAGCTATCGGAACGGGCTTGAAGAGATGCTGGAGGATTACGGTCTTGGCGGACAGGAAGAACCCTGGCCGGGAATGAGTGAGATGCTGAAACAGGGATATGACGCACTGGAAAGAGATTTCAGAGATCCTTCCTCGATAGAACCATGGGAGAAGGCATGGGAGATCGTAAAAGAAAAGGTGAAAAATGCTGAAATGCCTCTGGAGATTTATGAGGCGGACGAGGCGACAGATTACGAGTATAATCTGGAAGAGTGGATTTCAGAAATGACGGATTCTTATCGTAGGATGGGAGAGGATGACAGATGTATCAGTTTCTGCAAAGAAGTGATTGATACATTTACATGGCAGCAGTTCCCGCCGTCCGAGTTTAAAAATTGTATCGGAAATTGTCTTATGAGGCTTGGGAGAATTGAAGAGAGTGATGCATGGTATGAGGCATGGCTGGATGAAGGCCGGGAGCCGGATGCGGTCACCGCGTGCACGGGCTACTGGATGGCAAGAAGAGAATACAGGAGAGCTGAGGAACTTCTGGACCATATTCTGAAAGTGTGCGAAGGCGGAAATGATTATGACGGATTTTATGATATCGGAGCAGAATATTGCAGACAGATCGGTCAGGAGAATAAGGCCAGAGAATTTGACAGGATTCAGGAAGAATATGAAGAGCGCATGAAAGAGTATGAAACGGAGTATGAGGACTGGGAAATGCCGTTTTTCGGTGAAGGATCAGAACAGGATCCATGGAGTATGAAAGGCGGACTGGGGGATATGGATGCCAAAAGACAGCAAAGACAGGAGCCAGTTGTAAAACCGAAGAAAGTATACCCGAATGATCCGTGCCCCTGTGGGAGCGGGAAGAAATATAAAAAATGCTGCGGCAGAAAAGAGTAAGGCGTATGAAAGTTCAGGAATTAAGACAGATGCTCGGCAGTGCGGAGCGCAGCCGGGTTGAAAAAGCGTTTGTCGAGAGTTATAAACAGCTTAAAAAATATCAAAAAGAAGAGGCAGATATCCTGATCAGGGATATTTTATCCGGACAGAGCGAAAAATCAGGAGTGAAAAAGGAAAAGCAGAGTTTTGCGGAACTGGAAGCGCAGATAGAAACATTTCTTGAAAATGCAAAAGCGGGAAACTATTATGCGCCGAATCGTGTGATCCCCAAAAGCCAGCGCCCAAAGTGGCGGTTCTTGGTGAAAGGATATATTAAAGAGCTGGAAAAAATCGTTCCGGACAGCGAACATTATGAAAGGACATCGGTACTTCTGCGTGAGATTTATGCATTGTTGTGCGAGGCGTGCAATTATTATCTGTTTTCAACGGAGGATGCTTTTCGATCAGTAGGCTGGCGGCAGGATGAACTGTTTCATCTGCTGGTGTCGAAGACATTTGGAAGCGGATTCAGCAAAGATAATGTTACGGAGATGACCGTTATGGCATGTACGGGCGGGCTGAGCAGAGAATCTCTTTATTATGAACAGCAGGCAGTGCTTCTTTCTGAACTGAAGACAAGCGATGTAAAGCATATGGCGATGGAAACAGCAAAGAAAGAGATCCGGGAACGGAAGGAGAAACTGCATGGACTGGGAAAGTATGATCAACAGAGATATTATCTGGAAGAAGAAATCAATAATTTTTGCGACCTGTTTCTTATGCTTTCACTCTCACTGGCAGAGGCAGAGTCAGGAGTAAAATATTATTTTAAGAATAGTATAAAGCGGGATAAAGAGACTATTTTATACTGCGCGCTTCGGGTGGCGGATATTATTGATGATGATGAGATGTGGAAGGAAATTTATAAATACGGTCTTTCTCAGAAGATCAAACCAAGAGATGAGCTGACGAGGGAATATCGTGAAAAGACCAGATAAAAAGAAAGCCGCGGGAGAGAAGAAAAATCTTTCCTGCAGCTTCCTTTTCATGTGCGATATACCAGCTCAAGAAAATCAACGATTTTGTCGATCCCGAGAAGACTGGCGTTCAGCAGCGCCTGGTGGGAATAGATACTTCCCCATTCAAGCCCGGTGTAGGTCTCATAGTAGAATTTCCTTTCCCTGTCTGTTTTGCGGATTCTGTCCCAGGCTTTTTTCTCTGTCAGATCATAGCGCTCTGCGATTCGTTTGATCCGATCGGCCTTTTCGGCGCAGATAAAGACATTGATACAGTCATATTTGTCCCGCAGTATGTAGTCGGCACAGCGTCCAACGATGACACAGGGTCCCTTCTCTGCGAGACTGAGAATGATCTCGGTCTGTTTCTGATACACCTTCATGTCGAGAGACGGCATATAGGACGCAGAGTTGATGAAACTGGCGTAGCTTATGGGAGATTTGCCATAGGAAGTGATGAAAGCATTCAGTGCGGATTCATCCGCCCGGCCAACACTTTCCTCGGTATAGCCCAGCTTTTCTGCCGCCATGGTTACGAGCTGGTTGTCGTAGAGCGGAATCCCAAGACGTTCAGCCAGTTTTTCTCCGATTTCATGTCCGCCGCTTCCGAACTGACGGCTGATGGTAATGATTTTGTATTCCGACATATCAATCCCTCCTTTGAAAAATTAAAATAATATTCCGAACATTTTTTATCTGCCTTTATTATAACTCCGGCGGAAGGGGGAAACAAGGGCATTGAAGGCGTACGACGGAAAGAAGATATGCGAAAGATGGTGCCAAAGACGATAAAATCCGGTATAATAAATTAGTATGTCTGCCAGAGAAATAATGACCGGCAGATCAGAAAAAAGCAGAGGATAAGAAAACATGAGGAAGAAGAGCAAAGAGAGGACAAGCTGCGAGACTTGTGCATTCTACGTCTATGACGATGAATACGGGGCGTATCTGTGCGACATGAACATGGACGAGGACGACTATGTGAGGATCATGTCGGACAGATATTATCAGTGCCCGTATTATCGGAATGGGGACGAGTATGCTGTGGTCAGAAAGCAGATGTAGTATAAGGGCGATCGAGTTGGAGGATACCATTATGGATTTCAAGTTATTTATGAATTCAGTTGAAGAAAATCTCTCTCTAATTAAAACCGAAGAGGAACTCAGGAACTGGATCAGAAACTATGCCCGCAGCATTCCGGAAGAAGAACGCGGAAGTTTTCTGGAACAGATACAGATCAGAAAATCGCGCAGTCACAAAGAAATACTGCAGGAGCTTACAGACTGGTGTGCAAAGATCGAAGAGGGCGAAATTACGCTTTCCTGCAGCGGCTATGAAGAATATGGAGAAAGCTGGTGGGACCGCGACTGGGTAACGGAATATGAAGACCCGATGGGAATCGGGGCACAGTTAAAATGCTATTATGAAGAAGCGGAGCAGGCTGTCTATGACAGAGATTATGAATCTGCGGGCCAGATGTATTGGAGTCTTGGAGTACTGAACATTACAGCCGACGATGTATATGGCGGCGAACCGGCAGAATTGGGGAATCTGTCTGCCGGAAGCTGCTGGGGATGTTTGCATGGGAAGAGGAATCCCCTTCGGATATCCGTTTCCTGCTGGCGTCTGCCCTGGAGGGGCAGGGGAAAACGCAGGAGTCGCTGAATTTATGCAGAGAATGGACAGCGAAAGAACCGGATAATCCGTATGCCGTTGCCGCGCTCGTCTATGCAAAGATGAATGCAAATGATCTGGAAGGCGCGGAAGAAATCGTGAAACAGCATATATCGGATAGTGCTGTGTGTGATGAAGATAATGATGTGATCTTTGCGGCGGCTGTACGGCTGTATCAGAAAAACGGAAATAAAGAGATGGAAAAGAAGATGGATAATGCGCGGGAAGAATATGACAAAAAACTGGGGGCATACCTGATGGGCCTGGGGGACGAATTTGAATTTGGGGATGAAGAGGAGTTTGTGGATGATGAATTACCGTTTAACTGATAAAACTGGTCTTATCACCGGAAAAAAGGCAATATTATTTGATGTGGATGATACACTGTACGACCAGACAATCCCGTTTAAAGAAGCGTATGCACAATATTTCGGAAATGAGCCGGCGATACCGGCGGAGGTGATCTATCCTGTCACGAGAAAATACAGTGACCAGGTGTATTCGCAGGCTATGTCGGGACAGATCACGATGGAAGAATTGTATATATACAGAGTGCAGAAAGCATTTGAAGAATATAACATTACGATTACAGTTGAAGAGGCCCTGGCATTTCAAAAAGTATATGCGGACTGCCAGAAACATATCCATATGTCGGAAACGATGGAGAAGTTACTGGACTACTGCTCAGAAAAAGCGGAACTCGGAATCATCACAAACGGTCCGTCGGCACACCAGTGGAATAAGGTGAGGAGCCTGCAGGCGGAGAGGTGGATCCCTCATGAAAATATATTTGTATCGGGAGATGTGGGCGCGGAGAAGCCGGATAAGAAGATCTTTGATCATGCGAAGCGAATGATGAAGCTGGAAGATGCGGAAATATGGTTTGTCGGGGATTCATATGAGCTGGATATGAAAGGCGCGTTAAATGCCGGATGGAATGCGGTGTGGATGAACAGGAGAGGGCGCGAAAAAACGGATGATAATGTGAAAGGAATGTATGAAGTCGGGACGGAAGATGAATTATTTGAGAAGATTAAAGAAATTAATCTCGGTTATGATGGAGTAGAATGATGTAAAAAATGGATATGGATGCTTCATCCCGTATTTTTGGACTCATTTTTTGTTAAGGTAAGTATAACAAAAAGTGAGTTTTTTAATGTTCGGAACTCCGGGCAGAAAGGATGGGTGTTATGAAAGAAATCAATCTGACGATTACAGGGATGAGACATTATTACGGTAATGGTGTATTTCATGTGGGCGATATTCTCCGCTGCAGGAAAGAGCCCGAGAATGAATATGATGCAGAGGCTATACAGGTGCTGCTTCCGGTATACGGAAAAGTCGGCTATATTGCAAACAGCCCGTATACTGTAGCGAAAGGGACTTTAAGCGCCGGGCGGGCGTATGACCAGGTTAAGAAGAAGTTCTATATACGCGTGCTGTATATCTGTACGAATCAGATTATCTGCAAAGTAGAAGAGGGCAGGAAAGAAGATATGGAGAGCAGGATCAGCAGACAGCTTAAGGAGATCGATGATACTGAGTTTTAACAAAGCGGCGCATATGCTACAATGGCTTTATGAAGTCAAAGGAGATTAAGCCATGGTTAAATCATACAGCCAGAAATTAAGAGTGTTATATGTGATGCAGATCCTGCTTCGGTATTCGGACGAAGAACATCCGATCTCTCAGGCGGAAATATCGGAGCGGCTGAACGCTTACGGCATACAGGCGGACCGTAAAAGCATTTACGATGATATTAAGGTCTTAAATGAGTTTGGTATGGAGATAGAAAACCGCAGAGCTAAGCCGTCGGGATTCTATGTGTCGGAGAGAAGCTTTGAACTGCCGGAGCTGAAGCTGCTGGTCGATGCGGTTCAGTCATCGAAATTTATTACAGCGAAGAAGTCAAATGAGCTGATCCGAAAGCTGGAAGAGCTGGCAAGCGTACATGAGGCAAAGACGCTCCAGAGACAGGTGTTCGTCGGAAACCGCATTAAGACGATGAACGAAAGCATCTATTATAATGTGGACAAGATACACCAGGCGATCTCTCAGAACCGGCTGATTCGTTTTCGCTACTATGAGTGGACGCCGCAGAAAGAAATGCATCTGCGAAGGAACGGGAAGGCCTATGAAATCAGCCCGTGGGGACTGACCTGGGACGATGAAAATTATTATATGGTCGGTTATGACGGCGAGGCGGAAATGATCAAACATTTCCGGGTGGATAAGATGCTGGGTATAGAAATAACGGATCAGTCCCGAAGCGGAAAAGAACACTTCGAAAAATTTGATCTTGCAAATTATGCTATGATTGACCGCTTTGGGAGAGATGTCATGGTGCATTCTGTTGATGAGGAACATTTTTCCGTGAGTGCGGCGGTCAATGTAAGCCCACAGTTCTTCGGCTGGCTTGTGGCGCTTGGGAAGGGCGTTGTGATAGAGGGGCCGGAGGATGTGAGAGAGGAGTTCGGGGGATGGATGAGAGCGGTGATGAGGGAGTATGAAAATGAAGGATGAGAAAGCGGTCTGCTGAGGGCGGTCTGCTGAGAAAGGCGGTCTGCTTGTTATTTGGGTGAGGCAATGGTAGAATAGTATATACATATATCCGACGTGTTTTCAGGGAAAATAATCAGAGCGGGGAGGAATGTGTGATGAGCAGAACATTTAATATCACGGCAGACAGTAAGCCGTCGTTTCACTATATGGTGGATATAACGGATCGTCTTGAGCAGATTAAAAAAATGATAGATGCAGGGCAGTATTTTACAATAAACCGTGCCCGGCAGTATGGAAAAACCACGACCCTGCGCGCGCTGGCAAAATATCTGGTGCAGGATTATGTTGTTGTAAGTCTTGATTTTCAGCTGATGAGCCATAAAGATTTTGCGGAGGAAGGGGCCTTTGTAAAAGCTTTCTCGAAGAAGCTGGGCGCAGATATTTTATGCTGTTTTTAAAACCAATCATTAACGGAACGGGAAACTGCTATGTGGAACCGGAGACGAGAAACCGGGAACGAATGGATTTGGTTGTAGACTACCGGGGAGAGCAGTTTGTTGTCGAGCTTAAGATATGGCATGGGGATGCTTATAATAAGCGAGGAGAAAAGCAGATTGCGGAGTACCTGGAATATTATGAATTGAAGAAAGGGTATATGATCAGCTTTAATTTCAATAAGAAAAAAGAGATTGGCGTAAAGGATATTGTTGTGGGGGATAAACTGCTGGTGGAAGCGGTGGTGTGATTATATAAAACAGGCATGTATAGCTAAAAAAACAATAAGGATTTTTAAGTATTATGAAACTTATATTAACTGATCAAATGAAAGATGGCTTTAATACTGCTTATATAGACAAAACATATTCTTCAAATCTTGCTTATAAACCGCAATTCATTTCAAACAACTACAAAGAAGGCCGCAAGGTTCTCTCATCCATTGAGGATGAGCTTTTGTCATGTAAAGAATTTTTTATCAGCGTAGCATTTATTACCATGGGCGGTGTTACCCCGCTTCTTCAGACACTAAAAGAATTGGAAAGACGTCATATACCTGGAAAGATTCTTACAACAGATTACCAGAATTTCAGTGAACCAAGAGCGCTTCGCAAGCTTGCGGAGTTAAGCAATATTACGTTAAAAATGTATCGGACGGATGAAGCACAGGAGGGTTTTCATACCAAAGGATATATTTTTAAGAACGAAGAGCTCTACAGAATTATTGTTGGAAGCTCGAATTTGACATTAAGTGCGCTGACAAAAAACAGAGAATGGAATACTAGGATTGTCTCGACAGATCAGGGGGAATATGTTGAGGATTTGATGGCAGAGTTTACAGATCTGTGGAACTCTAAATATGCTGTTGCATTTGATGATTTTATCGATGAATATTCGTTAAACTATCGTGTTATTCAAAAACAGAGAAAAATTGCGAAACAAGCACAGACCCCGTCGCTGGAACAGTATAAATTGCAGCCAAATTCAATGCAGTTAGGATTTATTGCAAATCTTGAGAAAATACAAAAGTCCGGAGAATCAAAAGCATTATTGATTTCGGCCTCGGGAACAGGGAAAACATATGCATCAGCATTTGCTTTGCGTGAAGAAGAAACAAAGAAAGTGTTGTTCTTAGTGCATAGAGAACAGATTGCAAAGCAGGCAATTGCCAGCTATAAGAAAGTATTTGGAAATACAAGAACATTTGGATTGCTTTCTGGAAATTCAAAGGATTTTGATGTAGATTATTTGTTTTCCACAATGCAGATGATGGCAAAACAGGAGACGCTTTCAAGGTTTCATAAAGATGAATTTGAAACCATTATTATAGACGAAGCGCATCGGACCGGAGCGGCCAGCTATCAGAATATTATGCATTATTTTACGCCTAAGTTCTGGCTGGGAATGACAGCTTCACCGGAGCGAACAGACTCTTTTGATGTTTATGAGGCGTTTGATCATAACATAGCTTATGAGATTCGACTTCAGCAGGCATTAGAAGAGAATTTGTTATGCCCTTTCCACTATTTTGGAATTACGGATCTGCAGATTAATGGAGAGACCGTGGATGAAGAAACAGGATTGAAGGATTTCAATAAGCTTACCTGTGATGAACGTGTTAACTATGTGATCGCGCAGATGGAATATTATGGATATTGTGGAAGAGCTCCCAAAGGATTAATCTTTTGCAGTTCGAAAAAAGAAGCACGAGCTTTAAGTGAAAAGTTTAATAAAAGAGGATATAGAACACTGGCATTGACAGGGGATGATAGCCAGGAAAAGAGGGAGCAGGCAGTGGAGCGGCTTGTATTGGATGATGGAGAAGACAAATTAGATTATATTTTTACGGTTGATATTTTTAATGAAGGTGTCGATATTCCGGAAATTAACCAAGTTATTATGCTTCGGCCGACAGAGTCCCCTATTGTCTTTGTGCAGCAGTTAGGACGAGGTCTTCGTAAAGCAGAAGATAAAGAATATGTTGTGATTCTTGATTTTATCGGAAATTATAAGAACAATTTTATGATACCTATTGCACTGTCCGGCGACAGGAGTTATAACAAGGACAATATCCGCCGCTATGTGCTGGAGGGAGAGCGGATTATACCTGGCTCATCTACAATTCATTTTGATGAAATATCACGAAAACGAATTTTCGCAGCTATTGACAGTGCTAATTTCAGTGATATTAAACTGATTAAAGAGAACTATAAGAATCTGAAAAATAAACTGGGGCATATTCCGGCGTTGAAAGACTTTGATACATATGGCGAGATGGACGTTCTGAGGATTTTTGATAACAGCAGTTTGGGATCATACTATAAGTTCCTAGTCAAGTATGAAAAAGAATATACAGTCAGACTTTCAGCTGCAGAAGAGAAAGTAATCGAGTTTATCTCCAGGAAGCTTGCAAGCGGGAAGAGGATTCATGAGCTTGCCTTGCTAAATAGGATGTTGAGTTATCGTCATGGCTTCTTTTCAATCTGGAAAGAAGAGATGGCGGAGGACTATGGGATAAATCTGCAGGATAAAACAGTAAAAAATGTTGTTAATGTAATGACAAATGAATTTCCGACTGGTTCGGGGAAAAAGACATATGCAGACTGTATTTTTCTGGAAAAAATGGAGCAAAAAGATTATGATATTTCCGATGAATTTGACAGCATGCTCCAGAATCCGGATTTTTATCGGATTTTGAAAGAACTGGTTGAATTTGGGATTTCCAGATATAAAGAAAATTACAGCCATAGATATCAGGATACCAGTTTTGTGCTTTATCAGAAATATACATATGAGGATGTCTGCCGTTTGCTGGAATGGGAAAATAATGAAGTTCCGCTTAATCTGGGTGGTTACAAGTATGACCGAAAAACGAAGACGTTTCCTGTGTTTATTAATTATGACAAGGAAGAAGATATTCAGGATACGATCAAGTATGAGGATCATTTTGTGAGTCCAAATAGACTGATTGCTATTTCGAAGCAGAGCAGGACCAAGGATTCGGAAGATGTTCAGAATTTCCTGCATGCACAGGAGCGGGGAATAGATGTAGAGCTGTTTGTACGAAAGAATAAAGACGACAAGATTTCAAAAGAATTTTATTATCTTGGAAGAATGAAGGCAACGGGACAAGCTACAGAATTTATTATGGCGAATACAGACAAAACAGCAGTAGAAATAGAATGGGAGCTGGAGACTCCCGTTCGTGAAGATATTTACGAATATATTGTGAACAACTAATGGAGGAACTCAATGAAAACAGTAAAAGTAGTCGCAGCAATCATCATACACAACAACCGCATTTTTGCCACCCAGCGTGGTTATGGCGATTTTAAAGACGGCTGGGAGTTCCCTGGCGGCAAGATTGAACCAGGAGAAACACCGCAGCAGGCACTTGTCCGTGAGATCAAAGAAGAACTGGATACGGAGATTGAAGTCGGAGATTATCTTGAGACGGTAGAGTATGACTATCCGAGTTTTCATCTGTCTATGGATTGCTTTTTCTGTACGATCAAGATGGGAGATCTTGTCCTGAGAGAGCATGAGGCTGCAAAGTGGCTGACGGTTGAGACTTTAGATGATGTGGATTGGCTGCCGGCAGATAAAGTACTTATTGAGCAGATTAAACGATATCTTATGAAGCACTGAGATGAGCAAAAGGGTTACGCGTTAAAAAGGATTCATATAAAGCAAAGATTTATCTTTAACAAAGGAGGTCTTATAATGTTTCCTGGGTTTTCAAAGAAGAAAAAAGCGGCATTAACAGCATACGACCCCTCCCTCAAACGCCCTGCCCTCCGCTGCAGCATCTGCACCGGTGAGCAGGTGGCAGGTTTTAAAAACCTTTCCGATGGGAAATTCGAGGAAGTCATGCTGATCCGGAATGAGTCGGACCTTCAGGCTTTCCGTGAGCAGTATGGGATTACGGAAAATATCGAAAAAATATACTGACTGCAGACAGGACAGATAATGCAGATAAGACATATGCAACAAAGGAGTTTACCATGAGGAATTATCAGGAACACAACGCAAAGGATATCCGGGATCTGACCATATATACGAAAACTATACCGGCGCACCCGGCGTCTTTTACAGACTTCCCGTCTGCACTCCATCCGGACATCCGTACATATCTGACCTCTCATAATATTCCCCGTCTGTACACGCATCAGGCGGAGATGTTTGAGAAAGCGCAGTCTGGTGAGAATGTAGTGATCACTACGTCAACAGCCAGCGGGAAGACGCTGAGTTTCCTGCTTCCGGTGCTGCAGGCAGTTCTGAAGGATCCTCTTATAAGAGCGATATTTGTATACCCGACGAAAGCGCTTGCGGCGGATCAGTACAGGGCGCTCCAGCCAATCCTTGAGTATTTTGGAGAGGGAAGGATTTCAGCGGGAGTTTATGACGGGGATACGATGCAGGCGGAGCGCAGCCGGATTCGAAAAAGTGCAAATATTATTCTGACCAACCCGGAGATGCTGAATGCGGCGTTCCTGCCGAACCACAGCAAGTACGGGTTTGATTTTATTTTTACGAATCTGAAATATGTGGTGATCGATGAGCTTCACAGCTACAGAGGGGCATTCGGTTCGCATCTGGCCAATATCTTCCGCAGGATGAAGCGGGTGTGCGGTTACTATCGGTCAAAGCCGCAGTTTCTGTGCAGTTCGGCTACCATTGCAAACCCGGTGGAGCTTGCCGGGCGGATCTGCGGGGAGCAGTTTCTGCTGATCAACAGGGACGGATCTGCAGCACCGGAGAAAGAGTACCGGATCATACAGCCGCCGGAGATTAAGGGGAGCAATGATAAAATTTACGGCAGGCGTTCCGCGTCAACAGTTGCGGCGGACCTGATTCCGGAACTGGTAGAAGAGGACCGGCATTTCATTGCATTTGGCAGAAGCCGGAGAAATGTTGAGGTTATTCTAAAGGAATCCCGGGACAAGCTGGATGCGGCGGGGTTTTTAAGCCATGGCGACAGCGGGAAGATTGCAGGATACCGCGGCGGATATACACCGCTGGAGAGGCGGGAAATCGAGCGGAAGATGACGGAAAGCGAGCTCTCGGGGCTTGTCTCTACGAATGCGCTGGAGCTGGGAATCGATATCGGAAGTCTGGATTCTACAGTGATCGTCGGTTATCCGGGGACGAGAGCATCTTTCTGGCAGCAGAGCGGACGTGCCGGAAGAGGCAGCGGAAGTAAAGAGGCGAAAAAATGCATCAACTATCTGATCCTGGAGAATCAGCCGTTTGACCAGTACATTGCCATTGATCCGGAGTGGCTGTTCTCACAGGAAAGCGAGAATGCGATCGTTGATCCGGACAATCTGCTGATCGAGCTGGCTCATATACGGGCGGCGGCAGCGGAGATGCCGCTGTCCCTGGATGATGCCGCACTGTTCCCGGATCTGGGCGAGGTGATACCTGTACTTATGTCCGCAGATGAGGTAAAAAGTCTTGCCGGACGGTTTGCATGGGCGGGACCTGCATTTCCGGCAGGGGACTACAGCCTGAGAAATATGGACAAGACCCGGTTTAAGCTGATCGTGAAAGATGACGTGGAGTTTGTGGACGGACGAAGGCAGGCAAAGGGTCCCGGCAGGGAAGTGACGGAGATGGATGAATCCCAGGCATATCATGAGCTGCATCCGGGTGCGGTGTACATGCATGAGGGCGTGCTGTATGAGGTGCTGAAGCTGGATCTGGTCAGCAGGACGGCTGAGGCGGTGCCGTTTGACGGAAACTATTATACCGTTCCGTCCGGGACGGAAGAGACACGCATCCTGCAGACATTTCAGGAAGAGGACATGGGAAGGACAAGGATCCATTTCGGCGATATCAATGTAAACGAAGTGATTTCCATGTACAAGAAGCTGCAGTTCCACAATCACCAGAATCTGGGGTATGTGGATCTGACGCAGCCTCTTCAGAAATCGTATGATACGGAGAGCACATGGATTGATATTCCGAAAAATGTAGTAGAAATCTATCGCAGTCTGCTTGTACCGAACCGTATGGGAGAACTGGTGCTGAATGACCATTTCGAGGGGCTGTGCTATGCGGTCAAAAATGCGGCGATGATGACGACTATGACAGAGCGGGACGATATCGATGCAGTGGTTTCAAACAATGCGGTCATACCGGATGGAAGGGAAGAACAGGTGGTTTCTCTTTATATCTATGACAAATATGAGGGCGGATTAGGATACTCTGAAAAGATCTATGAACTGGTGCCCCAGATTATTGACAATGCCATCCGTATGGTGGAGGGCTGTTCCTGCGAGAGCGGCTGTCCGGCTTGTGTGGGAGATTATAATCTGGACAAGAAGATGGTGCTGTGGGGACTTAAGAATCTGCTCAAAGAGAGTGAACCGCCGGAGTTTGAAGGAAAGCAGATCGAGGAGACTCATCCGTTTATTCAGAAAGGTTTTTCTTTCTATAGACTCCCGCTGGAGTGGGATGCATTTTGTGATAGCGTCGTGCAGAACGGGGAAATCGGAGGTGCCTTCCTGCGGACAGTGGAGCAGGTCGAAGTGAACGGACACCGGCTGATCCTGACAGTGGGAAGTTCATTTTATGAGGAGTGGCTTATGGATCCTGACAATATGCGGGTGCTGGAGAATACAGTCCGGTACCATGCAGTCTGCCCGTCGGATATGCGGATTGAGGTGCAGGTTCTGGAAAACCGGGAGAGAGCGGATAAGATAAAAGGTAAATTAAGGCGGAGATATGAGGACAGACTTTCATGAGTGAACAGACAAACGGACTTCAGCAGGCGGCTGGATCATTCCAGAAGGAAGGATTTCAGCATACAGAAGAATTTTGCAGGTTAAATGAGTATCAGAAGGCGGCGGTTTTAGACGAGAGTCCGGCATGTGTGGTGAACGCCAATGTGGGCAGCGGGAAGACGACAGTGCTCATCGGAAAGATCCTGTACCTGCATCTGGACAGGAACGTACCTCTTGAAAAGATGACTGTGCTGACTTTCACAAACAAGGCAGCGGATGAGATCGTGGAACGTCTGCGGAAGATAAAACCGGACATCGCGCCGGATCAGGTACAGGGCTTCGGGACATTCCACAGTGTCGCACTGAGGATGCTGAAAAACAGTCTCCCGGTAGAAGAAGCCGGATGGACGAAAGAATTTACAGTCATGGATCCGGATGAGGAGACGGATCTGGCAATGAAGATCATCCAGGAGCACGGGCTTAAGGTCAAGTATAAGAATCGTCTGAAAAAGCGGCTGGAGCAGGAGTATCAGAACTGGCTGGAAGGAAAGGCGGAGAGCCGCTACCGGGATGACATGTACCGGCTTTATCAGCTTCTGGAAGAGGAGAAGAAGCGGCAGAACAAGATGTCATTTGCCGATCTTCTGAGAGTGGGCGAGGAACTTCTGCGGATAAAGGCAGAGGACTCCGGTGTGGAGAGGCGAGATGAGAAAAGCGGCCCGGCATGGATCCTTGTGGATGAGGTCCAGGACAGCGATTTGATGCAGATTGAATTTCTGGATGCCCTGCGGGGCGGAAAGGCGAAGATTTTTGCCGTGGGAGATCCGAATCAGGTCATCTACAGCTGGCGAGGGACGGGAGATAATATGTTTTACCTGATCAAGCACCGCTTCGGGGCGAAGGAGCTGACTCTTCCGGTAAATTACCGGTCCAATGCATCGATCCTTGCAGCGGCAAACCGTTTCCTGCAGTTTGGAAACAGGATTCAGGGAACCAGGGAAGAGGGACAGAGGATCACGGTACGAAACCATTATGACCCGTTTCAGGAGGCAGAGTACCTTGCAGAGAAGATACAGACGCTTCACAGAAACGGAAAGAGCTACAGGGAGATCGCTGTATTTTACAGACTGCAGAGTCAGTCCGGAATCTTGGAAAAGGTATTTGACAGATATGGCATTCCTTATGAGCTGTCAGTGAAAAAGACATTGAAAGACATTCCGGTCCTGAACTGGCTGGTGAAAGTGCTGCGTGTGTCAGTCAACCCGGCTGACACGCAGATGGCAGCAGAAGTTCTCGCAGATCCGGGGTACGGTGAGGAGAGTATGTATCTCCGGATGACGGAATTCTCAGAGGAGACAGGAAAGCGGGAAAGTGTGTCAGCCGGGGAGCTTTTTGCTTACTTCGGACTGAGAGAAGCGCTTCATCCCTCATCAGCCGGATATCAGGAGGATGAGCGCCTTGTAATGGATTTTCTGGAGAAAATGTGCGCATCCTGTAATAAGGAGATGGAAAGTAGCCAGGGAAACCTCACTGCGGCAGTCCGCAAGTTTATCAACAGCTCCGCTCTTTACGGAATGAAAACAGATGCTGGCGAAAAAGCACCCGGAGATATCTCTGAATGTGAAGGTGCGGGATCAGAACCGGATGAGAAAGACCGGACGGCAGAGCCGGACAGGGTGAGTCTGATGACGCTCCATGCCTCCAAGGGTCTGGAATTTGATACAGTATTTATTATCGGAGTCAACCAGGGGATGATCCCGCTCAGGTGTAAGAACTTTGAGCAGGAGGAAGAGGAACGGCGTCTGTTCTTTGTGGGCATCACGCGGGCGGAGAATAATCTGGAACTTTCCTGGTATACAAATCCCGGTGAGCCGGGCGCTATAGGAGAACCGAGCCGGTATCTGCGCATGATCCCGGAACAGCTTCTGAACCGCGAGGACGCGGGAAAGCCGGAAAATGTAAGGAGCGGTGAAAACGCAGGTGGAGACGGAAGAAAGAGCGATCTTCATCAGCTGAGAAAACAGGTGCAGGAGCAGATCCGTCTGAAGAGCGAACATGCCCGGAGGCCGGGCAGCGCCGGTATGGCAGAAAGAGGAGCACATCTACAGGGGGAAACAGTAAAGAAAGAAAAAGAACAGAAAGAACCGGAAGTCATACGGGTAAGACACCGGAAATACGGCGAGGGCATCCTGATATCAGAGGACGATATGATGATAGAGGCTGAGTTCAGGGAATATGGCAGAAAGAAGTTCTTGAAGGCGTTCGGGGAAGTGGAAGTACTGGATGCAGTATGAGGGGAGTTACGCTGATGCTTTACAGTTAAGAAGTCGCAAAGAAATGTTCAGAACCGCATCCTGAAATTGAATCTTACATATGCCTGTGTTAATATAGCAGTGCACAGCGGACAGGAGAAATCCGCGTGAATGTTTGTAACAGTCCCTCCCTGCCGGACGGACTGCTGCATATATTAGGAGGATGTTATGGATAGACGGGAAAAAAGCCCCAGAAGAGTCAGACTGAATACAATGCAGATTGTAGCACTGGGCTTTTTTGGAGTGATTTTTTTGGGCGGCGTAATCCTGTGGCTGCCGATCTGTAATCAGAAGCCCATCGAATTTATCGATGCGCTGTTTACATCCGTGACATCGGTCTGTGTGACCGGACTTGTCACAGTTGTACCTGCAGAACAGTATACCTTGTTCGGGCAGGTGGTAGTGATGATCCTCATCCAGATCGGAGGTCTGGGAGTTATCGCCTGTATGGCACTGTTTTTCCTTCTTTTAGGAAAAAAGATATCAATGAAGGGCAGGATCCTGATCCAGGAGGCTTACGGACTGGACACGTTGTCGGGACTTGTGAAGTTTATTATACGCATTGTGAGAGGAACATTCATAGTAGAAGGGATCGGCGCAGTGCTTTTTTCATTTAAGTTTGTACCGGAGTTCGGCCTGGCGAAAGGAATCTGGTACGGCGTTTTCCACTCTATCTCAGGATTCTGTAATGCGGGAATCGATATTATCGGTGACAGCAGTTTTATGAGATATGTAGATTCACCGCTGGTGAGCCTGACAACGATGTTCCTGATCGTGATGGGAGGTCTCGGATTTCCGGTATGGCACGATATCTTTGTGACAGCGAAGAAAGGGGCAGGGGAGAAAGGCGCGAGGAGAAGAATCTTTACAAGGCTGGGACTCCAGAGTAAAATTGTACTTACGATGACCGTTTTCCTGATCATTTTCGGTACAGTGGGATATTTTCTGCTGGAGTTTAACAATCCGGAGACGATGAAAGACCTGAGTGTTCCGGAGAAGCTCCTGGCATCTGCGTTTCAGTCTGTGACGACCCGTACCGCGGGCTTTGCATCGGTCTCACAGTCGGGACTTACAGAGAGTTCCAGGCTGCTAGGATGTATTCTGATGTTTGTGGGAGGTTCACCGGCAGGTACGGCGGGCGGTATCAAGACGACAACCTTTGCCATGCTTATTTTGACAATTATTTCTGTACTGAGAGGACATAAGGACACAGAGTGCTTTGGAAGAAGAGTTGAGATGGACAGTGTCCGTTCGGCACTTACGATCACAGTGATCACATTTACCTGCTGGCTTGCGGCTGTGGCTGCAATGTCGATTTTTGATCCGCAGACGGAATTCCTGAATCTGATGTATGAGGCATCATCTGCGATCGGTACGGTGGGATTGTCGGCTGACCTGACGCCGCATCTGACACGTGCAAGCCATGTGGTGCTTATGCTTCTGATGTATATCGGAAGAATCGGACCGCTTACGATGGCGCTTGTATTCGCCGGAAAATCAAATAAGAGTGATAAATTCAGGGAACTGCCTGAGAAGAAGATCATGCTTGGTTAAGCATAAAATAATAAAAACAGGAGAGTAAGAAGATGAGTAAACAATTTGCTGTACTGGGACTGGGAAGCTTTGGATGGAGTGTGGCGCTGACCCTTGAGAAGATGGGTGCAGATGTTCTTGTTGTCGACGAATCTTTTGAGAAGATCCAGGAGATTTCCGAGCAGGTATCATATGCGCTGAAGGCAGATGTAGCAGACCCGGAGGCGTTGGAAGCGCTGGGAGGAAGGAATCTGGACGGAGCAGTGATCGCTGTCTCCGAGAACTTTGAAGCGAGCATCATGGCGACGATGCTCTGCAAAGAAATGGGAATTCCGATGGTTCTTGCAAAAGCAAAAGATAAGCTTCAGGGAACGATCCTTAAGAAAGTGGGGGCGGACTCAGTTGTATATCCGGAAATAGAGATGGGAAGCCGCGTGGCTAAGAATCTGGTCGCAAAAGAGTTTTCTGACTGGATCGAGCTGTCGGAAGACTACAGCATGGTTGAGGCTGTGGTCCCGGAACCATGGCAGGGAAAATGCCTTGCAGACCTGAAGGTGCGTGAACGTTTCGGGATCAACGTGGTTGGAATTATTATTAACAAGCAGGTGGATGTTACATTTGATCCGAATGAGCCGCTGCCGGCGAACGGCATCCTCATTATGATCGGTGCAAATGATATCCTGCAGAAATTCGACGCCGGGAAAGGAAAAAGATAATGATTACAAGTACCGCAAATGCCCAGGTAAAAGAGCTGGTAAAACTGATGAAGAAAAGCCGTGCGAGAGATGAGGCACGGCTGTTTCTGATCGAGGGTCCCCGTATGGCGGGGGAACTGGTATCTGACCCGGACTGGTGCACAAAAATTCAGAAGATCTATCTTTCGGAGAGCTATGCTGTAAAAAATGAGGGTGAGCGTGAATCACTCGAGAATACTGCAGCAGTGGAAATACTTTCGGATCCGGTATTCGCTCATGTATCCGGGACAAAGACTCCGCAGGGCATACTTGCTGTCGTGAAGAGAAGAACATATAATATGTCAGATATTCTCGGGGATGATCCGGGGCGCACTCATGTGCTTGTCCTTGATAATCTTCAGGATCCCGGCAATCTGGGAACGATCTTCCGTACTGCAGAGGCAGCGGGGGTGACAGGGATTATCCTGAGCCGTGATTGTGTGGATATTTATAATCCGAAAGTGGTACGCTCGACGATGGGAGCGGTGCTTCGTATGCCGTTCCTCTGCGTGGATGACCTGCCTGGGACGATCGGTGAACTGAAAGCGGCAGGAATCAAGGTTTATGCGGCTCATCTGAAAGGAAAGAGAGCATATGACCAGGAAGATTATAAAACAGGCTGCGCTTTCCTGATAGGAAATGAGGGAAACGGGCTGAGAGACGAAGTGGCGGAATGCGCGGATCATTTTGTTCTCATACCTATGCAGGGAAAGGCTGAATCGCTGAATGCAGCGGTGGCAGCATCCGTGCTGATGTTCGAGGTCAGCAGACAGCGGAGAAATTAAGTGGACATGCCTGCATGTCCGTTTGACGGCTGTTATGAGAGCTGTCGTACTAGGAATTAGTGCGGCAGCATTTTTTTATAAACTTTATTATATAATTCATGCAAAAAGGGCGGCTGTAAACTACATGAATGTAAAATTATGCATAAGTATTGCATTTTTATGCATATACATGTATAATAAATCATGTTTCATACAGATTACTGCATAGAGGCACAGCCGGGGCACATAGGAGAGTGTGGGGTGACTGTGGGTGCTATTGTTGCAAATTTACAGAACAGCGAGGGACGTATTATGAATTTAAAAGGACGTAATTTTCTTACATTAAAGGATTTCACACCGGAGGAGATCACTTATCTGATCGACCTTTCCGCAGAAGTAAAAGAGAAAAAGAAGAATGGTGTGCCTGTGGATAATTATAAAGGAAAGAATGTGGCGCTGATCTTCGAGAAAGACAGTACGAGGACGCGCTGTGCATTTGAGGTCGCAGCACATGATATGGGCATGGGCACTACATATCTCGGGCCGACAGGTTCCCAGATGGGAAAGAAAGAGAGCATTGAGGACACAGCGAGGGTGCTGGGCAGGATGTTCGATGGAATCGAATACAGGGGTTTCGGCCAGGAAATCGTGGAAGAACTGGCGAAATACGCAGGCGTGCCGGTGTGGAATGGTCTGACGAATGAGTATCATCCGACACAGATGCTCGCCGATATGCTGACCATCCGGGAGAATTTCGGCACATTAAAGGGTCTGAAACTTGTTTATATGGGTGACGCCCGCTACAACATGGGTAATTCCCTGATGGTAGCCTGCTCTAAGCTGGGGCTTGACTTTGTCGCATGCACGACAGAAGAGTATTTCCCGAATGCAGATCTGGTCGCACAGTGTCAGGAGTATGCAAAGGAATCCGGAGCCACGATCACGCTGACTTCCGATGTAAAAGAGGGGACGAAAGATGCCGACGTTATTTACACGGATGTGTGGGTATCTATGGGAGAGCCTGATGAAGTGTGGGAGAAGAGGATCAAGGAGCTCTCACCGTACAAAGTCACAAAGGAAGTTATGGCAAATGCGAAAGACAGTGCGATCTTCCTGCACTGCCTTCCGGCGTTCCATGATCTGAAGACAAAGATCGGCAAGGAGATGGGAGAGCGCTTTAATATAGAAGATATGGAAGTGACGGACGAAGTGTTTGAGTCAGAGCAGTCGAAAGTATTTGACGAGGCGGAGAACAGGATGCATACGATCAAGGCGGTCATGATGGCAACGCTGGGAGTACAGGAATAAGCAAATGGCCGGAAACTGCAGCGGGCAGTCTGTTTAATACAAAGAATTCGGATAAAATCCGGACAGGACGAGAGAAATCCTGTCCGGATTTTTACGCTTTTTTTACATGTATGTGATACAAACGGGAAAGGATATCTGTTAAACTATAATAGTTCAGCCGTCGCCAGGCATATCGATCTGTCAGTATGCAGGGAGCGGATAAATGATAATCAGAACAGACATAAAAGATGAGGGAAAGATTATGAACATATTTGATATCCTCGGACCAGTTATGGTAGGTCCGTCAAGCTCTCATACAGCGGGAGCAGTCAGAATAGGTTATACTGCAAGGACACTGCTGGGAGAGCGCCCGGTCAATGCTGAGATCGGACTGAGCGGTTCATTTGCAGCGACAGGAAGCGGGCACGGAACGGACCGTGCGCTTATAGCAGGACTTCTTGGCATGAAACCGGATGATATGCGCATACCGGACAGTTTTGAACTGGCGGATCAGGAAGGTCTTGCTTTCAGCTTTGAAAATATACGTCTCTCCGGTGCACATCCGAATACGGCGGTTCTCAGAGTGGAAGGAGAGACCGGAAGGACTACGAAAATCCAGGCATCATCGCTCGGAGGAGGCCGGATTATGATAGACAAGCTCGATGATACCGACGTACATTGTACGGGGGCATGTCCGACACTGATCATACGAAATCAGGACAGCCCGGGCATGGTATCGGAAGTGACCGGTATCCTGTCAGAGGAAAATGTAAATATCGCGACACTCCAGCTCTATCGGGACAAAAGGGGCGGACTTGCAGTGATGGTCATAGAGACAGACCAGCCGGTTTCGCAGGAAACTGTCTCTGTGCTGGAGCAGATGCAGGGAATTGAACGTATCACGTATATCAGCGGGGAGGAAGTGTAATGGCGTATTTATCTTTAGAGGAGATCGTACAGAGATGCGGCAATGAAGGAATTCCGTTCTGGAAAGCGGTACAGTACTCGGATATGGAAGACAGAGAAGCGACGGAACAGGAGTCTTTCCGTATGATGGAAAAGATGTGGCGTGCGATGAAGGAAGCGGGCGAGTCTTATGATAAAAATCAGAGATCCCGCAGCGGACTTGTGGGCGGCATGGGCGGCCAGATGCGGGAATATCTGGAGAAGGGAAATTCTCTGAGCGGAAGCTTTATATCTGAGGTGATAGCCCAGGCGCTGGAGATGGGAGAGGCCAATGCCTGTATGCACAGGATCGTTGCGGCGCCGACAGCGGGGGCGTGCGGCGTCCTCCCGGCGGTGCTTCTTCCTATATATAAGCGGCAGATGGCATCAGATACTGAAATAACGGAAGCAATGTATACAGCCGCAGGTATCGGGCAGGTCATAGCATCCCGTGCATTTATCGCAGGTGCGGCGGGAGGATGTCAGGCAGAGATTGGCTCGGCTTCAGCTATGGCGGCGGGTGCTCTTGTATGTCTCAGAGGAGGCGGCCCGGAACAGATCACTCATGCGGCAGCCATGGCGCTTAAGAATCTGCTCGGTCTGGTATGCGATCCGGTAGCGGGCCTGGTTGAAGTGCCCTGTGTCAAGCGGAATGTTATCGGAGCAGTGAATGCTGTCTCGAGCGCGGATATGGCGCTTGCCGGTATTACGAGCAGAATCCCGCCGGATCAGGTGATTGACGCGATGAAAGAAGTCGGAGAGAGTATGCATATTTCTCTGAAAGAGACAGGAGAAGGCGGCGTGGCAAATACGCCGGAGGCGAGAAAGATAAAACTTAACATGAACTTACAATAAATTAACAGTCTTCTGGTGAGCATTTTACATCTCTTTCATATAATGTATCCCGGTAATTCGAAAGACAAAGAAGTGAAAGTAAAGGGAGAACAGGAATGAAACGAAAGATAATAAGTGCGATACTGCTTGTCTGTATGACAGCAACAATTGCTGCAGGGTGCGGTTCAGACGAGCCGGTTGAAACAGTGGATCTCAACAGCATGACTCTGGAAGAAATCGAAGCTCAGGCAAAGGAAGAGGGCGAGCTTGCATCTGCGGCAATGCCTGACACTTGGGCAAACTGGGGTGAGACATGGCAGGAGTACACAGATACGTATGGTATTGAGCATGTTGATACGGACATGTCATCTGCTGAAGAAATTTCTCTGTTTGAGACAGAGGGGACAGATGCCACAAAAGACATCGGAGATGTGGGACAGGCATTCGGACCGGTAGCGGAAGAGCAGGATGTAACGCTCCCGTATAAGACAAGCTACTGGGATTCTATTCCGGACTGGGCAAAAGATGACGACGGAGACTGGATCATCGGTTATTACGGGACAATGTCAGTTATCGTCAACAACAAGATTGTAAAAGATACACCAACTTCTTTTGAAGACATTTTAAACGGCGACTATATGGTGGCAGTTGGAGACGTGCAGGCTGCAACACAGGCACAGTATGCAGTGCTTGCGGCAGCAATCGCTTATGGCGGAGATGAGAGCAACATCCAGCCGGGTCTTGATTATTTCAGACAGATTGCAGAGCAGGGAAGACTTGACCTTGGAGAATTTACTCAGGCACGTATTGAGAAAGGTGAAGTCGGAGTGGCATTCCTCTGGGATTTCAACGCCCTCGGTTACAGAGAGCAGTTCGTAGAGAACAATCCGGATGCTGACTTCAGTGTCTTTATCCCGTCCGAGGCTTCTATCCAGACAGGATATGCTACGATCATCAATAAGTATTCAAAACATCCGTGTGCTGCTGCTCTTGCAAGAGAGTACATCTTAAGCGATGAAGGACAGATTAACCTTGCAAAAGGCTACGCAACACCGATCCGCGAAGATGTGGAACTTCCGGAAGACGTGGCTTCTAAGCTCCTGGATGACAGCCAGTACGCAAATGCAAGAATGGTAGAAGATCAGGAAGCATGGGATGAAACTGCACAGACAATCGGAACACTGTGGCAGGAAGAGGTTGTAGCTTACGCTCAATAAGAAAGAGTTGACGGATGACCGGACTGCTGCACAGGATGCGGCAGTCCGTTTCAATGTAAAGGTGAGGTTGACATGAAAACACAAAAGAAAACATACTTATTTGCGCTGGCGCCGTTTTTACTGCTCTGTCTTCTCTTTGAGATCATACCGGTGATTTATACGGTTGTCAGAAGCTTCTTCCCGGAAGGGGGAGAGATCGGTTTTACTCTCGATAACTATATCAACATATTTACCGGAAAGCTGTATCAGCAGGCCATCATCAACAGTCTGCTCATCTCGGTCCTTTCCTCGGTCATCGGTCTGATCGTGGCATTTATCGGCGCGAAAGCCGTACACGAGGAAAAAGGAAAACTGAAACAGGTGTTTATGAGCATCCTGAACATGGTATCGAATTTCTCAGGCGTACCGCTGGCATTTGCGTATATCATTATGTTCGGAAATATCGGTGTCATGACAATGATCGGTGCAAACTACGGAATCGAATTTCTGGCGGAGTTCCCGCTGTACTCGGTATGGGGACTGCTCCTGATCTATGTATATTTCCAGATACCGCTGTCAACGCTGCTCCTGATTCCTGCATTTGATTCGATCAGGAAAGAGTGGAAAGAGGCGGTTGCGCTTCTGGGAGGCAGCCGGATGACATTCTGGAGAAAGGTCGGTATTCCTGTGCTGATGCCGAGTATCCTTGGTACATTTTCCGTTCTGTTTGCAAATGCACTGGCGGCATATGCATCTGCATATGCGCTGCTCATGAACAATGTATCTCTGCTCCCGATCCGTCTGTCGGAGCAGTTTGTCGGAGATATCATCCAGAGACCGGAGTTCGGAAGCGCGATTGCGGTTGTTATGATGGTATTCATGGTACTTGCCATCTTTGTGCAGAATAAGATGACTCCGAAGAAAGGAGGAAGACGCTGATGAACGCTGAAAAGAAAAAACGCAATGTAGGATCAAAGATTGCGATTGTCGTAATCATAGCATATCTGCTTCTTCCGCTTATCATGACGCTGATCTATTCCCTTTTCCAGGAGTGGATCGACGTAATGCCGACAGGTTTCACGCTGGGAGCCTATGCGGAGCTGTTTACGGATCCGCTGTTCTGGCAGTCAGTCGGACGTACGGTCATTATATCTATTGTTCCGATCGTGCTTTGTACGGTGTTTGTACTTCTGGCAATGTATGTAGTTGTTGTCTATCATCCGGAGTGGGATAAGATGATCCAGATCCTGTGTACGATTCCGTATGCGATCCAGGGCGTTATCCTGCCGATCTGTGTGCTGTCGCTTTACAGCAGCGCGCCGGAACCATTCGGAGACAGAAAGTTCATGCTCGTAGCAACTTACATGGTCGTTATTCTTCCTTATGTATATCAGGGAATCAGGAATAACTTAAACGGTGTGGGAGCGCCGAGGCTCATCGAGGCGGCGCAGATGCTCGGAGCAAGCAAGTTCTACGCGTTCTTCCGCGTAGTTATTCCGAATATTATGGGTGGTGTCACGATCTCAGTTATGCTTGCCATGGCTATTGTGTTCGGTGATTTCGTTATCATCAATACACTGGCAGGCGGACATTTTATGACAGCGCAGATGTACCTGTATGATGTAATGAAGAAATCCGGACAGAGGACCTGTGCAGTGATCGTTATACTTTTCCTCGTAACTCTGATCATTTCGGCTTGTGCATTTTTCCTGCAGTCGAGAGGCAAAGACAGAAAGGACAGATAAGAAAATGGCTTATATAGAATTTAAAAATATAGATAAATATTATGGAGATAACCATGTATTAAAAGGAATCAATCTGGAGATAAAAAAGGGCGATTTTGTTACGCTGCTCGGTCCCTCCGGATGCGGAAAGAGTACACTGCTCAGATGCCTTGCCGGACTTGAGCAGATTTCTGGCGGGCAGATTTTCCTGGACGGCGAAGACATTACATATAAGGATCCGAAGGATCGCAATATCGGGATGGTATTCCAGCAGTACAGCCTTTTCCCGAATATGACAGTAGAAGAGAACCTTTCTTTCGGACTGAAACTGCAGAAGCTTGCTTCAGACGAGATTAACAGACGTGTGAGAGACGCCATTGATATGGTAGAACTCAAAGGCAAAGAAAAAGAATACCCGGGCAATCTTTCAGGAGGACAGCAGCAGAGAGTGGCTCTTGCCAGAGGAATAGTGATGCAGCCGAAAGTGCTCCTTCTCGACGAACCCCTGAGCGCGATCGACGCAAAGCTGAGAAAATCCCTGCAGGCAAGCATCCGCAGGATCCATAAGGATCTCGGACTGACATCTGTGTTCGTAACACATGACCAGGACGAGGCGATGGTAATGTCTGATGTGATCCATCTGTTCCATGACGGTGTTATTGAGCAGTCAGGAAGTCCGGTGGAAGTCTATACGAAACCGGAGACAAGCTTTGCGGCAGGATTTATCGGAAACTATAATATCCTGGATTCAAATGCCATGGAAGCTATCACAGGAAAGAAGTGGAACAGCGGTCAGTTCGCGATCCGTCCGGAGACTTTCCTGTTGTCCAAGGATGCAATCACAACAGAAGATTACCGCATGAATGGAACGATCATTGACTATGTGCCTAGAGGAAATGTTCTCAGATACCATATCGACATCAACGGTGTGGAAGTATACGCTGATGTGTTGTTCAGGAGCATGTCGATGTATAATGTAGGAGAAAAAATTAATGTAGGAGTAGCCGATCACAACTGCGTACGTCTGTAAAATAGATTGGGGACAGGGCAAAACCTGATTGGGGACACACTGAAACTTGATTGGGGACGTAGTAAAACCGGGTTTTACTACGTCCCCAATCAGTAAGGAGGAGAAAATTTGGAAAAGATTACAATCCGGGGATTCTCGGAAAAAGGAAACTGGTACAAGGGAAATCTTCACAGTCATACGGTTAATTCTGACGGGATGCTCACTCCGGAGCAGTCCGTAAAGCTTTTTAAAGAGCACGGATTTCATTTTCTGTGTTTTTCAGAGCATGATAAATATACGGATTACAGAGCGCAATTTGATTGTGAGGACTTTATTATCCTCCCGGGGCTCGAGGCTTCGGCCGTTCTCTATTATGACGACGGTTCCGGCAGGAGAAAGAAAGTGCATCATATCCACGGCATCCTCGGTACAGAGGAGATGCAGAAGAATGCAGCGCTTCCGCTGTATCAGCACAACGATATTCATCCCGTGCATAAATATTACGGGGAGTGGGATGGTGCGGCTGCCGCACAGAAACTTGCTGATGAGATGATACAGCATGGAATGATCGCAACATACAATCATCCGATCTGGTCCCGGGTACGGGAGTCGGAGTTTATCAATACTGAAGGAATCTGGGCCCTTGAGATTTTTAATTACAACACAGTGAATGAGAGCTATACCGGATATGATGAGACTTATTTTGACGTGATGCTCAGGGAAGGAAAGAAAATCTTTGCCTTTGCCTCGGATGACAATCATAACGAGGGGCTTTTCGACGATGCGTGTGGAGGGTATATCGTTGTTAAAGCAGATAAACTGACCCATGAAGACATCGTACAGAACATGCTGGCTGGAAATTATTATTCATCGTCGGGACCGGAGATATATGACTGGGGAATCAGGGACGGTGTGGCGTATGTGGACTGCAGCCCGGTTTACAGAATAGATTTTATCGCAGGAAATGACGTGAATGACGGTATTACCAGAATGTGCCGTTCGTATGACGAGACTATTGCATATGGCGAATATGAACTGAAAGGTCATGAGACTTATGTCCGCGTAAGATGCACGGATAAATATGGAAGGACTGCGTGGAGTAATCCGGTCTGGACGGGGAAGATATAATTTTTCACTTGTTTCTTGGGAAAAGGTGTAATAAAATAGCATCACAGGAGAGGTGTTGACTATGAGAGAAGACATGAAAGCAGTGATTGCAGATACCTTTACTGAGATGTTGGACAAGGAAGATATAGACAAGATCACAGTGACAAAACTGATCGGGGAATGTCACATTTCCCGTCAGACATTTTACTATCATTTTAAAGACATTATGGACGTTCTCGACTGGGCATTCAGACGCGCAACGGAAGAGCTTGTAAAGAGGAGCCTGGAAGCAGAAGATAATATTGTGGCGCTGAAAGAGTTCGCTTCTTTCATCAGGCAGAACAGGACAAAGCTGGAGAGGCTGCTCTATTCGCGGCGGTGGGTAGAGATCGAGAACATGCTGACAGAATCTGCCGCTGCATATCTGGCAGAGATAGCGCGAAATAAAGCGCCTGATATAAGTCTCACCTATGATGATATGGAAATAATGCTGAAATTCTACGCCTGTGGTATGGTCGGAGTCCTTATGCATTATATGGGGAAACCACATCTGGACGAAGAAAAGCTGATCATACAGATGGAGAAGATCATTACGGGAAAGATGTTCCCGGGAAAAAATAATTGAATATCGAATCAGACAGGAGCGGGTATTTCAATCCGCTCCTGTCTGATTTATACGTACCCTTTATTTATCTTTCCGGTCAGATGTTCATAATGCTTGTATAATATCCCGAATCTGTGGATATATCCTTTCTGCCACGGCTTTGCCTTCCCGCAGAAGTGCAGGATCGCAGTGTTGGACATGACCCAGTCCATATCACACTCTCCCATGCTCCTCAACAGATAATTGTTGTAATTTCGGGCATCATAATTCCATAATGAATCATCAATCTCCAGAGTGCGTTTCCCATACATGGCGTTTAATATATCCTGATCAGGAAGGAGAAGTTCTTTTGCATGTTCCCTGGTATAATCAAATATTTCATCTGCAATGATCTCCTGCCGGCCCAGGGCGAGATCCATCAACAGAACTCCTGAATTAAAATATGGATGATCTGTTCTGAGGCGGATCTGGTTGATATTATTCGCCAGTTCTGTCTTGCCAGTGTGGGCGGCTGCAGCGAAGAGATTCCCTTTCATGTCTGTCTCCCAGAGCGGACGCAGAGGATTGATGACGAGGATATCCGGGTCGAGATACAGGATGCGGTGCAGATCCCCGGGCAGGAAAAACGGCGCCAGAAGCCGGTAATACATCTCCCTTGGATACTGGCGGCTCACCGGGGCTCCGGCAAAAGCAGAGCCGTCGATCAGTACAGGATGGAAGCCGTACCCGAAGTGTCTGCACTGGCGAGCGACAGGATCTAAAGTCCCCATTGGGATACCGCTGTGCATCAGCCAGATATCCATCTCTTCATCGGGCTGATTGATGCGGATGGATGTGAGCAGTACCTGCAGACGGGGCAGATAATTCTCATTCATGGTCGTGAGGATCTGGATACGGTCCGGTGTGCTGTTATGACGGTTTATATCCTCCGCCGCGGGGGCGGAGCTGTTTGTCTGGTTCATAAAAGGGGTTCTCCTTTGGTTATATTTTATTTTTTACATACTGATCTTATGCATACCTGCAGCTTCGATCAGGAGGGCCGCACCCATGATGATCAGGTATGCAGCGAGGATATAGTTCAGAGCAAACGCCGAGACAAATGGAAGCAGCAGGAATACCACTGCGAGGACAATATTGAGGACACCGCTGAAAGTCAGGCTGCCCGTATGGGGGATGCGGAAGTATCTGAGCCGTGAGGCGAGAGAAAGCTTTTCCACCCCGCCGAAGATCAACATAAAGGACAGCATGAAAGTAATCACCTGTACCGTCAGCGTGACCGGCATGAAGAACAGCATAATGCCGATCAGTACATTTAGTATTCCGGACAGGAGCAGTATATAATCCCGGAAATAATAAGTCATGGAAGCAAACGCGATAAAGTGCCCTATGCCGATCGCGATCACTGCGGCTGCCGCTAAATACTGTATTACTGAAAATATTCTGATCGGAAATACTGCGGTCAGGATTCCGGCGATGAGAAGGATGGCTGCTATGATAAAATAAGCGGTGCGTATTTTCTTCCTTCTGTCGTTCCATCTGTCTATGAGTTCCTGTACATAGTCAAAATCTGAATCAAACCATCTCATAAGTCATATCTCCTTTCTGTGTCATCGTCTGTAACTTCAATATAGCCGGCGGACTGCCTGAGCGCTACTTATAATTTTTGTTTCCTGTCTTTACAAAATTGGAGAACTGTCAATTTTTCTTACAAAATTACAGATTTGTAAATACAGATTTCAAAAATTGAGAGTCGCATTCAATCTCCGGATTTGCTATATAAAAGATATGGCGGCAGTGTGAAATGAGCAATACTGGCGCCAGGGGTTGCGAAATACCGGAAAGGAGGATGCCTTTGTATGGATATTGATAAAAGCGTATTTGCCTATAAATTATATGAAATGGAAGAGCAGTACGGCAAGCTCCAGTGCAGGATACGGATCTGCGAGCAGGGAGACAGACAGAAGATCCATTCAGAGCTCGAGAAAGCGGAAGATGAATATAAGGAAAATACTCTGTTTCTGGAAAAGAAGGCGAGGGCATGCCGCTCCCCGGCTGTGACAAGACTGACGCAGGCGCAGATCGATTACAGACGGAAGATCGGGGATACGATGAAAAAGCAGGTGATAAAGGATCTTCATTCAGAGGAAAGTACCCCGGAACAGGATGAAAGAGAAGCGGATATGCTGTATGCGGAATTTGCCATGGATTTTGCCACGCTTGCCATGCAGCAGGCACTGATCTCCGCATTGACCGCCCTTGACAGGCAGGAGTCAGCGGAGGATACAGAAGATTCAGAAGAAAAAGATAAGGAGGACACAGGATGCAAGAAGTAAAGAAGCCGAGAAAACCATTGATCTATTATTATGTGATCGTGCTGCTGATCCTGCTTCTGTTTAATTTCCTGTTCATGCCATGGGCGGCGGAACGTCGGATCAAGGAAGTCGGTTATGAGACATTTATGGACATGACAGCAGAAGAGAATATCGGACAGGTGCAGATCAATCAGTCAGATAATGAAATTATATTTACAGATAAAGATGAAACAACAATATACAAGACCGGGATGGTAGATGATCCGGACCTGACACAGAGACTGTATGATTCGGGAGCACAGTTTTCCGGGCAGATCATCGAGCAGACGTCGCCGATCCTCACATTTCTCCTGACTTGGATACTCCCGATCGCGATCTTTATTGGAATCGGGCAGTACATGTCGAGAAAACTGATGAACCGTGCGAGCGGCGGTCCGGACTCCATGATATTCGGAATGGGAAAGAGCAATGCAAAAGTATATGTAAAATCTTCGGAAGGCATTCGCTTCTCCGATGTTGCCGGCGAGGATGAGGCGAAAGAAAACTTATCAGAGATCGTGGATTATCTCCACAATCCGGCAAAATACCGTGAGATCGGAGCATCTATGCCGAAGGGCATCCTGCTTGTAGGACCTCCCGGAACCGGTAAGACGATGCTGGCAAAAGCTGTTGCGGGTGAGTCAAATGTACCGTTCTTCTCCATGTCGGGTTCCGAGTTCGTCGAGATGTTCGTCGGAATGGGCGCATCGAAGGTAAGAGACCTGTTCAGGCAGGCGAAAGAAAAAGCGCCGTGTATCGTATTTATCGATGAGATTGATGCCATCGGACAGAAACGTGACGGCCGCGTGGGCGGCAATGACGAGAGAGAGCAGACACTGAACCAGCTCCTGACGGAGATGGACGGATTCGAGTCGAACAACGGCGTCATCATCCTGGCGGCGACAAACCGTCCGGAGTCTCTTGATCCTGCCCTGACAAGACCGGGAAGATTCGACCGGAGAGTGCCGGTAGAACTGCCGGATCTCAAAGGCCGTGAGGAGATCCTGAAAGTCCATGCCAGGAAAGTCAAACTCGATGAGAGCGTGGACTTTGCATCTATCGCGCGAATGGCATCCGGAGCTTCAGGTGCAGAGCTTGCCAATATTGTCAATGAGGCAGCGCTCCGTGCGGTAAGGGAAAACCGCAGTTATGTCACACAGGCGGATCTTGAGGAGAGTATAGAAGTCGTTATCGCGGGATATCAGAAGAAGAATGCCATCCTTACCGATCAGGAGAAAAAAGTTGTTGCCTACCATGAGATCGGCCATGCGCTTGTGGCGGCAAAGCAGACCAGTTCCGCCCCGGTGCAGAAGATCACGATCGTGCCGCGTACTTCCGGAGCACTCGGTTACACGATGCAGGTGGAGGACGGCAACCATTATCTGATGAGCCAGGAGGAGCTGGAGAACAAGATCGCCACACTCACCGGCGGAAGAGCAGCGGAGGAACTTATCTTCCACTCCTCATCCACAGGAGCTTCTAATGATATTGAGCAGGCGACAAAACTGGCCCGTGCCATGATCACCAGATACGGCATGAGCAAAGACTTCGATATGGTGGCAATGGAGACCGTGACGAACCAGTATCTGGGCGGAGATACATCGCTGAGCTGCTCGGCGGAAACACAGGCGGAGATCGACCGTCAGGTGGTAGAACTGGTGAAAAAGCAGCATGAGAAAGCTGCGAAGATCCTTGCGGACAACAGGGAAAAACTGGATCAGCTGGCGGATTATCTCTATGACAGAGAGACGATTACCGGTGAGGAATTTATGAACATACTTAACGCCGCATAACGGTGATAAATCATAAAAACAGCAAATACATTTTACAGAAGACGAACAGAAAGGAAGAAATACAAATGGGAAAGTCAATCAGAGAAACAATGCAGGAATTTACAGTAAATCAGGCTCTCAATTACCTTGAAGGCAATCCGGAGGAGAACATCCCTAAGCTGATGGCTTTTGTGGACCGCCTGATGCCGAAAGACTGGTACACGAGCCAGAGAAACGCGATCAGAAGATCTATTGAAGAGAAGAATAACTGGTACCAGCTTATCTTAAGGCTCTATGAGCTGGATCCGGGCGTGCGCAGGGCATTTTTCCAGAACTTTATCACGAATGCCAGCCTGAAAGGCAGCGCCGTGCAGGATGAAATGTCGAAGAAATATAACTGCAATATCCCGTGGGCGATCCTGCTGGATCCCACGACGGCGTGCAATCTGAACTGTACCGGCTGCTGGGCGGCGGAGTATGGACACCAGTATAACTTAAGCCTCGAAGACATCGATTCCATCGTCCGGCAGGGCAAGGAACTGGGCACTTATATGTATATCTATACCGGCGGGGAGCCGACGGTGCGCAGGAAAGATGTTTTTAAAATCTGCGAGATGCACCCGGACTGCGAGTTCCTGGCATTCACAAACGGAACGATGATCGATGAAGAATTCTGTCAGGAAATGCTCAGAGTGAAGAACTTCGTACCGGCGATCAGCCTAGAAGGATTTGAGAAAGCCAACGACGGACGCAGGGGCGACGGCGTGTACCACAAAGTACGCCATGCGATGGAGCTGATGAAAGAGCACAAGCTTCCGTTCGGTATCTCGGTATGTTACACGAGCCAGAACTTTGAGGACGTCAGCAGCGAAGAGTTTTATGATATGATGATCGAAAGCGGCGCGCTGTTCGTATGGTACTTCCATTACATGCCGGTAGGTCACGGCGCTGTGACAGATCTCCTCCCGACGCCGGAGCAGAGAGAAGAGATGTACCGCCGCATCCGTCATTTCCGTGAGACGAAACCGATCTTCGGAATGGACTTCCAGAACGACGGAGAGTACGTCGGCGGATGTATTGCAGGAGGAAGAAGATACCTGCACATCAATGCAAAGGGCGATGTGGAGCCGTGCGTATTTATCCACTACTCCAATGTGAATATTCATGATGTCTCACTGTTGGATGCGCTGAGAAGTCCGATCTTCCAGGCTTACCACGACAACCAGCCGTTCAATAACAACCACCTGCGCCCGTGCCCGATGCTTGAGAATCCGGGCCGGTTAAAACAGCTCGTAAAAGAGACCGGGGCCGTGAATACGGATTATCAGGATCCGGAGAGCGTGGATGAACTGTGCGACAGATGCGTGCCGTATGCGAAGAACTGGAAGCCGACCGCGGATAAACTGTGGGAGGAGAGCCATCCGGAGAAATAAAAAGCGACAGGGCAAATCGCGATTGGGGACGTAGTCAAAGCGGATTTGACTACGTCCCCAATTCTCTGCACAGCATCAGGAATCGTCTTAATACCGGATGATCGTCATCATACCGGTAGTATACGCCAAAAGACATCTTCGGGATATCTGTAACGGGTATATATGTCAGATCCGGCTCCCGGGCCGCAATGATATCGGGATATAAAGTATAACCAATCTGCGCCTTGACAAGTGTCAGGGCACTTTCCATGTTTTCGGAAAAGTACCGCTGTTCCGGACGCAGTTTTGCGACAATACTGTTCTGGATCGAGAAGATCGGATCGGCGATCTGACGCGGTGAGCAGGCAATGATGCTGCCTGAGAGCTGATCCTTTGTCAGGGAATCGTATTGCGCCAGCGGATGTCCCGGGGAACAGATGCATGCCATGGGAGCAGAACAGAGTTCTCGAAAGTAGAGGGAGGACTTTTTCTGTTCTTCTTTTATGCCGAAAGCAGCGTGTACCTGTTTGTTTTCGACCTGACTCAGAAGGGAAGGAAAAGGAACGATCTGGATAACCGGGCGAAGCAGCGGAAAGAATTCTGTCAGTTTTTTCAGTATCGGCGGCAGCAGGTTTAACTCCATCCGGTTATGACATCCCAGTTCAAAAGGTATAAACTGCTCATGCTGACCGAGCCGTTCCTTTGCAGAAAGAGCTGTCTTCAGGATGAGCTGTGCATCAGGAAGAAACTGGATACCTTCCTGTGTCAGGGAAACACTTTTACTTGTGCGTTTGAATAATTTCACATCCAGCTCTTCTTCCAGTGACTGGATCTGGTGGCTTACGGCGGGCTGAGTGATCCGGAGAACTTCCGAGGCTCTGGAGAAATTCAGATGTTCTGCTACCGCCAAAAAGCACTCCAATTGTATCGTATTCATAGAAAACCTCCTGATCAAGCAGTAAATAACGATAAATATTATTTATAGATTTTATCATTGTTGGATTTTACATTCAAGGAAATACATGAAAGACAGATAGTATTTGATCTGTTATTATGTTAGAATACATCCGGAAGATGATTTCTACAGCAGATGTTTTAGCACTAAACATGGAGTGATTGAAAATGAAGACAGAAATCCTAAAACTGCTCCGGTCAACAGACGGATATGTCTCCGGGCAGCAGATCAGTGAACAGCTCGGTGTGTCCAGGGCCGCTGTGTGGAAAACTATCCGCAGGCTGCAGGATGAGGGGTATCAGGTAGAAGCTGTGCGAAATAAAGGTTATCACATCGTAGAGACTCCGGATGTGATGACAAAAGAAGAACTGGACAGCCTGATGAAGACGCGCTGGGCGGGAAGAAATATACTGTACTATGAAACAACAGACTCTACTAATCTGAGAATCCGCCAGGCTGGAGATGAAGGCGCACCTCACGGTACGCTGGCGGTGGCCGACAGACAGACGGCGGGACGCGGACGGCGGGGCAGGACCTGGGAGTCACCGGCAGGGAACAGTATTTATATGTCTGTTTTGCTCCGGCCTGATATCGCGCCGAATAAGGCGTCTATGCTTACAATCGTTATGGCGCTCAGTGTGGCGGAAGGGATTGGGCAATGGATTCCCATGATCCAGATCAAATGGCCGAATGACATTATCGTAAACGGGAAAAAACTGGTCGGAATCCTTACCGAGATGAGCGCGCAGGTTGACTATATCAATCATGTGACGGTTGGCGTCGGGATCAATGTTAATATGACAGAGTTCCCGGAAGAGATTGCAGATACTGCGACATCTCTTCGGCTGGAGTGCGGACATACAGTAAAGCGCGCGCCTCTCATCGCAGCGGTCATGGAGCGTCTGGAGGAGAATTATGAGATATTTCTGAAGACAGAAGATCTGTCCGGGCTTATGGACCGGTACAGCGCCCTGCTGGTCAACCGTGACCGAGATGTACGTATCATCGGGGAAAAAGAGACTTATCAGGCCCGCGCTGTCGGTATTGACCATACGGGAGAATTGCTCGTACGAAGAGAAGACGGAAGTATGGAAAAGATATATGCAGGCGAAGTGTCTGTGCGCGGCGTGTATGGATATGTGTAATCAGTCCGAGCATGCAGCATGGACAACCGGGGCGGCATGCAGATAGATCTGCAATGCCGAGCCGGTTGTCCATGGTATATGGTGGACGCCAAACAGCGAGATGAAGGCGCAAAGCGCGGAATCGAGCTGATGCATGCGAGGCTGGAAAGCAGCATAACCGGGGCGGCATGCAGATAGATCTGCAATGCCGAGCCGATTGTCCATGGTATATGGCGGATGCCAAACAGCGAGATGAAGGCGCAAAGCGCGGAATCGAGCTGATGCATGCGAGGCTGGAAAGCAGCATAACCGAAGCGGCATGCATCTGTCAGGAAAATATGATAAGAGAGGAGAATATTATGAACGAAGAAATCGTATTATGTGCAGCAAATTCCTATGAACAGAAATTTTATCTGAATCCGGAGTTTGACTCTCTGCCGGAGAATATCAGGCAGGAACTGCAGATCATGTGCGTATTGTATACAGAAGATGTGGGCGGAATCCTGATGCTCGTATTTGACGAGGCCGGGAATCTGGAACTGAAGGTGGATCATGAAGAAGGAGACTTTTTCTTTGATGAGATCGGGAGCGTGCTGAAGATCAAACAGCTTCAGCAGACGAAAAGAGAACTGTTTGAGTCGTTGGAGCTTTTCTTCAGGGTGTTTTATCTGGGTGAAGAACAAGAGTAACGTCTGAGAGGAGTAAAACGTGGATTTTTTACATGAAGTGATACAGCTTTATATCGAGAGGAAAGACTGGTTTCTGGAACTTACCGGCGCGCATATCACCCTTTCCCTTACAGCGGTTCTTCTGGCGGGAGTGCTCGGACTGCTGCTCGGGATCTGGATAGCCGAGTGCCCGAAAGTATCCGGTCCGGTACTTACCGTGGCAAACATCTGTTATACAATTCCGTCAATTTCTCTGCTCGGCATGCTCATTCCCCTGCTTGGGATCGGCAATCCAACAGCGGTTGTCGCGCTTACCCTGTACGGGATCATGCCGATGGTAAGAAATACATATGCGGGGATCACCGGAGTCAGCAGTGATATCGTCTCTGCCGCCGAGGCGATGGGGAGTACGAGGCTCCAGATCATGCTGAAGATCAAGCTTCCCCTTGCCATGGGCGTGATCATAGCGGGAGTCCGCAACATGGTGGTTATGACGATCTCGGTTGCTGCGATCGCATCGTTCATCGGAGCAGGCGGCCTGGGCGTGGCAATCTACAGGGGGATCACGATTTATGATACAGCGATGACATTTTCCGGCAGCCTGCTGATCGCATTGCTTGCAATTCTGTGCGACGGTCTGCTGGGACTTGTTGAGAAAAAGATAAAGAAAGGAATGCATTTGATATGAAATTAAAACGGATCACGGCAATGCTGCTTGCGGCTGCTCTTGTGACAGGACTTGCAGGGTGCGCCGGAAACAGTGGAACAGAAAGTTCAGGAAGTAAAGAGGGCGAGCCGGTGAAGATCGCCACCAAGCCTATGACGGAACAGTTTATCCTCGGGGAAATGCTGAAGCTCATGATCGAGGAGAAAGCAGGATATGAGGTGGAGCTGACCAAGGGGATCGGCGGCGGGACAAGCAATATACAGCCCGCAATGGAGAAAGGCGAGTTTGACCTGTATCCGGAATACACATCGAGCGGATGGATCCTTGTGCTCGGGCATGAACCCGGAGATGTGTCCTCCGATGAAGAAATGTTTGAGAAATTGAAAGAAGAATATGAAGAGAAGTATGATATGACATGGGTGGGGCTGTACGGACAGAATAATACCTATGCCGTTGTCGTGCGTTCTGATACGGCGGAAGAGTATGGATTGGAGACCTGCTCCGATCTGGTAAAAGTATCCGACAAGCTCGTATTCGGCGGTAATCCCGATTATATCGAGCGTGCGGACGGACTCCCGGGCGTGTCCGAGGCTTACGGATTTGAGTTTAAGGATATTATGGATATCGATATCGGTCTGAAGTATGAGGCACTCAGGAACGGAGATATTGACGTCACGAACGGCTACACAACAGATGCGCAGATCAGTCAGGACGATGTGATAGCCCTGAAAGACGATAAGAACTATCAGGTAAACTATTTCTGCTCAACAGTAGTCCGCGAGGATGCATTGGAAAGATTTCCAAAGCTTGAAGAGACGCTGGAACTTATGGACGGGATCCTGACAGACCAGAAGATGGCGGAGCTGAATTATCAGGTGGAAGAGGAAGGCAAAGACGAGGCTGACGTCGCAAGAGATTATCTTGTGTCAGAAGGCGTCATTGAAGGATAGGAGACAGGTTATGGAAATGATTCGTCTGGAACATGTGTCAAAGAGTTTCGGCACACAGAAAGTGCTCGATGATCTGAGTCTTTCCGTAAATGAGGGAGAGTTCCTCACTGTGATCGGCAGGTCGGGCTGCGGCAAGACAACGATGCTGCGCCTGATCAACGGACTGCAGAAACCGGACAGCGGCGATGTGTATGTGGAAGGTCTGAATATTAAGGACGCGGATCTGATCGCACTGCGCCGCAGAACCGGATATGTGATCCAGAATAAAGGGCTGTTTCCCCATATGACGGTAGAGAAAAACATTTCTTACGTCCCGGTGATCAGCGGACACAAAAATAAAGAAGAGAACCGCAGAAAGGCGATCAGACTGTTGAAGCTGGTGGGACTTGACGAGTCTATGGCGGACAGATATCCGTCTGAGCTGTCCGGAGGGCAGCAGCAGAGGGTAGGGATTGCACGGGCGCTTGCGGCAGAGGCGAAGCTGCTTCTCATGGATGAGCCTTTCGGAGCATTGGATGAGATCACAAAACGGGCCCTGCAGGATGAAATGCTGGCGCTGCAGGAAAAGCTGCATATGACAGTCGTGTTTATCACACACGATATCCGGGAGGCTATGAAACTGGGAGACCGTGTGCTTGTGATGGAACAGGGAAGAATTGCCCAGCTTGATACGCCGGAGATGATACGCAGGCATCCCGCCGATGCATTCGTGAGAGAACTGACCGCATCCGATTGATGCGGGGCTGTTGACACGGGCGGGACCATAGGGAAAGACAGCCCTTACTGGCGGGCTGTCTTTTTCTCTTTCATACGTTTGATGACTTTCAGCCTCGTAAATTCCTCGCGCTCTTTTTCTTCCAACGCGTTGGTGATCGTATACACGAGGGAAGAGTACATCGGAATCGTGATATTCTGAAGCGCATTTGCGCGTTTCTGCGTTTTCTTAATATTGCTTGCAAGGCGGTAGGCTGCGTTTTCCACCATGGACAGCTTGATCGTCAGATCTTTCACTTTCCGGAATGCTTCTCTTGCTTTGTCGATGGATTCATGCGTTGTGCTGAATGAATAGGTCGGCTTGCCGGCATCCGGTACATATTTCACATGGGGGATCTCTGTCCCCATGATACTGCGCGTCTGGATCGTAATGGAATTCTCGATCGGCACGGTGTAGGCGAGCAGCTCTACGTTGCTGATACCGTTCTCGATATTTGCACTCTGGAGACACTGGTAGGCATAGGTGAAAGTAGTGTCGATCTCTTCCTGGATCGTGCGCGCTTCATCGATCAGATCCATCAGCTCGCGGATCAGGATATTCCGTTTTTTATCCATCAGGTCATAGCCCTGTTTTGCAAGTGCCAGCGAATTCTTCGCAAGCATTAAGTTACCCTTTGTGGGAAATGTACGCGGATCCATGAAATCCCTCCTGTTATCAATAATTCAGTCAGTGCCTGTCTGCAATTGTATACTTTAGCCTTTCAGTCCTCTTGCCTGTCTGTCCATATCTTCGATCACGATATCGTAAATCTCGCCGAGGGTGGAACAGTATTCCAGAACTTTCCATGGCTCGTTTGTGTGGAAGTGGATTTTAACGAGCTCTTCATCGCCGACAGCCAGCAGACAATCGCCTTTGAAATGCTCTGTAAAGTAATCGCTGATCACATCTTCGTCCAGGTCTTCACCCTCGATCAGCAGTTGTGTATCATATTTGAATTCCAGCATAAAAGTTCCTCCCTTGTAAATATTACGTCGTCATTAAAGCCAGTTTTTATCTATTTCGTTTTTTAATGCACAAAACATATCATAAAAATCTGATTTTGCCTGTCTTACAATTTCAAGAGCAATTTCTTTGTTATAAGAATGAGTTACATTGTTGCGTTCATGGAGAGCCTTAAGCCAGAGGGTCTCATCTTTTATCATTCCGGCCTCATATGCGGTTTTCAGTATTGTTTTTGGAGAACCTGTAGCACTTTGCTCATATCCGTGCATTTCCAGTACTGCTTTTATGAGCTTCCATGCCTGTTCAAAACAGACTTCATACAGACCGACAAGACCTGTCAGTATGACAGTGTCATAAGGTTCATCATAATTGTAGATTTCCTGCATATTTGTGAGGGCGGAGCAGAAGTTTTCATACTTTTTCATAGAGTACTCTCCCTTCTTTTTGGATAGCATCAAGTAATTCCGGATGTACAATGCGGTTCAGGTCAACAATATCAAATTTAAGAAGAGTAGAAGTATCTTCATCAATATCTAACGCAAATCGGTCAAAATCACCGCCGCTTACTGCGAGATCAATATCGCTTGTCCGGTGATAGTCGCCCCGCGCTCTTGAACCGAATAAATATATCTTCTCAATCTGATATTTTTCTGCCAGTATTCGGATTTCTTCGATAACCTGTTCGCGGATACCTGTGTTATTCATAGTTTTTACTCCTGTTTGGGATATTTGTCCGGACAGTGTCCTTAATTCAGTATAGTGATTTTTCCATGTAGATGCAGGTGAAAGTCCCGCCGTGTATTATTCTGTCAGGATATGCGGCATATCCCAGCTTCTCGTAGAAACCGACGGCTGTATCCCGGCTTTCCAGCACGGCTTTTGTACAGCCGAGAGCAAGCGCCCACTTCTCCGCCTCCATTACTGCCTGACGTCCGAGCCCTTTGCCTCGGTACTCGGGGAGTACGACGACGCGTCCGAGCATCATGGTTTTATCGCCGTATTCATACAGCCGGCAGGTCGCGACTGGAAAATCATCATCCAGCAGGACAATATATTTGGCGTCCGGGGTATCGTGCCCGTCAAATTCTTCGCGCAGAGTGATATGATACTGCTTTGCCATTGCCTGGATCCGCACATAATATGCACCTGCGTGCTGCCAGGTCTCGACAGCACGCATAACCTGTATGCTCATCTGCTCCTACTCCTCAGACATCGGCTTATAGTACTTATCAAGTATCCTTGTATCCACTCTGTCCAGTTCTTCTCTCGGCAGTCTTCCGAGCAGTTTCCAGCCAAGATCCAGAGTCTCTTCCATGCTCCGGTTCTCATCCACGCCCTGTCCGATATATTTCTCCTCGAATTCTTTTCCGAATTCCAGATATTTCTTGTCAATCGGGGAGAGCTCGTCTTCACCGATGACGGAGGAGAGGTTTCTCGCATCACCCACTTTGGCGTAGGCGGAGAAGAGCTGGTTCGCCAGATCCTGGTGATCTTCCCTTGTGTAGCCCTCGCCGATACCGTCCTTCATCAGACGGGAGAGGGATGGCAGGATGTTGATCGGCGGATAGATGGACTGCCCGTTCAGCGGGCGGTCAAGTACGATCTGCCCCTCAGTAATATATCCGGTCAGGTCAGGGATCGGATGGGTGATGTCATCGTTCGGCATGGTGAGGATCGGGAGCTGTGTCACCGAACCGTTCACGCCCTGCACGATGCCCGCGCGCTCATAAAGAGTTGCGAGTTCACTGTACAGGTATCCCGGATAACCTTTACGGCTGGGAATCTCGCCCTTGGAGGAGGATACCTCACGCATCGCCTCTGCAAAGGATGTCATATCCGTCAGGATGACGAGGATATGCATGTTCTGTTCGAATGCAAGATACTCGGCCACGGTAAGCGCTACCTTCGGCGTGATCAGACGCTCGACGACAGGATCGTTTGCCAGATTCAGGAACATGGCAACGTGGTCCGCAACACCGCTCTCTTCGAATGTGTTTCGGAAGAAGTCTGCCACGTCATGCTTTACGCCCATGGCAGCAAATACGATCGCAAACTGTTCGTCGGAGTTTTCGCCGAGCGAAGCCTGTTTTACAATCTGCGCGGCGAGCTGGTCGTGGGGAAGTCCGTTTCCGGAGAAAATCGGGAGCTTCTGACCGCGGATCAGCGTGGTAAGACCGTCGATTGCCGAGATGCCGGTGTGGATATAGTTTCGCGGATATTCCCTGCGCACCGGATTGAGCGGAAGGCCGTTCACATCCCGCTTCAGGGTGGAGACGATCGGTCCCAGATCATCGATGGGCTGCCCGATGCCGTTGAACGTACGGCCCAGCATATCCGGGGAGAGTGCAATCTCCATAGGATGTCCGGTGAGTTTTGTGTGAGTATTTTTAAGAGACATATTCTCAGAGCCTTCAAATACCTGGATGACGGCTTTGTCCTCATATATCTCTACGATACGTCCGATTTTGTGCTCCGTGCCGTCCACGACGAATTCTACGATCTCATCGTAAAATGCATCCTGTACGCCTTCAAGAGCGATCAGAGGTCCGTTGATGCTGCTTAAGCCCAGATATTCAATTGACATGATATTCGGTCCTCCTTATGCGTTTTTCTCCAGTACCCGCTGATAGAACTCATCGATATCACGGTGGTACTGGGCGAACATTTCCAGACGGTCATTGGGCACATCATATTTGATAGAGATGACCCGGTCGAAGATGTTCTCGGATTTCAATACGGACATCGGGTGTCCCATAGTAACGAGAGTGCGCGCCTGCTTGTAGAGATACAGGATGGTGTCCATCATGAGGAACTGCTTTTCCATCGATACACAGGTGTCATCCTTGTGAAATGCATTCTGCTGCAGGAAACCGAGGCGGATGACACGGGCGATCTCCAGGACCAGTTTCTGGTCGTCCGGGAGCACGTCGCTTCCAATCAGCTTGACGATCTCAAGCAGACTGCTCTCCTGGTTCAACAATGCCATGAGCCGGTTCCGGTAGGAGACAAACTGGGGTGAAACATTATCCTGATACCAGTGACTTAAGTCAGTCAGGTATTCACTGTAGCTGGTGAGCCAGTGGATTGCCGGGAAATGTCTCGAGTATGCAAGGCTCTTATCCAGTCCCCAGAAACAGCGGACGAAACGCTTTGTGTTCTGTGTGACAGGCTCGGAGAAATCCCCTCCCTGCGGGGAGACCGCTCCGATGATAGTGACAGAGCCGTCAGTTCCGTTTAAGTTGTGCATCATGCCTGCACGCTCATAAAATGCGGACAGTCTTGACGCAAGGTATGCCGGGAATCCTTCCTCGGCAGGCATCTCTTCCAGTCGGCCGGAGAGCTCTCGGAGGGCTTCTGCCCACCTTGATGTGGAGTCAGCCATGATCGCCACGTCGTACCCCATATCGCGGTAATATTCCGCCAGTGTCAGACCGGTGTAGATACTCGCCTCACGGGCAGCCACCGGCATGTTTGAAGTATTGGCGATAAGTGTGGTACGGTCCATCAGAGGATTTCCCGTCCTGGGGTCGGTCAGTTCACCGAACTCTTCCAGTACCTGTGTCATTTCGTTTCCACGCTCGCCGCAGCCGATGTAGATGATGATATCTGCATCCGCCCATTTTGCGATCTGATGCTGCGTCATGGTCTTGCCGGTACCGAAACCTCCGGGGATAGCTGCAGTTCCGCCTTTTGCGATGGGGAACATAGTATCGATGATACGCTGCCCGGTGATCAGCGGTACAGACGCCTGAAAACGGTGGTGCGTCGGTCTTGGTACGCGGATAGGCCACCGCTGTGTCATTGTAAGTTCTTTTTTAGTGCCGTTTGAGAGTTCCAGTGTGACAAGAACTTCATCAATCGTATATTCGCCGTCAGGAACGACGTCTGTTACAGTACCCTCCACGTCAGGGGGGACCATACATTTGTGTACGATGGCGTGTGTCTCGGGCACTTCGGCGATGATGTCGCCGCCGTGGAGATACTGCCCCTTTTCTACAGTGATATGTGTCTGCCATTTCTTTTCTTTATCAAGAAAATCAACGCTGACACCTCTGGAGATAAATGCTCCGGCGGAGTCTGCTATACGCTCGAGCGGGCGCTCGATACCGTCGAATATATTGTTCAGGATACCGGGAGCAAGAGTGACGGAGACGGGGCTGCCGCTTGCCACGACTTCCTCGCCGGGGCGAAGACCTGACGTCTCCTCATAAACCTGTATCGTCGTTCTGTCTTTATCAAGGGCTATGACCTCGCCTACAAGCTGCTGTTTTCCTACATAGACCATCTCGGACATGCGGAAACCGGTATTTCCCTTCAGGTAAATGACGGGGCCGTTTATGCCATAGATCTTTCCGGTATTAAGCAATTCCGTCACCTCCTAAAAACATAAATTTGTCATATTCATTGCGCAGCTGTGTTTTAAATGAATTGTCTATGAGGATATTGCGGGAGCGGATGACTGCGCGCACTCCGCCGATAAAGTCCTCTGCACTGATCGTGAGCCGGACTCTTGTAGCATCCTCAAGGTCAGAACGTTTCTTCTCGTCCGACGGATTGATATAGATCACGACAGGGTCTTCGCCGGCGTATTTGACCGCCTGGCGGATGCATTTGACAAGAAAATCGTTATAGTCTTCTGTCTGCATATAATCCTGTACAAGGCTGTTGGCCTCTTCAAATATCTTATCTTTCAGTTCCTGCTGCACCTTTCCCTGGCGTCGTTTGATCTCGAGCTGGGACTTTGCAGTCGCCTGATTTAAAGAAAGTTTGGCATTTGTCGTCTCAGCCTTGATCCGTGTCTCGGACTGCCGCAGTGCTTCTGCCTTATGATCTTCAAACACTTTTTCCAGCGCTTCCCGGTGGGAATCGATAATGGCATTTCCTTCTGCGCGTGCCTGTTCCATTGACGTGGACTGCAGGTGAGCGATCTTTTCTTCCAGGGTCAAAAGGAATCCCTCCTTTTTGTTAATAGTTATAATTTCAGACCGATAGCATCGGTAATATATGATGTGATAAAGTCCTTTTTTCGTCCCGTTCCGTGTCGGTCGGGAATTTCGACTAAAAGCGGCATCTTTCGCTCCAGCCGGAATGTGTCGATAATATCGGGAAACTCCCTGCCGAATTTTTCCGTCAGCAGTACGATCCCCACTGTTTTGTCAGTGAGCACATCTTCCAGGGCGTCTCTAAGCTCATCGCGTTCGTGCACGACGACTCCGTCCACTCCGGCAAGGCGCATGCCCGTGTAGGTATCGACATTATCACTTATAAGAAACATTTTCATGATTTGCCTCCTACCCATAGAAAGATCCGGCCAGCCGTGCCTTGCGGGCAAGCCCGCAGATCTCGTCAGCCCGTATCTTTCTGCACGGCTGACTGGTGTTACAGGTTTCCTAAAATCATGAAGGAGATGATCAGTCCGTACAGGCAGACACCTTCCGCCAGACCTACGAAGATCAGTGATTTACCGAGTACGCTGGAATCTTCGCTGATCGCTCCGAGCGCTGCGCTTGCTGCGCTTGCAACTGCGATACCGCCGCCGATACAGGAAAGACCTGTAACGAGCGCTGCTGCGAGATAACCGAGTCCTGTTGCGAATCCGCTGTCAGCTGTTACTGATCCGGCAGCCTGTACGTCCGGTCCGCCAAGCAGCATGATCGTGGCGATGGCAAATGCACCGAAGAAGAAAAATGCGTTAGTTCCGATCGCGCGTTTGTAGCGCTTCTTTGATTTCTCGCCGAGCAGATAGTAGCCGAACGGAACGATGATGCTTACGATCAGAGCAATGATAAAGATGATTTTTGTTGCTAAAGTCATGGTAGAATCCTCCTGATTTCTTTATATATTATTTTTTCGATGTTTTTGTATTCTTCTTTGTATACGGATCAAACGCGTGACCGCTGCCTTTGTAGAAGCGGCTGAACATCTCGTAGTATTCCAGACGGAGTACCTGAATGCCGACGATGAGTCCCTCGAATCCGCACACGAACAGGTTGCCGAAGATAACGCCGATCCAGTTGGGATTGCCGCTCTCCGCGCCTGCAAGCTGCAGGACTACTTCCATGATCGCCGCATGGCTGACAGCAAATGCGCCGATACGGATAAAAGAGATTGTATTTGAGAAATAACTCAGGAGAGTCTCAAACATCTCGAAAAATCCCTGTACGATGAACATTGCCTTTCCGGTTTCCATCTTGTCGGTCCGTTTCTGTATTGTTTTTGTGAGAGGCTCCCTGAAGAGCATTACGATCAGCGGTACGCCGAACATGATCGCCATCACAATGCCGCCCGGAAGAGGGTTGCCTGTCATGAAGAGTATGATGGTTACTACGACTGCGACATAGAAGACGAGTCCGGCGACGCCGTTCGGTTCAAACCAGCCGGCCTCGATATCTTTGCTCTTCGCGGCATTGATAATATGCAGTATCATCGCTACTATAATAAGGAACATACCGAACGCCACTGACACGATGAATACTGTGTTCAGTTTCCCGAGGAACGGGAGTGTGGTCATGTGGTCGATCGGCCGTATCCACAAGGCGGGCAGTACGTCTTCAAATCCGAAAATACTGCCGAACAGGAAGCCGAATATCGTGGAGAATATACCGGCCGAAGCGATGATTCCCGCCAGAGGTGCCTTCTTAAAGTGATAGATGAGAGCACCACCGATAAGGAGCAGAAGTCCCTGGCCTACATCTCCAAACATTACACCGAAGATAAAGGAATATGTGATGCCGATGAATACAGTCGGGTCCATCTCATTATGCGCCGGAAGCCCGTACATCTGGACAAACATTTCGAAAGGTTTGAACAGTTTCGGGTTTTCCAGTTTGGTCGGCGGTTCGCCGAAGTAAGCGTCGTGGTCGTCCTCGACTACGACAAATACTTTATCGTCTTCCTCGACTTCTTTTAAAAATTTCTCTACATCATCTTCAGCCATCCAGCCGCAGAGAATGTAGTAATCTTCTTTATTGTCTTCCATCCGCGCTGCAAGTTTGCGGACATCAAAGTTATTGGACAATTCTTCCAGACGATTTCTTGCAGCTATGAGCTGAGGAGCCCTGTCCGCGAGCATCTCGCCGGCCTGTTTGTCCAGATCGTCTATCTCCAGATTGACCCGGGCGATTTCACGTTCGAGTGACTGGTAGGCATATGCCGGAGTGCCCTCGAATTCATCTTTGAGTTCGACCCGCTCAAAGTGAAGCGAGCGGAATACAGCATCCACTTTCTGTGCCTCCGAGGGAGAAACAAAATAAGCCCCGTACACGAAACTCTCATCTCTCTCGCCTTCAACGAAGATGGCATTTAAGTCATCCATGAGATATTTCTGCATCTTGTGATAGAATTCCACAGCGATACGGCCGAACCGATAGGTGATATACCGGTAATTGAGTACTTTGTGGAGATCACAGTCCACGGGACGGAAAGGAGCGATGACCTGCTGTTTCGTGCGAAGCTCCTCTATTTTTTTCTTTAATTTTTCTTTCTTTTCCTGAAGAGTCTGATAATCTTCATTTGCCTTGCGCACGAGCTCAAACATGTCGTCAAGGCCCAGATTGGTTGCAGGAGTTACATCGTCTGCATTGGGAAGATACCCCACAAACTGGTCTGCCTTGGCAAGTACATCGCGGTACGGATTGATCTCCACGAAAGGTCTTAAATTGTCCACGGTCTTCAGCTCTGACAGCGCGGACTCAAGCTGGATCTCATAACGTGAGAGATACAGGTCGGTCACACGGTCGATATCATTCCTCGGACCGGATATGTTGATGAATTTCATTTTAACGATCATTGGGTTTTACCTCCAACGTATGCCAGCGTCTCGCCCGGTGTCAGACTGTAACGTACACATTCCATGGCGGTCGTCAGCTTTTTGATTTCCTCTTCCTTTAAGAAGAGATAAGTGTTGATCACGGCAATCGAATAAGGATTGCGCCTGCGGTCAAGTGTATACAGATAATTCAGGCAGTCCAGATACATCTGCTCGATGGTCAGCTGCTGCTTGAAATTATAGTGGCGCGCGTAAGTTGTCCTCGCCACTGCCGTCTCGAACTCCTCAAGTCCGGGAGCCTCCACCAGCTCTTTGACAAGATCGGTAGAAAGCTTGTAGTGGATCGGAATGAGAAGCAGGTAAATGTCGGCGGGCTTCATATTATAATACTTCTTTGCCCGGTAGATCCACTGCAGGTTCAGCAGGTCGATCTGGGAGCCGCGGTCCCGCATGAAGAGTTCCAGATCCGATTTCTTTAAGACTTTTTTCTGTTCTTTCCATGTGGAAGTGAACAGATAGAGGTCAAGAGTGAGCGTGTAATCGTACAGAGTTACATTCTGTGAATCTTTGAGCTTTTTTAAAGGAGCGTAATACTCTGTATCTTTTAAGTTCTCCACCAGCTCATCCGTAGTCCTTGAGGTGATGAGTTTCTCAATTGAGATCTGCGAATAGCGGTCGAAAAATGCCCGTTTATAGTTCAGGTCAAACGGTTTCTTATAGCGGTTGATCACAATGGTCAGGCAGTAATCGATCAGATCCACTTCGTAGCTCTTCATGATCAGTTTCATGAAGCGCCGCTGTTTCTGCCCGCAGAAGCGGTAGATCTTCGTGTAATCGTGGTAGAGCGACTGAGTCAGGACCTTCTCGATATTTCCGCGGTGGATCTGATCCTCGTTCAGCGTCTCAAGAGCGCCGGCATAAGCCGTGTTCTTCCTGAGATATTCTGCAATCTCCGGGACGCTTCCGAGGTTCGCGATCTCGACAAACTGCTCAGGCCTTAAGAGTTTGGCTTCCATTGCCCGGATCTTCGTCGCGATCCCGCTGTATGCAAGTAAGTTTCCCATAGGCTACACCTCGGTGATCCGTTTTAATATTTCGCGGGCATATTCTGTGTGCTTCTCTTCATATTCTTTCCGGAGTGAACGTATCAGCTCCGTACTGGAATCACTCTGGCTGTCGAGAATACTGGAAGTCCTGCTTTCCAGTTCTGCCCGGATAGCGTTTAGGCGGGCTTCTGTCTTCTGCTCAAGTTCTGCGTCAAATGCTCTCCGCTTTTCATCATATTCACGATTGAGAGCATCTTTCTGATCTTCAGCATGCTGCACGATAGCTGACGCTGCATCCTCGATTTCCGTCAATTTGTTTACAATAGAGTCCATATAAAGCCTCCTGTTTGTGACAAAATCATAATATACTTTATCATACACCATTTCGCGGAAAATGCAAGTTAAGAAAAATTTATGTTATGTAAAAAAGTGAATAGTAAAGGAGCCCTTTGACAGGCTCCTTGAAATCGCTTATTTTTTGACAAGAGTTTTTACGATGTAGGCGCTTAGGAGAACGCCCAATACCGCAAATACGGCCATCATGATGAATACGATCCTGTATCCCGAAGGAGATGGTGTGCTGCGGCGACAGCTACAATGATATCGCGATGCTGCAGTATGCGGGACTGGGTGCAGCCATGGCGAATGCTCCGGACAAAGTTAAGTTTATCGCGGATTATGTTACAGAGAGAGATAACGATCATGCCGGGGTGACAGAAGTGATAGAGAGGTTTTTCCGTTAATGCTTTGACCGGTCTTCTTTGTCATGATATGATGATAGCAGAAAATCAGGGCAGGGAGGACGATATATGAGATTAAGAAATATACCGCGGGCCGAAGGAACACTTCAGGCCCATAATATAGTAATAAAAAGACCCGAGGATCAGAAAGGCTGCTGGAAGCAGGTGTTCGGAAATAAACATCCTATACGGGTTGAGATCGGAACGGGAAAAGGCCGTTTTATTCTGAATATGGCAAAAGAGAATCCGCAAATAAACTTTGTGGGAATTGAGAGATATTCCAGCGTACTGCTGCGGGCAGTTGAGAAATTTGATACAGATGAATTCAAAGAGCTGGAGAATGTGAGGTTTATCTGTATAGATGCAAGAAGGATAGAAGAAGTATTTGCGAAAGATGAGGTGGACAGGATCTATTTGAATTTTTCTGATCCATGGCCGAAAGCAAGACATGCCAAGAGACGGCTTACTTCTACAGAATTTCTTGAGAGATACCAGAAAGTACTCGTGCCGTTTGGCAGGCTGGAGTTTAAGACAGACAATACGGAGCTGTTTAATTTCTCGCTTGAACAGATGAAAGAGGCCGGCTGGACGCTTCAGGGATTCACGTATGATCTTCATCATAACGAAGAGATGAACAGTGGGAATATCATGACGGAATATGAGGAGAAATTCTCGGGGAAAGGAAATCCGATCAATAAGCTTATTGCAGTGAGAAAATAGTGAAATATCCGGCAAACGGACACGTTTCTGTCCTGAGGGCATATAATAATTTATAACTCCTCAAGAGGCAGGTGTATTATTTTGAGAAAAAAATGCTGGAAAACATGTGCCGGAGAAATATTCTACTGTAAGCCATGGCTCAACCGTCAGATTCTCTGTATCCGCAAATCTATACTGGAAGTGTCTAAGATACTGAATTCAGGCATCTGCCACGGGCACGATAAAAATAACCGGGAAGGCAGGTGCTAGACATGGCTGTCAAACAAATCGATCCGAAAAGTTTTGAGGCAGAGGTGAGCAGGTCAGAGCTGCCTGTGCTGCTGGAATTTTATGCCTCCTGGTGTCCGCGGTGCGCAATGATGGAAGACGTGCTGGAACAGTTCACAGCGGAACAGAGCGGCAGAATCAAAGTGTACAGCATGGAGGAAGAACAGGCAGCACAGCTTATGGAGTATTATGGAGTGGATAGAGTTCCGGCCTTTTTGGCCTTTTACAATGGAAAAGTGACGGGAGTCATTGTGGGTGGCACATCAAAAGAAGCGCTGGAAAGCATGTTTCGGCGTAAATAAACGACTTTTTGCACTGTTCAACGCAGAATCTGCAATTAAAATAAAGATTGAGTAAAAAAATGTAAAAAAAAGCTTGCATTTTTATAAACTGTCGTATATAATAACTTTTGCGTTGTTTGATACGTAAGATAAGCGCGATTAGCTCAGCTGGCAGAGCACCTGACTCTTAATCAGGGTGTCCAGGGTTCGAACCCCTGATCGCGCACTTAGAAATCGCTGTTTTTGCAGACATAGAAGCTGCGGGGACGGCGGTTTTTTACGTTAAGCATTGAGCAACGCGCACAGAAAAGAGGAGCGGACTGAGGAATGCTTGCATTCCAGAAGTCCGCTCCTCTTTTCTGTGCATGTGGCGAAAGCCACGACCGA
>NZ_VMSO01000040.1 GCF_008691045.1 Mediterraneibacter catenae
AGCCGCAGCTTACATAGTTTGCAGGACTTCCGAATATAACAATCACCTCATATCCGAGTTCTAACGCCCTCTGAGCGGAATGTTCGATCAGCATTTTCCCGTATCCATTTCTCTGATACTCCGGCAGGATGCTGACCGGCCCGAATGTAAGGATTTCCTTTTCTGTTCCGTTTTCATCCGTCAGTTTAGCCTTCGTGTACATGATATTCCCGACCACCTGGCCGTCCAGTTCCGCCACGAAATCAAGCTCCGGCACAAAATCCTCATGTTTTTTGCTTCTCTTTTCGTTTCTGTCTCCTGAGTTCATAGAGCCGCCCTTGTTCGGACTTCCACACTTCTTTGCTTATTTTCTATCTTAGCATGTACCGATATATCCGTAAAGTGCAAGAAGCCGCTTCGGCGGCAGCTATTATCGGTAATCCGCAGGCAACAGATCAGAGCTATTTCAACCTGTTTTATTATTTTGCATACTATTGTGCCGCTTTAAGAAAGGGATGATGCCATTGACAACGCGATAAAAGTAATCTCATTTGTTGCAACAAATAAACGAATCCGATATACTGAAAGGAGAGAAATGGAGAACACTAAGTTACAATGGCATCCTGCTTTTAGTGCCGCGCTTCGAATCACTCTGCAGGAGGAAATGGAATTTCTCGAAATGTATGAAGAATATCCGCTAAACAAAAAACCTCCACAGATTGATATTCTCATTATCAAAAAGCTGAAAGATATTACACTTAACAAAACAATCAGCAGGATATTCAGAACACACAATATCATAGAATACAAAGCTCCGGGAGATTATCTCAGTGTAAATGACTTTTACAAAGTATATGGTTATACCTGTTTCTATCAGTCCAATACTGATAAAATAAAGGCCATCGATCCGCGGGAACTTACAATTACTTTTGTATGCAGCCATTATCCCCGTGAGATGCTAAGACATCTGGAGGAAATGCGTGGCATTACTGCCACTTTTCAGGATGATGGAATATATTATCTGACAGGAGACGCAATTCCCATACAGCTTCTGATCACTCACAAGCTGACACAGGATGAAAACTACTGGCTGCAGAATCTGAGAACAGATCTGAAAGCCGGCAGGGAAATCCGGGATATCGTTGCCAGGTATGAGAAAAACCGACACTCGAAAGACTACGCCGCTGTGATGAACCTGATCACACGGGCAAACTGGAAAGAAATGGAGGCTGAGCGAAAAATGTGCGATGCGTTAAAAGAACTTTTTGCTGAAGAACTACAAGAAGAAAACGCAAAGGGAATGGAGCGCGGCAAAGCTGAAGGTATCCGCCTTGCAAAACTTATTTTCAGACTCTCGGCACAGGGAAATTCTGAGGAAGAAATCGCCGGGAAATGCGGCATTTCGCTGGAACAGGTCCGGGAGATTCTTGAATAAGAGAGAGGGGGCGCCAGCATTGGCAGTACCCCTCTTGAACCTATTTGTCACATGTAAAATACAGCTCATCTTCAGAAAAATGAACCCGCACGCCTTTTTGCCTGTAATAATCTCTGATGCACTCCATAGCATGTGTTTTTAAATCATCTGTCAGACAGCATTCTCCCGGCGGCTCTATACAGGCAGTATTTTCATCTTTATAAGTTACATGATAGCGTGTATTTCTTTTTTTGAGTTCAGCATTCAAAAGCACAATATCTGCGAAATCAATCTTCATCGTCATCACCTTTTCGAAATTTCATACGACTGCAGACTTTTTCGACAGCCGTTCTTTTCATAAAATTCTTCTAATCCCGGCTGTGCACCGAAATACAGGTATGTCGGTGTATTTTCTTTTGCCAGGTTTAACAGTCTGCTCCCGATTCCCTGTTTCTGAAACTCAGGAAGTATAAGCAATTCAGTGATCGTGCCGAAGTAATATCCATCTGTTAAGATTCTGATACACCCCACAAGTCTCTTTCCTTCATATGCTGTAATATTTATAGTCGATCCCAGAGCTTTCTGTGTCTTTTCAATATTATAATCCCCCGGCCAGACTTTCTGAGCCAGAGAAAGAAAACTTTCAGCACTTAATTTGAAATCATCAATAATATATTCCATAATCATATCTCCTGTCTGTTTTTAGCTTATTTATCCCTGTTCCTTCTGTTCCGTAAATACGCGATCAAGGGAAATACAATAAGCATTACAATAATAAGCACTGTGCCGATAATCGGAACCATGATCTCCGAATAGAAACTGTAAACAACCAACGTTACCGCAACAAGCGAAAAAATACCGGTCAATCCGGCTGATAATGCTCCTGCCATTTCCGGACTTACCGGGCCGCCGAATCCTACTGGACAGGCATTCTCTTTCGTAATGCTGTTATATGTGAACATGGATATCGCTGATAATAAAACCAACACCCATAAAAACCATTTTCCTGCATAATTGTTTGGTACTCCTCCATCGCTCCAATGAACGACCAGATTTCCTTTAATGCAGAAAGTTCCGACCAGAGTAAAAGACAGGCCTATTAAAAATAAAGCAAGTGAAATATTTTTCCAGAATCTTATTGGTATGAGTTTGAGCATTGTAATTCCACTCCTTAATACATGCCAGAAATAAAATCTTTTACAGCACCCTGGTTTTTCCCGTGCTCTCCTATGATTTTTTCCATCCAGATCATATTATACCAACGATCAAATTTATATCCGCAGTTATGAAATTCGCCGACTGTTTTGTATCCCATATGCTGATGAAACTGTGCGCTGTTTTTCGTAAGATACTGATCCTCCTCGTCCGGATAACCAATACATGCGTACAGATTCAGAATTCCCATTTCTTTCAGAGCTGCTTCAAGCGCCTCGTATATTCTTCTGCCCAGTCCGCACTTTCTCGCATCATGCGCTATATACACTGTCATTTCTGCGGACCAGTCATACGCGGCACGCCCTACAAATGCTCCCGCATAGGCATATCCTTTGATTATTCCATCTTTAAGAATGCAGAGATACGGATACTTTTTCAGCGTATTTCGTATCCGATTTCTGAATTCTTCCAGAGACGGCACCTCATATTCAAATGAGATTGCCGTATTCTTTACATAATATGAATAGATGTCGAGGAGCTCCTGCGCATCCTCCACTGCTGCATTTCTTATCACTATATTTTCCATGTTACTGTCTCCGGTTCATTCTTTTATATACTTACATGCCTCCCGGATGCTCAGCTTATCCATCCGGTCTCTGTGTCTGTCTATAAAATCCCTCACCCACTCCGGATCCGTCTTTGAATAATCCCGCAGGCTCCACCCGATCGCTTTGTTGATAAAGAATTCACTGCTGCCGAGATTATTGACAATAATCTTCTCCTGCAGTGTCGTATTTGTTCTCTCTTTTCTCAAAAGCTGATGGTCAATAGCGACACGTCTCACCCAGAAGTTCGCATCCTCTGACCACTCCAGCATAAGCGCGTCCACACGCTCATCTCTCAGCCCGATCTTTCCGATCACCTGATCCAGACCGTCTATCGTATCCCACCACTGTTTCCTGTCGATAAATTTTCTTATCGCCGGTATATCATCATATGTGAGTAATAGATTCAGTTCGGAAAGATAGTCTGTTACAAGATACTGAAATTCTCTGTGCTCATCTTCGTAACACTGATCGAGGAATCCCCAGTCTATTATCTTATTTCTTTTCTCTTCTTTCAGAAAGTCTCTGTACAGTTTCTTCCGTTTTGGAGTCGGTATCCCGTAGAAGATGAAGAGATTCCTCATGTATTTTTCCATTTTCACGGCATTTTCCGGGTCCTGATTCTCCTCAAATATTCTTTTGAGCTCTGTATACTTGCCCACCGGAGTCTCCTTTCTTACTGCGGAAAAGTGCGAAATGCTTTTGCAGTCTTATATAGGTAAACGATTTTCAGCACGTTTACAACCAGTGTTCCAACCGTAGCTGCCAATACGACCAGCAAACCTATGAGCGGGAGTATCACTGCCAAAACTGTGCCGCTGATTATACATAAAAACGTTCCCAGATACCATTTCCACAAATTGAACCATTTATCTGAGAGAACTGTATCCACGTCACACAAAACATCTGTATGCCCCATAAATTCATAGTATTCTCCCAGCATATCGACCACGATGGTAACGATTACCACGGGAATTGCCAGCAGAAATTCTGTTCCGTCTGTCACTGGGATCAGGATGATACTGAACGCAGCAGAAATAAAACAGCAAATCGCCGCGTTACGGTATCGCAAACTCTCAGATGCTATTTTCAACAGGATGATACCATAGATAGCCTCAGCCGCTATACTTATGATCTGCCCGGCAAGCGCAAGCGGCGGCACAGCATTTGTCACATTCTCACTTGTAAACAGACTTGCAATGTTAACTACAATAACAAGCCAGAACAGTACGTTTATCCATTTTGCAAGCAGACGTATATTTACCGACGGCTTTTTCACAGTTTGTTCCGGTTGGTCAATGGGGAATTCCATTTCCCCGCTATTTTCCTCTGTTTTACCGGTTTGTTCTCCCATCTGATCCTTTTGGAATTCTTCCATAAATTTCTTCTCCCTTCCTTTTTAATTTCTTCAGCTTTATCTCAAGGCATATACCAGTAAGAATTGAACTGATACAGGTACGTCCTTGCACCTTTCGGCATCTGTGTCAAAGCATTGTATACGTTATAATAATCGCCCGCACCCATTCCTATCGCGCAGACTCCCAGCATTGCCAGAAACAGCCAGCAGGGATAAAGCATTCCGATAATAAAGGGAATAACTCCAAATACAATATTGGGCAGCAGGGACATCAATACAAATCTTGCCTTGCTCATCGTCTCTGGCCCGACAACAAACACTATTCCCTGTGCCCAGTTGGTATACAGATACACATCCCCCTTAAAACAGACTGCGTGTAAAAGTTCATGCGGAAAAAGGACCGCCATTGAAGCCAGAGCACCGACAAGTATCTGCCACATGTTCCCCGTGATATAATGCCTGCATCGAACAAATACCAAAATCACCAGCACGATTATAATCACAAGGCAAAGAACATTTGCTATCACCCCAAGTTCTTTCGTGTCTTTTGCCTCTTTAAATCTGACAGCTCCCGGCTTATGTTCACCGTGCGGCAAAGACTCAGGATTCAAGTCATATTTTCCTTTATAGTGTAATTTCATGGCTGTTCTCCAATCTATTTCTCCGGATCGTTTTCTGTGGTCAGGTTCATCCTAAGATATATCATGTCCGTAAGCTGACGCCCGTCCTCATAGATCGGATGGTCATAGTACTCTGTGAAAAAGCCCTTAACCACATGTGATCTCCTGAATCCGCAGCTCTCATAAAACGGAATCGTCAATGGACTGTCACCCGTACCAACCTGAAGAATGTCAAAACGTCCGCTGTAAGCCTCTTCAAGGAATTGAATCATCCTTCTTCCGTATCCGCATCTCTGACTGTCGGGTGCAACGGCAATGTTTTTGATCTCCAGTATCCCGTCACCCTCATCGGTCACAACACACTCCGCCTTTACACCATCGTCATCCAGAACATACATCGTTCCTCTTTCAAGATAACGGTCGATCATGTCCTCCTGCTCATCTGCCAGAAGGAGCAGATCTAAATACTGCTTTTTATTCTCTTTGATTTCTCTGATCTCTTTCAGTTCACCCTTAAAGTCTCGTCTCATTGATTCTCTTCTTTCTGATCCGCTTCTCCGCAGCCTTCGATCACCCATGGTCCGTTTTCACACGTAAATCTGGAATCCCTCATAAATGTAACAAAAAGATGCGCGATACATCTCTCGATATGTTCTCTCTTATCACTTTTTTCAAACTCATTCAGCTCATCGGCACTCACACCCGCATACCGTGCGATTGTGTCTTCCGGGATTTCAAAGACATGGGTCAGCCCGTCCATCAGGTCACGATAATAAGTATCTGATACAGGCTTTTCATGGAGCAGGAGTATCAGAAATATATTAAGATACTCTGTCCGCGAAAAGTCCGATGGCATATTTCCATTGAGGTATTCCTGCAGTTCCGCCTCCGGCAGCTTCGTTGCCCGGCTTATGGCGACAAGAGGGAAACCCTCGTCTATACATCTTTTCAGCAAAACCGGAAGATCATCTATCTCTCGCATTCCCGGTCCCAATTTCACTTCTATAACTTGTTCGTTCTTTTCCTGGTCCATAACGCTATCCCTCCACATATTTTAAATACGGAATAAGCTCTTCCCTGCAGAATGCGAGCAGGATCTGAGAATCTTCTGTCGAATATAAATTTTCCGGGGGTGGGAAGTTCTGGCGAGGTTGAGCCTGCCGCCTGACACCCTGTAAGCAGTCCGACAACCATAAGAAAAATAAACAGCACTTCTCTTTTCATACTTTTTCACTCCTTCATAGGATGCACTTTTACAATATCCACCGTTCCGGATGAGATTATGGAATCACAAATTCAGCATCTTTGACTTTTCCACTTGTTCCATATGTTACAAGAAGATACTCTTCTCCTTCCAGGTGCCACACATCCTGGTCTATGCTGATCGTATCATCCGGCTGATCCCATACACTGATCAGCTGGCCGCGTTGATACCCGACAAGATCGTCCAGATCTTCCGTCTGCAAATTCTCTAATGACGGAAGATTGTCCGCATTTTTGGTGTTGTAATATGCGCACAGCCATCCGATCCAGGCTGCTGCGATAACAAATATAACTATTAGAATATTTCTTATGACCGTTTTGGCTTTCTTTCTTAACCGTGCTGACATTTTTAATAAATATGTCGGAATAAGCAGCACACTACCTATCGAAATCGCCGATAAGATGAAGAAAAGTACAATTGATATATCTGTATCAATTCTATTCCAATACACTAATATAGCCGCAGCAAAAAATATTACTGCAAAAACGCCGCTGACCAGACCTGCGATCACATTCGCATCGTTCCATTTTTCTTTACTTTCCATTGCGTCACGCACATGGTACCCGACCCTGACATCCGGAAATTCAGAATGTTTTATCCCTGTAACAACTGCTGTTACCGTCAGGATAGCTCCCTCAAGAACATAAAGCAATGCCATAATCACAGTAGCCATACGGGGGTTCCTCCCTTCCTTACTCGTATTCCAAAATAATCTTCTTACATTTTTCACACCGATATCCTGATGTACAGTCTCCATTCATGACCGCCACCATCTTCGGCTCGGTGTTCAGTCTGAAAGCTTCCCCTCTTTCTTTCCATTCCAGCGCAGCACCGCTGCCGATAGCGCATATCTTTCCTTCCCTCATCTCATTTCCACAATATGGACATTTCATCGTTCTTCCCTCCCCGGCGCATTCCCGATACCATAAAGACAAGACTGTCACTTCAAAACCTTAACTTCGCTATCTTCCACCAGTATCACCTGTTCATCTGTGATTGCTTTTAACTCAAGTTCGGAACTATATTTCTCAACTGCTTCCTCCGCCGCTTCTCCCATCTCCTCATTCCCGATATGAGGCACGATATAGAAGTCCACCAGATTCAAACCGGCATAATCGGTCAGATCAGGAGCTTTCTCCGGGCTGTCCATATCTGCGCAATACCCGATATCCGGGCAGGTTATAATAGATCCGGCCGACTCTCCTATGTACAATTTTCCTTTTTCCACTTCCCGGATCAGTATCTGATCGGCTCCGGAACGCCTTAACTCCTGCAGCAGGAAAAATGTATTTCCACCGCCAACAAAGATGACGTCATTCCTCTTCAGGCTGTCCACTATTTCTTCTTGGGAAGAGGTGGAAACCTCTAGCACATCAACTGTCAGCCCGAGACTTTCCAGGGTGCTCGTCTCCTTCTCTACCATTCCCTCAACTTCTTCTGCAATACCTGCCGTAGGGATGTAAGTCACCGTTTTCCCTTCCAGTTCCGGTGCGATCGTCCGCACCAGATCCGTAGTCTGATAAAGCATAGATACCAGTATTAATTTCTTCATAATTCCGCACTCTCCCCGTCGTAATTTAACCATTATCCGACACGTTTATAATCTCTTCCACTATCTCTTCTGGTGTTTTTTCCGATGTATCTATTTTCACACTTCCTACTTTTGAATATAGAGGAAGATAGGCAAGACCTCTCGCGATTACGTCTGATTTCCGGACTCCGTCCGCCACATCCTTTTCCAGTCTTTCCTGAAGCGTCTTCTCTGTGCAGATAAGAGATAACTTTATGATACTACAGTTCTCCGTATTCAGCCGGGATATAATATTATCCACGATCATCTGTTCCTGCATCACCCAGGAAAATATAATATTTTCATATGCAGGACAGCGGATAAAGTTATTCAGCAGAAAACATATATTCTCTATAACCATTTTCTTTGTTTCCGTTGTCACCTGGAACGGTTCCATATCCCAGCACCAGTCGCCGTCAAGAAACACACAGTTGTCCAGTCTTATTTTTAGAAGCTGTCCGGCTGTCGTTTTACCTACCCCCATAGGACCGCCGATCAGATAGAGTTTTTTTGTTTTATTTTTCATAGCTGAAACTGACTTTCTCATATACTCTTCTTTCCGTGTCTTTCAGAGACCTTTCATCGTCAATATGGAACCCATAATATAACCGCAGTCCCAGTCAGAAAACTTCTTCGGATCTCTGAAATAAGGATGCTTAAATATAACGCCGAATTCTCCCAGATTGTAAAACGGTATTTTATCCTCATCGAGCTGCACTGTCTCAAGAGTCTCCGGGAGTGTGTTTCCGAACACATCTTCATCGCTGTATATCTCCCGGTAAAATTCCGGCAGCGCCACAATCCTGCCGCACATCAGGAAATCGAAAGTCCGCATATAAATTTTCCCGCCCGTTACCTCTCCATCGTCCGGTATATCGTGCACCTTTTCCTCTGCCCGCACACACATCGGGTCAACTCCCACAGAATCAAAAAACTCTTTCTGCTCTGCCGAAAGTGCACTCACAAATCTCTCATTTACCGCTTTGTCTTTTGCAAAATCATTCTGTGCATACAGCTGTTTTGTAGCTTCTACATCGATATCGAGTATCCACGGATAAAAATCGAATGTCATGCTCCTGTCTCCCTTTTCATTATTCTGAATTTTCCGCAAACGACCGCTTAATCCTGTTGAAATTCTTTTCTCAGCACTTCCTTCGGCGGCTCGATTTCATTCGCAATCGTATGTTCCGTAAGCTCGGAAAGCAGCTTTATCTTCTTATTAAGCAGCGGCCTCATACAGTTTGGAACGTGCTCCTGATGCGCCCTGTGTATCGCCACACACTCCTTGCAGTTACCGTGATAGCGGCAGGCTTTCATACAGGGACAGTGATCTTTATCCTTATACTCTTCTCTGAATTCCGCAGCAAATTCTTCCTGAAGCCTGAGCCCTTCTTTGCGGTTTCCTTTATGAAACTCTTTCATTGCGTCAAGTTCTTTCTGATTTCCCTCAATAATCATCTTCTGTACTCCTTCTTATTACTCAATTTTTACTTCCGGCAAGCCCTGCTCTTAACACTCATCCGGCTGCTGCCCGTCATGTGCTTTCCACTGGCACTCTGTCAGCTTCATATGGGAGAACACAGCCTTAAATGAGGATTCCTCCGGTGAACAGGCATAGATACCGAACTGTATTTTCCCGTCTCCTCTGTGCATATGGCAGATGCGCATCTGCTGAAAATGAACGCCGTCCTCAGAGCATTCGATGCAGTAATCATCCTCCCTGCGGCTGAAGCGATACCACATGGACTTTACATCTGCGCCTATGACCGTTGTCGCCCAGTCCGAGTATCCGTTATTCGTCACTACGCTTCCGAGATGCTGATATTCTTCATTCTCATATTCAATAGATCCTTTCAGCCAGTTCTCGCTGTCCAGGTACATGACAATGCCGCACTGGTCAAACCGGTGATGGCTCTCTGCAAAATCAGTCTTTACTACGAAACTGAAATATTTTTCCTCTGTCTCCATCTGAAAGACTGGCGCGTTGTCATTGCGGAAATGATAATATGTCCTCTGCCACAGATCTGTGTGAGGTTTTGTAACGATTTCCACTGTTTCGTCTGTTATCGTGCAGCTTTCCGGTTCTCTTGTCCAATTAAACTTACTAAAATCCATATGCTCCTCCTTAACTTCTTCTGTATTCTTTGAAATTTATACATCTCTTTCAATAAAATGAACCTCCGAGTTATCCCAGTATCTTTGATAAATCCTGTTTTCATTACCGTCAAGATTGAGCTGATACATCCGGAATATGACCTGAATGTTTTTAGGCTGCCACTGTTCTTGATACGAATACCTGTATTTCATCCCGAGGCGCTTCATTACGCTGCCGCTCCTCGGATTATTTACATCATGAGTCGCTATAATATAAGGAATTCCGTCTTTCCACAACTGTTCGATAACTGCTTTCCCGGCTTCCGTGATGATTCCCCGGTGCCAGAACTCCCTTCTCAGTCCATACCCGAAATCATAGCTGTCATCCATACTGACATTAACATACCCGACAGGATAATCATTTTCTTTCAGGCATACTGCATAATTATATGCCCTTTCTTCTCTATATCTGCTCATGAACCGTTCTTCGTAAAATGCCCTGGCATCTTCCATATTCCTCAACGGAAACCACGGAAGGAACCTGTTTACTTCCTCATCGCTGTGAATGTAATACAGCGCTTCCAGATCGTCCTCAGTAAACTTTCTTAATATCAGCCTGTCCGTCTCAAGACGCGGTGTATTCATATTACTTTTCCTCTTTTTCTTTACGATACAGACAAATGTTCTATCCCCTGCTTCTTTATATGTTCCCCTCCCTGATCAGAAAAGTCCTAAACTTTAACATATCTCTGATTTCTGCTATTAGGTTTATCTGGTATTGTCATACAGATAAGATTCATATCTATTGCCGGACGCAAGTAATTTCTGCGGAATCCCTCTTTGGATTTTAATCCCAGCTTTTCCATGAGTATTTTGCTTGTATACGGAATATCGTATTCCATGACCTCGAGCAATTTTTTAATAGCTTCCGAAATATATGCATCACTCTCACTGACCTGAATAGAAATATCATCCAAACTCTTGTCTATCTGCGAGAGAATAAACTCAATAAAAATCGTAGATTCACCATCTGCATGGCACTTGGCAATCGCATCATAATATTCATCCTGAAACTTCTCAATCTGGCTTTCAATCGGAATAT
>NZ_VMSO01000041.1 GCF_008691045.1 Mediterraneibacter catenae
GACTCGCTCACGAGTCTTGGCGCGGGATTCGGGTCAGCTCTAGCTGACATAATACATCTCCGGATCACAGCTCTTCCAGGATCAGGACATCCCAGTCTCGCAGGCGGATATTGTCACCAGAGCGGTATTCTCTGCCGTTCAGGATATCTCTTGCTGCAGTGAAGGGGCACGGGGCCTCCCGTTCCTCTTCGCTGTAATGCAGAATATAATGAAGCGTCCTGTCCGCTCCCTCTGCTTTGGATGAAATCACGCCGCTCCGCATGATGACCGGCCAGGAGAACAGCGGTACAGAAATTTTCGCGTCTGCAGCCGCCTTTTTATACACTTCTTTTAATACGTCTTTATCAGTATAACATCCTATATAGTAAGCGCACCCTCTGCCATACTCGTGTCTGGTTATCCCTGCATACGCCCCCCAGTATTTATGTTCGTACATAGCAAGCCTCTCGGTTCCGGCATTTTTATCCGGATTCAGGAGCTCTGCGATATATCTTACCTGCCGTCCCGTCAGCTTTGTCCTGCCGGGTTCTGTATACTGATTGCAGCTCATTCCGAAGCACTCCTGCAGCAGATGAGGCTGGGTATCCGGATACACACGCACGTATTCGTCCGCCACAAAAGACTTGAATGAACTCACAAGAACTCCGCCGCTTTTTACAAATGTATCCAGTTTTTTCAGCATTTCCTCTGTGATACAGTAAAGAGCCGGAGTAATGATCATGTCATACCGGTCAGGTTCCAGCGCATTTATATCCACGACATCACATTCGATATTCATCTCGTAGAGGCTGTCATACATCCAGCGTACCACGTCATTATATGTAAGATCTTTATCGATGGGAAACCATTCAAGGGCGCTCAGGGAATGATTGTCCACCACGAGGACCACTCTGTTATTTTTTTTCATTTTGCATAGAGCTGTTCCAAGTTTCTTCCATTCCTGTCCGATCCGGCACGCTTCTTCATAGGTCGGATTTGTTCCCAGATCATGACTTAACAATCCTTTCCAGTAAGTCTCATATCCGCTGTGGATAGAATGCCAGTTCCAGTACATTATCCCCTGTGCGCCGCTCGCCAGATGGCTGTATGCATGGAGTCTCAGCTGCCCCGGATACGGCGTCCAGTATTTAAATGCCTGAGCCTGACACTCCAGAACAAGATAATTGTCGTCCTTCAGACTGCGAATAATATCCCCGCAGAAAGCTGTCTCCGCGCCGGTCAGCTCATCCTGTGTCGGATGATAGATATCCGTCCCTGCAATGGTCAGACACTTCGCTGCCTCGTAGTGGTTCAGATCAGGCTGCACTCCGTAGGAGTACCCGTCCTGTGCTATATCCGCGCCGAACTTCTTCCACTGAAAATCCAGATTGTGAGTGATAAACTGATCGTCCCTCTTATACTCCGATACAATACGGGCCTGCCATGCGAGATAATCAGCCGCCACTGTCCTTCGGAATTTCTCGAATTCTGCCATCAGCCCACCGTTTACACACCCTCTGATATCCGGGAAATCATCCCAGTCCGCAATAGAATTGCTCCAGTACGCAAGTCCGAAAGCTTCATTGAGCCGTTCCGTTGTCACAAACTTCTCCCGCAGATACCTGCGGAAAGCCTCCTGCATATATTTTCCCGTGTTCCCATAGTGCTTGGTCTCATTGTCAATCTGAAAGCCAATTACATGCGCATATCCGGCTGTATATGAGACCAGATGACGAATGACATTTTCCGCACGACACCGAAACGTAGGATTGAGCAGGTCAAAAAGCTGGCGGTGTCCATACCTGGCTCTGCCTTTCTTTGTCTCTACCATGATCTCCGGATCTTTTCGTACAAGCCACGGAGGAACGGCATACGTCGGCGTCCCCACAATCACATTAATTCCTGCTTCCTGTGTTTTTTCCAATACCTCATCGATATATGTAAAGTCAAATACATTCTCCCGGGGCTCAAGCGTGCTCCAAGTAGATTCTGCAATACGCACGGTATTCATACCTGCAGCTTTCATCATCCTTATATCCTCATCCATACGATCACAGGACATATATTCCGGATAATATGCGGTTCCGAATAAAATCTTTCTCGTTTTCATAAGCCTCCCCCTCCGGTAACGTGATTTTTCTTTCATGGTACATGCTGCCCCTCTCTGTTTATATCACTTTTTTTATATTTATATCACTTTTTTCAGATGAATTATCATTTATATATTTTTTATTTTTAGTTTAGAAATTTCCTTCTTCTTTTATGATTCACTCATATTTTTGTCACATTTTCCTTTTATACTAGACTCAGATAGTTGATAAACAACTATCTTTCCCCCCTCATAAAGTTTAGGCACTGACAGGTGCCGCACTTTACTCTCATTCCTTTAGATAACTATAAAAACAACGAAAACCCGCCAGCCTTTCGGCTGGCGGGTTTTCCGTTGTCGTCTATTTCATATGCTCTTCAAACCATTCCAGCAAATCTTCATATACCTGCTTCCGGTCTGTCTCATTTAATAACTCATGCCTGTCGCCCGTATACAGTCTGAGCGCCACATCCTGTATGCCTGCTGCCCGGTACTTTTCATAGATCTTCCGGACGCCTTTTCCGAAATCACCCACTGGATCTTCCGCTCCGGAGACAAATAATATCGGCAGTCCTTTCGGAATCATATACACACTTTCTTTTCTCTGCGTACTCATCATGCCAAGAAACATATTATAATAAGCGTTCACGGTGAACCGGAACGTACAGAGCGGATCCGCCGCATATTTTTCCAGACGCTCATAATCGCTGGTAATCCAGTCCGCCTGCGTCCGGGCAGGTTTAAATTTCTTATTATAGCCGCCGATTGCAAGATCATCTACCAGTTTGCTCCGGTAATGCCACCCCCGAAAAGCTGCCATAAGACGGCAGAGTCGTTTGCCAAATGCAAGTACAGCCTTCTTATGATCTGCGACTGTACCCATCAGCACTGCTCCGTCCAGTCCCTTCCCGTACATTTGAATATACTGCCGAAGAAGCGAAGACCCCATACTGTGCCCCATCATAAAATAGGGCACATCAGGATATTTCTTCTCCGTGCGCTGCCGGAGCGTATGAATATCTCCGAGAACGCATACGTTTCCGTATTTTTCATTGAAAAATCCATATTCTGACTTAGCCTGTACGGATTTTCCATGACCGAGATGATCATTTCCCACGACATAATATCCTTTGTCACATAGAAACTGTGCAAATTCATCATATCTTCCGATGTACTCCACCATTCCATGGCAGATCTGAAGGACAGCCTTCACTTCTTTCTCCGGTTTCCATTCGATCGTATGGATTTCCGTGTTTCCGTCTTTTGATGGGAAATAAAATTCATCTCTCATGTTACTCACTACCTGTCATCTAAATTTTTGTATTCGCGATACGGTGCGAGCGGCTTGTATGCCGGACGTATGATCTTATCTACATTCTGGAGCTCTTCCAGTCTGTGTGCGCTCCATCCGACGATACGCGCCGCAGCAAAGATCGGTGTATATAAGGAGGACGGAAGATCCAACATGCTGTACACCAGTCCGCTGTAGAAGTCAACGTTGGCGTTAACGCCTTTATATATATGACGCTTCTCTCCGATAATCTGCGGTGCCATATGCTCTACCTTCTCGTACAGTGCATATTCTGCATCATGCCCTTTCTCATGCGCCAGCTGCTTCACAAATTTCTTAAAGATATCTGCACGCGGATCTGAGATTGAATATACCGCATGCCCCATACCATAGATCAGACCTTTTTTATCAAATGCTCTCTTTTCGAGAAGTGCTTCCAGATAAGCTCTCACCTGATCATCGTCAGTCCAGTCGGTCAGATTCTTCTTCATATCCTCGAACATGCGGGTCACCTTGATATTAGCGCCGCCGTGTTTCGGTCCTTTCAGCGATGCCATAGCGGCAGCGATCGTAGAATATGTATCTGTACCCGAAGATGTAACGACATGTGTGGTAAATGTAGAGTTGTTACCACCGCCGTGATCCATATGGAGCACAAGCGCCATATCCAGTATTTTAGCTTCAAGCTCCGTATACTGTCTGTCTTCGCGGAGCATCATCAGGATGTTCTCAGCCGTGGAAAGTTCCGGATTCGGTGCATAAATGTAGAGATCTTCTCCGCGTTTATAATTATATGCATGATATCCGTATACCATCAGCATCGGGAACTGAGCGATCAGATTCAGACACTGACGCAGCACATTCGGGATGCTTGTGTCATCTGCCTTTGCATCATAAGAATAAAGCTGCAGGATACTTCTCGTAATGCTGTTCATCATATCGTGGCTCGGCGCTTTCATAATGACATCGCGCACAAAGTTCGGCGGAAGCATGCGCCTCTCCGCAAGCATATCCTGAAAATCTTTCAATTCTTTTTTCGTGGGAAGTTCGCCGAAAAGAAGCAGATATGTCGTTTCTTCAAATCCGGGATGTTTGGCATCCAGAAAGCCTTTTACCAGATCTTTTATGTTATAGCCGCGGTAATAAAGGTTTCCTTCACAGGGAACTGATTTACCGTCGACGATCTTTGATGCGCAGACATCCGAGATGTTTGTCAGACCGGCAAGAACGCCTTTACCGTTCAGGTCACGAAGTCCGCGCTTAACCTCATACTTCGTATACAATTCCTTGTCAATCGCGTTGTTAGTTTCACATTTGAGAGCTAATTCTTCAATCTCTGGAGTAATATCGAAAAAAATGCTGTCAATATCTTTTGCCATGTGCGTTCCTCCTTCTCTCTTAATTGCCTTTTCACTGTATGACCTTTTTATTATACTAAAAAACAAGAATTTATACAATTAACACTCTATTAAAAATTTATGAACTACATGGCCTTTTTTGTCTTTTTATTAGAACAATTGCACAAAAGATTCTGTCATTTTCTCGTATTGTACAAGGCGTTCGATAAATTTGCAAATTCTTCTAATGTCAGCGCTTCGCCCCTTACACTGGCCCCCTTACCGAGGCGTGCGATCGCCTCCTCGATCTCTTCTTTCGTAAAATCCAGCTCTGCAGAGTTCTTCAGACCGTTTGCCAGCGTTTTTCTGCGCTGGTTAAATGATGCCCGGATGACCCGGAACATCAGTTTCTCATCTTCTACATATACTGGCGCATCTTCATATCTCTCCAGCCTGATCACTGCGGAGCCGACCTTTGGCCGGGGCATAAAACAGTTCGGCGGTACATTCGCCACAATATACGGTTTCGCGTAATACTGGACAGCCAGGGAAAGAGCGCCGTAGTCCTTTGATCCCGGTCCCGTCTGCATCCTGTCCGCCACTTCCTTCTGAACCATGACAGTAATACTCTGAAGCGGTACATGATTCTCAAAAAGTCCCATGATGATCGGTGTAGTGATATAGTAGGGCAGATTGGCAACCACTTTCAGCGGTTTTCCGTCATTTTCCTCCTCAGCCAGTTTTGCGATATCAACTTTCAGCACATCTTCGTTAATGATCTTTACATTATCATAGCCGTCCAGCGTATCATTGAGGATCGGGATCAGTGCTTTATCGATCTCGACCGCGATGACCTTCTTCGCCGCGCAGGCAAGATATTGTGTCATCGTGCCGATGCCTGGTCCGATCTCAAGCACACAGTCATCCTTCCCGATCTCCGCCGCACGGATGATCTTGTCCAGAACATGCGTGTCGATCAGAAAATTCTGTCCGAATTTCTTCTGAAATACAAAGTTATATTTCTGGAGCACTGCGATTGTATTCTGCGGATTTCCTAATGTTGGTTCTTTCATACGATTCTCCTTCAAAATAGTTTACAGATCATACAGCATTCTGCTGTTTTCTTCTGTCTGCCTCACGACTTCTTCTATGCTGACTCCTTTTATCTCTGCGATCTTCTCCGCTACATAAGGCAGATAGAGAGAAGAATTTCGCTTCCCGCGGTATGGTACCGGCGCCAGATAAGGACAATCTGTCTCCAGCACGATAGAGGTGAGCGGAATCTCTTTAACGACATTTACCAGTTTCTTTGCATTCTTAAAAGTGACCACTCCGCCGATTCCTATATAGTATCCCATCTTGACATATTCCCTTGCCATCTCAACTGAATAGGAATAGCAGTGGATCACGGCACGCATACCGGATGCGTACCCGCGCATGATCTCCATTGTATCCGCCGCAGCTTCACGACTGTGGATGATCACAGGCATGTCTTTTTTCTTCGCCAGTTCAAGCTGCCGGATAAACCATTTCTTCTGTACATCGTGACTCTCATTGTCCCAGTAATAATCAAGCCCGATCTCACCAACCGCCACGATCTTCTCAAGATCCAACAGCCTCTCCATCTCGGACATATGCTCCTCTGTCAGCGTTCCTGCTTCATCCGGATGGATTCCGACAGCTCCGTATACAAACGGATACTCTTCTGTCAGTCTCTGTATCTTTCCCCATGATTCGAGCGTAGAAGCGGCATTTACGATCAGCCCGATCCCGCCGTCATGCATACTCTTTAAAAGTTCGTCTCTGTCTGTATCAAACTGCTCATCGTCATAGTGAGCGTGTGTGTCAATTATCATTCTCTGCTCCTTTACGTCCTGACTCTTATTTCTCCATCTCAAGTTTTAATTCCAATATTCTCCGCACGGACTCATCGATCCTCTCTTCAGACACAGTTCCGTCCTTCACTGCACCAAGCACGCCCTGATATGCACTCTGAAAATCCTCCGGCATGAGCAGCATATCCACACCCGCATTCAGCGCCGCCACAGCGGCTTCGGAGGAACTGTACCGGGCAGTGATCGCTCCCATATTCATAGCGTCCGTGATCACCATGCCGTCAAATCCCATATCATTTCTCAGTATGTCCGTGATCATCATTTTCGACAATGTGGCCGGCGTATTGTCTCCCGTGACATTCGGACAGGAAATGTGGCTGACCATGATTACCTGTATGCCATTGTCGATCCCGTCCTGAAATGGAACAAATGCCCCGCTTTTAAGCTCCTCCAGCGTATCATCCACATATGCATATCCCTCATGGGAATCATCTGTGGTCCCGCCATGTCCGGGGAAGTGTTTATACATGCCGATAATCCCCTGCTCGTTCAGGCCCCTGAGCTCCGATGCAGCCATCTCAGTGACAAGCTGCGGGTCAGAACTGAAGGAACGATATTTCACCACCTGATTATCCGGATTTGTGAGCACATCCGTATCCGGCGCCGCATCCATGTTAAATCCAAGATCGCTCAAGTAGGCTCCGATCGTGCTTCCGACCTCATACGCTTCCTGAGTATCTCCTCTGCTTCCCACATCACTCATGTTTCCGATCTTCTCCACACCGAATGCAGGATTGCTTCCAACGCGCGCCACCTGTCCGCCTTCTTCATCCACAGACAGAAATATCGGGAATCCCGTCCGCTCTTTTGCATATTGCTGCGTATTGGCAAGCATCGTCCTTGTCTGATCCGGATCCTGCAGATTCTGAGAAAAATAAATCAAACCGCCCACCGGATATTGGTCTATCGCATTCTTTGTACTTGTCCCTGCCTGGACAACTGTCCCTACACCTGTCAGTGCCTCCGGCGTGATCATAAAGAGCTGGCACACCTTTTCTTCAAGTGTCATAGACTCCAGAATTTCCCCGGCTTTAACCTCCACACTGCTGTCTTCCCGTCCGGCTGTCTCATCAGATTGCTTTTCCTCTCCTTCGCCCGCATCATCAGCCTGATCTGTCTTTTCACCGCTTTGAACCGTCTGTCCGGCTCCATTCTGTGATGCTTCTTTATCCTTTCCGCTGTCCGCTTTTCCAAAGAACTGCCAAAGTACTGCCGCCGCTGCTATTATAACCACGACAGCCGCAATACCTCCCAGGATATATTTTCTGCCATTGCGGGCACTCCGTCCGCTTTGTCCTCGTCTGGTCCTGCGTTTCCCCATCAACTAACCCTCTCATTTCTCTTTTTCCGCACAGATACATATCCGCGCATTAATCTAATAGATTATATCATAATTTATCCATCCCCGCCGCAATTTTACTTATAACTCATAATGAATACTTATAATGAATAAAACACTTGTATTTTCCTGCTGTTTTGTCTACTCTTATATATAGAAGTTTCTTCTTCCACCGCAAGAGGATACTAAATCATGAAATTGACGAGGTGTATAAAATGAAACCAATCAAAGAAGGTAAAGTACGTGAAATCTATGATAACGGCGACAGCCTGATTCTTGTAGCTACGGACCGCATCAGCTGCTTTGATGTGATCCTTAAAAACACTATCACAAAGAAAGGAACTGTCCTGACACAGATGTCAAAATTCTGGTTCGACATGACAAGCGACATCCTGCCGAACCACATGATCACAACCGATGTAAATGAAATGCCGGAGTTCTTCCGTCAGCCGCAGTTCGATGGCAACAGCATGATGTGTAAAAAGCTTCAGATGCTTCCTGTAGAGTGCATTGTCCGCGGCTACATAACCGGCAGCGGCTGGGCAAGCTATCAGAAGGACGGCACTGTATGCGGAATCAGACTCCCGGAAGGATTGAAAGAATCCGACAAGCTTCCGGAACCAATCTACACACCATCCACAAAAGCCGAGATCGGCGACCACGACGAGAATATTTCTTACGAGCAGAGTATCGAGCATCTGGAAAAGGCATTTCCGGGCAAAGGCGAAGAATATGCACAGAAACTCCGTGACTACACGATCGCCCTTTACAAAAAGTGTGCTGATTACGCTCTGAGCCGCGGCATTATCATTGCAGACACAAAATTTGAATTCGGTCTGGATGAGGACGGAAATATCGTACTCGGCGATGAAATGCTCACTCCGGACAGCTCCAGATTCTGGCCTGCTGACGGATATGAGCCGGGACACGGACAGCCTTCCTTTGACAAACAGTTTGCACGCGACTGGCTCAAAGCCAATCCGGACAACGACTGGACACTTCCGGAAGATATCGTTGAAAAAACGATTGATAAATATCTGCAGAGCTATGAGATGCTGACAGGAAAGAAATTACAGTAAAATAACTTTTTCAGACAGACAAGGCTGTACATCATTACACTTCGGACTGATGTGCAGCCTTATTTTAGTCACTAAAGGGAGATGCCGTACTATGGATAAAAAGAAGAGAGAACATATCAGATACCGGATCTACGAGATCCTGGAAGTACGGGCCGGAATCGACCATGCGGCCAGGGTTTACGATGTCATATATCTTATGACCATTATCATAAATCTGACGGTCAGTATCATGTATACTTACGAGTCATACCGGGCAGAATACGGAGAGCTTCTGACAGCTATAGAAAATGTTACAGTGGCGCTGTTCTGCATTGATTACATACTCAGATTATGCACGGCAAAATATATGTATCCGGAAGCACACGGCCCGGGAGCGGTCAGGAAATACGTACTCTCATTCACCGGAATCATAGACATGCTCTCATTTCTGCCATATTACCTGCCGTTCTTCTTCCCGTCAGGAGCCGTGGCATTCCGCATGCTGAGAGTCATGCGCGTATTCCGTCTGTTCCGGATCAATGCATATTATGACTCACTAAAATTGATCACGGATGTACTGAACAGCAAGAGACAACAGCTCTTTTCCTCCGTATTTACTATCCTCATCCTTATGCTGGCATCCAGTCTGTGCATGTACAGTCTGGAGCACGAGGCGCAGCCGGAAGTATTTACCAATGCCTTTTCCGGAATCTGGTGGTCCGCCTCCACCCTGCTCACAGTAGGGTACGGAGATATTTATCCTATCACTACACTTGGCAAGTTATTCGGCATCTTTATTACATTCCTCGGTGTCGGCATGGTGGCTATACCAACCGGTATCATATCCGCAGGTTTTGTAGACCAGTATTCCCGCATCAAGCGCATTGCGGAATACGGACAGGAGGCCGACGTACACTTTATCAGGATCCACCTCACAGCCCGGGATCCCTGGGTGAACAAGAGCATCGCCCAGCTGCATCTGCCCGAGCGTGTCATCGTTGCCGTTGTACAGCGCAACCACCGTGTCCTCGTCCCCCGCGGCAATCTCGTCCTGCGGCAGGATGACGTGATGGTACTGGCTGCCGAATCCTTCCAGGATAAAGAACATATTCGGCTCAAAGAAATCATACTGCAGAAAAACAACCCGTGGAACGGCCAGCGGATACGTGATCTGGATATATCCAGACATTCCGTCATCGTGCTTGTAAAGCGAAAAGAAAGAGTCCTGATCCCGAACGGAAACCTAATACTGAGGGAGGGAGATATGGTGATACTGTATTCCGAGATGCGGATTGCAAATGTAACGGAAATCGAGATATAAATTGCGGGCTGGCGCCCTATTACCGGCCTAGCTTCCGCCGTGCACAACTTCGATTTCGCTCCGCTCCATCTCAGTCGCGGGCTGGCGCCCTATTACCGGCCTAGCTTCCGCCGTGCGCAACTTCGATTTCGCTCCGCTCCATCTCAGTCGCGGGCTGGCGCCCTATTACCGGCCTAGCTTCCGCCGTGCACAACTTCGATTTCGCTCCGCTCCATCTCAGTCGCGGGCTGGCGCCCTATTACCGGCCTAGCTTCCGCCGTGCACAACTTCGATTCCGCTTCGCTTCATCTCAGTCGCGGGCTGGCGCCCTA
>NZ_VMSO01000042.1 GCF_008691045.1 Mediterraneibacter catenae
CCGGAATTTCATTCTTCTTTGAAGTGCTCCCGCAGTTTCTCAATCGCGCTCTTCTCTATCCTTGAGACGTAAGAGCGGGAAATCCCGATCTGCCTGGCAATTTCCCGCTGTGTGTATTCCTCTCCGTTATACAGCCCATACCGCATTTTTAAAACGAGCTTTTCTCTGGCGGAAAGCTCGTTTTCGACTTTTTCATAGAGTTTCTGTATATTTTCTTTGAGATAGATTTTTTCAGGGACATCAACGTCATCTGTCTCGATAATATCATAGAGCTTGATTTCATTACCTTCGCGGTCTGTTCCGATCGGTTCGTACAAAGAGATTTCTTTCGAGACTTTCTTTTTTGAACGGAGATGCATAAGTATTTCGTTTTCCACACAGCGCGATGCATAAGCGGCAAGCCGGTTGCCTTTATCGGGATTAAATGTCACTACTGCCTTGATCAGTCCGATTGTTCCGATCGAGATCAGATCCTCAGGGTCTTCTTCGAGATTCTGATATTTTTTGATTACATGAGCTACGAGTCTTAGGTTGCGTTCAATCAGGATGTGTTTTGCCTCGAGGTCGCCCTCCGTGTATTTCTGGATGTAATATTTTTCTTCCGAGGGAGTGAGGGGATTGGGAAAAGACTGCACGATGACACCTCTTAGCACATTTGGTATAGTTTATGAAAAAAAGCGGAGGATTGTGCTTTTCCATATAAAAGATGGACACAGTGTGAAAATGCATATTGACACTGGCTGATGGTATGAAGTATGATGAACATACATTTTCGAAGAAATTCATCTTCGGCAATCTTGCCCTTGAGGGAGGGCATCTGGCCGGATCGGCCGGGAATCTCAGTGTTTTAAGCAGGTTTTTTATACAGGTATATTGTCATTGTGCTCCGGAGAAAGGGGTACAGATGAGTTTTAGTACAATTTTATCCGCGGCTATCGAAGGACTGACAGCAGAAGTTGTCCGGGTGGAAGCGGATGTATCTAATGGACTGCCGGTATTTCACATGGTGGGATATCTGTCGTCAGAGGTCAAAGAAGCGGGAGAACGAGTGCGCACTGCTATCAGAAATTCGGGTTATGACTATCCGGCAAAGCGCACGGTGATCAATCTGTCACCGGCCACGCTCAGGAAGAGAGGAGCATCGTTTGACCTTCCGATTGCGGTCGCAATTTTGACATCGCTGGGACAGATACCATCCGGAAGGGCGGAAAAGTGCCTTATTATCGGGGAACTGAGCCTGGATGGCCGGGTAAGAAAAGTGCCCGGAATATTACCGGCGGCAATGACTGCTTTTGAAAGTGGGATCAGATGCTGTATCATTCCAAAGGACAATGAGACGGAAGGAGCTCTCGTAAAAGGACTTCAAGTCATTGGCGTGGAAAACCTTCAGGAAGCTGTTGATTTCCTGAAAGGCAGTAGGGGATATGCTGTGTCGGACAATGGAGTACGAATGATAACAAATACAGTGTGTAATGTCGGGAAAGGAGAGATGAAGCAGGGGGGACCATCCTTTGAACCGGAAGGAAATAGCAGGTACGTACCGGATTTTTCTGAGATAAGGGGACAGGAAAACGTAAAAAGAGCGGCGGAGATCGCAGTATCAGGAGGACATAATCTCCTGATGATCGGGCCTCCCGGAAGCGGAAAATCAACGATTGCAAAGTGCGTTGCAGGCATTTTACCGCCTTTGGATTTAGAAGAAAGTATGGAGATTACAAAGATTTATAGTGTGCTTGGACTTTTAAATAAGGAATCCCCTTTGATACGTACGAGACCTTTCAGGAAAGTACACCATACAGCTACAAAGGCTGCGCTGATCGGCGGAGGGCTGGTCCCTCATCCGGGAGAGATCAGTCTTGCCCACGGAGGCGTGCTGTTTCTGGATGAACTGCCGGAATTCAGGAAAAGTGTGCTGGAAGTGCTTCGGCAGCCGCTGGAAGAGCGCAGTATCCGGATAACAAGGGTACACGGAAACTATGCCTTTCCGGCAGATTTTATGCTGGTTGCGGCGATGAATCCGTGTCCGTGCGGACATTATCCTGATCCGGAGAAGTGTACATGTACACCGGCGCAGATACAGATGTATCTGAGTAGAATCAGCCATCCATTTCTGGACAGGATCGATCTGTGCGCTGAGGCGCCCAGGATAAAGTATGAGGAGCTGACAGAAGAAAAGAAGTGTGAGAGCTCTGCGGACATCAGAAAGCGGGTGTGCCGGGCAAGGGAAATACAGAAAGAACGCTACAGGGGAACGGAGATTACAACGAACGCTATGCTGGGAATTGACGGACTGAAACGTTACTGCAGACTGGGGGCGTCCGGTGATAAACTTATGGAACGCGCATTTACAATGATGGAATTGAGTGTACGCGCATATCACAGAGTTATAAAGACGGCGCGTACGATCGCCGATCTGGAAGGTGAAGAGCAGATCAGGGAGGAGCATTTGCGAGAAGCACTCGGATACAGAATGGTGGACCGGAAATACTGGAGGAGATAGGTTATGGAATATGAGTTCTGGCTGGCGGGCATACAGGGCGTGTATGCTAATAAAAAGATCAGGCTGAGAGAATGTATGAAAACAGCGGAAGCGATTTATTATATGGAAGAAACACAATTACGCCGATTTGAGTTCTTGAATGAGAATGACAGAAATAAAATTATGCAGGCGCAGGAAAACAGCGATTTTCGCACAGACTATAAAAGAATGTGTGAAAAGAACATCCGGTTTGTTCCGTATTTTTCCGGAGAGTATCCGGAACGACTGAAAGAGATTGCAGATTATCCGTATGCTCTTTATGTGAAAGGAAATCTGCCGCAGGTACAGACCAGAAAAGCTGCGGTCATCGGCGCGAGACGGTGCACGCCATACGGTGAAAAATACGCTATTGACTTCGCGCAGGCGCTTGCGGCGTGCGGAGTAGAGATTATCAGCGGGATGGCGAGAGGGATAGACGGGATGGGACACCGGGGGGCCTTGCTTGCAGGAGGCCGGACGTTCGCTGTGCTGGGATCAGGCGTGGACGTGTGCTACCCAAGAGAACATATCGGTCTGTATGTTGATATTTTGGAGCAGGGAGGAGGGATCATATCGGAACAGCCGCCGGGAATGGCACCGCTTGCCTATAATTTTCCTGCCCGTAACCGGATCATAAGCGGATTGTCCGATGTTGTTCTGGTAATGGAGGCAGGGCAAAAGAGTGGATCGCTCATCACAGTCGATCTGGCTTTGGAACAGGGAAAAGATATCTATGCACTTCCCGGACCGGTGAACAGTGCATTAAGCGACGGCTGCAACCACTTGATCCGCCAGGGCGCGGGGATTCTGCTCACTCCGGAGCTGCTCCTGGAAGAGTGGGGAATCGGAAAAAACAGGACGGAAAAGGAGAGCAAAAAGGAAACCAAAAATGAAAAAATGCTTGAAAGTGCCGAAAAATTGGTGTATAGTTGTCTCGGTTTGTATCCCAAGAGTCTGGATCAGCTTGTCCGTGAGACAAAACTGAATATCAGGGAAGTTCTGGAGAAACTTATCTCTCTGGAACTGCAGGGATATGTACGGGAAATATCAAAGAATTATTATGTTATTTCAGAATATAGGGCATAAGCCGGCCAATGGAGGGAGTCAGTTTTATGGCGCATTATCTTGTTATCGTGGAGTCACCTGCGAAAGTAAAGACGATCAAGAAATTTTTGGGAAGTAATTATACGGTCGCAGCATCTCAGGGACATGTACGGGATCTGCCGAAGAGTTCACTCGGCATTGATATCGAGCATGATTATGAGCCGAAATACATTACGATACGCGGCAAGGGAGATATTCTTGCAAGTCTGAGAAAAGAAGTGAAAAAGTCGGATAAAGTGTATCTGGCGACCGACCCTGACCGGGAAGGAGAGGCGATTTCATGGCATCTTGCAGCTGCACTTAAGCTGGATGAGAAGAAGATGCGCCGTATCACATTTAACGAAATTACCAAAAATGCAGTGAAGGCATCGCTTAAGGCTCCGCGTGATATCGACATGAACCTGGTCGATGCACAGCAGGCCAGACGTGTTCTTGACCGCATGGTGGGATATCTGATCAGTCCGCTTCTCTGGGCAAAAGTAAAGCGCGGGCTGAGTGCCGGACGTGTCCAGTCTGTTGCGCTTCGGCTCGTTGCGGACAGAGAGGATGAAATCAATGCGTTTATCCCGGAAGAGTACTGGACGCTGGACGCTGTTCTTAAGATCAAAGGGGAGAAACGGCCGCTTGTAGCAAGATTTTATGGAACAGATAAGAAAAAGATCACAATCCGTTCTGAAGAAGAGTTAAATGAAATTCTTCGAAAAATCGAGAATGCCCAGTACAGGATAACAGATATTAAAACGACAGAACGTATCCGAAAGGCACCGTTGCCGTTTACTACCAGTACGCTTCAGCAGGAGGCTGCAAAGGCGTTGAATTTCGGGACTCAGAAGACAATGCGTATAGCCCAGCAGCTCTATGAGGGTGTAGATATCAAAGGAAACGGAACTGTCGGTGTCATCACCTACCTGCGTACGGATTCTACAAGAATCGCAGATGAAGCTGACGCAGCTGCAAGAGAATATATTTCTTCAAATTATGGAAAAGAGTATGCGGCGCCAAGGCAGGAGGCTCCTAACGGCGGCAAGAAAATACAGGATGCGCACGAGGCAATCCGTCCGACAGATATAACAAGGACGCCGGCATCGCTGAAAGACTCTCTGACGCGAGACCAGTTCAGGCTGTATCAGCTGATCTGGAAACGTTTTGCTGCAAGCCGCATGAATCCGGCGCGATACGAGGCGACTTCTGTGAAGATCGGCGCGGATGAATACTGCTTTACTGTGTCGGCATCCAAGCTGCTGTTTGACGGTTTCCGCTCTGTATACACAGAGGCTGACGAAGAAAAAGAAGAGAGCAATGTGCTTGTAGGAAATCTGAGTATGGATTCTGTGCTGACAAAAGAGGAACTTGATCCTAAACAGCACTTCACTCAGCCTCCGGCACATTATACTGAGGCAAGCCTTGTCAAGGCTCTTGAGGAACTGGGAATCGGACGGCCCAGTACTTATGCGCCCACGATTTCTATTATTCTCGGCAGGAGATATGTGACAAAAGAGGCGAAGAATCTGTATCTGACCGAGATCGGGGAAGTGGTCAACAATATGATGAAACAGTCTTTCCCGAGTATTGTGGATGTGAATTTTACTGCCAACATGGAAGGCCTTCTCGATATGGTTGAAGAAGGAAAAGTGGAATGGAAAGAAATCATACGTAACTTCTATCCGGATCTTGAGGAAGCTGTACAGAAAGCGGAAAAAGAGCTTGAAACAGTTAAGATCGAGGATGAAGTGACAGATGTTATCTGCGAAGAATGCGGCAGGAATATGGTCATCAAATATGGCCCGCACGGTAAATTCCTTGCGTGTCCGGGATTCCCGGAGTGCCGCAATACGAAGCCGTATCTGGAAAAAATCGGTGTTCCGTGTCCAGTCTGCGGCAAGGATGTAGTGATCCGTAAGACGAAAAAAGGCAGAAAATATTACGGATGCGAGAATAATCCGGAGTGTGAGTTCATGTCCTGGCAGAAACCATCTAAAGAAAAATGTCCTGAATGTGGCGGATACATGCTTGAAAAAGGAAATAAGCTGGTCTGTGCTGACGAAAAATGCGGGTATGTCACCGCATTAAATAAAAAGAAAGAATAAAAGAGTGAAATTGCATTGCTATTCTGAAAATTGTATGATAACATATGTTTATCCAGTGATTTATCAGAATTTGTATATACAATTGTGATATACAGAAGATATGCGGAGGAAATAATGAGCGTACAATTATTAGACAAGACAAGAAAGATCAATAAGCTGCTCCATAATAACAATTCGAGCAAAGTAGTATTTAACGATATCTGTGCTGTCCTTACAGAGATACTTGATTCGAATGTACTTGTGGTCAGCCGGAAGGGCAAAATTCTCGGAGTGAGTAAATGTCCGAACGTGAGAGAGATTCATGAACTGATTACAGAAGCAGTCGGTTCACATATTGATGCAATGTTGAATGAGCGTCTTTTGAGTATTCTTTCTACAAAGGAAAATGTTAACCTGGAAACTCTCGGATTTTCAGCTGATGCGGTGCAGGGGTGTCAGGCGATCGTTACTCCGATTGATATTGCGGGGGAGCGTCTTGGAACATTGTTTATCTATAAGCAGGATTCCGCCTACTCTATTGATGATATCATACTGAGTGAATACGGTACTGCGGTGGTAGGGCTTGAGATGCTGCGTTCGGTAAATGAAGAAAATGCCGAGGAGACAAGAAAAGAGCACATCGTGCAGTCCGCGATCAGCACTCTGTCGTTCTCTGAACTCGAGGCGATCATACATATCTTTGATGAGCTTGGCGGCACTGAAGGAATTCTTGTGGCAAGCAAGGTGGCGGACCGTGTGGGAATCACACGCTCGGTGATCGTCAATGCACTCCGCAAATTCGAGAGTGCAGGCGTAATCGAATCCCGTTCATCCGGTATGAAGGGCACCTATATCAAAGTTCTTAACGACTATGTGTTTACGGAGCTTGAAAAGATTAAAAAAGAGCGGATGTAGGCTGGAGGGCTGAGCTATGTACGAAGGAAATCCTGTTGATCTCAGAATGGAAAAGATCCTCTCTGCCGATGGTATTTTTGATGATTCGACACGCCAGTGCAGAGTCCGGAAATATGATCCGGAGGAAGATTTCATATATCTGGAATTGATGGAAGACAAACTGGAGGCTATCTCCCTGGATGCAAAGTACAGATGTTATATATCGACGCGTACCGAGCTTCTATACTGTACCGGAGTAGTAAAAGAACGGTACTGTCAGGAAGACAGAAATCTGTTAAAGTTCAGAATAGAGAATGGCTTTTATAATGTATACGAAGGAAGAAAGATGACGAAACGTGCCTGAGGGCACGTTTTGTTTGTCTATAGAAAACGTAACAGTTCAGCCCGCGCCACTCGCTAAGCCGCACTGTCGTGCTTATTGCGGCTGCGCCGCTGCTTTGCTCCTAAACCGGCGCTCAGCACATCTGTCTGTCAGTCGCCGGATTCTTATGCAAGCATAAATCCGTCTCCTGACATCAGATGACTGAACTGTTGTTATAAAATATAAAAACCTTGTAAACTGTGTTGACAAATTGAAAGTGGAGTGCTATTTTATATTCATGAGGTTTAGCACTCGTGAGAAATGAGTGCTAACAAAACAAAATCAAGGAGGAATTACAATGAAGTTAGTACCATTAGGTGACAAAATTGTTTTAAAACAGTTAGAAGCAGAAGAGACAACAAAATCCGGTATCGTTCTTCCGGGACAGGCAAAAGAGAAACCCCAGGAGGCAGAGGTTATCGCTGTAGGACCTGGCGGAAATATAGATGGAAAAGAAGTAGTGATGCAGGTTAAAGTCGGCGACAAAGTAATCTACTCCAAATATGCGGGAACAGATGTTGAGCTGGACGGTGAAGAGTATATCATCGTAAAACAGAATGATATTCTGGCAATCGTTGAAGCATAAATATTGAAATCATTTGACAAGACTGATATAAAAAGAAATTTTATCAATAACTGAAATTAAGGAGATGTATTGACATGGCAAAGGAAATCAAATACGGAGCTGAAGCCAGAGCAGCATTGGAAAAAGGCGTGAACCAGCTGGCAGATACAGTAAAAGTTACACTTGGACCAAAAGGAAGAAACGTTGTCCTTGACAAATCTTTCGGCGCACCGCTGATCACAAATGATGGTGTTACGATCGCAAAAGAGATCGAGCTGGAAGACGGATTTGAAAACATGGGAGCACAGCTCATCAGAGAAGTTGCTTCTAAGACAAATGATGTTGCCGGAGACGGTACTACAACAGCTACAGTTCTGGCACAGGCGATGGTACATGAAGGTATGAAGAACCTTGAGGCCGGCGCTAACCCGATCGTACTGAGAAAAGGTATGAAGAAAGCGACAGACAAAGCTGTTGAGGCAATCCAGGCCATGAGCAGCAAAGTAAAAGGCAAAGAGCAGATTGCAAGAGTTGCTGCTGTTTCCTCAGGAGACGAGGCTGTAGGCGAGATGGTAGCCGATGCAATGGAGAAGGTTTCCAATGACGGTGTTATCACGATCGAAGAGTCCAAGACAATGCAGACAGAACTGGATCTTGTAGAAGGTATGCAGTTTGACCGCGGATACATTTCCGCTTATATGGCAACAGATATGGAGAAGATGGAGGCTGTTCTTGAGGATCCGTATATCCTGATCACTGACAAGAAGATTTCCAATATCCAGGATATCCTGCCGCTTCTTGAGCAGGTTGTACAGTCCGGAGCAAGACTTCTCATCATTGCTGAAGATATCGAAGGAGAGGCTCTTACAACTCTGATCGTAAATAAACTGCGTGGAACATTCAATGTTGTTGCAGTTAAAGCACCGGGATACGGCGACAGAAGAAAAGAGATGCTTCAGGATATCGCTATCCTGACAGGCGGCCAGGTAATCTCCGAGGAGCTCGGACTTGATCTGAAAGAGACGACAATGGATCAGCTCGGACGTGCAAAATCTGTTAAAGTACAGAAAGAGAACACAGTCATCGTTGACGGATGCGGAGACAAGAACGCAATCAACGACAGAATCGCTCAGATCAAGAAAGCAATCGAAGAGACAACATCTGACTTCGACAGAGAGAAACTTCAGGAGAGACTTGCAAAACTGGCTGGCGGCGTAGCAGTTATCCGCGTAGGTGCAGCTACAGAGACAGAGATGAAAGAAGCAAAACTCCGTATGGAAGACGCTCTGAATGCTACAAGAGCAGCAGTTGAAGAAGGAATCATCGCAGGTGGCGGATCTGCATATATCCATGCAGCAAAAGAAGTTGCCAAGATGACAGAAGAGCTGGAAGGCGACGAGAAGACAGGCGCAAGGATCATCCTGAAAGCTCTTGAGGCTCCGCTGTATCAGATCGCTGCAAATGCAGGTCTTGAAGGAGCAGTCATTGTAAATAAAGTAAGAGAGTCAGAGCCGGGAACAGGATTTGACGCTTACAAAGAAGAGTATGTAGATATGGTAGAGAATGGAATCCTGGATCCTGCAAAGGTTACAAGAAGTGCTCTGCAGAACGCAACAAGCGTTGCATCTACACTGCTCACAACAGAGTCCGTAGTATCCACGATCAAAGAGCCACAGCCGGCAGCACCGGCAGGCGGCGCTGGAATGGGTATGATGTAATTTCGGATTTATCGTACAGGCTCATAATTGAAAAACAGCACAAAACAGATTGATACAGCACAGACAATTCACGTATCCACG
>NZ_VMSO01000043.1 GCF_008691045.1 Mediterraneibacter catenae
CCCGTTTCCCTTAGTTAAAGATATTGTTGGGTATCTCAAGATGTGTCATTCGATTTTGCCGATAAAGCGGTAGAAGATTTCCACTTCCTGTTCCCGGCTTCCGTCCTCACTTTTGACCGCTTCATGGACAAGGATTTTTTCAATCAGCGTATTCAGAAGTTCAGCCGTCAATTCTGTGGGATTGACATACTGTTTCATCAGACCTATCCACTTTTCAGCGTCAACCGCTGTCTGGGCGGCGGTCTCCATCGCTTCGTGAAGCCGTTCAATTTTTACGTCCAATTCTCGCTGTTCGCCCTGATACTTTTCGGACAGCATATTGAAATTGTATTCTGTAATGCGTCCGGCAGACCAGTCCTCATACATTTTTGCAAACAGGGTGTCTACTTCTGCTTTGCGCTTTTCCGCCTTTTTCAGTTCGGCTGTCTGCCGCTTCCTTGCAGTATTGCGTTCCTTGTCGCTGGCGTTAAGTAGCCGTTTCAGAAGTTTGTCCCCATCCTGCTGTGCCAGCACAGACCAGTATTGCAGACGGGAAAGGACATAGGCGTAAAGCACATCATAGCGGATATAGTGCATGGAACACTGGTGCAATCCTTGCCCGTACTTGCTACAATGGTAGTGGGCATAGGGATTTTTGTTCTGGCTGTTCATACCATAGGCCAGCGACCAGCCGCAGTCCGCACATTTTACCAGCCCGGAAAATATCTGTGTTGTGCCGTTCTTCTGCCGTCTGCGCCTGTTGCAAATCTGCTCCTGTACTTGACGGAACACATCTTCGGAAATAATCGCTTCGTGGGTGTTCTCCACACGATACCATTCCTCTTTTGGCTTGCGTACTTTCTTCTTGTTTTTGAATGAAATGTTGGTCTGCTTATTGTGGACGCTGTGTCCGATATAGGTTTCCTCTTTCAGAATACTTTTCACCTGCGCTATCGTCCACGCATAGGCTTTTTCCTCCGGCGCTCCGGCATAGATATTTGCGAAAGTGCCGTATCTCTGGAAATTCAGCCAGCCGGGAGTAGGTACTTTTTCTTCGACCAAAATCCGTGTAATGCTGGCGGCTCCCCGGCCATGAACGGCAAGGTCAAAAATCTTTTCGATAATCCACCTTGTTTCCGGGTCAATCAGAAGATGGCCTTTCTTATCTGGGTCTTTGACATAGCCAAGCGGAGCATAGGCTCCATAGTGTGCGCCATTTGCGAACCGTGTCCGCATGGCCGCCTTTACCTTTTTGCTGGTCTGGCGGGCGTGCATTTCATTCAGAATGTTGAGGAATGGGGCAAGCTCATTCTCTCCGTTGATGGTGTCCACATTGTCATTGACAGCGATATAGCGGACGCCTTTGCTGGGAAAGTAGATTTCCGTGTACTGGCCGGTCAGAATGTAGTTTCTGCCTAAGCGGGATAAATCCTTCGTAACAACGCAGTTGATTTTCCCGTCCTCAATGTCATCAATCATTCTCTGAAAATCCGGCCTGTCAAAGTTCGTTCCAGACCATCCATCGTCGATATATTCATCTATGACATTCAGGCCATGCTCGGCGGCATATTGCCGGAGCATCATGCGTTGTGTCTGAATACTCCCGCTTTCTCCTTGCAGTTCATCGTCCCGGCTCAATCTCATATAAAGCGCCGTGTTGTAAATCGTAGTATTGTAAGGTTGTTTCACCGTAAAAATCCTCCTTCTAAAGAAACAACCCACGCTTACAATACTTTTGCTCTATGGCAATTATATCATAAGCGTGGGCGTGTTATCAATGATGGGCTATCAGGTTGAAGCGGCTTTTTCTGCGGTATGCCGCACCACATCTACAATCAGATCACCGAGGGGCTTCCCGCCTGCGGCGAAGTGTTCGGAGATTTTTATACGGTTGTTCCCACATACAAAATACTGCGTGCCGTTCTCTGCTTGTATAACCTGCCCTGTTCGGGGTGTAAAAATATCGCTTTCACTTTTTGCCATCCAGTGTCCTCCATATTCAGTTTTCAAGGTACAATGCCGCACAGAGGCGGCGAAAATTTCTGCTTATATCTATCACCTTTCCTTTACCGTGTGCCGCTGCTGACGTTTCAGTTCCGCCAGTATATCCGGCGGGATACGGTCAACCAGCCGCTGTAAATTGTCCAGTTCGCTTTTCAGCTTTGCCCGTTCCATCGTATCTTTCATCTTTCCTTTTTCGCTGGCCTTTGCCCTTGCTTCCAACTTCTCATTCTCCGCCAGCAGGTCATTGATTGTGACCTTGTACTTTTTCAACTGCCCGGAGAAATTCTCCATCTGCGGGAACCACTTTTTCAGCATGGAGAGGGCTTCCTCTTTTTTCTTTCCGGCGTTCAGCGGGTTAATGCCGTCCAGTGTGGCTTCAATGGCTCTTGCCTGCCGGGAGAGGGAAACCGCCTGTTTGAAAAGCCGGGTGGGGATATGCTTCCGGCCTGTCCTGCTGGCGCTCTCCCCACGCTCCAAGTCAGGATATTTCTCCACCATATAGGCGTGAAAATCGTCCTGCCACTTCGTCAGGTTTGCCCGGTTGCCGATAATCTCCTTTGCACACAGGCGGTTGTCCTTTGTCAGCGGAACAAAGGTCAAATGCAGGTGGGGCGTTTTCTCGTCCATGTGTACCACCGCCGACACGATATTTTCCCGTCCTACCCGGCCAATGAGGAAGTCCGCCGCCCTCTGGAAAAACGCCTGTATCTCCTTTGGGGATTTCCCCTTGAAAAACTCCGGGCTGGCAGTTACCAGCGTATCGACAAACCGTGTGCTGTCCTTGCGGGTTCGGCACCCGGCCTGTTCAATGCGGTTTTGAATGAAATGATAGTACCTGCCCTCTGGCTTGACGATATGAAAGTTGTACTTGCTCCGGCTTGTGTCAATGTCGGGGTTGCTGGCGTATTGTTCTTTCTGTCTTTCGTGATGGGCTTCCAGCGGCCTTGCCGGGTTGCCCTTGTGCTTCTCAAACCGCAAAATTGCGTGTTGTGCCATTCTGCTCCTTTCCCCATTCCTTTCCTATCCGGGGTTTTCCACAGGGAAAATCCCGCAGAAATTAGCTCGGATAGGATTGGAATGGATAGAATATAAATAAATCTTTTTAATCTTTGTATTTCTATATACCGTCCGGTTTTCGTACTTCCGGGGAGTGATTTCCTCACTTCATAAGTACGGTTTTCAGCCCTCCGGCGTACCAGAACCGGATTTCTTGAAGTCGGTGTTTGGAACCGCTTCATAGGATTTTGGGAAAATGCGGTTGGGTTTTCCACAGCCCTGCTTCTGGATCTCCACCAGCCCGGCGTATTGCAGTTCCCGCAGGGTGTTTACCGCTTTCTGCCGCCCACAGTGGAGCAGGTCAACCACCTCGCAGATGGGATAGTACAGATAAATCCGTCCGCAATCATCCGCCCACCCATTCTTGCGGGATAACTCTGTCCGGCGCAGGATAAAGGCGTACAGAACCTTTGCCTCGTTGGACAAGGGCTTGAATGTGGGGGCTTCAAAGAGGAAATTCGGGAGCCGGGTGAAGCTGAACGCCTTTTCCGGCTGATGGATATAGATGGTATTTGTCATAGTGCGTTTTGTGGACGGTTAGAAGCCCGTTTTCCGGGGCGGGCGATACTTTATACCACCAGCCCCGGTTTGGGGCTTGCGAAGCCTGATAAATCAAGGCTTTTTTCGCTCCTAACTGTCCACAGCAGACCTCCTTTTCCGTTCACTTTCTGTTTTCTGCCGCCTGTGAACTCTGGCGGCACAGCCGGGGCAGTATTTTGCCCGGTTGGATTTGGGGACGAACACACCGCCGCAGACCTCACAGCGTTTCAAGTCCTTATCCCGGAAAATCTCCGCTTCCAGCGTCCCGTCCAGCGGCAAGACCGCCCAGCGGAACCACTTACAGCAGACCGAGAAAGAAATCGTCTGCGGACAGGTGCAGGTGTCCCCATCGTCAAGGACAATGCAGTTGCCGTCCTCACAGCAACAGCACTCCCGGCGTATCAGGCTGGCCGCCTGTTTTCTCTGCGCCGGGGTCATGCGGTAAAGGGAACCGTCCGGCCTGCGTTCCAGCGGCGGCAAGTCTTTATAGGGGTTATCTCTCATGCGTTCCCTCCATTTTGCTTTCCGTTGCCGTTCTCCCCGAAAAGGTTTCCTGCCCCATTCCTGCGGCGTGTTCCGGCGTTGGCACGCTCCTCGCAACTTCGGGACATTTTGTCCCGAAGTCCGACTCCTTGCGGTGCTTCCCCAGCCGGGGTATTCCTTTTCGGACGGTCATTCTGTTTTCAAGGTGCCGTCCATCGATGAACTACCCTAAGTCTACACGAAAAAAATGCAATTCCCGGAATATTGCGAGAATTGCATTTTGATGAAGTTTACACTTTGGAAATTGCATTTTTGCAATCATTCTGTATAATGGAAGTATGCGGAGGAGGTGCGTATCTATGGCTTTACCCGGAACGCCCGGACAGCGGATTTCCGATTTATGCAACGGGAACCACATCACACAAAAGGAACTTGCGGAGAAGATAGGCGTTTCCGCTTCCCAGTTGAGCCGCATTGTCAGCGGCGAAACAAGAACGGTCAGCAGTGATATTCTCATAGGTGTGGCAAAGGAATTTAAGGTATCGACAGACTACATACTGGGCTTGTCTACCGTGAGCGTTCGTAAAAGCTACGATATTTCTGAATTAGGCTTGTCCGAGGGAGCCGTGAGGGGGCTTGTGACGGGTGCTGTTGATGTGCAAATCCTCAACCGCCTGTTGGAACACAGGAATTTTCCTAAGCTGATAGATTTGATACGGATTTATTTTCAGGATACGGCGGCAAAGGGCATAACAGCAAGAAACCAGCTTATCGAGATGGCAACGGCTTCCCTGTCCGACCTGATGAAAGAACACCCGGAACACCGGGCAGAAGCGAAGCAGGATTTACAGCTTTTGAACGCCCAAAAGATAGGGGAACATGAAGCGGAGATTGAAAAAATCAAAAATGTGTTCCTGGCTATCCTGCGGGACATTAAGAAAGACATTGACAACGGGGAACAGCCGGGAGAAGCTGTGACCGCCGCTATGTTCCAAGCCATGCGGGACGCACTGGCGGAACAGAAACAAAAACCACTTTCCATTGACGATGTAACGGCGATGATAGCTGGACAGATCGGACAGCTTACACCGATGGATAAAGAAACTGTTGAAATGTTCCAGCAGTTTGCGAAGAAGATGATTGAGCAGGCAGGAACAAAGTGATAAATTTGAATTGTGAGGGAAAATACAGATGAATCAAGGAAGAATTATTGTGATTACAGGCTCACCGGGGACAGGAAAAACAACAACTGCGTCAATTGTCGCAAAGGAATCAGATATGGATAAATCAGTGCATATGCACACCGATGACTTTTTTCATTACTTAAGCAAAGGCGCAATACCACCACATTTGCCAGAATCCAACGAGCAAAATCTGGTTGTCATTGAAGCCTTTTTAGAAGCTGCAAAGCGATATGCTCGTGGCGGATATGATGTAATTGTAGATGGGATTGTCGGGCCATGGTTTTTGGAGCCATGGAAAGCTCTTGCCCAAGAAGATTACGAGGTACACTATATTGTATTAAGAGCGAGTAAAAAAGAAACTATGAAGCGAGCTGTGGAACGCTCAAAATTAGATAGAAAAACAAATATTGAATTAGTGGAAACAATGTGGGAGCAATTTTCCGGTTTGGGAGTATATGAATCAAATGTCATAGACACAACTACATTCACAATTAAAGATACGGTTTCCGCAATAAAAGAAAGAGTTGCATGTGGGACGTCTTTACTATCTTAGACATTCCCATTTGTCAGGAAGATAGCAAAGCCAGCCGAGCCAGTCAACGGTCAAGATGAACGGCGCATTTCATGCGCCGCCGTTGACAGTCCCGCCCGTCTTTGCTAAAGGGTAATCAAGGCGGGAAAGCCCTAAAATGGCTTCACACCTATTTCAATAATTGGAGGAGATAAAAATGAGATCAGAAAAGGAAGTTTATGATATTGTTTTGAATTTTGCAAAAACAGACAAACGCATTCGCATGGTTACTTTGGAAGGATCTAGAACAAATACAAATATTCCGCCTGATGATTTTCAGGATTTTGATATTACTTTTTTTGTTACGGATATGGACAGCTTCACAAGTGATGATAAATGGCTAGATATATTTGGTGAAAGGTTGATTCTGCAAAAGCCGGAAGATATGGAATTATTTCCAGCTGTAGAAAAGGGATTTTCATATTTAATGCTGTTTACTGATGATGTTAAGATAGATTTAACTTTGCTGCCGCTGGAACTGATAGACGAGTATTTTACATGGGATAAACTGGTAAAGTTACTGTTGGATAAAGACAACCGTATCGTAAAGCCGCCAATACCAACGGATATAGACTACCACTTGCAGAAGCCTACTCAAAGAATGTTTGACGATTGCTGTAATGAATTTTGGAATACTACAACATATGTAGTAAAGGGCTTATGCCGCAAAGAAATTCTTTTTGCTATTGACCATATGAATGATATAGTACGAAAAGAATTGCTTCGCATGATTTCCTGGCTGATTGGTATCAAACAGGGATTTCATTTCAGTTTGGGAAAAAACTATAAATTTATGAAGCAATATGTCCCAGAGGAATTGTGGGAACGACTTATGTCCACTTATAATATGGATTCCTATCCCCATATGTGGGAATCCTTTGAACAATGTATGGCATTGTTCCGGGAGGTTTCGTCAGAAGTGGCATGCCAGTTGGATTACCAGTATCCACTATATGATGAAAAAATCAGTAATTATGTGATTCGGCAAAAGAAAAAATATGGCATTGAAGATGATAACAAATAAAATTTTTTCAATCGAAAAAATTTATTTTGATTATTCAATTTTGAAAAACTGAATACCTCAAAATCAGAAAGAGAGCGGCCAAGCACTTTGAGGGATTGGCCGCCTTGTCCACCCATCCAGCGGGACAGCGGGCGGAGGTCAAGGCCGGGTGTAAACCCGTTCATTTCAGCCTTGACGGTTGCCCGTTGTCCTGCTACTTTTCCGGGAGTGTGGCCACAACTTCGGGACACTTTGTCCACAAGTTGGAGCGTAGGACGAGGAACTGGGGCTTTCATATACGCCCTGTCTGCTGATGAGTCCAGACCTGCGCTTGCGGCTCCACGCCACGCAAGCACAGCCCTGTTTTCCTGCCGCTTCAAATGCCCTTGCCCTCCCCGGCGGCAACGGCATTTTCACGGCAACGCCGGCAGAGCGTATAACACACTACACTTTGCTTCGCAAAGTCGTGTGCCAAATGGGGGCGTTGCCCCCTTTGGAAACCCCCACAAGAAAAGGCGGTACGCTACCCCTCCACGGGGCGCATACCGCCTTTTCTTGTTATCCAGCCCTCCGGCTGTATCGGTTGAGCAAAAGTCCGCGTGGGATTGATGTGGTATCTTTAACTTTGGGAAACTCC
>NZ_VMSO01000044.1 GCF_008691045.1 Mediterraneibacter catenae
ATTTTCCCAGTTAGAAATTGTCTGGCGACTAACATTGAGAAAATCAGCAACTTGTTCCTGCGTGAGATTTGCATTTATCCTTGCGCTTTTGACTTTACTCCCTATATCCATAGCCTGCCCTCCTTTTCCTGCCTATATCATAGTCAATAGTAACACTGCCGTCTATCAATTTGCTTTTACACTCAAAAAAAGCTTGTCAAAATACTTTTACATCTCTAATATCAATGGCACTGCCTGTTCGAAAAATCATGCGAGCATGGTTTTCTCTCTCAGACAGCCCCATGGCTGAACTGATATCGTAAAGGTTCCGGTCTCACGCAGGAAGATCTGATGTCTGTAAATCTACCCGTAGCGCCTCCCTCCAGCATGGCATTTAAGACTTCATGTACGTGATATGCCATCTCCGCCGAAGGACGCAGCGGCGTACCATTCAGGAGCGTATCGGCCAGATCCGAAGGACCGATTCCCCTCGAATTATCGCTGTACTCGTTTACACCGGGCAGCACGGATGGTTCCTTCCTGTCAGCCGGATCCGGAGCATTCGGTATAAAGCGCACCTGTCCGCCGAACTGGTTCGGATCGGTCAGTATCAGGATTCCTTTCGTTCCGTAGATCGTGAAGTAAGCCTGATCTTCCATCACGGAATCTGCATCGATGTGGAATGTGCCTGTCACTCCGTTTTCAAACTGGAGTACCGCATTGACCTGACTTTCATTTGGCGTGTCCATCGTCTGACCATACAGCGGCGTTCCCGGCACACAATTCACATGAGTAGGATACGGATGACCGACAATACTTCCCACACGGGCCACCGATCCCAGGAGGCTTACCAGAGCAGTCACGTAGTAAACTGCGTAATCACATACAATTCCGCCGCCCGGCTTGCGCAGGAAATCAAAAAGACTCAGCAGGATATCATTATTCCGATTAGCAGAGACTGCAAAGGAATGGATTTCCCCTAACAGACCGCTGTCAATAGCGGATCTGGCCGTCTGGAGAGCCGCTCCCATAAATGTATCCGGAGCCGAACCCAGATACAGACCTTTCTCACGCGCGAGCTGAACCAGTTCTGCTGATTTGTTGATGTCATCGGTCAGTGTCTTCTCGGTATAGACATGTTTTCCGTGTTCCAGAGCCCCTTTGATCACGTCATAATGAACATGGGCAGGCGTAAGATTTACTACAAGGCAGATCTCCGGATCTTCATACATTTCCTCCATTGTAACCGCCTGTATCCCGTACTCCTGCGCTTTCTTCTGTGCGCTCTCAAGATGAGCCGCGCAAATGGACTTCACATACAGATTATCAAACCGGTTGATCATATTTTTCAGGTAAATATCGCTGATCGCGCCGGCACCGATCACACCGGTGCATATTTTTTTCTGTTCCATATAGCTCTCCCTCCTGCTTCTCAAATTTCTTCCATCTTCCACCTTGCCAGCAGTTTCCCCAGCTGCTTCGCGATCAGTCCTACCAGCAGAGCCGCTGCCACTGTACCTTCTCTCACGCCCTGAAGATGTCCTGTAAATACAAACGACAAGATACAGGCGATTACGACAAGCGTCACGTCAAATCCCACTTTCATGTAACCGAATTTTATTTTCGGAAGCACTTTACAGACTGCAAGCACGACTCCCTCGCCTGCCAGTACCACGACTCCGGCCTTGACTTCAAAGCTGACACCCACGGCAACCAGCAGAATACCGATAAGACAGACAATCCACTGCTGCCAGTATGTATTACAGGAAATCCCCTGGACTGCCCACACGCCAAAGTCTGTCAGATAGCCAAAGAAGAATGCTACCGGAAGCTGCATAAGCTGTATCAGATGATAATCCTTTCGCAGAATCAGGATCTGCATCAGGATAAATACACAGTGCATAGTGATTGTGGCCGTTCCTACAGTCAGAGGAGTAAACAGGCTGACCACGAACGGCACACTTGAGATCGGGGAGGTCCCCAGACTTGCCTTGATGGAAAATGCAACGCCGAATGCCATGATCGAAAGCCCGGCAAGAAGGAGCAGGTAGCGTTTTAAAATGTAGACAGGTAACTTATTCAATTCAATCATTCCTTTCATTTCTCAAACAGTTCTGTTTCTTTTCTCCACCGCGTCAGGATCATCGGCACCTGGAATGCAAGCATAGCGATCCACCCCACGAAGTTTGCCCAGGCAAGGCACTCAAATCCGCCGCCCATGACATGGATCATGAGCCACGCAGACAGAAATCTCGCCGACATATTCAGTATCGTACTGATCAGAGTTACTTTCAGGTCGCCCAGGCCCCGGAAAAATCCTTGTATGATGTTCGTAGCTGACGGCATGAAATACATAAACGCGATGAGCTGCAGATAGGACACTCCCAGTCTGATGACCTCCTCAGATCCGTCGCTGACAAAGAGCTGCATGATCGGACGCGAAAGTACAAACACAACTACCGCAATCACCGATGTATACACGGCCTGAAGGATGATCGAACTTAAAAATCCCCGCTTCATCCTGCGGATCTTGCCCGCGCCTTTATTCTGAGCCATGAACGTCGTTGCAGCATGAGCAATATTCTGCTGAGGCGTCATGGCAAAGTCATCTACCCGGTTTATCGCTGTAAATGCCGCGATAAATGCGACGCCCTGTACATTGACGACTGTCTGTACGCAGATCTTGCCTAGCTGGATGCACATCTGCTGCAGGGCACTCGTGATTCCATATGTAAACGTCCGCCAGAGGATCGAGATGTCAAAGACTTTCCATTTCTTTCCCAGACACAGGATCGGTATTTTTCTCTTAATATAAATCATGCAGAAAAGACAGCACAATGCCTCGCTCAGCACTGTTGCCGCTGCACTGCCCGGGACTCCCCATTTCATGACAACAACAAACAAGAGATCAAGCATTACATTGAGAATTGCACTTATTATAAGGAAGTATAACGGTACTTTGCTGTCCCCCAGCGCACGGAGTGTATTTGAAAAGAAATTATAGATAAAAGTAAAAACCAGACCCACGAATACAATACGCAGATAGACTGCAGCAGAATGGATGATATCCCCCGGTACCTGTAGAAGATTAAGCAATGGATAGGCAAATAATACGAGGAGCACAGCCACCACTGCGGAAAATGCCAGCCCTCCGAGCATCGTCGTGCTGATTTGTCTCTCAAGCTGATCATATTTCTTCGCTCCATACTGGGTGCTCATTAATATCCCGGCTCCCATACACATCCCGCTGATGAAGAGGATTACCATATTCATCACCGGTCCGGCAGTCCCCACTGCCGCCAGAGCATCATCCCCGACGAACTTGCCCACGATCACCGAGTCTGCTGCATTGTACGTAAGCTGGAAGAGATTTCCCAGCACCAGTGGTATAGTAAATTCTGTAAGCTGAGGAATAATTCTCCCCTCTGTCATGTCTGTAGTCATTTTAAACTCCTTCCAGATTCCATTTCCCGGAACTTTTCCACGCCGCTTTGCGGTTCATCCGGCCACATCTATTATAGCACTGCCGGCAGAAATGTGCACTTTTCATCCTATATTGTCTATTTCTGCCCGGGAATTTCCTATTTTACTATCTATAGAACGATTCAGAAAACTTTCCTGCAGAACAAAAAAGAGCCGGCAGAGTGTGTTGATTTTTAATCTCACTCTGTCAGCTCTTCTGATCTTTTGTATTTACTTCTTCCATCTTACACTGTGCCTCTGTCCATTATCTCATTGACCGGTACAGAGTGTATGGAGTTATGCTTCCATTCATAAACAGAAGTCCTGCTGTAATAGTTTCTGCATTTTCTGCAAGATAATTTCTCAGCCTCTCTTTTATGGAAACTCTTTTTTCATGGTTTTCTTTTACTGCATAGTTATTTTTGTTAACTGTGATTGTACTCATTATTTATCTCTCCTTTTCTTGTATGCTGTTTACTGTTTACGCCTATTATAATAACGCTCTGAACTTATATAAAACAGTCTCTTTTTTGACCTTTTTTAAGTCAATATTGACTTCGCCATCTTTTTCAGCTATGCTTGCGGTAAGACAGACGACAGGAGGTTATCTACGATGGAGCAGCCTTATTACGAAACATTTCAGGAGATAAATGAATTCGGCATCCGGCTGGCATACAATACGGCGCCCGGCGGATATCATCCGCTGCACTGGCATGAAGAGATCGAGCTTTTATATCCCCTTAACGGAGAATCCACGATCCAGATCGAAGGCAGAAAATATCAGATAGCCAATAAACAGCTTACAGTCCTTGACTCCCGGCAGGTACACAGCACATACACCTACAGCGATACTTCCATGTTCATCTGTGTCCATATCTCCAGGAAGTATATGGAGCGATATCTGCCCGATCTGGATCTCTATCAGATCCGTTGTATTCCGGATAACATTTCCGATGAGAAGTTCTCCGAATATCTCACGATCTGTAAGCTGATGGAGCAGCTGACCAGGCTGTACATCGAAGACGTGCAGGCATATCTGATGGAGGCTGAGGGAATCATTCTGCAGGTGCTGGCCCGTCTGATCCGGCATTTCTCCGTAAAAGCAGCTGCAGTCAACACTGCCACAGATAAACAGACTCTCGAACGTATCAGGGATGTTATTACCTATGTGGAAGAGAACTTTCGTGATCCGATCTCTCTTCAGGATATCGCGGACTATCTCGGACTCGGGAAAGAATATTTCTGCCGCTTTTTCAAAAAAAATATGGGAATGTCCTTTCTCCAGTATGTCAACGAAGTACGTGTCTCTCATATCTATCAGGATCTGATCCGCACAGACACTCCCATCGGAGAACTTGCCGAGCAGAACGGCTTTTACAATCAGAAGCTGTTCAATCGTACATTTAAAGAAATATACGGCTGTACTCCGTCATCTGTCCGCAGAAACGAAAAATTAATTTAGGAGGTAGTATTAATGAAAATTATATTCTTAGACGCCGAATCACTCGGCAATGATGTTGACTTTTCTGAATTTGAACAAATCGGTGAAGTCGTAAAGTATCCCCGCACATCCCCTGAAGATGTCCCTTCGCGCATCGAAGACGCGGATGTGATCGTGGTAAATAAAGTTCCGGTCAACGAGAGCACCATATCCGATGCCCGCAACTTAAAACTTGTCTGCGTCAGCGCAACAGGCACAAACAATCTGGACAAAGATTATCTCGCGCAGCGCGGGATCGAGTGGCGTAATGCTGCCGGATACTCTACCGAATCCGTGGCACAGCATACATTTGCCATGCTCTTTTATCTGATGGAAGATTTAAGATATTACGACGATTATGTCAAAAACGGCGAATATGCCGCGTCCTCTCTCTTCACCCATTTCGGTATTCCGTTCCATGAACTGGGCAGCACCACATGGGGAATACTCGGGCTCGGCGCAATCGGGCGCAGGGTTGCCGATATCGCAGGACTGCTCGGTGCCAAAGTCATCTACTATTCAGCTTCAGGCGCTCCGGCGCAGGAGGGATACCGACAGGTTGATTTCGATACACTCCTGTCCGAGTCGGATATTCTCTCCATCCACGCTCCGCTCAATGAATACACGGAAAATATCATGAACACCGAAGCGTTCCGCAAGATGAAGCCGAGCGCCATCCTGTTGAACCTCGGACGCGGACCTATCGTAAATGAAGCGGATCTCACCGATGCGCTCAACTCCGGCGAGATCCGGGCAGCGGGACTGGACGTGCTCTCTGTCGAGCCGATGACAAAAGAGAATCCGCTCTTTCAGGTTCGCGATAAGAACCGGCTGCTCATCACGCCCCATGTTGCATGGGCGGCAGTTGAGGCAAGACAACGGCTGATGAAGATCGTCGCCGGACATATAAAAGAATATTTCGGACGGGCATAGCACAAAGCAACAGATACAAAATAACAGCAATAATATCCTCTTTACAAATCCGGTTTTTCTGGTATAATCATACGAGTTAGTTGTGTATAACTTTAGATAGTATAAGAAAACCGGAGGATATTATTTTGAACATACTTGAAAAAATTCTTGCACTTGCATCCGTACTGTTACTGATTCTCTGCATGCTCGCCCCGCTGAAGCACACCGAACTGGCGCAGAAACATCCGTGGATCAGACATGTCACAGGCTTTCACACAGCTTACGGGATCGTCCTGCTCGTCACAGGACTGGCGCACGGCATCCTCGCAGGAAGCGGACCGGCTATGATGACCGGGAAGCTTGCGTGGATGCTGCTCCTGATCCTGACGCTTCTTACATTAGTGAGGAAGAAAACAGGGCAGGCTCGTTGGCGGAAGATACATATTGCGCTTGCTGTGGCAACGTGTGTGCTCACAGTCGTGCATATCATTCAGGCGGTTATCTGTTAGCGGCAGATGGCCACGTCCCCATCGAGCAGCGCGTACCTCGATTCCACTCCGCTCCATC
>NZ_VMSO01000045.1 GCF_008691045.1 Mediterraneibacter catenae
GGCTGACGGTATGACAGTTGTTCTTGACAGAGATGGTTCTGCTATCATTCATGTAGTATTCAAGAGCGAAGGCGGAAAGAACCTTGGCGGTGGAGACTACTTTGTAGATGAGGATGGCGATGGAGTATTCAATTACTCAGAGCTTGATCTGCCGGTTGGTTATGAGCTGATCGTAACAGGTGACGAGTTTGTTGATACAGACAAGACATATGAGATCACACTGCACAAGATCAATGCCGGAACAATCATCAATGTAGTATTCGTAGACGAGGAAGGCAACAACCTTGGCGGCGGAGATTACTTCGTAGATATGGATGATGACGGAATTGCTAACTTCTCAGAACTGACACTTCCGGAAGGTTATGAGCTGATCGTAACAGGCGATTTCTTCGTAGATGAGTATGTTGGACACAGCAACACAATCGTTCTGAAGAAGATCGAAGTAATCAGAGACGCAAGCCTGAGAGTTACATTCGAGACAACAGATGGCAAGAAGGTTTGGGCAACAAAGATGATGACTAAAGAAGGCGTTGAAGGAGAAGACGTTGTCTTCAGCCTTGGCGAGGACTTCCATCTTCCGCTCGGCTTCAAACTGGCAGAAGGCGTTGACCAGATTACAGATATTACAATTCCTGCTGGTTCTGTAGGCGGACACACAATGATCGTTGAGCCGATCTTCGATGTACGTCTGACAAAACTTACAGTTACATTTGAAACAACAGACGGTGAAGTTGTTGATAAGGATGTTATCCGCAAATTAGCTGAGAACGGAACAGAAGTTTCCTTCGTAGTAGGAGAGGATATCATCATTCCTGAAGGATATCAGCTGGCAGACCTGACTCCGGATGACGCTGAGGATGGTCTTGGACAGGTTGACGATCAGATTACACTGAATGCTGGTGAAGTAGGCGGACACACAATGATCGTTGAACTGATTCCGGAAGAGCCGACAGATCCTGAAGATCCTGACGATCCGTCAACACCGGTAGATCCTGAGGATCCGACAGACCCGACAGATCCTGAGGACCCGACAGAGCCGACAGATCCCGAGGATCCGACAGATCCGGAAGACCCGACAGAGCCGACAGATCCCGAGGATCCGACAACACCGGAAGATCCGACAACTGAGACACCGGATAACACAGATAAGACAGATGACACAACGAAAGCCGACAATACAAAGGCTGATACAACAAAAGCTGAGTCTAACGAGGACAAGGCTCCGAAGACCGGAGATACAACTTCTGTTATGACAGCAGTTATCCCGATGGGCTTCAGCCTGGCAGCTGTTCTTGCTGTATTAAGAAGAAAATTCAGCAAATAATACATAATATTTGATTGGATTTGACTAAAATGGATATTGCCCAAAATGTACATCATTTTGGGCAATATTCTTTGAAGACTGATGCTGTGAATGAAGTTCGAAAAGTGAGGAATGAATTTACGTTATGAAAAAATATATAAAATTTCTTCTTCTTTTTTGTTTCGCTGCAGTAATAGCATGCGGATGCTCGAATAATGAGGAAGAAACTGAAACCCGTACAATCTCGATTACTCCGTATACGTTTGATGAAGTTGAGAAATCAGATGAACCATGTTCAGATGAGGACGTGGCGAAGATCCAGGAAGGAATCAATAACTGGGCGGGATCTTTTCTGATTACAAGCAGTGATGTTGAAGATGAAGATAAAGAAATTATCGATGAAGCACTATACAACAGCATTGTTTCAGATGATGAAAGAGAAAAAGTTCAGGCAGACCGGGAGGAACTTTACAAGGACAACAGCGAAGTTGTAGTTGATTCTGTGGAGACAACGGTTAATTCCGCATATCCGGCTACTTATGAGGACACCAATATGGGATATGTGGAGTGTAATGTAGACATAAAAGGAACGAAAAATGAAGAGGCGTTCGAGCGGAATTATACAATGACACTTCTGGTAAGCTATGAGACCAATACAGTGTCTGTCTATGAAGTGGGCGAGATCTCCTGGGAATAAACCTGTGAAAAGTATATAAAGGCGGGCCTGAGCTAAGGCCGGTGTTTGTTTATATGATGCGTCGATCCATCTGGTGTGGGTCAGGCGCATTTTTTTAGATACAGAAAAGATTCCGGCTCACAGGTTTTCTGTATATACGAGCAAAACAAGATTGACATTTCTCACTCACTGGAATTATGATCTGTTTGCGCAGGCAGATGACGTAGATGACATTACATGGAATGATCTGTCTATGAACGAGATATTTGTCCGGGTGAATAACTGTGATACATCGGTGGACGAGGAGGTCTTGTACTGGCGCCTCCGGAAGTGCGGGATGAGCGAGGCAGATTGGGATGCATTTGAGAGAAGTGCAGCTGCAAGATCATGAAGGGACCGGCCACTTCCCAGAATGCAGTGAAGCTGCTTGAGCTGGCGGGATTCCCCGGTGAGATCATTGCAGAAGCGTCCTGCCCTTATAGTTGACTTTTGCTAAATCCTATTGATGAGGACAGCTGCCACTATTCGCAGTAGTTGGCGGCTGTTTCAATTTGAGTAAATATTACAATGTGATTTTCTTTCGCGATTATTGATTCCCGTGAGCACATAATAAGTGTAGTCTCGGAAACTTAATAGAATAAGAGTAACCAGTGAGAAGAATCGACACATATTCGATTCCAGAAGGAGAAAAATTATGGAGATCAGAGACAAAAAATCTGGTGGATAGAAAAAAGGGCATAGCAAAGCTGCCTGCCTCAAAATGGTTCTGGCACGCTGAAAAATACAAAGGTACAGGCTGAATTGTTTAGTTTAAACGCCCGGTTTTATATCTGGCATCCAGATGGATGCAGATACCAATCAGCATCATCCAAAAAGAAAAATGATCCTTCCCTCGGATTTTCAGGTGCTGTAGGCAGTAATCGTTGAGAACCCTGTCATTCACCCGTTCGCAGGCGGTTCGTTTACTATAGGTTTCTTTGTATAAGGCAGAATCCCTGGGGACACGTGGATGAAAACGGAGATCGGCGTGGTGCTTGATGTAAATCGTCCTGCCATAACTTCCTTTGGAACATTCCTTTTCATAGGGGCAGGAAACGATCCGGCCGCATTTCAGCGGGCGGCGGTATTTATGTGCCTGTTTGACCGGATCGTTTCCCCAGGAGCACATTTTATGTCCTGCCCGGCACAAAGGATGTCCTTCTTTATCAAAGGTAATGTCATCTGGTGCATTTTCTGAAGATTTTGTCCGCCCATTGATATCAATGAAAGCATTGATATCCCAATGCTCCAGCAGTTCATAAGTGGGGAGATTGTCATGGGCAGAGTCCAGACAGATATTTTTCGGAGAGAGCCCAAAGGAATGACGTCCAAAATCATCTATAGCATATAGGAAGTTCAGACTGTCATGGCGGCGGGCCTGCGTAAACTTAAACATAAGTGGAAGCTCCACTTTTTCCTGGTCATTTCTGTAAGAAAGCATGTATAGGGTGTGGCCGAAATACCATACTTTTTTGTCACTGTCCCATCCCCACCCGGCATCCGGGTCAGAATAGTGCCGACCGCAGGTTTTGCGGAAAGGGCAGGAAGGACTGCAGGAAGGAAGATGTCTCCCGTTTGGGGAAGTATGGGAAACAACAGCCGTGTCGTCACCGGATACAGTAAGATCATCAGCATCGATCAGCCCGAGCCGTATGGAGGGAAAGACTGCCAGAAGGGAAAAGATTTCCTGAAGGACAGCTTCCGGATTTTCAGAAGCCGGTGAGCCATTGCGGATCAGGTCAACAGTATGGAGGGCAGAAAAAGTGTCGGGGTTTTCTTCCGCAAGTTTTCCGTCGCTGCCAATTGTCTTTTGAGGTTTTTTGCCGTTCTTCCCAGCAGGAAGAAGTGCTGATCTGGAGTATTGTTCCCTGGGATTCAACCAGAGACGGTTCATAAGATCATAATAAGAGCCAAGAGGCGGGAGATCCTCAACAGAGGAAAACCCACACAGGCAGGCAAGGGAAATGGAATTGGGGAGAACATCCCTGACCCATGCAGTCAGACTGGTTTTTGCATCAGTCCGGTTGAAAAGCAGGGTAAAGAGGATGAGGGAGCGCAGGATCTGCGCCTGATGTATAGCGGGACGGCCTTCTGCAGAATAAAAGGGAGTGAGATAGTCGCTGAGCGGGTCGAGATTAAGGGAAAGTAATTTTTGGCGCTCCTTACTGTAAGCATCAAACTGATAACGGGGATTGTTGCGGGAAAGCCTGCGCCCCAGAGAATTAACAATGGTTCGATACTCGTCGTGGCTTTGCCATAATTCGGGTTTGAACATAAATATGCCTCCTTTGTCATGAAGTGAAGTTGGATATCCTTATACGACAAAGGGCAGCATTTGGTGCTGCGGGGTAGCGCCAAATGCTGCCGCATATTTCAGCTGATCTGTCAAGTGATTTTAAAGAAAAACTTGAGGAAATGTTACAGAAATATAGAGGTGAAACTATTAATTTTGATTTGAGAAAAGTCAGGAAATTCAAGGTATTTGAGTTTCCGAGACCAGACACTGAA
>NZ_VMSO01000046.1 GCF_008691045.1 Mediterraneibacter catenae
ACGTATCACGGAAAACCTGCAATGCTCAAAGCTACAATGAGTGAGATAAGGATCTGTGATGAGAATAATAGGCTTTTGTGTAAGCATGTACGCTCCTATAAGGATTTTCCGCGTTATATCACAGACGACAGTCATATGCCTCCGGAACACCTGTATTACAAGGAACTGAATGCACATGACGGGGCGTATTACCGCAGATGGGCATCCGTTTATGGAGAGTCCATGGTTACGCTCATTGATCGTATTCTCCGCAGTGTCAAGCATGAAGAGCAGGCATACAACAGCTGCAAGGGCATTCTGCATATGTGCAATGATGTCCCGCGTCATATCGCAGCGGAAGCGGCTCAGATTTGTATTGATGCATCTGCATGCAAGTACACTTACTTCAAGAAAGCCCTTAGCCGTCTGGTTAACCACGAACCGACAGGAAACAGAGCAGCCGGGCATCTTCCGGAACATGAAAACATCAGAGGGAGGGACTGCTATCAATGAATGAAAATCTTTCCCTTACTCACGAGGAACTCCTGATCTGTGAACGCCTGCGTTCCCTGAGGATGTCCGGAATGGCAGATGCATTTGAAAGCCAGATGCTGGATCCGAATGCCGATCTGGCGCCCTTCATTGAACGGTTCACGGAGATCGTAAACCATGAATGGCAGATACGATACGACAAAAAGTTTAAACGCTATCTGAAACAGGCACATCTGCGCTATCCGGATGCTGATCTGGATGAAACCATTTATGATCCTGCAAGAAAACTGGACACAGATGCAATTGAGCGGCTGGCAACCTGCCATTGGATTGATGAAGGAAAGAATCTCCTGATTACCGGGATGACAAGCAGCGGGAAAACACATCTAAGCAATGCCTTGTGTATCTCTGCTCTTCGCCAGCTGAAGACGGTGCGATATATCCGTGCAAACACGCTCATGCTTGAACTGGAGCAGGCCAGACTGAAGTCAACCTATCTGGAATACGTTACCGCGCTGTCCAAACTTGATCTGCTTGCGATTGATGACTTTGGTCTCATGGAGCTGGATCTGGATAAATGCCGTGATCTCTTCGAAGTAATCGATGGACGGGATGGATGCAGGTCCACAATCATCATTTCACAGTTTCCGATCAAGTCATGGTTTGATCTGTTCAGGGAACATACTTATGCGGATGCATGTCTTGCCCGTATTACTGATAAGCGACATAGCTATCGGCTTGAAATGAATGGTATCAGTATGCGCGAAGCTGAGAAATAAGCATCTGTCATCAGAGGGATGATGCTCCGCACCGTTTAAAATGGACTGAGCGCACCGTTGGTGCGGAGCATATGCCCCCTTTTACTGGAATTTACAGATAAGGAATCCACTCCAAAATGAAATGTATTTTCTTGATATATTTTTGTATTATTCTGCATTTTCTATTTACAAATGAGGGGTTTCAAACTAGAATATTAAGAACAAAAAGTGAGGTGTTTTCCATGTGTCAGCAGCAGTATGACATCACATATGAAGACTTGAACCCGGTTTTTCTGTACACTACCCATGGGATCCGCCGTTCGTCAGAGCAGCCCCATAGCCATGATTTTCCGGAGATTGCCGTGATTCTGGACGGCACAGGCGAGTTCTGCGTAGACGGCAGCACTCTTCCTGTTAAAAAAGGAGATCTTCTGCTCTTTAATCCGGGCGTAATGCATCAGAGCAGACATATATCCGATTCTCATCAGGCGGCTGAATTCTATACCGCTTTTACCAACCTGCGCTTCAGAGATATGGACGAAAACCAGATCTGCTTTCCCGGGAAACCAGTTCTCCTGCATCCGAAGGAGAAGGTCTTCCTCCAGATATCTCGTCTGGCGGAGGCAATGATGGTTGAAGCCTGCCACACAGAGCCGGGGCGGTACTTTATGCTGAAGTCCTATCTGACACAGCTGATCCTGCTGCTCTACCGGGAGCAGGCTGGATCTGCCAGCGCAGCCGGAACCGGATATTACTTCGAATCAAATAATAAAAAATATATCGTAGAACAGGTAGTGGACTACTTTGAGCGCCATTTCTCCGAGAAAATTTCCCTGGATCAGATTGCGCGCAATATGTACCTGAGTCCTTTCTACATCTCTCGCCTGTTCAAAAACGAAGTAGGAGACACACCTATCAATTATCTGATCAGTCTGCGTATGAAAGAAGCCGAACAGCTGCTTCTCGCCCAACCGGATGCCAGTGTTCAGGATATCGCCAAAAGTGTGGGCTATGAGGACGCTTACCATTTCAGCAAGGTTTTTAAGAAGCATTTTGGCATCTCTCCGTCTAACTTCAGAAAGAGCCGGGAAAAAGTATAGCGCACAGACATCTGATTTTCTCTGTCTGTGCGTTACATTTATCCATGCATTATATTTATATCTGAAGCGGCTGTGCGATATGTCCATATGCCTCAGGAAGCCTATCCGCATATACCGGGTATCTTCCATACATTTCGATTTCCTTTTGCACTTCGGCTTCTGCAAAAACGATTCCTTCTTCCCATCCTGTACATGCCGCCTCTTCTCCAATAGGAGTAGGGCGCGTAATGCGGCTGTGTCCGCAATAATATACATCTCCCACTTTTCCAATCTGATTTGACGAGAGGAAGAAGACTGTATTTTCAGCAGAACGGACTTTATCGTACATGTTATAAAGTCCAAGATACATATCGTTATCATCCTTTGCATCTGTATTGCTTCCTACAGGCCAAGCGGAGGGCATGGCTATAATCTCGGCACCCTGTGCATACAATTCTCGCGCCGATTCCGGAAAAGCCTTATCATAACAGATCATCAGTCCGATTTTTCCTATCTCCGTATCAAATACAGAAAACTTGTGTCCCCGCCTGTAAATCGGTTTTTCAGGCGCTGTCTGGTGAACTTTACGATATTTTCCAACATACCCTTCCGGTCCGACAAGTACAGCCGTGTTGTAAAGGATTTCTAATTTCTCAGATTCACGCTCTGTCATGCTCCAGACAATGTACATATTCTTCTCTTTTGCCTTGCCTATCAGAAGTTGTGTACTTGCTCCTTCTGGTATCAGCTCGGCATTTTCCAGCTGATATATCCGGTCCTCTTCCGTAACTTCCGGAAAACTCCGGGGCGGAGCCTGGAGCGACTGTTCTGGGAAAACAATAAGCCGGGCGTTCTTCTCTGCCGCTTTATCAATATACTTAAAATATTGCTGAAGATTGGCCTCCTTGGAATAAACAGGTGTAAAGCTTGTTGTTGCAAGTGTAATTTTCATAAGATGATCCCCTTCTCATTCTCATAGTTTTTGCAGTGAATTCTGTTTTCCGGCCGGAACACACGGTACAACAGAGTACCACATCTTCCCTGCATTCAATTATTTCCTGATGTTCATCTTAGCATACAGAGTAGTTGAAGACAAAAGAATAAATACGCAAAATTCTGACAAAAGTGGATTCCATCTGATAAAAACACCATGAAATATGATTTAAACCTTTAATAGAATCATGAGTGTTGTTGATTTCTTAAAATAGCATATTCATGATCTACTTGCCTGTCAGCGGATTGCTCTGTATACTGTCATAAGACTACAGAAAGAAAAAGTCTCAGAGCACCCTCCCTGGAAAGTCGTGTACTCTGAGACCCGGTTATAAAAACCATGGTTATTATATCAGAATACACACTGACCTACAAGGCGGACTCCGGTGTTTTTTGTTGTGAGCAGTGATGACACCCCTGTCTGCCCCGTCTGTGGCGGTACTTTGAAGTACCGCGATACCAGACCACGTATCCGGAAGAAGGAAGGCGGCCTGAAAGAGTATCTTATGATCCGCAGGCTCCGCTGTACGGAATGCCACCGACATCACAACGAGCTTCCTGATTGCCTTGTACCCCACAAGCATTATGAAGCCGAGGTGATCTCCGGCGTGCTCGACGGGATCGTAACATCGGAGGATGCTGATTCGGAAGACTCTCCTTCCCTGCTGGCCATGTTACGATGGCTTCAGTGGTTCCAGATGAACCTCGCAAATATTGAAGGATCCCTGCGCAATGCCGGATACCGGATACTTGGATTGGGAGAAGAACTTCTTTTCTCCCATGCATCACTGCTCGATACCATACGCCAAACACATCAGGACTGGCTGGAGCGTATCCTCCGTATCATCTACAACAGCGGCGGTTTTTTACCTGCTGTACCGTGGTGATGCTATTGCACCTGTTTTGATTCGTCTGTCACCGGGCCAGCAGGTATAGTGGTCTCAGAAGGAGGTCACTATATATGAATACCAATACAAACAGAATCAAACAATGGCAGGAACAGGAAGCCCTTTCCCGGTTCCAGCTGATC
>NZ_VMSO01000047.1 GCF_008691045.1 Mediterraneibacter catenae
ATAGAAACGTTATATATCTATCTATATACCTCGCGCGTGCGCGCGAACTGTAAAAGGGTAGCTTTTAGATCCCTGCAGGGGATCGGACAGAACATCTTCTCCCTCTGCAGGTTAGATATGAGGCGATAGATCACCGTTTAGCTTCTGTCTTGTAGTCCGGGATAACCCCGCTGGACTCGATCATGTCATACTCTGCCATAATCTGACCTCTCGTGCCGATCACGATAGGCTGCCGTGTTCCAGCCCTGCAGAGCATCCAGGTGTCGTCCTGTAGGTCATGAATACGCATATCCACGGTTTTCCCACGTAGCACTCTTCCCTCTTCGAACATAGGCTCTATCCTTTCTTACTGAACAGGCTTTCCTGCCCTCTGATCTGATCAAACTTGACCTTTTCATGCCAGATCCAGTCCGTGACAGCCTGGCTGACCGTCTTGTGCTGCTCGAAGGCGTACTGCTTAAGCCGTTCTGCTGTATCTGAATCGAGAGAAAGGTTAACTTTAACTTTTGCCATGTTATCTTACCTCCTGTATACGTCTATTATGCGCCCACTATGCGCATAAGTCAAGATAAAGTTTCAGATCGTTGCTTTCCAAGAGATTGCAACAGATCGTTGCGGCTTCGTATAAGGCTTTTCCAGCCTCTTACCGGCAGGTATAGGGGTAAACAAGGATAGGCATAAAAAAACCGTCAGATAAAGCCGTTACGCTTTCTCAGACGGTGATTTTTTATTTCCAGAACTGCCACCACTTCTTCGGCTCTTCCGGAACTTCTGGGGGCTGCAGGAGTTCTATCTTTTCTTGTTGCAGGAGTGTGACACGTTCCTTTTCCTGCAGAAGCTGATCCTGCAGGGCTGCCACACGCTGCAGGAGAGCCTTGTTTTCTTTCTCCAGGGCGGCGATCCGTTCGTCTTTATCCTCGTTGACAATAACCACGGGATTGCCTGCGCGCTTTGAGTCCAGGATCGCAGCAGCAACATCGTCCAGATACCGGGTCTTTCCCTGCTTTATAACGTGCCCCTCCAGCTCGTCCTTGTATCGATCGACAGACTGACGGATTGCCTCATAAGACACGCCTTTTTCCTTTGCATAGTCCTTAATACTTATCATTCCGGTACCTTTCCTATACACAAATTTGCTTGCACAAGCCTTGTGCAAGCTTGTGTATCTATTATTATATCATAATTTCACTCCTAGAAGCAATAGGGTGCAAGCCTATAATCCACGTAAATAGTTATTGGCTATCACGTCTATGCGGTTGTGTCCAAGGGCTTTGCTGGCGAGCAGCATCGCCCGGCGATCCAGCTTTTTCCCTGCCTCATCGCCCCTGCAGGTATACACGTCGCCCCGGTACCGTTTGCCGGTGCCGGCGTTGATCCGGTCGTACGGGATATCCTTGATATCTCGTGCCATGCTCCGGTACAGGGCAGTGGCATAGTCTGAGCGGTAGCTGTGTATATCTGCGTTGCTGCTAACGTACTGCCACACCTTGCCGTCTCTGGGAGTATCCCGGAACCTGTCAACGATCTGTTGCTTATTCCTGCCTATAATCGGGGCGTAGCGGCTCCTGCCGCCCTTATCCCGGGCGAAGAACACGAAATAATCCTGATCTGGGAAAGAGGTGAGAGCGTCCTGCAGCGCAACGATCTGTTGCGTTTCCTGGCTGCCAGTAGCCCGGAAAGCTTCGAGAGCCGCCTCCATCCGGGCACGGCTCCACAAATCGTCTCCTGTGAGCTCCTGCAGTGCGCCACGGCGCGCGCCAGTGCCGCGGCAAAACTCGATCAGTTCTGCATTGTTGCGGACTGAGAAATGCTTATCCCTCTCCGCGGGTCCACGGCTCCGCTTGATATCATACCTGTGTCTTTGAGGGGGTGTGTACCTCTCCGGATCGTCAGGGGTGACCTGGTAATACTTATTCAGGGCTGCAGCGTCCAGACTGAGTGTCCAGGCGCTATACCTGGGGTTTCCCTCTGGATCGAGCTGATCAGAACGCTCCTGCAGCCACTCATTCACGTACCGCCGGGCTTTCTTCATCGACCGGACTTCCGGGTGTTGCTCCTTTAGCCAGGCTATATAGTATTTAACCGATTTCCAGTATGCCTGGTATGTGGAGTAAGAGTAGATCTTGCCATAGGCTGACCCGTCCTTTATTCCCTGACGCTTACTTTCCCCAACGGCAAGCATAGACTGGAATCTGCTGTAAGCCTGCTGATACAGGTTCTTACGGTATTTCTTATTTCTCTGTTCTCTATCCATTGTAATCCCTCTTGTATGGCAAATAGACTGTCTTGCGGCAGTCTCTGAACTTATGCGTGTTTGGTTGTTGTGTTAAGGCTAGGCTATCCGATCAGCTGATCGGACAATATACGCAGTTGTGAGGTCGCGTAATACCGGCGCTTTTGATCTGCTTGCGATGCAGCACCTGATCCTGCAGGTGTACAGTGGCACTTGTTTTGTCACGGCGTGCCCGTCCGTGAGATCCCGATCTGCCCAGTATATACGGGCTGGGAGACTTATCCTGCGTCTCCCGGCGGCCAGATACACTCCGTGTAGATCTAACCGCCCAGATGCTCGTTGCAGCACCCATCATTATATTCACCTCCTGTTATTATTCTCGGTTTTAATATGTTAGAGGCGCCAAAAACAAATTTAACTTATCTTGGTTGTCCAGGCTTGTGTCTGTTTACTCGTTCGTGATTCAAACGAGTAAACAGACCGCCCTCCAGGTTTCTGTGTTAAGATACCAGTAGCAGAAAGGGGAAGTGTATCATGTGCGATCTGAAGTACAAAGGCTATAGGGGTACGGTTAAGTATTTCGAAGAAGAGAAGCTCTACTACGGGAAGGTGATCGGTATTAAGGATCTGATCAGCTACGAGGGCGAAACCCTTGACGAGCTCCTGGAGGACTTCCATGAAGGAGTTGATCAGTACATAAGCGACCTGCAGAAAAGGAACTGAGTTCCCCGGATAAATCAAAAAACACCTTTTCATAGTCAAGGATAACCGCAAAAAGGTAAAAAAACTCTATTGATAATATAACGGACGGAGAGGGCGCACAAAAAGAGCAGCTGCATGGCTGCTCTTTATTGCTTATCTATTGCCAGAGATCCTGTGCTTAATCTGTTCGGCTTTCTCCAGGACTTCCGGCGGAAGAGTGCTTATATCTACATGATACGGCGATATTGCCCGGAAATGAAAACCCGTAACAGACCGCCCACTCTTAATATTTTCGTATGTGATTTCCACTCCGCAATTATCATTAATCTCCCGGAGGGCTTTATCCAGCACCCGGCGTTTAAATTCGCATAACTGTTTCAACTTGTTTTCGGTGCCAGTTACTTCCCTGAGTTCGCAAAGTGACAGATCAAATTCTATTTCATCTGTCAGTCCTGGCTTCCGACTCTTCATTTCTCTTTGCATCAAATGCCAGATTGCCATACTGTAAGGAGAGTTCATGTGCAGGAAATCTGATAGGAGCGGCTGCGTAAAATTTCCTTTCAGGGCAAGCAGCAAATCTGTCATATCATTGTTTAATTTAAACTTCAACATTGATCCTGCTTTATATTCGCATTTGCTGAATAAGGAATACTTTTCAAAGTCTCCAGATCTATCAGAGATAGTAATATATCCTCGCATAAGCTCGTCTGTTATTTTGTCAGCTTCTTGATATAAGTTTGATGGGTCTATGTCCATGAGCCTTGCAAACTCCTGCACGGATATCTCGTATTCATAGAATTGCTTATCCCCTTTTCGACATTGAGCTATAGCGATATAGAGCAGTTTTCGTGCCTTGAGACTGGTTCCAGATAATCCTCCGGCAGTAATAAATAGATTAGACGTTATTGCCCTGACACTTCCTCGTTCATCTAATTCTCTCGTCATAAGTAAACCTCCGCTTTCTAAGACTATATCATAAAAAAGACATCTTTTATAGAAATATGGCTTTTTTTACGGATGATTCGATCAACGCCTTTAAAAGCTACTCTTTGGACTGTAAAAACGTCTTTTTTAAACTGTAAAAGGGTAGCTTTTTAAAAACACCCTCCGGACTGTAAAAACGTCTTTTTTGTGTAAAAACGTCTTTTTTAAACTGTAAAAACGTCTTTTTAAACTGTAAAAACGTCTTTTTAAAAACCCAAAAACCCCGTAAAATCAAGGTTTTTCAGCCCCCTAAACGTTAAACG
>NZ_VMSO01000048.1 GCF_008691045.1 Mediterraneibacter catenae
AGGTGTTTTTATGGTATGACGGACATGCCGTCAGTCTGTGGTGAAAGTCCACAAGGGGCGTAGTTGCCGACGAACCCCATAGCGCCCCCAAGGTTCGCATGCATATAGAGAAAAGTTATTAATTGAAAAAGAAAAGTCCGTTTTAACGGACATGTAATGTTGTAGACTATAACCAGCTTAAGAAATCGATCTTAGAAGGTTATGGAGGTTGACAGTATGAAAGGTTATACTACAGCAGAAGGCTATATGGGATTTGTAAACGGACGGTACATGCTCTTCGCAAGTGAATCGGAATACAGAGAATATGTTGAAGAAGTATAAACTACATGTCATAGAGACATCAGGTCAGCCGTAAAAACGACGGCAGAAGTGATGTCTCTCTTTTTTGTGTTGATGGGAACATTTCAATGGAGTTATATCATAAAAATTTTTCTGTTGAAGTATCAAACTCTTGATTTTTCTACATTTGTAGAATATAATATTTCTACAAATGTAGAAATAAGGAGGCCGTATTATGAAAGAAATAAAGCGTCTGCCGGAAAGTGAACTTGAGATCATGCAGATCATATGGAGAGAAACGGCTCCTGTCTCAAGGGCTGTTATTGAACATACGTTGAATGAAAAGCACCCTCTGGCTCCGACAACAATCCTGACTCTGCTGACACGCCTCTGTGACAAAGGATTTCTGTCCCAGAAAAAGGCAGGCAGGACAAACGTATATGAACCGCTGATAACAGAGAAAGATTATCTTGCATCCGAGAGCAGGTTATTTCTGGACAGACTGTTTAACGGATCAGTAGCTAATTTCGCTGTGGCATTGTGCGACAGCGGGATAAAAAAGGAAGAAGTAGAAGAGTTGAGAAGACTTCTGGAGAAAGGGGAACTGTAAATGTCAGATAACATGCTTGCTTATATTTTTCGTATATTCTGGATTGTTTTGCTCGCCTTCATATTAGTAGACTCATTTTGCAAATCATGGAATACAGAAAACGGGAAAAAGGAGAGAATACTGTCGGGCGGATATGGTACGTTTGTGGGCTACGATCCTGTTGTATTACCTATTATAGTTGGAATATATCTGGTACTGTGTATCGGGATATCTGCTGCCAAAAAAGAGGATATATTATTAAATACTACAAGTCTGATAGACATGATTCTGTTTATTACTATATATTTTACAATTTTATTGATACTCCTTCCTGTGTTCCGCAGATATTATACCGCGAAGACCTGCGCTGCATTCTGGGTAGTACCGGTTGTTCTGTATTTTCAGCCGAACATGCTCGAGACTTTTGCTGTGCCTCCGGCAGTTGTTTTTTATATTCCGGAGAATTTTCTTACGATATTGGGCGGTATCTGGATAACTGGATTTGCAGTTATCTTTGCAATACAGGTAATATCACATCTGTATTTTACGAAAAAACTGAGGGAGAATTCCCGACCGGTGGCAGATGCCTCACTATCAGAGCAATGGGATAAGATGAAGAAAGATATGGACATTCCACTGGTTGTTGACATTCGGTACTGTTCTGAGGTCAATACACCTCTCACTATTGGGATGCGAATGAAAAATACAACTACTTATCTGCCGGAACGCGGTTTTACCGATGAGGAAGCTGAGCTGATTTTCGCGCATGAACTTCATCATATCCGGCGCAGGGATACACATATGAAGTTTTTCCTGCGTTTCTGCTGTGCATTCGGGTGGATACACCCGCTGGTATGGGTGGCTGTGAGAAAAGCAGAAGATGATCTTGAACTTTCCTGTGACGAAATCGTGCTGAAAGATGCGGACAAAGATAAACGAAGAAGATACGCAGAACTTCTGCTTTCAATTGCAGGAGACTCACGCGGATATTCTACCTGTCTGTCTGCCTCTGCGAAGTCGCTCCGTTATCGGTTGAGAGCAGCCTTGCCGGTAAAGAATAAACGGAAAGGTGTTTTGCTGCTGTTCCTGATCATGATAGTGTGCGGCCTGTGCACAGGGCGGCTTGCACTGTCAACAAATCGGGGAACACTTTCTGAATTGGCCGGTCCGGATACGGCAGAGATTTCAAATGCCGATTTTCAGTCCGGCAGATATGCTGATCCCCATGGAATAAAAGATGTCGAGTTACTTTCACAGTATTTATCCGACTTGCAGGTTGAGCGGATATATACCGGATACGAGAATGACAGCAGTGGGGGAGGTCTGACCGGCGAGTTTGCCACTGCAAAGAGATCATTCGTCCTGTCGGGCAATTATCTGCATATTACAGATATAGTGTCGGGAGAAACAGAGAAGTACTATATTCGCATAGCGCCGGATTGGGAGTTTGTAAAATCGCTGCAATGAAAGATTTTGATTAATTCATTTACAGACAGAAAAAGTAATTGAGAGAAATCACAAAGTGCTATAAGATAAGAATATCAGACAAGATAATTTCCGGTCAGGAAATCGCCTCTTACCTTACAGAAGAGGGAAAAGATTGGATAAATGGTGTGGGTAAGGTGATAGTTAATTCAGAACTTTTTACTTCAGAAGAAATATCTCTGGTGACCTTTGAGAAATTCAAGATTTTCTGTTCTTATTATGGGATGAATCCATACACAGAAGCAGAAAGAATCGACAGAGAGCGTTATCGGAAAATACAGATTGCGGATTTTATTCTGAATAACGACAGACATGAGCAGAACTGGGGCTTTCTGATGGAAAATGAAACTGGGAAATTGACCGGATACTGTCCGCTGTTCGATCATGATCACGCATTTGTTAATTATGATTATGTAATGTCGCAGATAACAGAAGCAGCGATGACGCTGGAAGATGCGGCGGTCAGGGCGCAGAAAGAACTCGGGCTTGATCTGAGAATGTTAAACGAGATGGAACAGCCGCGGTTTTTGAACGATGTGCAGTGGGACGCGGTACTGGAAAGAGCAGACAGGCTTCTGCAGATATAGGAAAATGCTGAAATATATAATAGCCTTGCCAATGTAAATAAAAGGCTGGAGTATGCCTGAAATATAAGGAGGAGAATCATGAGCAGTATGAAAAAAAATGCACACAGGAGAACTTTATCTCCCGGGAGATGAAGAGATTGTAGAAGATCAGACAAAACGGCTGGATTGTCTGTATGACTATAATATGACCCGCCCTACTGAAGGAGAGAAAAGGGAAGCTATGCTGAAAGAGATGTTCGCAGAAATCGGTGAGGGATGCTACATCGAACCGCCTTTTCATGCAAATCTTGGAGGTGGGAACGTCCATTTCGGAAAATATGTTTATGCCAATTTTAATCTGACAATGGTAGACGACACTCATATTTATGTGGGCGACTATACGATGTTCGGCCCGAATGTTACAGTCGCCACAGCCGGTCATCCTATCTTGCCCGAACTGAGAGAGAAGCTGTATCAGTATAATATGCCGATACATATCGGGAAGCGGTGTTGGATAGGAGCAGGTGCGATCATTCTTCCGGGCGTTACTATCGGAGATGATACGGTTATTGGTGCAGGAAGCGTAGTGACAAAAGATATACCCGCAAATGTAGTAGCAGTGGGTAACCCCTGCCGCGTTCTGCGTGAGATTGGTGAGCATGACAGGGAGTATTATTTTAAAGACAGAAAGATCGACTATGATTCTATAGAGTAACTCGAAATGGGAGTTTTGTTCGTATTACAATTATAGAGCGTCCCTGCCCAGAATAGATATTATCTCCTGTGCAGATACTGTCAGAATTGCATGAATTGTCTGAAATAAATAAAAAACAAGAAAAACATTGACAATTACTGTCAGGAGTGATAAGATAGCACCTGTCGCTGATGACGGGGACGCAACAGCACAGCAGACCAGCTCAGCCGGAGACGCGGAGGGGGAACGTCCGGGGAACAGGAAAGCAAAAAAGTTGTTGACAAAACCTTTCAGATGTGATAACCTATACAGGCTGTCGCTTGAAGCAGACCGAAAGGAAAGCGGATGAGACAGA
>NZ_VMSO01000049.1 GCF_008691045.1 Mediterraneibacter catenae
CCGCTTTGGTTATGCCCTCGACCTATTAGTAACAGTCAGCTCCATGCGTTACCGCACTTCCACCTCTGCCCTATCTACCTCGTCGTCTTCAAGGGGTCTTACTAACTTGACGTTATGGGATATCTCATCTTGAGGGGGGCTTCACGCTTAGATGCCTTCAGCGTTTATCCCTTCCCGGCTTGGCTACTCTGCTATGCTCTTGGTAAAACAACAGATACACCAGCGGCCAGTCCATCCCGGTCCTCTCGTACTAAGGACAGCTCCTCTCAAATATCCTACGCCCACGCCGGATAGGGACCGAACTGTCTCACGACGTTCTGAACCCAGCTCGCGTACCGCTTTAATGGGCGAACAGCCCAACCCTTGGGACCGACTACAGCCCCAGGATGCGATGAGCCGACATCGAGGTGCCAAACCACTCCGTCGATGTGAACTCTTGGGAGTGATAAGCCTGTTATCCCCAGGGTAGCTTTTATCCGTTGAGCGATGGCAATCCCACTTTATACCACCGGATCACTAAGTCCTACTTTCGTACCTGCTCCACCCGTCGGTGTCGCAGTCAAGCTCCCTTCTGCCTTTGCACTCTTCGAATGGTTTCCGACCATTCTGAGGGAACCTTTGAGCGCCTCCGATACCCTTTCGGAGGCGACCGCCCCAGTCAAACTCCCCACCTGACATTGTCCCCCAGCCGGATCACGGCTGCTGGTTAGAAACCCAATACTGCAAGGGTGGTATCCCAACAGCGGCTCCAAGACAACTGGCGTCATCTCTTCAAAGCCTCCCACCTATCCTGTACATGCAATACCGAATCCCAGTATCAAGCTGGAGTAAAGCTCCATGGGGTCTTTCCGTCCTGGCGCAGGTAACCAGCATCTTCACTGGTATTTCAATTTCACCGGGTGCATTGTTGAGACAGTGCCCAAATCATTACGCCTTTCGTGCGGGTCGGAACTTACCCGACAAGGAATTTCGCTACCTTAGGACCGTTATAGTTACGGCCGCCGTTTACTGGGGCTTAAGTTCAAAGCTTCGCTTGCGCTAACCTCTCCCCTTAACCTTCCAGCACCGGGCAGGCGTCAGCCCATATACCTCACCTTTCGGTTTCGCATAGACCTGTGTTTTTGCTAAACAGTTGCTTGGGCCAATTCTCTGCGGCCTCTCTCGAGGCACTCCTTCTCCCGAAGTTACGGAGTCATTTTGCCGAGTTCCTTAACAATGCTTCTCCCGTCGGCCTTAGGATTCTCTCCTCATCCACCTGTGTCGGTTTACGGTACGGGTATCCTGCAAACAATAGCGGCTTTTCTTGGCAGTCAGCTCACGTGCTTCCCTACTTGTTTTCGGTCCGCGTCACGTCTTCGGATTGTGAGACGGATTTGCCTATCTCACTCCTACCTCGCTTGCACCGGTCTTTCCATTCCCGGCTCACGCTCTCTGTCTGCGTCCCCACAGTTCTGTTACAGGATAGTACAGGAATTTCAACCTGTTGTCCATCGACTACGTCTTTCGACCTCGCCTTAGGTCCCGACTTACCCAGGGCAGATCAGCTTTACCCTGGAAACCTTAGATATTCGGCCGGAAGGATTCCCACCTTCCTCTCGCTACTCATTCCGGCATTCTCTCTTCTTAACCGTCCACGGCTCCTTCCGGTACCGCTTCGTCCAGTTAACAATGCTCCTCTACCGATCTACATTCGTAAATCCCTGAGCTTCGGCAGTGTGTTTCAGCCCCGGACATTTTCGGCGCAGGACCTCTCGACTAGTGAGCTATTACGCACTCTTTTAATGGATGGCTGCTTCTAAGCCAACATCCTAGTTGTCTTCGAAATCCCACATCCTTTTCCACTTAACACACATTTTGGGGCCTTAGCTGCAGGTCTGGGCTCTTTCCCTTTTGACCACCCAACTTATCTCGGATCGTCTGACTCCCATGCATCATCTACACGGCATTCGGAGTTTGATATCCCTTGGTAAGCTTTGACGCCCCCGCAGGAATTCAGTGCTCTACCTCCGTAAGACTAACATGAGGCTAGCCCTAAAGCTATTTCGAGGAGAACCAGCTATCTCCGGGTTCGATTGGAATTTCTCCCCTACCCACACCTCATCCCCACCCTTTTCAACGGATGTGGGTTCGGTCCTCCATTGCCTTTTACGGCAACTTCAACCTGGACATGGGTAGATCACCCGGTTTCGGGTCTGCTCCGACTGACTGTGGCCCTATTCAGACTTGGTTTCCCTTCGGCTCCGGACCTTTAGTCCTTAACCTCGCCAGCCAGCGCAACTCGCCGGACCGTTCTACAAAAAGTACGCGGTTCATCATATAAAGATGTTCCACAGCTTGTAAACATATGGTTTCAGGTTCTTTTTCACTCCCCTCCCGGGGTCCTTTTCACCTTTCCTTCACAGTACTATGCGCTATCGGTCACTAAGTAGTATTTAGCCTTACGGGGTGGTCCCCGCGTATTCAGTCAAGGTTCCACGTGTCTCGACCTACTCTGGATACCGCCATGTCAACTCGCCTTTCGCTTACGGGGCTTTCACCCTCTCTGGCCGGCTTTCCCAAAACCGTTCTGCTAGGCTCATTGAATCAATTCCGCGGTCCGAACCCCAGGGTGCACGCACCCTGGTTTGGGCTCTTCCGTTTTCGCTCGCCGCTACTCACAGAATCACATGTTGTTTTCTCTTCCTCCGGCTACTTAGATGTTTCAGTTCACCGGGTTCCCTTCCTGACGTTATGGATTGGCGTCAGGACGACTGAGGTTTGCTCAGCCAGGTTTCCCCATTCGGAGATCTCCGGATCGATGGGTATTTGCCCCTCCCCGAAGCTTTTCGCAGCTTATCACGTCCTTCATCGGCTCTTAGTGCCAAGGCATCCACCATACGCTCTTATCAGCATAACCAAACGATG
>NZ_VMSO01000005.1 GCF_008691045.1 Mediterraneibacter catenae
CGAATTACACCGTATTTGTCACTGTACATAAAGTAAATAAATATGATTATTTTAATTTTACATAGTTTGCATCTACGTTTTACTTTTTAGTGGTATAATTCATCTTAGCCATAGATACACAGCAAAGGAGTTTCTTTATGACTGATATATATTTTGTAAAGTCCGACGTCCATTTTACAAAAACAGAGAAGAAAATTATCGAGTATATTATTGCCAGTCCGCAGGAGTTCATCCGCAGGAGTATCGGGGAAGTCGCGCGATGCATCGGCAGTTCGGAACCGACTGTTTCGCGCTTTGCAAGGCATTGCGGATATGCGGATTTCAAGGAGCTGAAAAATGCCGTCCTGCAGCATGTGTCCGAAGAGAATCCTCCGGCAGGAAAGTTAAGTTCTACTCTGGGAAACGAGTCTGCTTCTACGCCTGACGGATTTCTCCGGCGTCAGCAGTATTGTATCGAAAGGACACTGGAATTTCTTGATGATAAAATTCTGGATAATGCTGCGGACGCGATCCTGGATGCTGAAACGATCTACGTGTACGCCAAAGGTGCCTCTGTGTCCATGGCTGATCTGCTCAAATTCCGACTGAACCGCTTTGGCAGAAGAGTGATCCTTCTCCCCGCCGGCAGTTCAGAGCTCTTTGAATATATGAATTTCTTTACTGAAAAAGACCTTGTGATCCTCTTCGGATTTCAGAAGACGCCAAAGGAAGCATCGGTGCTTCTCGATTATCAGAAAAAAATACATTACAAATGCATCTTCTTCACAAGCCGTCTCTATCATTCACTGGATCATGAAACGGTAATCCCTCTGTATGTTTTTCGGGGCGAGCCCTCAGAATACCATTCCATGGCAGCTCCCGCCGCCCTTCTCGACGCCCTTGTGGTAATGCTCGGAGCAAAGCTTAAGGAAACCTCATCCGGACAGCTCGACAGCCTGTACAGATTAAAAGAGCATTATAAAACGGAGATCCCAAGGTAGGATCTCCGTTTAAATACCTTCCTGATGGTCGTTCGACCGCGCCATTCGTAAAGCCGCACTAACGTGCTTACCGCGGCTCTGCCGCTTCTTTACTCATGTACTGGCGCTCGCCTCATCAGGAAAAGGCCGAAATGAACCTTATGCAAGCATAATTCATTCCAGCCTTTCCTGATGGTCGAACTGGTTTCCTCATATCTCCGCACCTTTTAACAGTACAGATACGTAATCTCCGCCCAGCGCGTCGATTTCTTTTAGCGCACGTTTTAAGATTCCCGCTGACTCTACTTTAAAGCCGAGCGCATCAGACATCCGGATCTCATACGCACCTTTTGTGATCTCCGCTGCCAGATCCCGTACCGTATCGACGGTCCGGCTGAATTCATTCCAGACACATCCATACTGGAAGGACTGGTGTGTGTCGCTGCCTGCTACGAGCGGACGGTCCAGTCTGCGGGAGAGCGCCCTCATCTTCTCCCATGTGCCGTCGCAGTCTCGCGCCAGGTCTTTTCCGTTCACATCGAGGAAGAAAAATTTCTTCAGCATGTCATCCGGAAGTTCCGGAATGTGCCCTCCCTCTCTGTAGGGATGCCCCGCGCCGAAAATCACCGGATACTCTTCCACCATTTCCGCGAGTTTTTCAAAAGGCAGGAATTTACCTTTCTCTTTATTCGGTTCCAGCCGCCGGTTCATCTCCAGGATGCACTCCATCGGCCCGATGATCAGCGTGTGGCCGCCCTCAGCGATGTCCGTCTCCATACCCGGGAAGATTCGGAATCCGCTCTCTGTCACCAGGGAATCACCTTCTCTTGTGCAGCGTCCGGATATGTACCGGTATACTTCCTGAAATCCCAGCGTATTAAAATGCTCTGTCAGACAGAGGGCATCCAGACCTGTCTTCTGTGCTTCGCCAAAGAGCCAGTCCGTATATTCTTTTGAAAAGGGAAGCTTCTTGGCCAGTTTCCCGTGTGTGTGAAAATCAATTTTCATGTTCTCATCCTCCTGTTATAGTGCGACAGACAGCCCGATGCTTGCGCCTACCCACGCCGCCGAGATGCATAAAAAAATGATATCTGCCTGCGTGACTTTCAGCATTGATAACTTCATCTTCTTTACCTCCGGATTCTGGATCGAATACCGGTATCCCCGAAGTTCCAGTGCCTCTACCGTAGTTCTGGAGCGTTTTGCTGTATTGAGCATCAGCGGGTAGAAAGCCTGTATGATCATCTTGACCTGATATCCGAGATACCGGATTTTTCCGATCAAACCGTTTTTGTGGGGCGGATTGCCTCTGAGACGGTAGGACAGGAGGATATTCTGGAACTCTTCCATCAGTACCGGCAGAATGCGGTAAGCAAAAGATATACTGAATGAGAGCTGTCCCGGGCAGCCGTACCAGAGCAGTCCGTTGGCCAGACGGTCCGGGTCAAGCCCGGAGAACACCGTGATCGATGCAAGCGATACGACCGCCACCTTCAGCGTCATTACAAGGAGCGGGGCGATCGTCTCTGTGTTTCCTCCGAAGAAGAGCGCCACGATAAAGAGATAACCGGTCTGTGAAAAGACGCCCACGCAGAACAGAAACAGAACAAGCGGAGCGATCTTCGCCGCTCTCGTGGTAAGCGCTACAAACACAAAGATCCCCAGCAGAAGCACCACATCGTTTAAGAACCACGGGACAAGTCCGAAAAACAGGTACCAGACGAGCAGGATGCGCGGGTCCAGTTTTGCGATCACCGTGTCATCGTTTCCATATGCATTTTTGAGCACCTGATTTCTCAGGAAATCAATGGATATTTTATCTAATATATTTTCTGAAAGTTTACGCATATCTCTTACCCCCGGAAATATTCCATGAATTCATCGATCGTAAAGCACGGATTCTCAATACCGAGAGTCCTTCCCATATCATAGATCTGCGGCGGGCGTATCCCCACCTGCTGACGCACATACATATCGGCAAAGATTTCCTCTTTTGTTCCGTCCGCGATCACATATCCCGCAGAAAGTACGATCAGGCGTTCCGCCCAGTCGCACACAAGCTGCATATCGTGTGTGGCGATGACAACAGTGTCCGTAACCCCTTTGAGGAGCTGAAGCGTCTTCATGATCTCCCGCCTCGTAGCGATATCCAGGTTCGCCGTAGGTTCGTCAAGGAGCAGGATCTCCGGCTGAAGAGCGATACCGATGGCAAGGGATGCCCGCCGCATCTGCCCGCCCGAGAGCAGCCTGCCGTCACGGTCCTGCAGATCCGTAAGACGGAACATCTCGAGCAGTTCATCCGTCCTCTTCTGATAATCTTCGACCTTTCTCACCATCATGGCATACTCGATATCCTTGCGGATAGAGTCTTTGATAAACATCTCCTCCGGGTTCTGATAGACTATCGAGATGCTGCGCCCCAGTTCTTCCTTGGGAAGATCCGCCGTCGGCCTTCCGTTTAGGAGCACCTGCCCGGACTCCGGGCGGATCAGGCCCATCATGAGTTTAAGCATGGTAGACTTGCCGGCTCCGTTGGACCCGATCAGCGCGATCTTCTCTCCTTTTCCGATCTGAAGGGAAAAGTCATCAAAGATCTTCGGCGGCTCTCCTTTGACTGCACGGTATTTTACCGTCACATTTTTAAAGTCGATGATCGCGTCTCTCTGCTTCTGTCTTGTCACCGTCTGTTTGCAGGCCGGTCCTTTATTTTTCAGATAAGGCGTAAATACATGCATTCCCTCCTCTACATCTACCGGAAGCACCTGGTCTCTTTTAAGGAACGGCTCTTTCGGGAGAAGGCCGCCGTCGATCATCCGTTCTGTCGCGATCGCTACCTGCGGCGGGAATATGTTGCATGCCTGCAGCTCCTCCGTGCGGCGCATGGCCTCCTTTGCCGGCAGAGTCCACTGCACGGTTCCGTCTTTTAGGAGCATGACATGTCTGCAGTATTTTACGATATAGTCTGTGTGATGTTCGATCACGATGATCGTCTTGCCGTATTTCTCATTCAGCTCTTTTAACACATCATAGATTCCATCCGCATGGGCGGGATCAAGCTGTGCAATAGGTTCGTCAAGGATCAGGATATCAGGGCTTAAAGCCGCAGTTCCCGCAAGGGCGAGCAGATGCTTCTGTCCTCCGGAGAGCTGCCATACATAATCACCGGTCTTAGATGACAATCCACAGACCTTCAGTGCTTCCCTGCCTTTCTCCTCATAGTCCGGCATGGCATAATTGAGGCACGCATAGGACACGTCTTCCAGTACAGTCGGACAGACGATCTGGTTCTCAAAATCCTGATACACATACCCGACCTTGCGGGCAAGTGTACCGATCTCCTGCTCTTTCGTGTTCATTCCGTCGATGAGGACGTCGCCGTCCATGTCCCCGACGATAAAATGGGGGATCAGGCCGTTTAGTGTCTTACAAAGAGTAGATTTCCCGCAGCCGTTGTTTCCAACGATTGCAAGGAAATCCCCTTTTTCAATCTCTGCTGATGCATTTTTTAATGTCGGCTCTGATGCCCCCGGGTATGTAAATGTAAGATTTCTGATCTCTATAATACTCACTTGCGGGCACCTTCCTGTTATCTCGTGTTCTTGATACGTTACTTATGCTGACTGTCTGCTCCTGGCTCTGCTGCGGATCACGCCGATCACGATCAGCGCCACTACAACTGCTGCGACGATCGCAACAATGATCGCCGTCGTGCTCTCAGCCCATGCAGCTTCCCAGTCGATCAGTGCATATCCGCCTTTTGCCAGGAGCTGTGCCACGATCGCAACAACAAATCCTGCGAGACAAAGCCCGATAGACTTTGCAGAAAGCGCGCTTCCTGTCATGGTCTTCTCGTCACGCGGTTTCATGCCGAGCAGCGGCTCGATCTTACCGTAGAGCTTCGGTACAAGGAACATGGTCGGCAGCATACAGAAGAGGATGCCGGAAAACAGAAGATCGTTGAGACAGGCGAATCCTTCTGTGGCAAATACACTTTCCGGAAGTCCCGCGACAGCCTCGAAGTCTTCCACTGCAAACTGCACTTTCAGGATATCTACCACAGTTCCCATGAAGAGCTGAAGGAATACACCAAAGATAGAAGCGCCTGCTACTGCCGCGCGGTTTCTCGGGTTCTTCACAAGGCGGCCTGCGACATAGACGCCGATCGTCACTGTGAGGAATTTCTCCAGTTCGCCTAAGCCCCCGAACTGCCCCAGCATGATCTCGCTGAATACGAGCTCGCCGGTCGCTGCGCCTAAGCCCGCGGAAAGCGGATCAAAGAGCATCGCCAGTGTCAGCGGGATAAACAGGAAGTACTCAACTGAGAACTCCACGATTCCCACCTGGAAGGACGGGATCAGCTCTGTAAACAAAGTCGCCAGTCCGTAAAGTGACATAGAAAGGACAAACACCATAAGTTTCTGTGACTGTGAAATCTTGTTTTGCGGATTCATGATTATCTCCTCCATTACTCTCTTGTTCTTATCATTAACAGTTCAGCCATCTGATGAACTGCTTTAACTACAGTGCCTATTATAACGAGATGAAGATATTGGTGAAATCACGAATCGATAAAATGTAAGTAAAATTTTCGTAAATACATTTTATGAAAGTTTTATTACATTTACCATCCCTGAAACAGATGTACACAGGCTCCGAATCCTTTACCCAAAGCCAGACTGATGACAAATACGGAGATATAACGTACGATGCGCGCACGCCGCATAAAGACTGGAAATACATTAAGGATCTCAGCCAGCGCCATTGCCCAGCATCCTACGAATATCCCTCCGAATATGCCGAATACAGCGAGTCCCCAGTCTCCCGCAGGTATCCCGATCTGAAAGACATAGACCAGATTACCCAGAATGCCTCCGAGCGCCGTACAGTCCTCATAGAAGAGGATCTGATCCGCCGTGTGCGTCCGGTCTGCAAAATCCGCGATCACTCCCAGTTCCACAATAAAAGAAAAAAGGCCGCCCGCCACGGCGACCCCGGCGCTAAGTCCGATTACTGCCAGAAGTACCTGTTGTGCCCACATCGATCTCTTCTCCTTTCCGTTCTGCATCTTCGATCAGTGTCGTCTGGATATCATTTTCATACAGCCTCATCTGTATCTCCATCGGCGTAGGATCTACAGTGAATCGTTTCCTGCCGAAATGATTAAAAAAGATCAGGATACCGGCTGTGATCCCGACAGAGTATGTTATCTCCAGTATCGTGAATCTGCCTGCATCCTGGCCGGTGACAAGCTCGTGCATCTGCCCGAAAAGCTTCGTCACATCTACATCATTATTGAATGCCATGATTGAAAAAGCCGCCCCGAAAAATGTCACCGCAGCCACAAACACAGTCTTTATGATATGCCAGGCAAGTGCCGGCGTCTTCTGGTCTTCATAAGTCACGATAATATCCGCCTCTCCCAGATTCTGGACATCAGCCCCCGGGAATTTCTCATGGATGCAGGATATGATCTTAAGCACTGAGACCACACATCTCTGTCTCCCGCTTTTCTTAAACTTCACAATCCTGAGCGTTTTGATTTTGGCAAGCATCAGTTTGTCAGTGCATTCCATACTCAGGAGATCCCCCAGCGTTACATCGGGCTTCGTGACTTCTACATCCCTGTCCCCTTTGATATATAGAATTTTACTGTCAGATGCCATCCGCTCTTTCCTCCTCTGACAGCAGAGTCACACCTCTGCAATCCTGCACCCGGATCAGGAATCCCTCACTGCCGTTCTCTGACGGCACGCTGAAATAATACAGGACACCGATCACAACTGCCGCCAGAACAACAACGAGAAGGCAGATCCATATCTTTTTCTTTCCGTCATCCATTGTATCCACCTGTCCTTTCTGTGGATTAGTATTCGGGTTTGCGGAAAAATTATGCATCTTAAAATATTTTACCGCATGTTTTCTCAGAATTTATGAGCCTCTCTTTTTAAGATTCTCCATGATCTTCTTTTCCATCCTTGATACCTGTACCTGAGAGATTCCCATGATCTTTCCCACATCGGACTGTGTCCGGTCGGCAAAATAACGCAGCCATATGAGCCGCCTCTCCTGCGGATCCAGAGACTCCAGCAGCTGTTTTAATACGATCCGGTCCAGGATCTTGTCCTCACTTTTTTCCTTTTCTTCAATCTTGTCCAACAGACGGATCTCACTTCCTTCTTTCTGGTGGATCGGACGGTAGAGGGAATCCACTTCTCCCCCTGCCTCCATCGCCTGCACCAGTTCCTCTTTCTCTACTCCCAGCTCTTCTGAGAGCTCGTCCATTGTAGGCTCCCTGCCCAGTCTGTCCGTGAGCCGCTCTCCGGCCTTCAGACTTTTCCAGGAGAGTTCTTTTAAAGAGCGGCTGACCTTGATCATTCCGTCGTCCCGCAGGAACCGCTTGATCTCTCCGGAGATCATAGGGACCGCATAAGTGGAAAATTTCACATCATAAGACAGATCAAACTTATCGATCGCTTTGAGCAGACCGATACTTCCGATCTGAAAGAGGTCCTCCGTCTCCACCCCGCGTCCGCCGAAACGCTTCACAACGCACCAGATCAGCCCGATATTCTCCTCTACAAGCTGTTCTCTCGCCTCTTTATCCCCGTCGTGTGATCTCCTGATCAAAGCGATTGTGTGGTCCATATCTCCCTTCCTTTTCCGACGGTCTTCTTCATCTTCACGCGGGTGCCTTTTCCCGGTTCAGACTCCACTTCCACGCTGTCCATGAAAGCCTCCATGAACGCAAATCCCATGCCTGAACGGTCCTGTTCCGGCATTGTCGTAAACATCGGCTGCATTGCTTTCTGTACATCTTCTATTCCTCTGCCGCTGTCACTGACTTCTACTGTAAGCACATTTTCTGATATCCTGCACCGGATAGATACTTTATGCACTTCATTTGCATATCCGTGTATGATCGCATTTGTCACCGCCTCTGACACAGCGGTCTTAACATCTGCCACTTCTTCTACTGTAGGATTAAGCTGGGTCATAAATGACGCCACCGCCACTCTGGCAAATCCTTCATTTTCCGAACGGCTGTCGAATCTGATCTCCATTTCATTCGTATTTTTCATGCTCTTTCCTCCTCATAGATCTGCATTATTTTCGTCACCCCTGAAAGTGTCAGTATCTTTTTGATCCTTGCATTTGTGTGGACCGCCCACACTTCTCCGCCGATCAGACTGACAGTCTTATATCTTCCCATGATAACCCCTATTCCCGAACTGTCCATAAAGTCCGTCATCTCAAAATCAAAGATCACATATTTAATGTGGTTTCTGTCGATCACGGCATCTGCCTCCCTCTTGATCTCCTCCGCATTGTGGTGATCCACCTCGCGGGGCAGATAAATCGTCAGACAGTTCTCCTGAACCTGATATTTCATACTACTCCTCCTCGTTTTTATCAGCCACCCGGTCCCAGTTTCTGTAATTTGGCCGAGTAAAAAGGGACATACCATCCGGTACATCCCTTTTCATTCGTATCTTAATATAACTGTTACGTGTTTATCCGGTTTACTGTCCCTCATTCGAAGAACTGTCTCCTGACGAACTGCTGTCCGTGCTCCCGTCATCTGATGAACTGCTGTCTGCGGCCGACGAAAGACTGTCCAGATTTGTCTGTGCCTCCTCAGCGTAATCCGAGTCTGCATATTCATCCACAACCCTCTGGAAATATGTAATAGCATTTTCATTATCGCCATTACCCCTATATGCCTGCGCAAGATTAAAAAGCGCCTGTCCGTTGTTATATCCTGCATTCATACGGACAACTTTATAAAATGCATCGACAGCTCCCTGATAATTTCCCGCATTTAATGCTTCTGTACCCGTAGAGAAATTCGTCTCGCATGCGCTTGGATAGATCGCATCCGTCAGCTCATCATATCTCGACTGCCCGCTCTCGCCAAGAGAGTCTCTGTTGATGCCGATCAGAGAATCCGCCATCGTCGTATAACTGTATTCTCCCGAATTATACTGTTCGCTTACTGTCATAAGGCTCTCGTAACTGTCACGTGTCGTCTGGGCCTGATTTGTATCTGCTTCTACTTCTTCTCCGGATGCCCGGTAATTATCCAGTGTCCTTGTCTGAGCACTGACCTGAGCTTCCAGTGTCTTTATCTGCTCGCTGTAGTCCCGCATCTGATTATTCAGCCTGTCTGTTTCCGACTGGTTTGCGGCAGGTGCCACGAGAAACCATATAACTGCCGCTCCGATCGCAGCTCCGATAAAAATATTTGCCACCGCCAGATGGCTTGCCATGGCTTTGACTCGGGAGTGCTTTGGCTGAATGATTGTCTCGTTTCCGAGGCTGTACTCTACTGCATCCTCTTTCTTTTTCCCGGCTCTGCGCCGCTGTTTACCTCTCTGATGTGTGAGCTCATGCATATATTTCAATGTCAGCTCATTTCCGGTATCCAGCTTTCTCGCCTGCCGTACCATCTGACGTGCGCGCGTATACTGTCCGGTATGCAGATAAAGAAGAGCCAGGAGCTGATGCGCCTTTAAAAAGCTTGGATGCGATGCCACCACCTGCTTCAGCTGGATAATCGCCAGATCCTCCCCGTTCTGCTGACAGTAGCCCAGACACTGGTTATATTTCTTGATTGCCAGATTGATCGTCTCAAGTTCCTTTGCGGATGCCTGTACTGTGTTGATATAATAATCCGCTATATTATTATAAGAACGCAGATTCTTGCTGATAATCCATTCCACCAGTGCCTCCGGCACCTCACCGATCCCGTAATAGACAAGCCCCAGAAGATTCCTCGCCGCAATATTTTCCCTGTTGAACTGCAGGCTGCGCCGCAGCGAGACGATCGCACCGGACATGTCCCTGATCTGAGCCTTGCGCAAGCCGTCGTTATACCAGTAATTAGACTGATATACGATCTTCTTCGTGTAATCCATTTATACCCACCATTCTGTATCTTATTTATTCTGATCCATGACTTGTTTTAAAAGATCTGTCATATCCGACAGGTCTTCCTGATAAACTGCATCTTCAATTTCCTCGACTTCAAGACTTGGTTTAAACTTCTTTAATTCCTCTTCGTAATTCAGCATCTGACTTTACCTCCTGAATCAATTCCTCTATCATGCCCGTCAGGTAGAGTGAGCCGAGACAGTACAGTCTGCGGCTGTCCTTATGTTCAAGCGCCCACACAAAAGCTTCTCTTGCAGATTCTTTCACTACAACGGGCTTTTCCGTATATTTCCTGAAAACAGCCCCCAGCCGCTCTGCCCCTGTTCCGCGGGAATCGTCGATATGCGTCACCACATATAAGTCAGCCCTCAGATCCCTGCACAGTACGGCCGCCATCTTCTCATATTCTTTGTCTTTCACCGCAGAAAATAATATCATATTCCCGGTCTCATCCTGCGGAATGCTCTGAATAAATGCCTCGACTGCACTTATATTATGAGCTCCGTCCACGTACACTTCCGGAAGGACTTCTTCCATCCTGCCGGCCCATTTCAACCCGGACAGGACTTTTCTCCACCGCGCCGTGTGAGCGTTTTCTCCAAAGAGATGTCTCATCACTTCCATGGCCAGCATGGCATTGCCCGGCTGATATATTCCCGTATTGTTTAATTCCCACGTGGTATTTCCATAATAAGCACTGGAGCAGGAAAATGCAATATGTTTGTCCTTTATTCCGAGAATTTCGTACGCATCTTTCCCGATTTTTTTACAGAAGCTTCTGTTTTTCTGCGCTGCCTTTTCAATGACGCTGTCGCTTTCGACCGAGGATCCGGCGTAAAATACAGGCACGCCCGGACGGATGATCCCGGCCTTCTCCGACGCGATCTGCGCCAGAGTATCTCCCAGATACTGCATGTGGTCGTACCCGATGGAAGTGATCGCGCAGACCAGAGGCGTCTCAACAGCACTGGTCGCATCCAGCCTTCCGCCAAGCCCTGTCTCAAGGATCGCATACTCCACTCCCGCTTCGCGGAATGCACACAACGCCATTCCAAGAAGGAATTCAAAAAAAGTCGGATGAGAGAGATTGCTCTCATCCATGGCTTTCACAGCCCCCAGTACCTTTTCAAAGTTTTCTCTGAAAGACTCATCATCGATCGGGCTGCCGTCAACGACGATACGCTCATTGATCTTAACCAGGTGGGGGGAAGTGAAAAGCCCCGTCCGTTTTTCCTCCGAACGGAGCATCCCGTCAAGATACGCACACACGGAACCTTTTCCGTTAGTTCCCGCCACATGGATCACCTTCAGGCCATCCTGTGGGTCGCCGAGATATTTCAGAAAGGTCTTCGTGTGTACCGCATCATTCTTCTTTGTAAATTTAGGAATTTCCAGTATATACTTTACTGCTTCTTCGTATGTCATTCTTCCTGTTCTTCTTCCTGCTCTACAAACGCCTGACGTCCGTTCTGCGGCGCTTCCGGATCTGCCGGAAGCTCGGTCAGGGTTCCATTGTTATATTCGTATGTCTTCGACTCCCTGAATATTGTATTACTTGAACCAACCTGCGCCACCATGACTGTGTCGCCATCGTTGATCTCGGATTCTTTCAGATCCAGTCTTGTATTATTCAGGAATGTTGTCGTCTGCTTCTCTCCGTTGATATAGACTTTGCTCTGCTTCGTGAAGTTGTCACCGTAAATACTGTAAGTCGTTCCGTCAGCCTGCACGACCATCTGGGAGATTTCTGCGTCTTTAACACCCATGACCATATGCTCCTCGGGAACAGGCATGCCGGAATCGCCATACACATACTGGTCGCCGTACATCATATCATACTGGAGCAGCTCCAGATCCGCCAGATAATTCTTTGTTTCACGGCGCTGCTGATGATAATTAAACACTGTGCCGGAATGAATGTCCAGACGTTCGAACACTTCTGCCATGATCTGATATGCCGCTATGTTCTCGTCCTGTTTCTCCAGCCCGATATTATCCCAGATCACATAGTTTGTATTGTAGAGGTATCTGCTCTTAAGATCTTTCGCTTCAAGGTTCATGGTCGGGAGGTGGTCCCCGTAGAACACAAGCACTGTAGGTTCATTTCTGGACTCTACCGCCTCGATCAGCTCACCCGCGAATTTATCCATTTCATGGACAAGATTGACATAATACTCCCAGGCATTTCTCTCTCCTTCGTCCTCGACACCGCTTACAACGATCTCTGGATCTTCAAGGACCTTTTCTGTCGGATATTCTCCATGCCCCTCCACACTTATCGTAAAGACAAAATCCTGACCTTCTGTCGTATCCATAGATTCCATGATATTCGGCACGAGGATATCATCTGTCGCCCAGCCTTTCGGCGTAGTCTGAAGGATATTCATGAACTCCTTGCTCGTATAATGGTCAAACCCCATCTTGTTAAAAACCTGTGCGCGGCTGTAGAAATTACCACCGTTATTGTGCAGCGCCTCTGCACCGTAGCCGAGGGCTTTCAGCGCGCTGGCAGCACTCTCCATCTGGTTAAACTTCGCGTAAGTCTTATACGGATATTCTCCCGGTCCGAAGAAACGCATGCTCATGCCGGTAAGGACTTCAAACTCTGTGTTGGCTGTTCCGGCTCCCACGGAAGGCACTTTAAAATACCCGCTGGAATATTCGTCAAACAGTTTCCTTAAGTTCGGGATCGGATCCTCGGAGAACCTGAGCCACTCCACTTCCGTCGGATCGAAGAAAGACTCCAGCTGCACAAACATAATATTAGGCACCTCGTCCTCCGAAAGTCCGGTACTGCTCTGAGTCAGTTTCCCGTTATCCGTGATCTCATTCATCGTCTCTTCACTGTAGCCTGCCGGCTCATTGATACCCGTATTGAACAGGCTGGCAGAAAAACAGTACGGGAAGCCGTAGTCTTCATAGGCAAAAGCAATATTCCCGAAGTAATTCGAGATTACACGTTTATCTATGGCCACATCTGTCAGCCACAGGCATGCAGCAAATGAGACTCCGACGCCGCACAGGGCAATAAACCTGTGCATCTTTCCCGTAAACTGCCCGCCTCTTCTCCACATGGAAACAACCCAGAAAATAAGGGCCACCACGCCGATAATGATCATAACAAGCTCAAAAGCATTGAAGTAGCTGTTCATCACCGCCAGTGCTTCCGACATTGCTTTCAGGTCCTGCGCATTGAACGGCGTCACTCTCTTAGTGAGGAGATATCCGTTACAGATACCTAAAACCACCCAGAACACACTGACCAGTATTCGGGCAAACACTCTCCTTCTCACCAGATATACGATGGAGAATGTCGCAAATATCATAAACGAATTATACAGGAACACAAGAGGTGTTCCTGTCATGTAATCCCACGCCTCAAAAGGAGACAGACGGGATATAGTCTCGATCAGGAAGTTGATCACACATGCAAGAAGGAAGTGGAGCGGCAGGGAGAGCCTGTTCATCCACTTATAGACCGGCTGCATTTTCTTCGCGAACTTACTGTTCCGCCGTTCTTCCAGTATGCGCTGCCTGCGCTCTTTCTTCTCCTTGAAATGACGCTTGATATCTTCTTTTTTCAGATTTCTGACTTTAGTAAAAAATCCTTTGATATCAGGTTTCCTGATATGAATACGTTTCATGTATGATCTTACATCCTTTCTTCTCCAAGAGGAAATCTTTGTAAACTATTTTACAAGCCCCGCCATTCTCTCTTTCACCTGTGCGAGCATCTGGGTGTATTTCTCCAGTTTGTCTCTCTCCGCCTGGACTTTATCCGCCGGAGCCTTGCTCACGAACTTCTCATTCGAGAGCATTCCTTCTGCTCTCTTTATCTCTTTATTCAGTCTTGCCTCTTCTTTAGCAAGTCTTTCCTTCTCCTGCTCAAAATCTACCAAATCCTCAAGCGGCAGGTATACGACTGCATCCGGAACAACAACAGATACCGCACTGTCTGCAATACCTTCTTTGTCTCCCTGGATCAGGATCTCGTTTGCCATCATCAGCGGTTTCACAGACGCGCTGACCGCTTCAATACCGCTGCAGAGTTCTTCCATAGTGCAGACAATATATACTTTCGTCTTCCTGCTGTTCGGCACATCCATCTCAGAACGGATATTACGGATACCTCTCGTGATCGCTTTCACATGTTCCATCACGTTCTCGTCCGCCGGGAAATTCCACTCGTCTTTGTACTTCGGCCACTCTGACATCATCAGAGACTCTTCTTCCGGTACAAGCGCGCTGTAGATTTCCTCTGTAATAAACGGCATGAACGGATGGAGCAGTTTCAGCGCCTGTCCGAGAACCGTCTTCAGTACCCACAGAACGCAGTTCGCAGCTTCCGGATCTTCTTCTGCGTGGTAGATACGGTATTTCGCAAGCTCCACATACCAGTCACAGAATTCATCCCAGATAAAGTCGTAGACTTTCTGTACTGCGATACCGAGCTCGTATTTGTCCATGTTCTCTGTCACGTCTTTTGCCAGTGTGTTCACCGCGGAGAGGATCCAGCGGTCAGCCGGCGTCAGGAGTGCGTCATCCGGTTTGTCGATGACATTTTCCTTCATATTCATAAGGATGAAACGTGATGCATTCCATACCTTGTTTGCAAAATTCCTGCTCGCCTCTACTCTCTCGTTGTAGAAACGCATGTCGTTGCCCGGCGCGTTTCCGGTCACAAGCGTCAGTCTAAGCGCGTCAGCGCCATACTTGTCGATGATCTCAAGCGGATCAATACCGTTTCCGAGAGATTTACTCATCTTGCGTCCCTGAGAATCACGTACCAGTCCGTGAATGAGCACGGTGTGAAACGGCGACTTTCCTGTGTGCGCGTATCCTGAGAATACCATACGGATAACCCAGAAGAAGATGATGTCATATCCGGTCACAAGCACATCGGTCGGATAGAAATAATCCAGATCCTCTGTCTTGTCCGGCCACCCAAGGGTAGAGAACGGCCACAGGGCTGATGAGAACCATGTATCCAGAGTATCCTCATCCTGTGTGAAATGCGTGCATCCGCAGTGCGGACATTTCTCCGGCGCCTGTCTGTCTACGACGAACTCACCGCACTCGTCGCAGTAATATGCCGGAATTCTGTGTCCCCACCAGATCTGGCGGGAAATACACCAGTCTTTGATATTCTCAAGCCAGTGCAGATAGATCTTGTCAAAACGGTCCGGAACGAATTTAAGCTCGCCGGTCTTTAATGCGTTGATCGCCGGTTTCGCCAGTTCATCCATCTTCACGAACCACTGCTGTTTGATGAGCGGCTCTACCGTAGTGCCGCAGCGGTCATGAGTTCCTACCGCGTGTGTGTGCGGAACAACTTTTACAAGATATCCCTGCTCCTCCAGTTCTTTTACGATAGCTTTTCTCGCCTCGTAGCGGTCCATGCCCGCGTATTTGCCGCCATTTTCATTGATCGTGGCATCATCGTTCATGATGTTGATCTCCGGCAGGTTGTGACGCTTGCCTACTTCGAAGTCATTCGGGTCGTGAGCCGGTGTGATCTTCACAGCTCCGGTACCGAACTCTTTGTCTACATAATAATCCGCAACGATCGGGATCTCTCGTCCTACAAGCGGCAGGATCACGTTCTTGCCTACGATATCCTGATAACGCTCATCATCCGGATGAACGGCGATCGCAGTATCTCCGAGCATTGTCTCCGGACGTGTAGTCGCGATCTCGAGGAAACGGTCTGTTCCCACGATCGGGTATTTGATGTGCCAGAAGTGCCCTTCCTGCTCTTCGTGCTCTACCTCTGCATCAGACAGGGAAGTCTTACATTTCGGGCACCAGTTGATGATTCTTGATCCTTTGTAAATATATCCTTTTTTATACAGGCTGATAAATACTTCCTCGACCGCCTTGGAACATCCCTCGTCCATGGTAAAACGCTCTCTGTCCCAATCACAGGAGACGCCCAGTTTCTTGAGCTGTCCCTCGATCGTGCCCGCATACTCTTCTTTCCACTGCCAGGTTCTCTCTAAGAAGCCCTCGCGGCCGAGTTCCTTCTTATCGATTCCCTCTTCCTTGAGCTGGTTAGTCACCTTGACTTCTGTGGAAATCGCCGCATGGTCTGTTCCCGGAATCCAAAGCGCATTATATCCTTCCATCCTTTTATAACGGATCAGGATATCCTGAAGCGTATTGTCAAGGGCGTGGCCCATGTGAAGCTTTCCTGTGATATTCGGAGGCGGCATCACCGTTGTAAACGGTTTTCTGCTGCGGTCCACTTCCGCGTGAAAGTATTTGTTCTCACACCATTTTTCATACAGTTTCTCTTCGATCGCTTTCGGATCATAAGTCTTTGCCAATTCTTTGCTCATTGTATTCTCCTTTAATCCCCCGGTGTTCACGGATTTTTCACAATTACATAAAGAAACGCCCTTTACCTAATGTAAAGGGCGAAGATTCCGCGGTACCACCTTATTTCATACATTTCCCCGGTTTCCGCGTGATTGTTCCGCTCCGGGAAATATATCTCTCAAGTCCTGTAACGTGGACCACTCCGGGATAACTTACCCGCATCCCGCCTGCTGATCATATCAGCCATCCTCAGATGCTCTTCGGCTATCCGGTTCAAAAGCTACCTTCCACTATCCTTTTCCGAAACCGCCTTACAGCCTGAGGGCGGTTCTCTCTGGCGGAAGTAATAATGTACTCCTCTTCCTCTTCACCTTTGTTACAATAGTATTAACTAAAAATTAACTATGAAATACTATAGTCGCAAGAGGCTGATTTGTCAAGATATTTAGGAAATCTTAAGATATCAGATGGCGAGTCTGCTATATCGATATTGGAATATTGCATTTCAAAATCGCATATGCTATAATGCCACTAGGCAAAGAGAAATAATGAACTCCATATGATTCACCTCCTCTCTGTCACCAGATTTGGAGGCGGTAACAGGGAAATTATAGCATGAATTTCCTATTACCTTCTACTACTTTTCAGTAAAATACGTCACATCATCTCTTCGATCATTCCCACGATATCATACCCGTAATTGTCTCCCGTGGCCCAGCCAAGCCCCTCCGGGTTTTCCTGCTGCCCGAGCCACTGCACATAAGGTGCGGAGCCTTTCTTGACATACTCGTATCGGTCATCCACACACTCCTGATTCAGGGAATCTGATGTAGCATATGCTTTTAGATGCTGTATCTGTGCCCGTATCCCGGTCTGTACATCCGGGTAGGAATTTCCAGGCACGCCGTTTCCTGTCGTACCCAGACCGGCGAAATTAAACTGCTCGATAGAAGCATCGCCTCCGTACTGTAGAAATCCCGTCTCCTTCATCGTCTGGGCAAATGCCACCTCAGGACGGACCCCCTCCGCAGTCGCTTCATCATAATACATCTGGCAGAAAGTCTCGATAGAATCCGCGCCGCCCTCAGACAGCTCTTCTGCCGGATATACCTCTCCTGATGCATTAAAATAATCGACCATCTCCTGAACTGTGATATCGCTGCTTCCCATGATCGGATACTGCCCGTCCGCTATTGTCTCCTGCGCCTCTGCCATATCCGGGTTTGTTACAGAATCCTTATTCTCATTTTCTTGACTGGCATTTGTGCTGTCATCCCCGGCAGCCGCCTCAGTCTGCTCACTCTCAGCGGCACGTGGTGATAAAACTCCTGCAGCACCGGCCAGCCCGAGCGTGAGGACGATCAGCACCGCGAGTCCTGCTTCCATATAACGCTTAAATACATCATTGTTCCATTTCATTCATGCATACACTCCTGTGCAGATCAATCCACATCCGCAGGGAAAATCTTGTATCGGATGCCGCTTGCAGGTTTCTTTTCATATTATATTATATATGCTTCTGTCAATATGCATAGTTCACTGACGCTATCATGTCTCATAATCAAAACAGCAGCAGGGAAACGGTATATCAGCCTCTCCTGCTGCTATTTTAAAGACACAACTCTCTCCTTCTGATTCACCTAATCTAAATGGAACACCTCATGCAGATCCACAGACACCGGGCTGTTGTCCGGGTTCGTCTCCATGATATCAGCCATAAAATCCCACCACTTACGGTTAATCGCAGTATCCGCGCTCTCATCCCATTTCGCCGAATCTTCTACTTCAATGTATCCGTACAGGACAAGTGTCTCTCTGTCAAGAAAGATCGTATAGTTTTTTCCTCCGTATTCATGGATCATGTCCCGCATCTGGGGCCACAGCTCGTTGTGACGTTTTTCGTATTCTGCTTCCATCCCCGGATAGAGCTTCATTTTAAATCCCTTTCTTACCATATCGCTTTCCCTGCCTTTCTGATTATACCTTCTATAATAAATACTACTCTACATAGCATTAACAGCATAGAGGAATAATCTCTTATTATAGGTAATTTTTTCAGGCAATTCCACGCCGCGGCCGGACAGTCACTGTTTTTCGTACATTTTTCCCTCTAAATTATACTTTATCCTCTCCAGTTTCCCGGCAAGGCTATCCATTTCTTCCTGCCCGAACCCGTCAAACAGTATCTCTTCCAGCTGCCGGAATCCGGCTTTTACCTCCCCTGCTTTCACCCGTCCTGCAGCCGTCAGGCTGATCAGATAAGCCCGCCGGCAGCCGGGATCCCTTCTTCTTTCGATGAGTCCCTGCTTCTCCAGTCTGTCCAGGGTACGTGACATAGTTGTCACGTCCAGCATACATTCGTCCGCCAGTTTTCTCTGAGTGACATGCTCTGAAGACTCCAGTGACATCAGTATCCTCGCCTGCCCCTGTCCCGGTGTAAGTCCGATGCCGAGAAGAAATTCCTGCACTTTGCTCCGCTTCAGCTGTTCGATTTCAAACAGGAGCTGCCTCAGTCTCTGTTTCATCCTGTCTGCACCTCGTTTCCATATCCTGTCTCGTTCATGACTGCAGCCTGTTCCGCGCCAGACGGCATACCGCGCCCGTACAGTCACTCCAGCTCATACATTCCCGTATAGAGCTGATAATATCTGCCTTTCAATTCTAATAGTTCTTCATGGCTTCCACGCTCGATAATACTTCCCTGTTCCAGCACCATGATAGCTTTTGAATTCCTCACGGTTGACAGACGGTGGGCGATCACAAATACTGTCCTGCCATCCATAATAGCATCCATTCCTTTTTCAATCAATCGCTCTGTCCTTGTGTCGATGGATGAGGTCGCCTCGTCGAGAATGAGCACCGGCGGCTGTGAAATGGCCGCCCGCGCAATCGCGAGGAGCTGCCGCTGTCCCTGCGACAGATTGCTTCCGTCGCTGTACAGCATCGTGTTATATCCGTCGGGAAGTCTTCGGATAAAGGAATCCGCATTGGCAAGTTCAGCCGCCCTTATCACTTCTTCATCCGTAGCATCAAGCTTTCCGTACCGGATATTTTCGGCGATCGTCCCCGTAAACAGATGGGTATCCTGAATGACCATCCCCAGGGAACGCCTCAGATCATCTTTTCTGATCTTTCTTATATCGATCCCGTCATAAAGAATACGTCCTCCCTGTATCTCATAGAACCTGTTGATCAGATTGATAATCGTCGTCTTACCGGCGCCTGTGGAACCTACGAAAGCAATCTTCTGTCCCGGTTTTGCATAGAGGCTGATACCCGAGAGTACTCTTCTTCTGGGAACATATCCGAATACAACGTTCTCAAACCTGACATCTCCGCGCAGAAGTGTCAGATTTCCTCCCGCGTCTTTCCATGCATACTCTGCCTTTTCCTCCTTGAGAATATCTGCATCAGCAGCTCTTCCGTCTCTGATTTCTGTAAGCGTTCCGTCCCCGTTCTCATGTACACGCACCAGTGAGACAGTACCTTCATCAATCTCCGCCGGTTCTTCCATCATTTCAAAAATACGCTCTGCGCCTGCCAGCGCCGAGAGTATAAAGTTGACCTGCTGTGTAAACTGGTTCAGAGGCATGGCGCTCTGCCGTACATAGACAAGATACGCTGCAAGGCTGCCAAGATCCATCATGCCGGCAATAGCCAGAAGCCCGCCCGCGCAGGCTGAGACTGCATAGCATCCGTAAGAGAGACTGACAATACTCGGGATCATCATGGATGAATATGCAAGAGCTTTTGTAGATGCCCTGCGCAAATCTTCATTCTTTCTGCGAAAAACTTTCATGTCCTCTTCTTCGTGATTAAAAATCTTCTCAACTTTCTGCCCTGCTACCATTTCCTCTGTAAATCCGTTGATCGCTGCCAGATATTCCTGCTGCCGGTCAAAATACGCTTTGCTCCTCTTCCCGTTCCATTTGATAAACCAGAACATGATCAGAAGGAATACGATCACGATAAGAGCCATCCGCACATTCAGCACAAGAAGCATAACTACAGTGCCGGTCAGAGTCAGAGAGCTCTGGATCACCATCGTAAAGCTGTTGTTGAGCGCCTCCTGTATCGTATCTACGTCGTTGGTAAACCTGCTCATCAGTTCTCCGTGAGTATTGGCGTCAAAATATTTCAGCGGCAGAGTCTGCACATGGGCGAACAGGTCCCGCCGGATATCCCCCGCCACCTTCTGGGATGTCTTTACCATCAGCCGGTTATATCCGAATGTAGACAGCGCTCCGCACAGATACATGATGCCCATACCCGCCAGCGCAAAAACCAACCCCTTGACATCTCCCGGAAGAATAAAATCATTGATCACCGGTTTGAGAAGATAAGTTCCCGCAACACTGACACCGGTGCTGATCAGGACAAGGACAGCGACCACAAGGAGCAGCCATCTGTGATACCCCATATAGTGAAAAAGCTGCCGGAGTGCCTTTGTCGTATTTTGAGGGCGCTTATATCCTGTATATCTTGCCATTACAGATCAGCTCCTTCCTTCTGGGACTCATAGATTTCCTGATAAATCCTGTTGTTTTCCAACAGTTCTTCGTGAGTGCCGCAGCCTTTGATCCTGCCGTCATCGAGTACTATGATCATATCTGCATGGCGCACGGATGAGATCCGCTGTGCAATAATGATCTTTGTCATATGAGGAAGTTTTTCCTGAAGCATAGTCCGGATCTGGGCCTCCGTCGCCGTATCCACCGCGCTGGTGGAATCATCCAGTATGAGTACCTTCGGTTTCTTGAGTATGGCCCTTGCGATACACAGGCGCTGTTTCTGTCCGCCTGAGACATTGACGCCGCCCTGCCCCATCTCTGTGTCATACCCTCTCTCCAGCCGCCCGATAAACTCATCCGCCCCGGCGATCCGGCATGCTTCCTCCAGTTCCTCCTGCGAAGCATCTTTATTTCCCCAGAGGAGATTTTCACGCAGCGTACCGGAAAAGAGAGTATTCTTCTGCAGCACCATAGCGACAGAATCCCTGAGATGACGCAGCGGATATTTTTCAACCGGCTTTCCGTCAATCAGGAGTTTTCCTTCTGTTACGTCATATAATCTGGGGATAAGCTGTACGAGCGTCGTCTTGGCAGAACCGGTCTGTCCTACAATGCCCACAGTCTGCCCTGCTCGAATATGAAGATTGATGTCAGAGAGCACATATTCCTTCGCTTTTTCCCTGTACTTGAAATATACATGGGAAAACTCGATCTCTCCTCTTTGGACTTCAATTTCCTCCGCCTGATCTTCTTTGATATCGATTTCTTCATCCATGATCTCAATAATGCGTTTTCCAGAAGCGAGAGATCTCGTCAGCATGAGAAAGATATTAGAGATCATCATAAGTGAATTCAGGATCTGCAGAACATAGCTTAAGAACCCTGTCAGTTCTCCTACCTGCATGGTACCGATACGGATCATCCCGCCTCCGAACCAGAGGATGCTGATGATCGTCCCGTACATAACGAACTGCATGGCAGCCATATTGGTCGTCGCAAGTTTAAACGCCTTCTCGGACTGTGTCTGAAGATTTGTGTTCACTTTGTTGAACTTGCCAATCTCATGATTTCCGCGCACATATGCTTTTACAACCCGCACCGCTGTCAGGTTCTCCTGGATAATGCGATTTACCATGTCGATCGCCTCCTGCATCTTCCCGTAAAGCGGGCGTACATTTGTAATGATCAGCCACAGGCAGACGGCCAGCGTCGGAAGAGCCACCATAAATACGAGCGCCAGCTTTGCATTGATGGAAAATGCCACGGCTGTAGCTGCCACAAGCATGACCGGGCCTCTGCAGGCCGGGCGCATACCGCTTGAAATACTGTTCTGGATATTCGTCACATCGCTCGTCATACGTGTGACAAGGGAGGAAAGCTGGAAATGATCCACATTCGCGAATGAGAACTTCTGCAGCCTGGCATACTCCGCCTCTCTCAAATTTGCGCCCAGCCCCTGCCCTGCGATCGCGGAAAACTGTGCGCTGCCGATTCCCAGCAGGAGCGCTGCAGCAGCGCAGACGAGCATCCAGCCTCCCTGGCGGAAAATGTATTCTTTATCACTGTTTGCCACTCCGATATCTACGATGTCCGCCATGATCAGAGGAATCAGAAGCTCAAAAAGCGACTCCGCCGTAATGCACAGAGCCGCAAAAACCAGATATTTCTTGTATTTCCCTGAATACGAGAAGATCCGTCTCAACATATGTGACGCCGCCTTTCAATAGTTGTAGATACAACTATTGTATGAGCAACTTATAGATTCGTCAACACTTCTTAAATAGTTTTTCTTTACTATAAATGATATTCCCGCATTTTCCGTCCTCTCTGCGGAACCGTTCATCGCACTTCTTTGCGATAAATGCATGATGTCCCATGAAATAATAAGGAATATCATCCGCCTTTTCCTCTGCCGCCTCCCGGCTGCTTTCTTTCCCATCCCGAAAATCGAATTCCAAACAGAAGGAACAAAGCTCCCACTTCTTTCTGTTTGTATGAGGATTTTTCGGGTTGGTCTGTTAGTCGGTAAAACGTCAAAATGGACGATTACAGACGTTTGGATGCACCTTACGCAGAGGGAGAAAAAGGTTGAGAACGGCGACTTTGGAAGGAAATTAGGAAAAGTTAAAAGCAGGGAAATGGTGTTAAGTGAAAAAATGAGGTTGTCTGAGCTTGCGAGTTCGTCATTTTTTCACTTGCTTTTAACCATTTTCCTGCTTTGTTACTTTGAGTTATTTCCTGTAACCGGAGCCGGGATCAACCTTTTTCTCCGCCTGCGTACACGTGAGTCGGGTGGCTGTATATTACTGCATTTCGGACGTTTTCCGTACTATCAGCCAGTACGATAAATCCGGAATTTATTTAATGTCTTCTTTTCTTTTTCTTATGTTTTTTACCTGTTGTTCTTTTCTGTGCACCTGCATTACTATCACTGTTATCCGCCACAGCTTTTACTTCTTCATGCCTAACAGCAGATGCCGCGACGGCTGCTTTATCCGTGCGCATTTTCATGACATACCACAGCGCGCCCGTGATGCATACGGATGTATACGCTCCGCAGGCGATACCTACCATCAGCGGTGCCGCAAACTCTTTAATAGAGCTTACGCCCAGCACATAGAGTACGACAACCATGATAAATGTCGTCAGGTTTGTATAGATACTTCTGGTCAGTGTCTGTGTGATACATCTGTTGACCAGCTCTTTCAGGTCTTCTTTCTTGTTCAGTTTCAGCTCCTCACGGATACGGTCGAAGATAACGATCGTTGCGTTGATGGAGTATCCTACGATAGTCAGCATACATGCAATAAATGTATTTCCGACTGATACTCTGGCAATCACATAGAACGACAGCACAACGAGTACATCATGCACCAGCGCAATGATGGCACTGGTCGCGAACCTGATATCCTTAAACCTGAACCAGATATAGATCAGCATACAGACTGTTGCGATGATAACCGCGACAGCCGCGTCCGTACGCATCTCCGAACTTACAGTACCGCTGATATTCCGGACTACAATATCCTTTTCCGCAACACCGTAGTTATCAGACATGTACTGGGCAAATGCTTCTCTTTCAGAGAGATCCTGTGTCTGTGTCTTAAATACAACCTGTGTGCTGTCCTGCACAGTCTGAACCTGGATATTCGGGTCTCCTGTAATGTCCTCCAGATCCGGAATCATCTCGCTGTCGATCTCATCCAGTGTATATTCCTCGGCGAAAGTAACAGTCGTAGAAGTACCGCCTACGAAATCAAGGCTGTAATTCATTGCGCCGATTCCACGTCCATGGTTGATTCCCATTCCGACGAATCCACTCAGACACATAATAATCGAAATAATAAAGAATACTCTCTGTTTGCCGAGGAAGTCGATTGTTCTACGCTTTTTGAGTTTCTTGGCATACAGTTTTTCATTTCGTATTCCAATAGCATAGAAAGCATAAATTATCACTCTCGTGATGACCAGCGCAGTAAACATAGATACCACGATGCCAAGAGCAAGAGTCTGTGCAAATCCCCTGACTGTTCCGCTTCCTCGCAGCCACAGTACTCCGGCTGCGATCAGCGTCGTCACATTACCATCGATAATAGCAGACATCGCTTTGTGGAATCCGGCCTTCAGTGCTCCGTGTACTGTCGCACCGTCGGTCAGCTCTTCTTTCACACGTGCAAATATAATAACATTTGCATCTACCGCCATACCGATACCAAGGATAATACCTGCAATACCAGGCAGGGTCAGTGTGATGTCGAATGCGTTGAGAAGCACGAGAATCAGACCTGTATAGATCAGAAGGGCAAGACTGGATGCAAATCCCGGAAGCAGATATACCACGATCATGAAGATACATACAATTGCCAGTCCGATTGCCCCTGCCAGAAGACTGGTGCTGACCGCTTCCTGTCCGAGCTGTGCTCCAACCACCTCAGAGCTGATCTCCTCCAGCTCTACATTCAGTCCGCCGATACGGATCGTTGATGCGATATTGTCGGCCTCTTCATATGTCATATTTCCCGTGATAGAAGCCTGTCCATTCTCAATAACCTGATTTACACTTGGAACACTGATAAGATCGCCGTCATAATAAATAGCAATCGTATCCTGTCCGTTGTTATACGCCTCCTCTGTCGCATCTGCAAACGCTTCTGTTCCTTCATCAGTAAGCGTCAGGTTAACTCCGTATTCTGTCGCTCCTGTTGTGGAATTGGAGCTTGCACCTGCCGAAGCGCTCTCTACTTCGGTACCTGTCAGAACAATGGAGCCGTCTTCCTGCAGTTCATCGATCGTCTTTGTCAGCTCATAACCTGTTCCTTCTGAATTGAGAGTATAGTTCTCATTTCCGTCGCTGTCCAGATGCCTGATGAAATACAGTGAACCCGGCTGTCCCAGTTCTTCCAGAATCTGGTTGGCATCCTGAACTCCTGGAATCTCTATACTGATCCGGTCATCGCCTACCTGATACGCCTGGGCCTCTGTGCTGTACTCTTCCACACGCCTCTGCATCTTATAGACAGTATCCTTCATATCCTCATCGGACGGTGTTTCTCCTACAGCCTGATACGTAATGCTGACGCCGCCCTCAAGGTCAAGACCGAGCTTGATGTTCCGCGCTGCTCCCATGCCCTTTGAATTCAGGCCGTTGACCGAGGTTACTCCGAGAAACACCATGACAGCAGCGATCAGGATCAAACTTAATATACCTCTGCTCTTTTTCATGATTTTTCATATCCTTTCTTAGTTTCTCCGCTCTTCCGATCCGTTCTGCCCCGGATGGATCACGTCCTGCTCCGGCGTTTTACTCCGCGCTTTCCTGATCGGCGAGAGCGGCTTTTATCATGATCGCGCATTCTACACGCTTGCGCTCCATCTCACAGCTCACTTCATATGTGTCGTTGATCGTATGATGGAATTTATATGAGTTCGCCATACAGCCTCCGCTGCAGTAGAATCTGGCGAAACACTTTTTACAGCTCTCTTTTGAGTAAACGCTGCATCCGCGGAATTCATCCGCGATCTCCGGTTTCGTGATACCGTCGTCTACATTTCCCATAAGGAACTCTTCCTGCCCTACAAACTGATGGCACGGATACAGATCTCCCCACGGAGTTACGGCAAGATACTCTGTTCCTGAGCCACATCCCGACAGGCGCTTGGACACACAAGGCCCGCCTTCCAGATCGATCATAAAGTGGAAGAAAGTAAATCCCCTTCCCTCTTTCTCCCGATCCACCATGATCTTCGCCAGTCTGTCATATTCCTCAAAGATCACCGGCAGGTCCTCCCTGCGGATTGCATAGGCGTCCGTATCTTCTCCTACTACCGGCTCAATAGATATCTGCTCAAATCCGAGATCGGCAAAATGCAGTACATCCTTTGAGAAATCCAGATTGTTTCTTGTAAATGTACCGCGTATGTAATATTTCTGCTGGTTCCTGCTCTCTGCCAGTTTCTGGAACTTAGGTACGATCAGGTCGTAGCTCCCTTTTCCATTCCGGAACGGACGCATCTTATCATTGACTTCTTTCCTTCCGTCAAGGCTTAAGACCACATTGTCCATCTCACGGTTGACAAACTCCTGGACCTCATCGTTTAAGAGCACTCCGTTTGTCGTAAGAGTAAAACGGAAATGTTTGTCGTGGATCTTCTCCTGCTCTCTTCCGTAAGCCACCAGGTCTTTTACGACCTGCCAGTTCATCAGAGGTTCCCCGCCGAAGAAATCCACCTCCAGATTCCGGCGTTTTCCTGAATTTGCGATCAGGAAATCAAGCGCTTTCTTTCCGACTTCAAATGACATGAGCGCCCGGCGTCCATGGTATTCTCCCTCTTCTGCAAAACAGTATTTACATGCAAGATTGCAGTCGTGGGCAATGTGAAGGCAGAGTGCCTTCACAACCGTCTTCCTCTGCTTTACTTCATCAATAAAATCTTCATATACATCCCGGGTAAACAGGCGGCCTTCTTCCGTCAGGGTAATGACTGCCTCGAGAATGTCCTCGATATCTTCCTCTCCGTAACGGCTGCCCAGCTCCTTTTTCAGATCAGCTGCAGTTTCCGGCTCTCTCAGTGTCTCGGGCGTATGGAATTCATTCTGCTTCTCAAGCACGCCGATCACATCATATGCTGCCTGGTCCACCACATGGACTGCACCGCTGTTTACATCGAGAACGATGTTATATCCATTGTTCTGATACAGATGTATCACAAGAGTACCTCTCTTTCATTTTTTCTAAAACATTTCAGCAGGACATGTCCGTTTCCAGACCGGGCGGACATGCATAAGGCAGCGGCTTTTTAGACCGCTGCCTTCCCCCGTTGTTCTTTTGTTACTGCAAATAGTTACTTCCGTAACCGTCAATTACTTTCTGTTCTCACAAGTCTGATTTCCTACTGTACAGGATGTCTTGCATGCTGACTGGCATGATGTCTGGCACTCGCCGCATCCGCCTTTTTTTACTGTATTGTTCAGTGTCTGTGTATTTAATGTCTTAATGTGTTTCATATTATGTCCTCCTATATTCCTTCTTATGTTCGTAATATTATATCACAAGCCCTGAGGATTTTAAAGTACTTTTTATCAGTTCACCCATCTATATACAAGGAGCTGATGCTTACGATACCATGCCCCCCAGCATCCCCCCGCCCGCACAGAGAAGAAAAGTCGTTACCAGGTTCATCATATCGGACTGCAGCGAATGATAAATTCCCAGTGAAATCAACAACAGAAGCACAAAATACATTATACCAAGCAGAAGTCCCCACAGGAACTTTTTCACTCCGGCGAGCTTACCGATTACAAACCCACCCGAAAATGTCGATATCACATACGTCAGGATGATTCCTGCATTTATATTTTCTTCGCTTAACCCTGCTTTATAGAGCAGAACTGTCAATATAAGAAGCAGAATCCCCGTCATGACATAGGCACATAGGAGTGCTTTTAATATATCGACTGCCTTTTTTTCCATTCCCTGTCCTTTACCGGTCTTTTTCTCCATCTTTTTCCTCCCGAATCTATACTATATACCAGTCAGTCTTTGTCCTACTGATGAAATGCAACAGTTCCGCCCATCCCTGACAGCTGAGCTGTTACACTAAAATAGTATGCTGGATATTCAGGATTTATGACCGTAATTCTAAACAGGCTATGACATCTGACGGCCGAGGAAATCGGCTGCGCTCGAAGCGATTCTCTGTTCCACCTCTCCAAACCGCTTCTTGTGATCTTTCCCCAGAAGTATTACTGAACCGATCACATCCCCTTCACTGATAATAGGACAGATTGCCTCATCCCGAAACTCTTTCATATCCGGTATCACTTTGACGTATGATGAATCTCCGCTCTCAGCCAGCACCTGTCCTCTCTCTTTGAGCAGACGGTCCAGTTCCCTTCCTATAAACTGATCCTGCAGCTCTTTTTTTCCGTTTCCGGACGCCGCCACAACCTGGTCTGTATCCGTAATGCATACGGTACAGCCAAGCGTCTGGGCCAGACTCTCCGCATAGAGTTTCGCAAGAGTCCCGAGTTCCCCGATAGGGGAATACTTTTTCAATATAATCTCCCCTTCTCTGTCTGTAAATATTTCCAGCGGATCTCCCTCGCGGATCCGAAGCGTCCTTCTGATTTCTTTCGGAATGACGACACGCCCCAGATCGTCGATCCTTCGTACAATGCCTGTTGCTTTCATATAAAAATTCCTCCGTCTTACAGATATCTTCATAAACTACTGTTTTCTGTCAGTAAATGTAGTATCTGTAAAACGGAGGAATTTATTCATATCTTCATCAGCCCATCTCTTTATACTGCTGGGCAATATTGAGCGCATGGTCTCCCATTCTCTCAAAATCTGTCAGCACTTCTGAAAACACAATGCCACTCTGCGGTTTACATTTGCCTTTTTTAAGTCTCTGCATCTGCTTCTTGAAATATTTATCCCGCATGTCATCTGTCTGCTGCTCCAGGATCTCTGCCTGGGAGAGTACTTTCTGCGCATCACCGGAATCTGCATTTTTCAGGTTTTTGAGCGATGCTATGCACTGTTTTTTCATCTCTTCCAATTCATCAAGCACATTGTCCGAGAACTGCAGATCCCATTTTTTCATATCGTCAGCATACTCGGCGATATTTGTTGCGTGATCCCCGATCCTCTCGAGATTGCTGATAATAGCATAATAGCCGTTGATCTTCCGTGAATCGTCAGCATTCATCTCACCCGACATGAGAGATACGATGTACTCGGATATTCCTTTGTTCAGATAATCAATGTACTCCTCTCTCTCTTCAACTTTCTGCCGTGACTTTTCGTCATATTTTATAAGTGTGTCAAAAGCATCTCCAATATTCTTTGATACCATATCCAGCATCCGGTTCACCTCGTCTTTTACCTGAGTAACAGCGATCGCACTGTTTCCGACTGAATATGAGGAATCAAAAGGCCGGATATACTTGAGACGGAGATCTTCGTCGTCTTCTTTCTTGCTGTCCGGAAGTATCCTCTCAGCAGCTCTTGCCATATAATTTCCAAACGGCAGTAAGATCAGTGTCGTCACTATGTTGAATATCGTATGTGCATTTGCTATCTGCGCAACCGGGTCACCCGGTGTAATTGACTCAACCAGATGAACATATGGTGTAGTCATACAGATAATCGTAAAAATAGTCGTACCGATAATATTAAACATCAGATGGATGACCGTGGTACGTCTCGCATTCACCTTAGTTCCGATAGACGCAAGAACCGCCGTGATACAGGTTCCGATATTCTGTCCGAAAAGCACATAAACCGCACTTTCAAGCGGGATCATACCTGTTGCCGCCAGCGCCTGCAGGATACCTACAGATGCAGAAGACGACTGGATAACCGCAGTAAATACCGCACCTACGAGAATACCAAGCAGCGGATTGCTGAACTGTGTCATCAGATTGAGGAAAGCCTCTGACTCCTGAAGCGGCTCCATCGCTGCTCCCATCATATCCATACCTATAAACAGGATACCAAGTCCGGCAATGATGCCACTGATATGATGGACCTTTTCACTCTTCGAGAACATGATTGCCCCGACGCCGATGATCGCAAACAACGGGGCGATCGCTCCAATATCCAGAGCAATAAGCTGACCTGTGATCGTGGTTCCGATATTGGCTCCCATGATGATCCACACAGCCTGATTCAGTGTCATAAGACCGGAATTTACAAATCCAACGACCATAACCGTAGTAGCTGACGAAGACTGGATAACAGCCGTGATCACGGCTCCGACAAAAACTCCCATGATCCGGTTGGAAGTCAGTTTCTCAAGGATTGATTTCATCTTGTTCCCTGCAGCTGCCTCGAGACCGTTGCTCATCGTCTGCATACCAAATAAAAACAGGGCAAGGCCGCCTAACAAAGAAAGTATATCTGTTATTCCCATTCCTTTTTCTCCTTTGCGAATTGCAGCGGCTGCGGTAATTTACCCTTTTACCGGCGCTGCTGTTTGTCGATATGTAGTTGTCTGTTTACTTTCCACGCGTGATTTGCGCGCTAATCTCAAAATAACACGGGGTATCATTATGTGTCAACGATATTTTACATAAACTTCATATTATTTTTACTTATATTTGACATATCTTTTACATTTTATGCAGCATACATGCCTTTCTCCGGCCTCTCAGGCCCGTAACTCATTATTGAAAACGGCACTTTATTCTGCTAAAATCTAATAAGGTAAAGGAGTGAGAAAATCGATGAGTTTAACAATACCGATCGAAACTTCTGCGCGTCACATCCATATCACGCAGAAAGATTTTGAAACACTGTTCGGCGAGGGAACCCGGCCTACATTTGCCAAAGAATTGAGCCAGCCCGGACAATATGCATGTAAAGAGAGACTGACTGTCGCCGGACCGAAAGGACGATTCGAGAAAGTTGTTATCCTGGGGCCCTGCCGCAGTGAGACACAGGTAGAAATTTCAGTAACAGACGCCAGGCGCCTTGGAATAAAGAGTGTGATCCGCCAGTCCGGTGACCTGGAAGGCACACCGGGATGTACTCTGATCGGGCCGAAAGGGAAAATAGAACTTGAAAAAGGCGTCATCGTTGCAAAGCGCCACATCCATATGACTCCCGTAGACGCAATCCGCGCTCATGTGAAAGATAACGACATCGTGTTTGTGATCACTACAAGCTATGAACGTTCGCTGATCTTTTCCGATGTAGTCGTAAGAGTCAGCCCGTCTTACTCACTCGCCATGCATGTAGATACGGATGAGGCAAATGCTTTTGCCAATGAAGATAATCCGACAGGAGTGATATTGAAACTTTTCAACGGGCACACATACAGCCTGCAGTCCTGGGCCGATGAACTTCAGTCGGGCATCCATCGGTAATATTTCGTAACAGTTCCATGGCAGAACTGTTATAATCCCCCAATTTACAGATACTGTCATTCAAATAAAACGGAGTATATTATCATGTTTATTCTTATTTTTGAGCAGCTTATGAAGATGTTCTTCATCCTGCTGCTTGCATTTGTATGCTACAAAATCGGACTGGTAGATCAGAACGGAAACAAATCGGTTTCAAATCTCCTTCTTATGGTCGTAAATCCGATTCTCATCATAACAGTCTATCAGACAGACTATGACCCCAGCCTTGTCCGGGGCCTCCTGCTCGCTTTTGCTGCTGCAGCAGCGGCACATGTGCTTGGCATCATAATTTCCACCCTGATAATCCGGCCGAAAAGCAGTAACGATTACTGTATCGAAAGATTCAATGCCATGTATTCCAACTGCGGTTTCATCGGCATCCCCCTGATCGGCAGCGTCCTGGGCGACACCGGTGTTTTCTACCTCACCGCCTATATGGTCATGTTCAATCTGTTTTCCTGGACACACGGCGTCACACTGATGGAGAAAAAGTTCACCCCGAAGAATCTCAAAGAAGGCGTCCTCTCTCCGATGTTCATTGCGACACTCACTGCGGTCCTTCTGTTCTTCCTTCAGTTAAAAATTCCGGCTGTCCTTCTGGACTCGATGAATTACATCGCAGATATGAACACACCTCTCGCTATGATGGTCGCCGGCTTTTCGGTAGCCCAGGCTGACATCCGGAAAATGTGCAGAAATCTGAGACTGTATTATACAGCGGCAGTCAAGCTGCTCATCATACCGCTCTGTACGATCCCGCTGCTTATGCTGTTTCACCTGCCGTCTGAAATATCTATGACAATGCTGATCGCAGCAGCATGTCCCGCTGCCACGACCGGAACGATGATGGCAATCCGCTTTAAGCAGAATTACACATATTCATCGGAGATATTTGCAATGTCCACGGTTCTCTCAGTAGTGACGATTCCTCTGCTCGTATGGGCCGCAGAACTGGTTCTGTAGTTTATCTACTCTACACTTTTCAGCGACTCTACCATATTGATCTTCTTCAGTTTAAAATGCATTACCCCGTTGACAAAGAGTGAGAACAGAATCGTCAGCAGGAAGGCATATATATAACTGCTCAGATCAATGTTGCGCCCGAACATAACGGACTCTATCTCCACCGTCACAATGATAAAGCGGTGCAGGATCTTCCCCAGCACGATACCGAAGACAGCCCCAAGGAATGTAAGGACAATATTCTCTCTATACACATACATTGCTACCTCTCCGTTATAAAAACCGAGCACTTTAAGCGTAGCAAGCTCTCTCTGGCGCTCTGTTATATTAATGTTATTCAGGTTATAGAGCACCACGAATGCCAGCATACCTGCAGAAATGATCAGTACTACTATAACCTCATCGAGAGCGCCGAGCATATTGTCCACCTGTTCTCTCAAATCTGTCGTGTAGCTGATACTCAATGCCCCGGGCATTGCAAGCGCCTCTTCTCCAAGTCTCTCCGCTTCTTCTGTAATCCTGTCTGCAGTTTTATAGAAAATACAGTTATAATCCGGAGTCTCTCCATATATTTTCTCATAAAATTCCGGTGTCATATACAGATAATGCCCCATATAATTTTCACAGACAGCACTGATCTTTACTTCCAGATCCCCCTTGTCATCATCACGTATAATGATCGTATCCCCCTGCTCCACATCAAGCTCTGTTGACATTTTTTCCGTTATTATGGCTCCGGAATCATCAAGCTGATACTTTTCATTTGTCACGCGGTCCTGCAGCACGACAAATTCGGAGAATTCTTCTACGTCTTTCGGCACATCCAGATACACGTCGTGCCATTCATCTCCGGCTCCTACGGAAATCTGGGTAAGAATACCTTCAGTCGCTCCCGCCATTGCGCTGTCCTTTTCCAGTTCTGCAACAATGTTATTCTTGTCTGCATCCGTAGCGTCGTCAGTCAATATAATATTCCCGTCATAAAGCTGGATCTCTTCATACTGGATATCCACTATCGCCATAATTGAATCTTTCAGTCCGAATCCTACCAGCATCAGAGCCATACATCCGCCAATCCCGAATATTGTCATGAAAAGCCTTTTCTTATATCGCACAAGATTACGGATACTCGCTTTCCACGAGAAATTCAGATGCTTCCAGATAAACTTCACACGTTCCAGGAACACCCTCCGCCCCTGTTTCGGAGTCGGCGGGCGCATCAGTTCTGCAGCCTGTTCCCTCAGTTCTTTATAGCAGGAAAGGATCGTTGCCAGAAGTGTACAGGCAAGCGCTGCAGCCGCAGCTCCGAGTCCGTACCGGACATTGTACGGTATGACGATGTCATTCATGTGCTGATACATGATCCCGTATGCATTAATGATAATATATGGGAACACTTTCTCACCGAACAGGATACCCACCACACTGCCCGATACTGTCGCGAGGAGCGCATACCCAAGATACTTGCCCGCAATGGAATGCCGTTCGTATCCGAGCGCCTTCATCGTTCCGATCTGTGTTCTTTGTTCTTCCACCATACGTGTCATGGTAGTCAGACTGATCAGCGCCGCCACCAGGAAGAAGATTACCGGAAACACTTCTCCGATGGCACGCATGCGATCCGCATTTTCTCCATACCCCGTATAATCCGGCAGGTTCGATCTGTCATATATGTACCACTCCGGTTCCTCCAGATCTTCGATCTCCTGCTCAGCGTCCGCCAGCTCTGCTTTTGCATCTGCAATCTTCTGCTCTCCGTCCGCGATCTCTGCTTCAGCCTCTGCTTCGCCCTCATAATACTCTTCCCAGCCGTCTGCGATCTCTGCTTCAGCCTCTGCCAGCTCTGCTTCGGCATCTTCCAGCTGCTGCTCACCATCTGTGATCTGAGCCCATCCGCTGTTGATCTGCTCCTGCCCGGATTCCAGCTCAGCCTTTGCCGAGTCGATCTGAGCCTGAGCCTGGGCAATTGCCGCCTCACCGCTCTGGATCTGCTCATACAGCGCCTTCAAAGCTGCCATCGTCACATCGTCCGTGGCCCCGCTTGCTGCGAGGGCATTGTACTGTTCTTTCGCCGCGTTGAGTTCATCAATCTGTTCATTCAGAGTGTCAATATTGGCGTTTAGTTCTTCCTGCCCCTGATCCACCTGTTCCTGGCTGTCTTTAAGCTGCTGCCTGGAGGATTCCAGTTCTGCCCTGGATGATTCGATCTCCTGGCGTCCGCTGTCCACCTCTGCCTGGGCATCCTCGAGCTTCTGTCTTGCATCTGCCAGTTCTGTTTCCGCCTCAACCCTGCCGTCTTCCAGCTCCTTCTCTGCATCAGCGACTTCCTGACGGGCTTTCTCAAGCTCTTCATCTGCCTCGTCAACAACCTCGTCATACCGGGCTTTCTGTCTCTCATCCTTGATCTCTTCAATCTGATCCATCACTTCCTGGATGCGCTCGTCATATGCATCTGTAAATGCAGTCAGATCTTTTGCTCCGTCCACCTGTGCATAAATCTCTGTATAGACGTCCAGCACAAAACTGCTCTCCGGAACTACGATAAATGCTGTCAGGCTTCCGTTTCCAATTGTCGTGCTTCCCCGCTGGAAAGAGATATAATTCGGACTGCTGACGGCTCCCGTTATTGTAAACGTATCCGCTTTTAATGTATCTGTGATCTCATCTTCGCTTCCGCTTGAGAAGGTAATCTCATCCCCTATCTCAAGGCTGCTCTCATTCAGATAATCCACATCAAGTGCGCATTCATCTTCAGCTTCCGGAAGTCTCCCTTCCTCAAGCTGCACCTGATTCATAGTCGGCATAAGAGCCATGACATGTACCGCAATCTGATTATCGCCTTCCGTACACAGGACATCAACAGAGTAGCTGCCTTCTGCGTATTCCACTCCGTCCACAGATTCAATTGCCTGCAGATCATCGTCCGTAAGTCCCAGAGTACTGATAACCTGAATATCCATCATATTCTTCTTATCAAAATATGTATCCCCTGAATAGCGCATATCCGGCTCTGAAGCACGGATTCCGGAGAAAAACGCACAGCCGATCGCCACGATGAAAAAAATGGACAGGAACCGCCCGAGACTGCGCCTGATCTCCATATAAAAATCTTTTCTCAACGCTTTCTTTTTCATCTGCCGTTACCCTACCATTCTATATCATCGATTGATATTGGATTTTCATTAAGCTCCATCTGTGATACCTGTCCGTTCTTAATATGTATCAGTCTGTCCGCCATAGGTGCAATTGCCTGATTATGGGTGATTACTATTACAGTCATCCCCCTTTCCCTACACATATTCTGCAGCAGTTTCAGAATGGATTTACCTGTATTATAATCAAGAGCCCCCGTCGGCTCGTCACAGAGCAGCAGCTTCGGATTCTTGGCAAGAGCTCTCGCAATAGATACTCTCTGCTGCTCCCCTCCCGACAGCTGGGCCGGGAAATTATTCAGCCTGTCGCCAAGTCCTACTTCCTCCAGCACTTCCTTCGCATCCAGCGGATCACGGCAGATCTGAAGCGCCAGTTCCACGTTCTCAAGTGCCGTCAGATTCGGCACCAGATTGTAAAACTGAAAGACAAATCCGATATCTTCGCGCCTGTACTCGGTCAGCTTTCTCGAATTATATGCCGTAATATCCTCACTATCCACAAGAAGTTTTCCGCTCGTAGCTGTATCCATACCACCGAGAATATTAAGAACTGTTGTCTTTCCCGCACCGCTCGGACCGACAATAACAACAAACTCGCCTTTATCAATGGAGAAACTGATATTATCCGCCGCCCGGATCTCAATCTCTCCCATCTTGTATATTTTCGTGATATCCTGCAATACAACAAATTCTTTCATACTATATCACTCCTGTACCGTCTCTTTTGTGACTGTTTTCAGCCGCTTCAGGAAAAAGAAAGCGGATACTTCCCATGTATCCGCTCTGTGCAATTTTCTATATTCAATTATAACATGAATTCAAAAAATTTTGAGAATTTTCAGGTGATTTCAGATTAATTTCACACTTTTGTTTTTTTCCGGTTAGAATTAAGCTTAGCCGAATACCGGAATAACACAAGTCCGATCAAAAACATGACCGAAAGTGCGCTTACACCGATGTTGATGCTTCCCGTCACCTGGCTCAGTACAGACACGAGAGCTGTTCCGATAACCGACGCCCCCTTGCCGCATATATCATAGATTCCAAAAAACTCCCCGGACTTCTTTGCCGGAATAATCTTCGCAAAGTAAGATCTGGACAATGCCTGGATCGTCCCCTGGAACATACCTACCATAACTGCCAGAAGCCAGAAGTCAAACTGTGTATCCAGCCAATATGCATAGACTGCAATACAGAAATAAGCTGCGATGCAGATTGTAATGATTGTCTCCGGTTTTACTTTCTTCACGAGCCTGCTGAAGATGAGCACGCACGGAAATGCAACGATCTGTGTTACGAGCAGTGCCAGCAAAAGACCTGTGCTGTCCAGCCCGAGAGCCTGTCCGTATGCAGTAGCCATGTCGATCACCGTATAGACTCCGTCAATATAGAAGAAGAATGCAAGCAGGAATACGAAAATATGCTTTTCCTTTGTCAGCTCAACGAACGTCCTGCCCAGCCGCTTAAAACTGTTCCTCACCACATGATCCCCTGCCTCGGAGAAATATTTCTGCCGGTAGGAGCGCAGAAGCGGTATCGAGGAACACAGCCACCAGAGCGCTGTGATAATGAACGCCAGGATCATAGAAGTCTGCATGCTGATTCCAAGACTTCCTGCTCCAAGCACAATACCAAGACAGGCAACGAACGGAATACAGCTTCCGATATATCCCCAGGCATATCCGTGGGACGAGACGGAATCCATCCTGTCCGGCTCTGTCACATCGGTAAGCATGGCGTCATAGAATACCAGGCTGGCCGAATATCCGGTCTTCGCGAGTACAAAAACTCCCAGGAACCATATCCACGAGGACAGGAATCCCAGCAGGATACATCCGAATACTCCGACTCCCATCGAAATGGAAAATATAATCTTCTTAAAATTCTTCGTGTCTGCGATCGCTCCGAGTGTCGGACCTAAAATTGCAACGATCAGTGTACAGATCGATGTGGCATATCCCCAGTATGCGAGATAATCCACATCAGATATTCCTGCATTTTCTGCAAGATAGTTAAAATAGATCGGAAAAATTGTGGATACCATCATGGTAAACGCCGAATTTCCCACATCGTAGAGCACCCATTTCTTTTCCAATGGAGTCAGTTTAAATTTCATGTTTTTTCTCTCTTCCTACTTTTTATTTTTTACAGGGCATCATGCGCTTTACAGCCGCAGTTCTTCCCATTTGTCTCCCGCGCCGAACGTGCGGTGGAAACGCTCCGGCAGCTCTTTCCCGTCAAACAGCGCTTTCTGATACTGGATGATCAGTCCTGCTGCCAGCGGCACAGCCCCTGCATAAAGACGTTTCAAAAGCTGACAGTAGTCTTTACATGCCGGATTCGGCTCAAGACTCATCACCATCCCGTGCTTGTCCTCATAATGTCCCGCCAGTTTCAGACAGCTGAAGATCAGATTTCTCTTCGCTTTGCCCGGCGCAAGGAGTACCTTGTGGCAGAAGATCATGGAACGCATGGACTTCTCAATGAGTTCCGGTGTCATATCATTAAAAAACGGAGCGATCACAGAGGCATTCTCCATATTCGGATGAATGTGTCCGGTAGCCAGATACCTCACCGGATTGATGTAATCTTCCTTCAGAAGCATGCGGTCAAACTCCATCTCTATCTCGGAGTGACTGATCCCGCTGGTCTGAATCATTTTCTCAATATACGGATGGCATTCACTGTCCAGTGCGAAATGACATATAAAGCCATAAATGTAAGCTCTCGCCGCGGCAGGATCTTCTGCTTTTTTGATCACTTCGACAGCATTTCTGAAAAACTCATCCGACATCTTATCGTGCAGTTCATACCCCTGTGTGTTCACCGGATTTTTCGAAAGTGCTTTATAATAAAAAAGAAGATCCGGCCCATGAACGCCGATGTCAAACAATTCCCTGTTATTCTCAATCGAACTCTGGAGCGGACGCGGCAGCGCGCTGATAACTTCTTTTCCGAACTTATAGTGTGCGTATGTTGTAGGCATATATCTTCCCCTTTTCTGATGCAATATTGTAGGATGCCTGCGTATCCATACTGACGCATAACTGTCCATACATAGTTTATTATCACATATCCCATGTAAAAAATCCAGCACTCTGAACCTTTTCAATGTTAAATTTTTGTATACCATAATTTCTGTAAGACATCTTGACTTTTCCCACCTCCGGTCCTATATTATATATTGTGCAGTCGTTAGCACACTTTTTTATTCTTACAGAATACTCTGTATTTAACACCAGGGGTTGTACTGGTTTCGACAGGGATCCTGAAGATGGAGAAGCTATCCGCAGGCTGATGCGTCAAATCGCAAACTTAAAATTAAACGCTAACGATAATTACGAATTAGCTGCAGCCTAAATGCTGCATGCCGCTCCTGATGCACTCACACATCGGGAATCCGGTATCAAACATGTGAGAAACGATGCCGGCAAAGCTTTGAGCCGGCAGGCGTATTATGAAGCTACTGACCCTGCAAGGATGTTCGTTTCCGTGCAGCAGAGGGAATGAAAAAGAACGGACTATGATAGTAGAAGTACATGGGATGGGTTTTTGGACGCGGGTTCGATTCCCGCCAGCTCCACTCAATGGAAACATAGCTCAGCTGGGAGAGCGCTCGCCTGACTAGCGGGAGGTCATGGGTTCGAGCCCCGTTGTTTCCATTTCGGGGTATTAGCGCAGTTGGGAGCGCGCCACATTCGCATTGTGGAGGCCACGGGTTCGACTCCCGTATACTCCAGCTTAAAAAGAGGGCATCATTTTATCATCAAGTTGGATGGTAGAAGGATGCCCTCGCCTATGCCCCAAATGACACAAAACACAGGGAGCTGCTTATGAAATACAGGAATATTATATTTGATTTTGGAAATGTAATAGGAAAATTTGACGGGAAATATATAATGGAACAGTTCTGCAGTTCGGAAGAAGACTGCAATCTGCTCTGTTCCGTTATCTATGAAAAATGGAATGAACTTGACAAAGGAACGCTCGACTATAATGAATATGCAGAAGAATGCATACGCCGGCTGCCGGCGCGCCTGTCAGGTCAGGCCCGCGCTTTCTTTCAGGACTGGCCGCGTCACATCACCCCAATAGAAGAAACTCTGCTTTTTATCGATGAACTTGTGGAGAGAAATATCCCTGTCTATCTCCTCTCCAACGCGCCGACTTACTTTGCCGAGTGGGCTGACAGATACGAAGTACTAAAAAAATTCAGCGGCGTTGTTTTCTCCGCGCCGCTGAAAACAGCAAAACCTGATCCTGCCATGTATCAATATCTGTTCCGGACCTACTCACTTAAGCCTGAAGAGTGCTTTTTTGTCGATGATTTAAAAAGAAATATTGATGCCGGAAAGTCTCTCGGCATGGACGGCATCGTGTTTACGGGAGAGATCGGACCATTAAAGGCCGCCATCGGTTTCTGAGTGGTCCGATACAGCATCTTTCTTTTTTGACGGCCGTAATACCGCACACGCTGTAAGGAGCCCGGCTCCTGCCGCTATAAAGAAATCCCCCAGATTGTACGTAATCTTTGCCGCCTTGTCATTTTCTACAGAAAAACCGATATAATCGACCACATATCCCCGGACAAAGCGATCAAACGTGTTGCTCCAGGCACCTGCGGCCAGCAGGCAGAATCCACTCTTTTTCCAGAACCCTTTCCGGTGGATCAGCGAGACCGCCTGTCCCGCTGTCACTACGACTGCCGCAGCAAGCGACAGTCCCTGCACCGCCGCCGGTTTTTTGTCCAGAACACCCATACACATACCTTTATTATGGACTCTTCTGAGAACAGCCGGACCTGCGAGCCTGCGTTCTTCCTTTTTGTCCAGATTCTGCTCTGCATATGTCTTCAACAGCTGATCTGCTGCAAATAATCCTGCTGTCTCGATAAGAAACCACTTTCTTTTCATTCTGGTACCCCGCCTGCCTTCTTATTTTCTCCGTACAACGGCTGTCTACTTTTCATTCAACCTGTCTGAGACTTTTTCCGCCGCATCGTTGATCTTCTCCGCAGCTTTCTGCGCCATCTCACCTGTTTTTTCCGCTGCTTTTTCCGCTATATCTCCTGTCTTCGCAGCAGCCTTCCCGGCCATATCGCCGACTTTCTTCGCAGCTTCATCGGCTTTATCTGCAACTGTCTCCGCTGCATCAGCCATCTTCTCTTTTACCTGATCGGCATAGTCATCTGCCGCCTCATCCTCCGCCTCTTCTGCCATCTCTTCAGAGGCTGTTACTTTCTCACCGCAGTACGGGCAGAATGCCATATCTCTTGCCACCATCCTGCCGCATTTGGAACATTCGGAAGCTCCTTTGATGCGTGCGATCTTTTTCTCGTATCCGGCGATCGCCGCCTCCCGGTCTTTGATCGCATCGCAGAGCCCCTGCGCGCTCTCCTCAACAGCCTCACCGGCTTTATATCTGTCGTAGATCGACTTTCCAAGTTCCATAAGGTCTACCGCATTGCCTCTTGCCAGACCACGGATCTGACTTTTAAGTCTCTGGATCTCGATCGCGTCCCCCGCCTTATTTGTCATTGTCTCGGCAGTCTCACCGATGCGTTTCCCTAAATCTTCAAAAAAATCTCTCATACTGATCTTCTCCTTTCCCTATTCACACTGCTTTTTTTCACAGTATAACTGAACACTTTAATAGTATTCATTATAACCTATTATCTGTCAACTTCAATAAAATAGCGGTGATTTTATACTTTTTTAACGTCTCCGGAGGTTCTATCTTCTCTTCTGAAAACATATCTGCAAACATACATGATCCATGTCCCGCATATGATGATTCAGATATAATTCACAAACCCGTATTATCCTGAAGGAGGAACTGCTATGCCAACAGATACTGAAACCTGCAGGGAATATATCCTCTCGGAAGACTACCGCGATTTTATCGGCAATCACGTCCGCACTTCTTTTTTCGACAGTATCATGCAGACCGGGCACTGTGAACAGGATGCCGGCTTCGGATACAAGTGCTTCTATCTGCCGGCATCATCGGTCGATCCTGTCACTCTTCCGAAATTTTCATATAACTCCATACCGAAATGCTATGCTCCTGTCAGCATGGAAACATTGAATCAGACCGGAATTCTTCCCGTTCAGAATTATCCTACTCTGCAATTAAAAGGCAGCGGTGTACTGATCGGGTTTCTGGACAGCGGGATCGATTATTCCAATACAATCTTCCGAAATCTCGACGGCTCTACCCGGATCGCCGCCATATGGGATCAGACCGTACAGAGCAGCACTCCGCCGCAGGCTTTTTCATACGGCAGTGAATTCACCCGTGAACAGATCAATGAAGCGCTTCTGTCCGAGAATCCACTCGAGATTGTCCCGTCGACAGACGATACAGGCCACGGTACTTATGCCGCAAGCCTTGCTGCCGGAGGAGCAGATGTCGGAGAACAGTTTCTGGGAGCTGCGCCGGAAGCTTCTATTGCGGTCGTGAAATTAAAGCAGGCAAAACAGTATCTGCGGAACTATTATTATATTCCCGACAATACCGTATGTTATCAGGAGACAGACATAATGCTGGGACTTAAATTCCTGAATGACCTGGCTGATTCTCTTGAAATGCCTCTTGTCGTATGTATCACATGCGGCACCACTATGGGCGGACATATCGGCACGCTCCCTCTCTCGTTTCTGATTGATGGCTACAGTACCATTGCAAATCATATCACCGTGATCGGCACGGGAAATGAAGCAGACAAACGTCATCACTACTTCAACACTATTGAGAACGAGAGGGATACAAAAACAGTGGAGATCAGAGTCGGAGAGAATGTATCGGGCTTCTCGATGGAGCTGTGGACCGAAGTACCAAACATCCTCTCCATATCTATCATTTCTCCGTCCGGAGAAAACACTTCTCGTATCCCGTTCCGCGTAGGAGCGAGCGCAGAGATAGATTTTCTCTTTGAGCGGACGAAAGTGGCAGTCGACTATCGCCTCCTCGTGGAAAAAAGCAGTTCCGAACTGGTATTTTTCCGTTTTAACGCACCCGCTCCCGGCATCTGGAAGATCATCGTAGAGCCTCTTTCCATTGCAGACGGGCGTTTCCACATCTGGCTGCCCATGACAGAATTCTTAAGCGGAGAAGTATTTTTCCTGGAGTCTGACCCATACTACACACTAACAAATCCTGCGAATGTAGACAGTCCTGTCGTCGTCTCCTATTATGACGGAAATACAGGCGCTGTCTCTCAGACATCAGGCAGGGGATATACGCGTACAAACCGCATGAAGCCTGATATCACGGCTCCCGGTGTCAATGTCACCGGCGCGGTCTCCGGCGGAAGGTTTTCTTCCCGCTCCGGTTCCTGTATCTCAGCCGCGATAACAGCCGGAGCGGTAGCCCTGATGCTGGAATGGCTGCTCGATATCCAGGAAGTTCCGGGGATAGATTCTTTTCAGATCAAAAGTCTCCTGATCCTCGGAGCCGTACGTCCGAAAACAATGGAATATCCGAATCGGGAATGGGGATACGGACAGCTTAATCTTTACAATACCTTCGAGGCAATGCGTCAGTTATAAGATAACCCGTCATAAAACAGTATTAAGCGCAGTGCACGACTTGTAGCCCGTGCACTGCGCTTAATATATTACATTTTTATATTGCTATAATATAATCTGTTTTCCGGCGGTTTCATTGAACCTGCCTCTTTCATCCTACTCCAGCCTGGGTACTTCCTGACCTCTTAATCGGATGATCGGTCCTCCGGTACCCTCGATATATTCCCTCGTGATCACGACCTCTCCAATGCTGTCATCCTTCGGGATCTCGTACATAATATCCAGCATGAACTCCTCGATGATGGCTCTCAGGGCACGTGCTCCGGTATCTTTCTCCATAGCCTTCTCTGCAATGGCTGACAGGGCTCCCTCGTCAAAGTCAAGTTTCACCTCATCGAGAGCGAGAAGCTTCTGATACTGTTTTAAGATGGCGTTCCTTGGCTCTTTCAATATCTTGACCATCATATCTTTGTCAAGCGGTTTCAATGTAAATATGACAGGCAGACGTCCCAGGAACTCCGGAATCATGCCGAATTTTCTCAAATCTTCAACTGTCACCTTTGACAGAAGATCCTTATCATGCTCGAACTTATCTTTCAGTTCCGAGTTAAATCCCATCGAAGTCTTCTTCTGCAGACGTTCCTTTATGATCTCCTCGAGATCCGGGAATGCACCACCGCAGATAAAGAGTATATTCTTCGTATTGACAGTCGTCAGCGGAACCATTGCATTCTTGCTGTTCGCCCCAACGGGTACTTCTACATCGCTGCCTTCCAGGAGCTTGAGCATTCCCTGCTGAACGGACTCTCCGCTCACATCCCTCTGATTCGAATTATGTTTCTTTGCGATCTTATCGATCTCATCGATAAAGATGATTCCCTGTTCAGCCTTTTCCACATCATTGTCTGCAGCGGCAAGCAGCTTGGAAACAACGCTCTCGATATCATCACCTATGTATCCCGCCTCTGTAAGAGACGTTGCGTCTGTGATCGCAAGCGGCACATCAAGCAGTCTGGCCAGTGTCTTGACCAGGTATGTCTTTCCACTTCCCGTCGGTCCGATCATGAGCATATTTGATTTCTCAATCTCGATATCGTCCATGGTATCCGTAGCAACCCGCTTATAGTGATTGTACACTGCCACAGACATGGCCTTTTTCGCATATTCCTGCCCGACTACATACTCATCGAGTTTTGCCTTGATCTTATGCGGAGCCGGAATATCTTTAATATCAAGCTTGTGGAACTCCTTCGGCTTTTCCTTTTTCTTCTTGACAGTCCGGGGTTTCGGCTGCATGTTCTCCAAATCTGACATATTGAAAAGCTGAACGCCCGGCATATTCATCAGACGGCTCAGATCCACTGAACCGTTAGTCATAGCATCAAAACTTCTTTGCATACAGTCCGGACACACAGTGATATTATTCGGAAGGTCAATCATCTTTCCTGTTATGCTTTCCGGACGATGACAGATAAAACAGACCTTCTCATACTCTCTGTCGTCTTTCTCTTCAGAAGTGCTGCCCTTTCCCGTATTCTCAGCAGACACGACTTCACTTTTCTGATCCGGATCAGAATGGCTGCCGTGCCCGTCATTTTCTTTATCTTCCTCATCTACTAAGATGAAATCATTGTCTGACATATTAATTCCCTTCTGCACTTAGTTAGTGTCCGGCTGTCCGCAGTTCTCTTCCAGACGGAACATCCGGCTTTTTTATTATAGTACACTTATAAAAGTTATACAAATGAACTTTTTCTAAAGCTGCACTACTGTACTTCCTGCAGTCTCAGTCCCGCTGTATCCGTCACAGGAAGAGAAAATACAACGGAGCGTGCCTTACTCGCGAGTCCCGCATGATCCATAATAGATTTCATGATCGCGTTCTTGGACTCTGTCTTAGTGACGATCAGAATAAGCTCTTTCTCATCTGCAATAGATACGCCGAGGAACTTTTCCGCCCGCTCGAGCCCTGTCCCCTTTGCATGGATCACCGTTCCCCCTCCGGCGCCCTCTGCTCTGGCAGCCTCCATCACTTCCTCGCTGTGTCCGTGATTTGCCACTACGATAATAAGTTCATAATTTGTATTTTTCATGACGCTCTCCTCTATTTTTTCAATCTTCTGTCCGTCAGTCAGGAAATGCAGCACCTTCCTGCCTCCCACACTGGATAGCGGCATCAGAAAGGCGATACCCGTACCCGGAACATCGATCTGGAATCTGTCCTCAAGCTCTCTCTTCACCTGCTTCCATGTCTCATTCGATACCACAGTCAGAGTCACCATCTTCTCTGTTACCTCAAGCCCGAAATAATCGAGCGTCTCACTGGTCGCAGTCCCCTGCGCCAGAGTACACAGGATGGACGACAAACCAATCTTTTCGTAACATGCCAGAAGTCTGCGTCCTACAGATCTCTTTGCAACTGTCATCAGCATATATATCTCGCTCATAGTGATAGTCCTCCCTGTCAAAGTTCTATGATATCATCATCTGGAAGCAGGGCAAAAGCAGCCGCTGCTTTTCTTGTTTCCATCTTCTCGAGATGCCTGGACCGAAGCTCAAACACAAGCCCCAGTATCTGTATTGTGATAAGAGGGGTCATGGCGACCATGGCGACCACGCCGAAAGCATCTGTCACGATATTTCCTCCCACACTCGTACATGCCCCTATGGCAAACGGGAGAAGAAAAGTCGCAGTCATCGGTCCGGAAGCCACACCGCCGGAGTCGAAAGCGATCGCCGTAAATATCTTCGGAACAAAGAACGACAGTATAAGCGCAATCGCATATCCGGGTATTACAAACCAAAAGATAGATATCCCCGTGAGCACCCGCACCATGGCGAGTCCGAGAGATACTGCTACTCCGATAGAGAGACTCAGGCTCATAGCTCCTGCGCTTATCGTCCCCGAGGTGATATCCTCTACCTGGCGGGTGAGGACAAACACAGCAGGCTCGGCACGCACGATAAAGTATCCGATGATCATGCCAATAGGAATGATCACCCATTTATACGGATTATCCGCAAGCACTTGCCCGAGATAGTTTCCTGCCGGCATAAATCCTACATTTACCCCTGTCAGGAACAGGAAAAGCCCTGCGTATGTGTATACCATACCTACACCGATCCTGATGAGCATCCTCTTCTGCACCCGCCGAAAGACGAGCTGAAAGATGATAAAGAATACAATGATCGGCAGCAGGGATACTGCCATCTCCTGCATATATTCCGGTATTCCTTCCGCAAATATCTTCCAGAGACCTATAGAATCACTGATATCCGGAATACTCTCCGGCACATACCGGGCGCTCTCTGGCCGGTAGATCAGGCTCAGTACAAGGACTGACAAAATCGGTCCTACAGACGAAAGCGCTACGAGTCCGAAACTGTCGTCCTCCGCTCTTTCATCGCTTCGGATCGCAGAAATACCGATACCAAACGCCATAATGAACGGTACAGTCATAGGTCCTGTCGTCACGCCTCCCGAATCGAATGCAACGGCAACAAATTCATCCGGAGCCAGAAACGCCAGTATGAATACAATAATATAGAGCACGATCAGCATGTGCGCCAATGAAATATTGTACAGCATACGCAGCAGCGATGCTACAAGGAATATCCCTACACCAAATGCAACAGACAGCACGAGTACCATGTTCGGGACTGAGGGGACCTGTTCGGCAAGCACCTGCAGATCAGGTTCTGATATCGTCACGATAAATCCGAGAATGAATGTCAGAAGCACCATCAGCAACAGTTTTTTCGTCTGTGTCATGCTTGTTCCCACATTCTCACCGATAGGCGTCATAGCCATCTCCGCGCCGAGGGTAAAGAACATCATCCCCACGATAAGAAACACGGCTCCCAGAAGGAAAGCCAGCAGGATACCCGGCTCCAGAGGTACGATCGAGAAGCATAAGATCAGCACGATCGCGATGATCGGAAGCACCGCCTTTAAAGTTTCGTTCCATTTTTCCAGTAGCTTTTCTTTCAGTTTTGCGATTTTAAAATTCACTCATTACCTGCCTTTCTGCTTTTTATATTATCCGTTCAACATATTTAAGAACTCTTCTTCCGATATAATCGGGACATTCAAGTCTCTTGCCTTTCTGTTTTTTGAAGAGGTTGAATTCACATCATTGTTGATAAGATAATTTGTCTTCGATGTTACGCTTCCTGTCACCTTTCCCCCTCTCTTTTCAATTTCTTCTTTTACTTCTGCCCGGTTAGCGAAATGATGCACGCTCCCGGTTATCACAAAGTTTACTCCTGCAAATTTCTGAGAATCCTCTGCTGTTTCTTCCTGCGGGATTTCAACTTCTTGCAGCAGTCGTTCAAAAATATCTCTGTGTTCCCCGTCAGAAAAATAATCGACAAATGTGCCGGCGATCACGCCGCCCACACCTGAAATATCACTCAGTTCCTCCACAGTAGCGTTTAAAATACGCTCCGGATCATTTCCCAGCGCTCTGCATATCACTTTTGCATTGGCGCTCCCGACATTCGGGATTCCCAGGCTGTATACCAGACGGGAAAGCGTCGTCTTACGCGCATTCTGGATGCTGTTCTGAAGATTTACGAAGGACTTTTCCCCAAAACCGTCCATCTGCTTGATCTCTTCTTCATATCTGTCGAGATGGAACAGATCGGTAAAGTCTTTGACATAGCCGTTCATGATAAACTTTTCAAGAGTGGCCTCGGAAAGCCCCTCGATATTCATGGCGTCACGGCTTACAAAAAGGGTAAACGACTTAACATGCTTAGCCTGACACTTCGGATTAGTACAAAAGAGTGTCTTCGTCTCATTTTCCATGGCGATCCTCGTCGGGCCGCCGCACACCGGACATTTCTCCGGGATGTCTTTCACACCGCTTCTTGTCAGGTTCTCCGCGATCTGGGGGATTATCATGTTGGCCTTATACACCGTGATCCTGTCGCCAATCCCAAGCTCCAGATCTTCCATAATGCTGATGTTATGGACGCTGGCGCGGCTCACTGTCGTACCCTCCAGCTCCACAGGCTCAAAGATCGCCACTGGATTGATAAGTCCGGTCCTGGACGGACTCCATTCAATCCCGGTAAGCGTCGTCTCCCTGATTTCATCCGCCCACTTAAATGCAAACGAATCCCGGGGGAATTTCGCCGTGCTTCCGAGCGACTGTCCATAAGCGATATCATCATATACAAGCACCAGTCCGTCCGACGGGACTTCATTTTCCCCGATATGTTCCGCAAACCAAGCAACCTCTTCGTCCACCGTCTCTGCCGTCACCGGATGATTCTCCACCACATCGAATCCCTGACTCTTGAGCCACTGCATCTGATACAGCCTGGAATTCTTAAAATCCACTCCGTCAGCCTGTACAAGGGTAAATGCATAAAATCTGACATTTCTCTTTGCCGTGATCTCATTGTTGAGCTGCCGGACGGAACCGCTGCACAGATTCCGCGGATTCTTGTATTTTGCGTCGGCATCTCCGATCTCTTCATTGATCTTTTCAAAATCCTTATAAGAGATAACGGCCTCTCCTCTCAGGACTAGTTCACCCTGATAAGGGATGGCAAGCGGAATATTCCTGAACACTCTCGCATTATTTGTGACTACCTCTCCCACTTCCCCGTTTCCGCGTGTCACGGCCTTCTCGAGCGAACCGTTTCTGTAGGTGAGGACGATGGTAAGGCCATCCAGTTTCCACGAGATCATAGCCTTCTGATCTCCGAGGAATTCCCTGAGTCTCTCTACTTCTTTTGTCTTATCGAGCGAAAGCATCGGACGCTCATGACGCTCTTTAGGAAGATTGCTGAGCACTTCATATCCCACATTGACTGTCGGGCTCGCCGCAAGAGTTGTTCCCAGCTCTTTCTCCAGCTCAAACAGTTCATCATAGAGACGGTCGTACTCATAATTGCTCATGATCTCCTTATCTTCCTGCTCGTAAGCACGGCGTGCACGGTTCAGTATATCTACCAGTTCACGCATATGCGCCATCTTATCTGCTGTTTTATCTTCCACTCTGTTTTCTGTATTATTATCCATATTCTCCCCATCCTGATTTCTGTCATTTATCGTTTCGGCGAATCCTGTATGAGACTATAGAGCTCCTCAAGCTCTTCGTCTGTCAGCTTTCTGTACTCGCCTTCTTTCAGACTGCCCAGACGTATGTTCATGACCCGCACTCTGAGCAGATCCCTGACCTCGTACCCGAGCGCCCCGCACATCCGTCTGATCTGGCGGTTCAGTCCCTGTGTAAGTATGATCGAGAACGTATATTTCCCGATCTTTGTGACGCGGCACGGTCTTGTCACCGTATCCAGGATCGGAACTCCGCCCGACATTTTTTCTATAAATTCTTCCGTAATCTCTTTATCTACCGTGACCTTATATTCTTTCTCATGACAGTTGGCCGAGCGCATCATACGGTTGATAATATCTCCGTTATTTGTCATCAGGAGGAGCCCTCGGGAATCTTTATCCAGCCGTCCGATATAAGTGACTCTGATCGGATAATTCAAAAAACGTACAATACTGTTTCTCTCCCTCTTCTCCTCGGTGCATACGATCCCCTTTGGCTTATTGACCGCAAGGACTACCATCTCATCCCTTTTTGATACGACCTTTCGTCCCACGCGCACTTCCTGACCGGGGCTGATCCTCATCCCGGTCTGTGCAATCCTGCCGTCCACTGTGACACGCCCATCTGCAATGAGGCGGTCTGCCTCCCTCCTGGAGCACACGCCCGCCTCACTTAAATATTTGTTCAACCTTACCGGCTCTGTTTTCTGTAAAAACTCTTCTCTGATACGATTACTCACCTGCAAACACTCCGCTGATATTATTGTCTGTAAAAAATGTATTGCCGCTGTACAGGATCAGGGCATCCGTAATCCTGTAAGTATCCATGATATCCGTCATCGTTCCGCTGTAGTAGCGCGGATCGACCACAACGATCTCACGGTAATACGGCGCCAGGAAAGGAATAAAACAGTTTGCAAAAGAATCCTTGACAACGAGAAGACGCTTCTGACTCGTAGAAACTGTCCTGATATCTATAACAGAAGTATTTCCTCCCAGAAAGACACCGTACTTATCGCGTTCTTCCAGCTTTGACGAATCATACAGTGACGTTGTCTTCCTCCCCTCATCCACATAGCTTACCACCAGATCGTCGTCTCCTTCGGTCGGGGCATAGATATCGATCTGTTCCTGCTCATCAAGCCCTACTCCGCTCGTGGAAGCAAGAACACCGTTAAAGCTGTCCGTTACTGCATAAGAGACAAAATCATCTGATACATCCCCTTCGATCCCCAATACCGGAGCTGCATCCTGGAAAACATAAAATGCGGCCTGTGTTGTCCAGTGATGATCCGTCTTATAGTATAACTTATCTGATTTGTGATTATTCAGTACGGAGACCGTATCGATCCAGTTGACTGAATCGCCCAGCCCGCGTTCTGCCATACTGAAAAGCTGCCGCTGATCTTCCACTTCCGCAAATGCCGGCAGACTGTCGCTTAAAATGCATGCGGCATCCGGCACCAGCATCATCGTGACGGAAACGTCATCATAAGTATCGGCAAAATTCCTGATCGCAGAGACATTTTCATCCATCTGCCCTTCCCCTGGCACTTCAATATCCTCCATGAGCTGTCCGTTTCTCCCGATATATATGCCGTTCTCCATCCTGCTGCCGCCCAGACGGTCGATACTTACTTTTACGCTCCGCCATATATCTCTTCCGACAAACTGATCACTCAGATAGTTTTCCCACTGTTCCATAAAATCGCCCGTCAGTATCGTCGCCATATTAAAGTTCGGGCGTGATTCCAGCGTACGGTTCTCCATCTCTGACTCTTCCCTGTCAGGCACTGCCACATTTATGATCATTACAAGGAAAAGCAGCATAATAAATATTTTCCCGATGAGATTTGCTATTCTGGCTTTTCTTTTTCTGCTGTTCATAATAATCCCGCCTAAAATCTGAAATACAAAAATGGATTAAAAGTACCTGTCACAAGGAATGCAACCGAAATCAGGAACATTCCGATAAAAATAACTGCTGCCACTGTCAGTTGTACATACTGATTCCGCGGCACACGTATCACAGCCTTGATGAGTCTTATCCCCAATGATGAAGAGGCGATGACTGCAAACAGATAGAGCAGCCAGTGGGAGATCAGTATGAATACGCCTGTATTATCAACGATTCCTGCCCCTCCTCCTATCATGGCAAGGAGATACCTCATCGCATACCCTAAGCTTGGACTGAAGAAGAATACCCAGCCTACAAGCACTATGATCGCCGTATATATATGGCGCACCGGATTTGGAAGCCGGTCAACAAAAACTCCCCATATGTACTTCTCCATCACCAACACGACACCGTAATACACACCCCACGCCACGAAATTCCATGCAGCTCCATGCCACATACCGGTCAGAGCCCATACGACCATAAGGTTGAATATATTTCTTGAGACAGAGCAGCGGTTTCCTCCCAGCGGAATATATACATATTCCCGGAACCATGTACTCAGAGAAATATGCCATCTTCTCCAGAATTCCGTAACGCTTTTTGATATATAGGGATAATCGAAATTCTTACGAAACTCAAATCCGAACATCTTTCCCAGTCCGAGCGCCATATCCGAATATCCGCTGAAATCAAAATAAATCTGGAACGCATAGGAGATCACGCCGATCCAGGCTGTCAGTATCGACAGATTGCCCGCCGCCATGCCGGAAATCTCCTCGAAGACAGCGCCCGCCGAATTGGCAAGTATCACCTTTTTGGCAAGTCCTATAATAAAATACACAGCTCCGTTCCCGATCTTCACCGCGTTCATCTTCCGGCTGCGCAGCTGCTCTTCTATGTCCGAATAACGCACGATCGGTCCCGCGATCAACTGCGGGAACATACTTATATACAATGCAAAGTACAATATATTTTTCTGTACCTGAGCCCTCTTCCAGTACACATCCAGAATATATGAGATTGCCTGAAACGTGTAGAATGAAATCCCGACAGGAAGAGCAAGCTCCCGGTACGGAATATCTGTCGGGAGCACAGCATTGAGCGTCTCCACAAGGAATCCGTAATATTTAAAGAATCCAAGTATAAGCAGATTTCCCACAAGCGCAAAAATCACGCCGTGCTTTGCCTTGCGCGGGTCATCTTCATTGACTTTTATATCCTGACCGCAGAAATAATTAAATACAATAGAGAGAATCATAAGTATGACATAGACAGGTTCTCCCCATGCATAGAAGAACAGACTTGCGATCAACAAGACAATGTTTTTCACTTTGTATGGAACAAGATAATAAACTGCCAGTACGATCGGCAGAAATAAAAACAAAAATGTGATACTGCTGAATAACATCCGCCCTTTTCCTCTCTCTTACAGACTGCTGCTGAACGCGCTGAGATAAGCATCTGCATCCTGGGAACATGCGAAGAAGATATACGTCCCCCTCACACTCTGCCTGACATTTTCAAGCAGTTTTACCTGATCCGGTGCATATCCGTCGAAATCATTTATACGCGCCTCTACTCTCTGATCGATCGCATCCGTGATTTCCTGTATCTGGCTTTCACTTTTGACTTTGATCAGAAGGACTTCCTCCGCCGATATATTCGAGCCGGAAGAATAATACATAACCCCGTCATAATCCGCCGCATTCAGACTGAAGTTGCGTTTAAATACGGCAGGCTCCTGTTCTGTCAGCACCTCCGTGTCAAGGGAGCCTTCCACCCCCTGCCTGACTTCATCGAATGATTTGTTACTTCCGCTGGCAAAAAGCATGAGAAGAACAACAAATACTACGATCAGCATAAATACAACATATTTCATGATATGGGCAATGCCCGGTTTCTTAGACATCATAGTGCAGCCACCTCCGCCATGTGCTCCGCCCATATAGGATAGAAATCCGCTATAAAATGCTGGCCGTCCTGTTCAAAATACCGGTCTTCCACAAGATCAGTATTGTCAATAAAAGCAATGCTTTTGCTGTCACACAGTTCTTTCAGCGCCGTATTATAATCGGATATATACGCCAGATAGGGGTCCTCCTCTATCGCGCTTTCCTGTACCGGAAAGATTGAATTAACAAATATATTTGCATCCGGCACTTCCTCGGCAATCTTGTTCAGTACTTCCGTGTACTGAGAGATAAATTCATCCACATCTCCTTCTGTGGCAGCAAGATCATTTCTGCCCAGAGCAAGAAAGATCGTGCCCGGACTTATCTCCTTAGCCTGAGCGATCAGTTCATCCGTCTCGTACAGATGGACTCCTATCTTGGATATTACACTGGACGCATTAAGGACATCATACACTGTAAATCCATTTGTCACAGAGTCCCCTATCACAACCGCCCCGCCGAACTTCTCTCGCACACTCCTGTCGTCTTCTCCGTCCTCCGGACTGTCCTGCTGTTCAAGAAGGCTTATTTTACTCTCGATTTCCGTAACATCTCCTGCCTCCTGTTCCTGAATATATTCCAGTCCGGCAGAAGTATCTACGCTCGGCCTGATCAGGCCGCTCACGCCCCGTACAATAACAATGGCCAGTATAATGATCACTGCCGCCAAACCTAAGATAACAAGATACCTCTTTGTCTTTCGCTTTATCTTTATCATAAATTCTTCTGACTTTCTCTCTGAATAAATTTTATATGTCTGCTTTTAGGCTGTAGTAAACCACGGTACTTTATAATAATAAAGTTTTTCACAGTAAAAGTCAATCTCATAGCAAAATGGCAAGAAGTCCGAAGACTGCCTGCCATAGATTCCCTATTATTTCATTATGTTTTCCGCCCTGTACATCTTTGGTACACCATTTCCTTATGAAACAGATTACAAAACGTATTCCTTTGTGGTATGATAAAACAAGCACAGATCAGGAGGAAATTTTTGAATGATATCAGTATCTATCCCCGACATAAAAGACTTTACATCGCAGCTTTTTCTGAAAGACAGTTTTGACAGCTTCTGTTTTATTGAGGGCGATATCGTAACTTTTAATACGTTTCACATCGATGGATTCGTTCAGAAGGGATTTTTTGATACAGATACCGTACTCCCGGAATATTCCTATTGGAAAAATGTACGTGAATACTGCTTTAATATAATCAAAGGGAAACGAACACCTTTAAGTTTCCGCTTTATATTTAGTCTCTCTCCCAAAAACATCGAACGACTCGTCTCGCAGAATGTTCCTTCCATTCATCCTGAGGATGTAAATGGACTATATCTTAACGTACACTTTGACGGAAGCCGCATCACCTGTGTGACCGGAACCTCTTTTAAGACATTCACATTGGATAAGACATTGGAACATGTATGGGATGAAATGGTAACTAAGTTTCTACACCAGAAAGGAATTCCTTTTGAACAGCAATAATTTGATATTAAAATATAAAAAGGTGAAAGAAACCATCACTCCAGGTTTTCTTTCACCTTTTATAATAATACAATTTTTACCGCTAAATAATTATTTCGTCAGCAGCATCATGATCTCATTACTCCGCTGTACGAACGCCGTCATCTCTTCCGGGCTTAACGGTTTATGTGCCAGCATTGCCAGATCATAGAGCTGTTTGCAGATGATCGGCACATTCTTGCTGCGCTTGTGCTCGACAAGGAACTTAACCAGCGGATGATTCACATTCAGAATCAGAGTAGCCTGGGTTCCGAACATGGACGGATCCATACCGTTCATGCCGTACATTCTCATCATCTCCGCCATACGTCTCTCCTGTTCGGAAAGCACTGCCATAGATGCGACCTTTTCATCTTTTAATTTCTCAACTTTCACATCCAGCTTATCATTATTCAGCTCTTTGCGGAAGATTTCCACAAGGCTGTCTGCTGTCTTCTGGAATGATTCCTTCTCGTCCTCAGAGACTTCATCTTTCAAGGACTCATGAACATCTGCGTCGATCCTCAGGAACTGCACATCCTGATGTTTCTGCTCCAGATATGTCACAAATGCGGAATCGATATTGTGTGTCAGGATGATAGCGTCCTGTCCCTGAGCCTTGAACATGTTAATGTACTGGCTCTGCTGTACCTCATCGGTCACATAATAGATGCTCGTCTTCTTCTCTTCCTTGGCGTTGTCCGCATCTTTATCTGCGTCTGAATCCGCGCTGTCAGATGTGCTGCCTTCTGTTGCGGCATCTGTGTTCTCACTGTTCTCTGCACCGCTGTCCTCTGTCTCATCCATGCCTTTGCTCTCTTTGATCACATCTTCCAGAGTCAGGTACTTGTGGTCCAGATTCTTGTAGATCATGGAGTCTTTCATCTTTTCGCCGAACTTTTCGTCTTTGAGGCATCCGAACTTGATGAACGGGCTGATGTCATCCCAGTATTTCTCGTAATTCTCTCTGTCTGTCTTGAACATTCCCGTAAGCTTGTCAGCTACTTTCTTGGAAATGTAATCTGCAACTTTATTTACAAAGCCATCGTTCTGCAGCGCGCTTCTCGATACATTCAGCGGCAGATCCGGACAGTCGATAACTCCTTTCAATACCATCAGGAATTCCGGGATCACTTCTTTAATATTATCCGCGATAAATACCTGGTTGTTGTACAGCTTGATCGTTCCCTCGATGGACTCGTACTCTGTATTGATCTTCGGGAAGTACAGGATACCTTTCAGATTGAACGGATAGTCCATGTTCAGGTGGATCCAGAACAGAGGCTCCTTATAATCCATAAATACCTTGCGGTAAAATGCGATATACTCGTCTTTTGTACACTCGCTCGGGTTCTTGCCCCAGAGCGGATGTGTATCACTTAAAGACACCGGGCGTTTCACGATCTTAACTTTCTTCTTCGGTTCGCCCTCTTCTCCTTCTTTCTTCTCCTCTTCGATACGCTCGACAACCTCGTCTGTATCCAGCAGATCTTCTTCGTCAATCGTCTCATACTCCGGCTCTGCATTTGCCTTGGAGAGGAAGACCTCTACCGGCATGAAAGAACAGTATTTCTCAAGCACTTCTCTCGCCCGGTACTCATTTGCAAATTCAAGGCTGTCCTCATTAAGGAACAGTGTGATTTCCGTACCGACTGTTTCCTTGCTGCCGTCCTGCATCTCATACTCCGTGCCGCCCTGGCTGGCCCAGTGTACAGGTGTCGCTCCTTCTTTATAGGAAAGAGTATCGATCTGGACCTCATCAGCCACCATAAATGCTGAATAAAATCCGAGTCCGAAATGTCCGATCATATCATCTTCTGTCGTTTTGTCTTTATATTTCTCAAGGAACTGCGTCGCACCGGAAAATGCAATCTGGGTAATATACTCCTCCACCTCTTCCGCTGTCATTCCGAGACCATTATCGATAAACTTCATCGTCTTTTCTTCCGGATTGACGATCACCTGGATCTTTGCTTTATAACCATCCGGGAGTTCATATTCTCCCATCATATCCAGCTTTTTCAGTTTCGTGATCGCATCACATCCGTTTGAGATCATCTCTCGCACAAAAATATCATGATCAGAATATACCCACTTCTTTATAATAGGAAATATATTCTCACTGTCGATCGATAAGTTACCTTTTTTAACTTCCATCACTAACACCTCTTTAAAAAAATGTCTGACTATCTGCAGCTGCATTTGCCGGCTCTCACCCGCAGCTGTCGCAGACCGTTTTCTATGCCTGCAATACATTCTAGTACACAGAAAATGAAAAGTCAATAGAAAATTAGCACTCTTTTAAATAGAGTGCTAACAATTCATTCCAATCTTAATTTTAATAAGTTATACTGTTTCCGGTTCGTCATACGTTTCCCCAAACAGTTCTACAGTTACTTTCTTCATTTTCTGTTCTTGCAGCGGACGGTCGCTGTAGTCTGTAGCAGTTTCGGCAATTTTATTCACTACGTCCATCCCCTCGATAATCTTTCCGAACGCCGCATATGCACCGTCAAGATGCGGAGACTTCTCATGCATGATAAAGAACTGGCTGCCCGCCGAATCCGGATGCATTGCTCTCGCCATAGAAAGAACGCCCGGGTCGTGTGCAAGGTCGTTTTTGAATCCATTCTGAGAGAACTCTCCTCTGATCGAATATCCCGGACCTCCCATTCCGTTTCCGTTCGGGCATCCGCCCTGGATCATAAATCCGCGGATCACGCGATGGAAAATGAGCCCGTCATAAAATCCCTTATTTACTAATGAAATAAAATTTCTTACCGTATTCGGAGCAATCTCAGGATAGAGCTCTGCCTTCATGATGTCACCGTTTTCCATCTCAAATGTTACAACTGGATTAGCCATAATAATTTCCCTTTCTTTCAATAATATTCAAACACAGATATTGTATCGAATTTCTCTGAGAACGTCAATCTTTCACCTTTCCGGCGTATACTTGACTACACCCCTTTCCGTTGCCGGATCGGGTAATGACAACATCATAATTGTATCACATCCATAATGAACAGTATAGCTACTGTGCTGCAGCCTATACTGTTTTTATATCCTGAATTTTCATATGGTTGAAATGTACATTATTTTTTCTATTTTTTAGTCACTCGTAACATTGTCCGCTGCCGGCTTCTGGATTATACTAATTCCAGATTCAAGGAAAACAATTATTTTTAAGGAGGCTACATAAAAATGGCAAGTTTATCACTTCAGGGTATTCAGAAAATTTATCCGAACGGATTCCACGCAGTTAAAGACTTTAATCTTGAGATTGAAGATAAAGAGTTCATCATCTTCGTTGGACCGTCAGGATGTGGTAAATCTACAACACTTCGTATGATCGCAGGTCTGGAGGATATCTCCGGTGGTACACTTAAGATCGATGGAAAAGTTATGAACGATGTAGAGCCGAAGGACCGTGATATTGCAATGGTATTCCAGAACTATGCTCTGTATCCGCACATGACAGTATATGACAACATGGCATTCGGATTGAAACTTCGTAAAGTTCCGAAAGACGAGATTGACAAAAAAGTTCGCGAAGCAGCAAGAATCCTTGACCTTGAGAAACTGCTTGACCGTAAACCGAAGGCTCTTTCCGGTGGACAGAGACAGCGTGTTGCTATGGGACGTGCGATTGTCCGTAACCCGAAAGTATTCCTGATGGACGAGCCGCTTTCCAACCTAGATGCAAAGCTGAGAGTTCAGATGCGTATCGAGATCTCCAAACTTCATGAGAATCTGGGCGCTACGATCATCTACGTAACACATGACCAGACAGAGGCTATGACTCTTGGTACAAGAATCGTTGTTATGAAAGACGGTGTTGTTCAGCAGGTAGATACACCTCAGAACCTTTACAATACACCTTGCAACCTGTTCGTTGCAGGATTCATCGGATCACCGCAGATGAACTTCATGGATGCTGTATGTAACATCAAGGGCAACGATGTAACACTTACAGTCGGCGAGCATGTACTTAAAGTACCGGCTTCCAAGAAGAAAGCTCTCATTGATGGCGGATATAATGGAAAGACTGTTGTTCTCGGAATTCGTCCTGAGGATGTACATGATTCAGAAGCATTCATCAGCAACTCACCGGACAGCGTGATCACATCTACGATCAAAGTTTACGAGCTGCTCGGAGCTGAGGTATTCCTGTACTTCGACGTAGAGGGAACACAGATGACAGCACGTGTCAATCCGCGTACAACACTGAGAACAGGCGACAAAGCTGTATTCGCACTCGACATGGAGAAGATCCACGTATTCGATAAAGATACAGAGTTGACGATTACAAACTAATGTTTTAAAATTGGGATAGCAGCTGAGCGGTTGCAAAGATGCTATTCACCGCTGGTCTGCCTGACCGGCAAGCTTACCGCTTATCTATCATAATATGAGGGGCTGCACTTGGATAACGAGTGCAGCCTTTTTATCAGCCAGGAGAAGAAGAATGGATCTCACACAGGAACTGACAAAAGCACTCGCAGAACTGAAACGCATTACCGGCATCACGCTGGAGGTCAATATCGATACGCCCGAAGCAGCGGAACAGGCTGTCATACAAATACGATGCCTGTGCACGGCTTATAAAGAAAAATATAATAAATCTGATTTTCTTCAGGGGCTGATGACGGGCGGAATCCCGGCTTACGACATTGCCGAACGCGCGAACCGCCTTCATATCAATCCGGATGACAAACGCGTCCTTTTTCTCCTGGAATCCAGGCATATTGATGAGACTGTCAGCGAAATATTAAAGAACATGTTTCCCGCACAGACGAAGACTTATCTTGTGCCCGTCACAGAAAATACGCTCGCGCTTCTGCGCCCTGTACGCCCCGGTGAAACAGAGGCAGACAGCCGCCGTATTGCCCGCACAATCGTGGATACGCTGAATACGGAAGCTCTCGCCCAAGTACAGTTATCTTACAGTTTTATATTCAAAAGCCTTGCGGACCTTCCCGAAGCATTCCGTGAAACAAGTCTTGCTCTGAAGGTAGGCAAGCTTTTCTATTCAGAACAGACTGTATTTCCGTATAATGAACTCGGAGTCGGCCGGCTGATTTATCAGCTCCCGGTCACTCTCTGTGAGAATTTTTTGAAGGAAATCTTTGGTCCTGATGTACCGGAATCATTTGATGATGACACACTCGGAACAATCAACCGTTTCTTTCAGAATAACCTTAATATTGCAGAGACTTCCCGTCAGCTTCATATGCACCGCAACACATTGATCTACCGTCTGGAACAGATTGAAAAACGCACAGGACTCGATGTGCGGCTCTTTGAAGATGCCATGACATTTAAGATCGCCATTATGGTGCTTAACTACTTACAATCAGAAAGGAACCATTAAACTATGAACGACGCATTATATGAACAGCTAATCTCCCGCAGACCAAAGGCATACGACCTGCCGGTCCGTATCCTTGTAATCCTCGTTATCGTGGCAGTAGCAGTGCTCGGCATGCCGTTTATCGGCTTTTTGTCATTTGTGATCGCTGTTATTCTGGCGGTGGTCGCTTATTATTTTATCTTCCCAAAGCTTAATGTGGAATACGAATATATTATCCTCAATCATGACCTGCAGATCGATGCGATCTACAACAAGGCAAAACGCAAACGCCAGCAGAGCATTGACATACAGGGAGCTGAGATCATCGCACCGAAAGGTTCACCGAGACTGAACTCTTATAAACCGGACAAAGTATACGACTACAGCTCCGGCAATCCGGATGCGAAAGCTTATGCCATCATGATGCCAATGGATCAGAAAAATATATGCATTTACATCGAACCCGATGCAAAGATGACAGATCATATGAAACAATGGATGGGAATGAAGATGTTTCAGGATTAGATCCGATTTCTCGGATTGACAAAGTTTCCGCCGGGAGGTATGTATTGTTAGCGCACACGTTTTCACTCGGTCGCCGCTCAGCGGTACATAGGAGCGCAAAGGACGCGCTCCAAGTGCCGGCGCGGCTCCAACGGTGCGTACACAATACATACCTCCCGGCTGCTTTCTTTCCCATTCCGAAAATCGAATTTCTATCGGGAGGAACAAAACCGGTGCTTTCTCAACTACGATCCTTTTTCCACCAGTTTTTACAACTTTCGTTTTTGTCAGACAGACTGTCAGTATAGACAACCTAGAAACCTATTGAAAAGGAACGGCAGTCGATGAAGTTCCGATCTCTTCCGATTTGTATGAATGTTTGTTGAAAGATAGCGCTACGGATGAGAATAAGTGGACTGCTGTTCGGTTAGTATATCTCTTTACTACCGCAGTACTATCTGTTCAATATGAATGAATTTACTCTGCTATATATTTGCACGCGGCCAGTGCCGCCACTGCTCCGTCTGCCGCTGCTGTAGTGAGCTGTCTTACTTCTTTTGTGCGGCAGTCGCCCGCGGCGAAAATTCCCGGGTGGGATGTCATGCAGTCCTCTGAGGCAAGGATAAAGCCGTTCCCGTCCAGTTTTACAGTCTCTGCGAAAATTTCGTTCTGCGGAATCTGGCCGACTGCAATAAACACGCCGGATACTTCCAGCTTATATTCTTTTCCTGTCTTTTTGTTATTCACGATCAGCCGTTCAACTGATGTGTCACCAATGATTTCTTTTACTATTGTATTCAGGACAAATTCTACATTTTCTTTTCCCTGCAGACGTTTTACGATACTGTCCTCCCCGCGGAACTCATCTCTCCGATGGATCAGGTACACTTTACGGCAGTAATTGGAGAGGAATTCGGCATCCTGAAGTGCCGTGCTCCCGCCGCCGACGACAGCTACGTCTCTTCCTCGGAAGAACATACCGTCACATGTAGCACAATAGGAGACTCCGGCCCCTGTCAGGCGCTCCTCATTCGGTACTCCGAGATGGCGGTGTGTCACACCGGTTGCCAGAATGATACTTCTGCATGGATACTCTTTACCGGTAGTCTCAATGACCTTGACCGCACCCTCGTCTCGAATCCCCGTCACCTGTTCCATTACTGTCTCGGTTCCCAGTTTCATCGCCTGATCCAGCAGGTTCATAGAGAACTCACTTCCGCTCACGCTGGCGATTCCCGGATAATTTTCCACATTAGGTGAAGATGTAATCTGGCCTCCGAATGTGCTGCCTTCAATAATGACCGTCTGTTTTCCGGCCCGCTGCCCGTAGATGGCAGCTGTCATTCCGGCGGTTCCACCGCCTATGATACCAATATCGTACATATGATCAACCTTCCTTTTCTGCATATTTTTTTATATTTGATGCATTTGCCAGTTTCGTCACCTGACCATCTTTTACTATAATCAGGGTTGGCGCCTGCATGATACCATATTTTTCTACCAGATCCATATGCTCCTCTGCGTCGACTACTTCATATGATATGTCGGCTTTCTCCAGAGAATTCATCGCCACACGGCAGTTGGGACATGTCTTTGTAGTAAAGAGCAGTGTCTTTAACTCTTCTCCGCCGCTTTCCGGATCTGATTTTTCCGCTTCTTCCGCTGCCGCCGCAGTACGCGGTCTCATACGGGAGTGTGTGATGTCATACACTCTTCTTTCTTTATACTCCTGGGTCTTTCCGTCATTCCAGTTTTTGACCGGCCGATAATATCCCGTGATCCTGCTGTAGACCTCTGTCTCTTCTCCACAGTGCGGGCATTTGAACTGCTCACCCGGGAGGTAACCGTGATTCTTACAAATAGAATACGTCGGCGATATCGTGTAATATGGAAGTTTATAATTTTCGGCTATCTTCCGCACGAGGGAGGCCGCTGCTTTCCAGTCGGGCAGTTTTTCTCCCAGGAATGTATGGAATACTGTACCGGACGTGTAGAGCGTCTGCAGCTCGTCCTGAATATCAAGCGCCTCGAACACATCGTCCGTATACCCTACCGGAAGATGGGAGCTGTTCGTATAATACGGCGTGCCATTCTTCTCTGCCGCCGTAATGATATCCGGGAACTGTGCCACATCGTGCTTTGCCAGACGGTACGTGGTAGATTCTGCCGGAGTCGCCTCCAGATTGTAGAGATCCCCGTACTGCTCCTGATAATCAGAGAGGCGTTCCCTCATATGATTCAGCACGGCTTTTGTAAATTCCTGCGCCTCTGTATGCGTCAGATCCCGGCGGAGCCATTTTGCATTCAGGCACGCTTCGTTCATGCCGATCAGACCGATCGTAGAGAAATGATTCTCAAATGTTCCGAGATATCTCTTCGTATACGGGTACAGACCTTCATCCAGCAATTTTGTAATGACTGTACGTTTGATATGGAGCGATCTTGCAGAAATATCCATCATCCGGTCGAGTCTCTTATAGAATTCTTCCACATTATCCGAGAGATATGCTATTCTCGGCATATTGATCGTCACGACACCGACTGATCCCGTACTCTCTCCGCTACCGAAGAAGCCTCCTGATTTCTTGCGGAGCTCACGCAGATCGAGACGAAGACGGCAGCACATGCTGCGCACATCGCTCGGTTCCATATCGCTGTTGATATAGTTTGAAAAGTAAGGCGTTCCATATTTTGCCGTCATTTCAAATAGAAGTTTATTGTTCTCTGTCTCAGACCAGTCAAAATCACTCGTGATGGAATAGGTCGGTATAGGATACTGGAACCCGCGTCCTTCCGCATCTCCTTCGATCATCGTTTCGATGAATGCACGATTGATCATATCCATTTCTTCCTTACAGTCTCCGTATGTAAAATCCATCTCTTCCCCGCCTACGATCGCCGGCAGGTTCCTCAGATCGTCCGGTACAGTCCAGTCAAGCGTAATATTAGAAAACGGCGCCTGTGTTCCCCAGCGGGAAGGAATATTTACTCCATAGATAAATGATTCGATACATTTCTTTACTTCCCGGTAGGTCAGACGGTCAGTCTTTACAAACGGCGCCAGATATGTATCAAAGGATGAAAATGCCTGCGCTCCTGCCCACTCGTTCTGCATGATCCCGAGGAAATTGACCATCTGGTTACAGAGGACACTCAGATGCTTTGCCGGAGCAGAGGTGATCCTGCCAGGGATGCCGCCCAGGCCTTCCTGGATAAGCTGCTTTAACGACCACCCTGCACAATAACCTGTCAGCATTGAAAGGTCGTGGATATGGATATCTGCATTCTTATGCGCCTTCCCGATCTCATCGTCATAGATTTCAGAGAGCCAGTAATTCGCCGTAATCGCGCCGGAGTTGCTCAGGATCAGACCGCCGACCGAATATGTCACCGTAGAGTTTTCCTTGACTCTCCAGTCCGTCACTTTGACATAGCTGTCCACGATCTCTTTATAGTCGAGAAGAGTAGAATTCAAATTGCGTATCTTCTCCCTCTGTTTCCTGTACAGGATATACCCTTTCGCCACATCATCATATCCTGCCTGGATAAGAACGGACTCCACACTGTCCTGTATGTCCTCCACAGAGATCAGATTCTCGCTGATCTTCGGCTCAAAATCTGCCGTCACTTTCAGCGCCAGCATATCGATGATATCCTGATTGTAGTTTTTTTCCTGCGCCTCAAATGCTTTTCGTATTGCTTCTGATATCTTGGCCAGATTAAATGCCGCAATCTTACCGTCTCTCTTCTTCACCTGATACATAATCTCATGCCCCTTTCCCGATTCTGCTCAGTCATATTCATGATTTTCTTCACCCGTCCTTATGCCGGCCGGCATCTGATCCTATTCTATCACCTGTATGGAATCTGTGTCAATAAAAAGCACCAATATCTAGTACTTACGCAAAACATATCAATACTAGATATTGGTGTTCTTGTTCTGTAAATCCTTGTACGGAAAAGACAGTCTTCGTCAATACTCTGTCCCGCGGCTCTTGCCTATATGCCTCTCAATTCGGCATTTGGAACATATCTGCGCACAATATCAAGCGCCTGATCCATGATCTCTCTTGTGTAGGCACGAAGCCCCGGTCTGATCAGGTCGCCGGAATCCTCAAATGCCTGGAGGTAATATTTTTCAGCACCGGCCAGCCATCGTCCGATTGCCTCAAAGTCATCCCGCTTATGAAATTCTCTCACTACAGTAGTCCTGAACTCATACGGTATATTCCCCTGCATGAGGTAACCGGCACTCGCTTCTACATTTTCCATATCATAGTCATCAAGCCCGATCGTTACGCCGTACTTTTCAGGAGAATTCTTTATATCCATCGCCACGTAATCCACAAGTCCTGCTTCCGTAAGATGACAAAGTCTGTTGACATTACTCCCGTTCGTATCCAGCTTGATCTCATAGCCGAGAGCTTTTATCTTTTCCATAAATGTTTCCAGCCCCGGAGAGATCAGAGGTTCGCCTCCGGTAATGCACACACCGTCCAGCACGCCGGCGCGCTTTTTCAGAAACATCAGGACCTCTTCTTCAGAAATATCATTTTCCGGATCAATATGCGTCACAAGAGACGCATTGTGGCAAAACGGACAGCGGAAGTTACACCCGGCGAGAAATACCGTGCACGCAACTCTGCCCGGGAAATCAAGCAGCGTCACCTTCTGCAGCCCCTGAATCTTCATCTTCCTCTCTCCTGTCTGCAAGTCCGTTCCGAATTAACGGACGATACCTTTTTACATATTCCTTGACACATCCGCGCATGCTTTCATCGCTTCAATGACCGCGCTGCGGAATCCCTTCTCCTCGAGGACTCTGACTGCTTCGATGGTCGTTCCCGCAGGGGAGCATACCATATCTTTTAATTCGCCCGGATGTTTTCCCGTCTCGAGTACCATCTTCGCGCTGCCGTAGACTGCCTGCGCCGCGAACTGGTATGCCTGCGGCCTTGGCATCCCCTCTGCTACGGCGGCATCCGCCATCGCCTCGATAAACATGAACACATAGGCCGGGGAGCTGCCGCTCACTGCCACGACCGCATCGATCAGATGCTCTGCCACGATCTCCACCTTGCCGAATGAGCTGAGAATCTTGAGCGCATATTCTTTCTCTTCTTCTGCCACATACTGATTCACACATGCAGCAGTCATGCCTTCGCCTACAAGAGCCGGTGTGTTCGGCATGGTGCGCACGATCTTTACCGCCTTGCCGAACTGCTCTTCCAGCCATGCGAGCGTCTTGCCCGGTGCGATCGTTATGATGAGCTGGTCGTCACTTATGCAGTCCCTGATCTCAGCGATAGCGTCAGCATAATACTGCGGCTTTACCGAGAGGATCAGCACTTCAGATTTCTCCGCCGCTTCACGATTGTTATCTGTCACACAGATTCCGTACGTCTCTTTCGCACGCTCCCGCCCTGCCGGGGAGATATCAGCGCCGATGATCTCCTCAGGCCGGAAGATCTTATTCTTTATAATGCCGCCCATAATGGCTCCGGCCATGTTTCCTGTTCCGATAAATCCTAATTTCATGCTTCCTGATTTCATTGTCTATTCTCTCCTTCGTTGTTTTTTATGATAAGACTTGAAAGCTCACCGCACGGAAAAGCTCCTTTCATCATCGCGCAGCGGGATCTCTGTTGTATCCATCCACTCAACAGTGATAAATCTGTCGTGGTTCAGCCCCACGAGCATCTTATTGATCAGTGTCTCTCTTCCCTGTACTTCCATGGTCACGGTCCCGTCCCACTCGTTCTGCACCCATCCGGTGAGATCCATGGACCGGGCGAGATATTTCGCTGTATAGCGAAATCCTACTCCCTGTACTCTTCCGTGAAATACAATATGTTTTCTCACTTCTGACATATACATACTCCCTCTCTGTATGATTTTCTAACTCCTCTGGTTCAGAGGAATGAGCACGCGAAGCTCAAACCAGTTGTCTCTTACTCCTGTGGTTACAGAGCCTCCGTACTTCCTGACTGTGCTCTGGATACTCTTCATCCCGAATCCGTGCAGGTGCTTGTCCTTCTTAGTTGTGACAGGCATTCCGTTCCTGAATGATATCTTCTCTTCTGTGTAATTTTCAACACGGATTCTCAAAAAGCTCTTCTGCTCCGCCACCGACAGGTGGATCAGACGCTTCTCTTTATCATCCAGTTTCTGCACACTCTCGATCGCATTGTCGAGCACATTGCCAAACAGGGCGCTGATGTCCATCTCTGCCATGAAGTCAAGGAGCGTGCCGTCCGCCACACAGGTCAGATTGATATCATTATTCTGACAGTAAAGACTCTTGCTTGTCAGCACCGCATCGAGCACCTTATTCCCTGTCTTGTTCTGTGCTTCATAGGAGCGGATATCCTGTTCCATTTCTTCCAGATACTCTATCGATTTCCTGCTGTTTGCCTCTGCTTTCAGCAGTGTGATCTGGTGCTTCAGGTCATGATACTTCTGATTGACGATCTCTATGCTCTCCTGAGAGAGCTGATAGTTCTTATACTGCATTTCCAGGATATTCTGGAGAGTATCCACCTCGAACTTCATCTGGAGCTCTCTCGTCTGGATATGGTAGGCGTAGAGAACTGCCATGCCGCTTAGGTCCACCAGAGTGCGGATCGTAAACATTTCCCCTGCAAACGGGCTGCTGAACATCGTATTCTGATCCAGATAGCTCATATTACTCACAGCAAACACGGCAATCGTGATCACGATGACCGTCATCAGCTCCCGCCTGTTGATCCGGACATTCACCACGTCTTTCTGAAGCCCCCTCTCGATCAGCCAGATGACCAGGAAAATAATGCCGTATACCACGATCAGTTCTCCCCATTTCCAGAGGGAATCATGCCCGTCCTGGATACTTCCTCTCGTGTAGAAATAGATCTGCCAGCACAGGGATGCCGCAAACTCTCCCGTAATAAACGCCCTGGCGCAATAGTAGCCCGCTTCAGAAACAGTGAATTCACAGCTCACATACAGATAGAGCATGATCAGTGTGATCGACACTGTCATCGCCGGCAGGAACAGCACCTGCCGCACGCCGTCCGTCATCCACATGAAGCAGATAAGGGCGGCAAAAAATATAAAATGTGTCAGATATCTCTTCCATCCCGTAACTCTTTTGCGATTCGTACACGTCACAATAAACGCGGCAAGAATATACGCGATGGAATAGTAATATCCCGGCGTATTCACAATTCCGCTCATTTTCCCACCTCATTCATATAGTCGTTCAGTGCATCAAGAAATACTTTCTTCCGCGAACGGCTCACCTGTATCACATCCCCGTTCACCGTAACATCGCTCCCCTGAAAGTTCTCCACATAATCGAGATTAACGAGATAGCAGCGGTTGCATCGGAAGAAATTCTCTTCTTTCAGAGCATCTTCCGCGTCTTTTATTGTTCCTTTTGTCGTAAAATTCCCATCGACTGTATGGTAGATCAGATCATGATCCCGCACTTCTACATAACACAGGAGCGATACGTCCACCTTCCTTCTGCCTCCTTTCAGCGGAATCACGACAAACCGTACATCGTTCTTCCGTATCCTTGAAAGCGCTCTGTCGATCCGCTGAGAAAACGCAAAATAAGACAACGGTTTGAGCACGTAATCCAGCGCATCCACACGGTATCCCTGAATCGCATACTGAGGCATATTAGTTATGAATATAATAATAACTTCGGAGTCTTTCTCCCTGATCCGCTCCGCCGCAGACATTCCATCTAAAAATTTCATCTCAATGTCCATGAGGATGATATCGAAATCTGCAGAGTAATCCGTCACGATGTCTTCTCCGTCAGAAAACATAGTGACAGATATCTTCTGCTTTTTCTCTTTTTCGTACTGCTTCAGGTATTCCTTCAACTGTGCGGCATACATCTTATCATCTTCCACTACTGCGATATGGTACATGCCCGCCTCTCCTTTCCTCCTCAGTATCTGTTGGTGCAAAGTAACTTTTACTCCCGGCATCCTATGTATCAGTATACCATCTTTTACACTAATATGAAAACAAAATTCAACCGGCTGCAGACCTGACGTGTTCTGTTCACGTCAGATCCGCAGCCGGAATATTTTATCTCATATTCAGTTTATTTGCTTCTCTATGCCTCTTTTTTGCGAAGTGTGAAGAAAGCAGCTATCATAGCAAATACAGCAGCAGCTCCCAGGCAGATCATATTTGCGATCGTTCCGGTTGCGGAAGACATATTTGCCGGCGTCTGTACTTCCTGAAGGACATCAGCATTCGAAAAATAGATGAAGCCCAGTCCTTCCGCTCTTGCGCTGATCAGATTGACCAGACAGAGTGTGAGCAGTACCGGAACCGCTATCCTTAAAAGTCCGGAAATGATCTCTGTCACAATAGCAGCCGTTCCGGTTACCTTTGGCTGTGCCAGGGCAATGACCGCCGCCAGCATGACCACGGCAATCACGCAATATGCGACCAGATTGGCAACAGAAGCATTCTGGAAATATCCTTCGCCGGAAATATTCACGCTGTAGACAATGACGGATACAATCGTCAGTACCGCCACGATAATATTAAACCAGATTCCGACAGACTGTTTCTTAATCATAGTTAGTCCTCCTTTTTCTTCGCCGGTTTCACAGTGAGCACGATCCATGCCGCAAGTGTGATCACGGCCAGAGCTCCGCTGACGTATGTCACGGTACTGATGGCAGTATCCCACCATGTCTGGACTCTCTCTGTGGAAACGTTCATAACAGCACTGTTTGCGAAAGTATACAACTGATATTTCAGGTTCTCACGGGCCTGATCAACGAGTGAAGCATCATTTGCCACCGCATCCTCGGAAATATAAGCCCATGTAGCGTCTGTTCCTCCGTCTCCCATGTTAATGTGGTTATCATTCGTCGCAAAGTCGGCAACCTGTGTGATGCCTGCCATGATCATGGATTCCGGATTGAAGTAATAGTTGTTGTTCATCATATCGGTCGAGATCAGACCTGTGTATCCCCACTCACCGCGGAGGATCGTCTGGAGCATCGGCGCATAGTGTGAAGCATTTGTTGCACCGATACGGTTGAAGGCGATCATTACAGCCATGCCGTCGGCATCCTCAAGTCCGCCCTGGAAGCAGCGCAGATCTGTCTCACGGAATTTCTGCTCATTCAGGTAAACAGAGATACCTGCACGGTTGTGCTCCTGATCATTGAATCCCATGTGTTTCGGGCCGTTGAGGATACCCATGTCAGCGCATCCCTGGAGCACGCCGTAACCCATGCGGTTCGTCAGCATCGGATCCTCGGAAATGTACTCATAGTTACGTCCATTGTAAGGTGTACGTCTCTGTGTCAGACCGACGCCCCACAGATGGTAACGCTGCAGCCAGAGTCCGGAGTTTCCTTCCACACGTCCCCAGTCGTAAGCCAGTTCCGGATTGAAAGATGATCCGAGCAGTGTCTGTGAATGTACGTTGAACCGGTAAGTCTCACCTGTCTCTTCGTCTGTATATGTAGCCGTAAAACCGCTGACACCTTCGTTCTGTACAACAACCGGGTTGTCAACATTGGTCAGTGTATCTGTCTGGCTTCCGCCGTGGATGACAGCTCCTACTGCCTCATCGATCGTGATCTGTCCGACAAGCTCTGTCCAGAACGGATCTGCAATATCTTCAAGCTGCTCGTACTGAATGTTTGTCGTATCAAATCTGAGTCCATTGTCTGTTCCCTCTGTCGCGGCATCCCCATCCTGGATCGTATAAGTCTCGCCACGAAGCTCTGCGATCCACTCCTCACTCTTCGGACTGTCGCTGATATTGATCTCAACTTCATTGTAGTTAACGGGCCATGTGCCCTCCCAGTCCTGACGGGACAGATATGTTACAGTATCGTCTTCTGTCCAGTAGTTCAGATCTGCATCGTCCGCCACGTTTGTGACTTCTGTATCATTGGATATAGCAAATGTGGTATTATCAAACTCTGCAAGATTCCATGTCTGTACATCTCCGGAAGCCTCTGCGTCCATACCGTCTGCAGTCGTATAGCCTTGTGCGGCAAGGATGTTGTTTACCGCCTCGTGGGAACCTGCTGCTGCCGTAAAGTAGTAGTCGCCTTCATCCAGGATATATGTCTTGGCATTTGTGTAATCGTAGCTTGCCAGATACTTGGTCGGAATCGTGATCGTAACTTCTTCTGTTGCCCCTGCAGCTACGTCTACTTTCGCCGAGTTAAGGAACATTACCGCAGATTTCTCTACATTGTTTTCTTTGTCATAATCTGTATACGGCTGCTGTACATACAGCTGAGCCAGGAATCGTCCGTCCTGATCGCTGTTGTTTGTAATCTCAACTACCGCAGTAATATTGCCGTCCTCAGTCCTGTCTACATCGATGCTCTTGAGAGACTGCTCGTAATCCAGATAACTGAGACCGTGACCGAAGTCGTAGATCACTTCCTCATTGTAATTCCATGCATCAGACTGCGTAGCGCCTGCACTCGAAGCAGCTCCGGAATCCGGATTTGCAATGGAATCATAATATCTTGTCTCATAGTATTTATATCCGACGTAAATGCCTTCGGCCTCTACAATATAAGTTCCTCCGTTATATGTAGGTGATGTACCGCCGAAAGAACCTGCCTCAACATTTTCAATAGTTGTACCCGGATAACGGGAATCATCTCCGTCGCTGTTTACAACTTCGTAGTCGGCATAGTAGCCGCCGCCGAAGTTCTGTACTGCCGGAATTGATGCGTTATCTGCTACATAAGTATCCGGAAGGGCTCCGGTCGCATTGATCTGTCCTGTAAGGACATTGACAACGCCTGTTGCCTGGTAGTCATTGAGGCATCCGATATATGCGATACCGTCTACTTCGTGCTCACCGCCTGCTGCGATGTCTGAGAGCATCATTGTATTTCCCGAGTTGATGAGAACGACTACCTGGGAACATGTCTCTTTCGCCGCATCGATCACGGCCAGTTCATCCTCTGAGAGAGCAAGCGGATCTTCTCCGGTCTCCTCTCCTGCATAATTTACAGCTGAACCGGGCGCATATGTATTACTCTCGCCTGCTCCGCGGGCAAATACACAGATTCCCACTGTATTATCCTTGTCAATCTGTGATTCCCAGTCAGCCGGAGCACCGAAGTTCTCATACTCTGACGGCGGTATTTCGTTGATCTGATATGTGGTCATATCTCCCGGGGAAGTCACGTAAATATTGTCGTACGCTGTCTGGATCTCTATCTCACCGGTCCACTGGTTCGGCACCTCTTCCGTATGCTCGTTGAGGATGCCATTCTCGTAGAAGTCCATCACAGTCTGGTTGATCTCAATCCCGGCATCCTGAAATGCCTGTACAAGATCCACCGCATCTTCATTTCCCGCCTTAAGGTCGCCGCTCGCATAAGGATACGGCGCGTAAGCTGCCAGACCGAACAGTGCCACACTCTTGCCGGAAAGAGGCAGTACATTGTTGTCATTTTTCATAATGACTGTACCCTCTTCTCCTTCCCGCACGGCAATGTCTTTCGCAGCGGCTTTCATTTCCTCGAAGGTCGCATAGTCACTGACAAATCGTGCCGAATCCTCATCCGTATTAGTAACGTAACTCTGGGTTCCCAGAAAGTCGTCGATTCGTGCGCGGTATCCGTCTGCAATGTCCGCGCCCACGATAGACAGTGCCATCACGGAAGCAGTTATCGCTGATAGACCGCGCATGACAGGTGCAAGTTTTTTTGCTCTCATAATTTCTCCTCCTTTGATTATTGATCTATTTTTTCAGCTTAATGAGCTGTGAGATCCGTATTGTTCCTCTTCTCGATCTCGGCCTGCTCTTCTTTCAGATTATCTTCCACGCGGAAGAACAGGAACAGAAGGATCGCGCATATCACGTATGCGATCGTCTCGAACCAGATATAGCTGACCGAGATTCCCGTCTGTGCCAGAGCACTCTGCATGTCAGTTCCGACTACCAGGTTCTGATCGTATCCCACCATATTCAGGATGGCTGAGAATACCGCATTCATGACCGGCGACGCCGCTACCATGAGTGAGCTGTAGATAGACATCGTCAGGCCGTCTGTACGAAGCCCTGTCTTCCACTCGATATGGTCGATGACATCAGCCAGCATGGCAAGGATCATGTAGCATGCCGGCGAAGATCCCAGACATTTCAGCGCTACTCCGACTGCCACGGGAACAATATTGCTTCCGCCCATAATGGCGATTACGCCTCCGATAACACCGAGTATTAAGAAAGCACTTACTGTCTTTCGCTTGCCGAACTTCTGACACAGCGGATTTACAAAGAGCATTGCCACCGCCATGGGGATTGCTCCCATCACGGCAAGGATCGACTGATAAGTGCCCCAGCCATCCGGTCCCAGCGCGGAGTTGTCAAGTACCCACCGGCAGAAGTAAGACATAGATCCGTTCTTGATGGCGCCGGAAAACTGGAAGATCATATAGAAGATCATGACGACCCACCACCATTTTTCCGATGCCACGGCTTTGAACTGTGTTCCCATGGATGCTGTTTTTACCTTTGACTTACCTTCTTCCTCTCCCGCTCCGCCGGCCATGAGCTCTTCCGTGACGCGCTCCCGGCTGAACTTATACTGCAGGAAGATCGTAAGTGCCGTAATGATGCCCACTGCCAGCATCGCAGCAAACCACAATGCCTGGTTTTCCTTCAGGGCAAATGACACGAGGATCGGGAAAACCATGGATCCCGCTCCCATTGCCACAAGTCCTGCAATATTGTTGAAGGAAGCCAGCTGTCCTCTCTGATCCGAATTTCTCGTGGATACAGCGACAAGTGTAGAGTTTGCCGTGTTATAGATCGGATATGCGACCGAGTAGAACAAATTGTATGCGATCGCGATCCATACCATCTTCATCACACCATCAAAAGGCACGATAAACATCAGTACCGATGCCACTGACAGTGTAAGAGCTGACAGAAGTATCCATGGTCTTGCCTTTCCCGCAAGCACCCTCGTTCTCTCGATCAGCTGTCCGACAACCAGGTTCGCTATGACGATCAGTATCGTTGAAAACAGCTGCAGCGTCGTCAGAAATGTCAGATCCAGTTTCAGAACATCTGTAAAATAGGTGTTCAGGATACTGGTAAATATCCCCGATGAGAGAAGTCCTCCGATCGGTCCGATAAAATACCCAATCAGCATCTCGGGAGGGCGGACATCTTTCCCTTTGATCAGGGAGGATGTCAGCGGTGTATTCCAGAAGTTTGATTGTTTTTGCCGACTCATAATTCCCCTTTTCCTTTCTCTTTTCTTTCTATAAACAGAGCGGAATGCTCCGGATCATCTGCCGCGCAAACTGTGCGGGCACTGCTTATCTTCCCGGACATCGTCTATGTGTACGGACAGCTCAGATGATAATTCCCGCTGCCGTACTCCGATGTACGCCCGTCCGGCATAGTGACTGCGCACTTTGTTCCCACAGGAACTTCTATGTCCAGGTAAAATGTTCCGTCCGCGATCTTCCAGTCTGATACGATCCTGCCGTACGGAGTGACTGTAGTTCCTCTTGCGTAAGTGATGCCGCCGCCCGCCAGAGGCCGGATCCGAAATGTCCTGTATCCCGGTTCTATCGCCTCGATTCCGGCCACCCTCTCATAGAGGAACGCCCCTACGGCGCCGGAAGCGTAGTGATTATAAGAGATCATCATGTCGGTTCCATCGTCGCTGATCGGGCATTCTCCGTTCTCGTCCAGCCCGTCCCAGCGCTCCCATATAGTAGTTGCTCCGGATTTTACCTCATAGAGCCATGACGGACACTTTGTATTTGTCAGCATTTTAAATGCCGTATCTTCCTGCCCGTTGTCTGCAAGCGCAAACAATATATAAGGCGTGCCCGGGAAACCGGTACCGATACAGTAATCCGATGCTTTCACCAGTTCTGCAAGGTTTTCCGCTGCTTTCTTCTGTACATTTTCCGGGAACATCTTAAACCACAGAGGCAGTACGTATGCGGTCTGGAATTCTTCTTTCATTTTTCCGTTTCCGTCTGTAAATACGGAGATATATGCATCCGCAACTCTTTCGGAGAGCTGATTAAAATATTTTGCGTCTTCCTTTTCTCCCAGGATATCTGCTGTCATTGCCGTAAGACGGCTCGTATTGTACAGGCTGGCTGTTGCTGTCCACTTGCTCCTCTTCTGCCACTGGGACATCTTCGGCACATCCGGGGCTACCCAGTCTCCGAAATGCAGCACAGAGGGAGTATTCCAGATATATCTGTGCCTGCCTATGCCGAATCCTGCCCAGAAACGGCAGGCCTTCACATATTTTTTCATGACAGGATACATGTCCCTTAAGACCTGTTCATCTCCTGCCGCCATGTACTGTGCCCATGGCACGAGCACACAGGCGTCGCCCCACCAGTCGATCGCCATGGACGGCATAGTCGCCGGGAAACCGTATCCCTGTGCCGGAACCGTATTGGGGATACCTCCGGTGGGCAGCTGTTCCGCCTTGACATCGATAAGCCACTTTTTGATAAAACGGCCGATATCGAAATTAAAACATGCCGTCGGAGCGAATACCGCGATATCTCCGGTCCATCCCATACGCTCGTCCCTCTGCGGACAGTCTGTAGGGATTTCCACAAAGTTTGATTTGCTGCTCCAGAGGATATTTCTCTGGAGGCGGTTGATCCTCTCATCCGAACAGATAAAATTCCCTATCTCCTTTATATCCGAATACAGGGTCAGAGCCGTGACCTCTATATCCTCCTGCCTGATCCCCTCTACACTGATATAGCGGAATCCCATATAGGTAAGCCGGGGGCTGTATTCCTGCTGTCCGTCCCTGCATGTATACGTGGCTGTCGCTTTAGCCGTGCGCAGGAATTCCACATTCAGGCTGCCGTCTTTGTTTAAGATCTCCGCATGCCTTACTTTAATGACCTGGCCCTTTCTTCCTCTTATCTTAAGCTTTATCACACCTGCAAAGTTCTGACCGAAGTCGTAGATCAAAGTCCCGTCGGAACGTTTATTGCAGGATACGGGCTTTATCTCCTCATGGGAGCGCACCGGGCTGCTGTAATCCGCCCTCAGGTCCGGGACGAATTTCAATCGTTCGGGAAGGGCCTGCCTCCATATGATTTTTTCTTCATCTACCGAAGCATCATAAGTTTCGCCGTCATAGATATCTGCCATCCGGTATGGTCCGTCCTCAGTCACTTCCCACGAGCTGTCAGTGCCGATCACCTCCTGCGTGCCGTCCTCATAAGTGATCCTCAATTCCGCCAGAAGTGCCTGCCGGTCGGCATCATGCCGGTTGATCCTCGTAAATACAAAGGAACCGACCGCCCATCCTCCGGCGACGACCGCTGTCAGTGTGTTATCTCCTGTGAGCATATCAGTGACATCATAGACCTGATACTGCATCTCATGTTTATATGAAGTAAAGCCGGGGGCAAAATACCTGTCTCCCACTTTTTTCCCGTCCACAGCCAGTTCATAAATCCCCAGCGCCGTTGCGTACAGCTTCGCCTCTCTCACTTTCTTTGTGCACTTGATCTTTTTCCGGAACATCATCGGTACCGGAGACACTTTCTTTTCCGTAAAGCTGTATGCTCCGTCCGAGATCCACTCTGCATTCCACGGCGTCCCCATCCTGCCGGTCTCAAAAGAGACTGCTGCCTGTGCTGTCTCTCCGGCATCGTCCTCCGCCGTAACATTTACCCGGTACACGGTAAACGGCTGCAGTGCATTTCCTCTGTACGGTATGAGGATCTGGGAATCCGTCTCTTCCGTCCATCCGTTTACTGTAATCTTTGCCTTTTTCAAATTCACATTCTGCCGGTCGCTCGTAAGCCGGAATGAGATCCCCGGATCCGGCTTATCCGTCACACACCCTTCCGACAGATGCTCTACTGTCAGACTGCTGATTTTCAGCATTACTTTTTCCTCCTCTTAGGCCCCTCACCCAAAACTCCTTTCACTGTCGCTATCATAGCACTTTACCTCTTCCGCAGATCAAAACGTCCGTGAATGGTCGTTCTTTTGACGTGTTTTGTCTTGTAGGCCCATCTATATATCTTTATGCGACTTTGCAAATGGCGCGGACTGAACTGTTACACTTTTTCAGTAAATCACTCAGAATCCGCTGCGCTGTATTCAATCTCAATTTCCGTCAGACCGGTCCGCTTCCCGTCAGTCACTTCCACAACAACAGGTCTCGCGCCCGTGCCTTCTGCAGCTCTCACGACCGCAAGCGCCTCGCCGAAATATGTGTCCGTCTTATCTTCACAGTATCCGATCTCATTGTACGGGCACCCGTTTCCCAGACCGAGAAGCTCTCCGTTCGTCACATTTACACGGAGGATCCCCCTCTCAAGCGGCTTGACTGTTCCTGCTTTATCAGTATACTGAAGCCGGATAAAGCACAGTCCGGCCGGCCGCACGTTCTTCCTCTCCGGCACAGCCCGCAGTACTGTCTCACTGCCCGCTGTTTCAAGAGCGCTTCTGGAAATCTCTCTGCCGCCGGCATCATAGGCTGCTGCCTCAAGCCTGCCCGGTCTGTACTCCACAGTAAATGTTGTGTCACACCGGTTCTTTAATTCCCTGCTGCCTATGAGTCTTCCATTCAGGAAGAGAGCGATCTTTGCAGCGCGGGCATATACTTCCACATACGCTTTCTTCCCTTCGCAGCCTGCCCAGGACCAGGACTCTACTGCATTGGTCATCTTCCATGCCGACGGAGAGTGCTTCTCATCTGTGTGGTTGACCGGACGCACTGCAATGACCGGTCTGTCTGTCAGTTCAAAAGCTGTCTTTGTATAGCCTGCCTCTGCGAGAGGCTTTCCGGTCAGATCGATCCTTCCGCTCCCCGCCGTGATCCAGCCCGGTCCGTGGGAAAAGTCCGGCGCATAGTCACTGTACTCCCAGGAACCGACTCCCACCTCTCCGAGATAATCTATTCCGGCCCAAACAAAGTCTCCGATGATCCTCGGATTCTTCTTTGCCATCTCCCAGAATTCATACGCGTCCGAGCAAAATGTCTCACTTCCGAGGATCAGCCTGTCCGGATACTTTTTCAGGTCGTGGCGGTATCGCTTGATGCCGTAGTTATATCCTGCAATGTCCATATTGGCAAAGGCGTCCCTCGTCTTCACGTCACATCCGTAAAATGTAGCTCCGGTCTTCATAAATCCGCTTCCGAGCATTCCCGCCAGATCATTAAAGAACTGGCTCCCGACCGCTTTTTTCTTCTTCTGGTTCGGACCGCCCGCCTTATTTTTCTCTGCTTTCTCTGCTTCTTTCTTCGCTTTCTTGTCACTGTACACTCCAAAGCCGATAGAACTTAAGAAATTGAAGAAAATATTGACGCCGCAGGTCACCGGACGGGTTCTGTCCAGATGGTGCAGGTATTCTGTCATCTTCTTCGTCAGGTGGATTCCTTTCGGCTGCGCAGTCTCAGACACTTCATTTCCGGTCGAATACATGACAACGCACGGGTGGTTATAGTCTTTGCGTACCATATCCTTGAGATCCTGCTTCCACCACTCCTCGAAATAACTGACATAATCATACTCGGTCTTGTGGATGTACCATACGTCTACAAATTCATCCATCACGAGCATTCCCAGACGGTCGCATGCCTCAAGCATCGCTTTGGAACACGGATTGTGGGCAGAACGGATGGCATTGTAGCCGTTCTCTTTCAGAAGCCGTACCTTACGTTCCTCAGCTTCCGGATAACAGCAGGCGCCCAGCACACCGTTGTCGTGGTGGATACATGCGCCTCTTAAGATCACCCTTTTCCCGTTGATGGAGAAACCTTTCTCCGTGTCCCAGCCGACGATGCGAAGACCGAACGTGATCTCTTCCGTGTCATGATCCCGGTCTGAGCTCACCGTCTCCACGGGGAGCTGATACTCCGGGGAAAACTCCGCCCTGAGCCGGTAAAGATCAGGCGTGTCCGGACTCCAGAGCCGAGCGTCCGGGATCTCCGCCTGAATGACAGCCGCCCCGTCCGTATACTCACTTATCGTGACCACAGCAGGCTCTGCCTTCCCGTCCTCCGCCAAAGGCATGATCTGTATGTTCAGTTCTCCCGCGCAGGTAGTTCGGATCTCCACCTCGATCATTGCAGGATCTGTGCTGAGGGTGCGGATCCGGATGCCGTTCGTCAGGATATGTCCCGCCGGCGCCGTATACATCCACACCGGGCGGTAGATCCCGGCGCCGGAATACCACCTGCTGTTGGGCTGGTCCGCATTGCGGGCGATCACGCGTATCTGATTCTTCTCCCCGTATTTCAGATATCCTGCCGCATCGACATAGAAGTCGGAATATCCGTACGGCCGGAATGCCGCCTTTTTCCCGTTCAGATATACCTCTGCATTATGATATATTCCTTCAAATTCAAAACTGACATACTGCCCTTCATACTCTTTCGGGACATCAAATTCCTTCTCATAAATATAATCAAATCCCTCAAACCATCCTGTGTTGATGCCGCCCGCGCTGTCCTCAGTACGTTGCTCGGATATCATGGCATCGTGCGGAAGCCTTATTTCCTTTCCGGCTCCTTCTTCCCGGGCCCGTCTGTACGTCCATCCTCTGTTAAAATCCAGCTTTCTCATAGCTCCCCGTGTGCTCCTTTCTTCTTCATCAGTATGCCACTGTCATACCCCTGATTCACTGATGCTATCATAGCATCTTTTCTACTGTAAAAATAACAGATAACGTAAACCGTCAATGTTATACCGTAAACCGCGTCATGCTTGTATAATAGTTTTCCTCATGATATACTTGAGGAGACATACGTTCTGACTGCAAAGGCTGTAATATATATGACCTGAGCAAAAAGGCGCGCATACCGGAAGCTGTACAGAGGGCTTATCCCTCTCTGCTTTTGATACTCAGGCGCCGTACGGCGCTGTTTTTATTTTCAGGAGGTTTATATGGAGACAAGAATCGCCCTCATCGGCATCATCCTCGAGTCAAGAGAGTCTGTCGATGAACTGAACCATCTGCTGAGCGAATACGGAGAATATGTGATCGGCAGGATGGGGATTCCCTACAGGGAGAAAGGCATCCATGTCATCAGTGTGGCGATGGATGCGCCGAACAATATCATAAGTGCCCTCTCAGGCAAACTGGGGATGCTGCCCGGAGTGAGCACAAAGACGATCTACGGGAAAAACATATGACGCCGAATGACAGAGAAGCAAAAGTAAAAGCGCTCATCGATAAGCTCTGCCTGACACGGGAACTGAAACGTGACGAATGGGTCACGCTCATCCGGGAGCGTACCCACGGCACCGCCGAATATCTGTTTGAGCTGGCCCGGGCTGTCCGTATCCGCTATTACGGTCACGATATCTATATCCGCGGACTGATCGAGTTCACCAACTACTGCAGAAACGACTGCTACTACTGCGGCATCCGCAAAAGCAACGGAAACGCACAGCGATACCGCCTCTCAAAAGAGGAGGTCCTCTCCTGCTGTGAGCACGGGTATGAACTCGGATTCCGCACCTTCGTGCTCCAGGGCGGCGAAGACGGATATTTTACCGATGACCGCCTCTGCGATATCGTTTCTTCAATACGCACCGGTTTCCCCGACTGTGCGATCACCCTCTCGGTGGGCGAGCGCTCCCCTGAGAGTTACCAGAGACTTTATGATGCCGGCGCTGACCGGTATCTGCTCCGCCACGAGACATATGACTGCGGGCATTACGGCAGACTGCATCCGCCGCAGCTCTCCGCCTCACATCGCCGCAAGTGCCTGTGGAATCTTAAGAAGACCGGCTACCAGGTGGGCACCGGGTTCATGGTAGGATCCCCATATCAGACACCGGAAAATCTTGCGGACGATATGATGTTTCTTGCAAGACTGAATCCCCAGATGGTCGGAATCGGCCCTTTTGTCCCGCACCATGACACCCCGTTTGCCGATGCGCCCGGCGGAACTGCAGAGCTGACGGTCTTCATGCTCGGACTGATCCGGCTCCTGCTGCCCCGCGTGCTGCTCCCGGCCACCACTGCACTCGGGACCATTGATCCTGATGGAAGGGAAAAAGGCATACTTGCCGGAGCAAATGTAGTCATGCCGAATCTATCCCCCGCACAGGTCAGGAAAAAGTATCTTCTGTATGACAATAAGATCTGTACCGGAGACGAGGCGGCTGAAAGCCTGAACAATTTGAAAGAACGAATGGAAAAAATCGGATATCACATCACTGTGGACCGGGGCGATTCACTGAATATATAAAACAGTTCAGCCATCTGATGTCAGCGGGCGGAACTGCTGCAGACAAAATTTAATTTACTGAAATAGGAGGAATGTATAATGTATGACGTAAATTCAAAATGTGCAGATGATTTTATCAATCACGAGGAAATCCTTGAGACACTTGCTTATGCCGATGAAAACAAAGAAAATATCGAACTCATCGACTCGATCATCGAGAAGGCAAAGAAGAGAAAAGGGCTCACTCACAGGGAAGCATCCGTACTGCTCGCCTGTCCTATTGAGGAAAAGAATCAGGAAATCTATAAGCTGGCAGAACAGATCAAGAAAGATTTCTACGGAAACAGAATCGTGATGTTTGCTCCCCTGTACCTGTCCAATTACTGCATCAACGGGTGCACCTACTGCCCGTATCATGCAAAGAACAAACACATCCCGAGAAAACAGCTTTCCCAGGAAGATATCAGAAGAGAGGTCATCGCACTCCAGGATATGGGGCACAAGCGTCTCGCCCTGGAAGCCGGTGAAGATCCGGTAAGAAATACGATGGACTATTATCTGAAATCCATCGAGACTATCTACAGCATCAAACACAAAAACGGCGCCATCCGCCGCGTGAATATCAATATTGCGGCAACGACTGTCGATAACTACCGCCTCCTCAAAGAAGCAGGGATCGGTACTTATATCCTTTTCCAGGAGACCTACCACAAGGAAAGCTATCTCGAACTGCACCCGACGGGTCCAAAGCACGACTACAACTATCACACAGAGGCAATGGACCGCGCCATGGAGGGCGGTATCGATGATGTAGGACTGGGAGTCCTCTTCGGCCTGGACAAATACCGCTACGAATTCGCAGGACTCCTGATGCATGCGGAACATCTGGAAGCAGCATTCGGCGTGGGACCGCACACGATCAGCGTACCGCGACTGAAACACGCGGATGACATTAATCCCGAGGACTTTGACAACGGCATCGATGATGATACATTTGCCAAAATCGTCGCCTGCATCCGCATCGCCGTTCCTTATACGGGCATGATCATCTCCACGCGCGAAAACCAGAAGACCAGAGAGCGCGTCCTGCATCTGGGAATCTCCCAGATCAGCGGCGGCTCCAGAACAAGCGTGGGCGGCTACTGCGAGCCGGAACCGGAGGATGAGAAATCCGAGCAGTTCGACGTCAGCGACAACCGCACACTGGATGAAGTCGTACGCTGGCTCATGGAGATGGATTACATCCCGAGCTTCTGCACTGCATGTTACCGCGAAGGACGTACCGGAGACAGATTCATGTCACTGTGCAAGAGCGGACAGATCCAGAACTGCTGCCATCCCAATGCACTTATGACACTCAAAGAATACCTGATGGATTACGCATCTCCGGAGACAAAGGCAATCGGAGATAAACTGATCGACAGAGAAGTCCTCAACGTGCCGAATGAAAAGGCGCGCGCTGTCGTACTGGAAAATTTAAGACTCATTGAACAGGATAACAGAAGAGATTTTCGCTTCTGATTAACCGAATACGGTAAAGGGGACGTAGTAAAACGCGGTTTTACTACGTCCCCTTTACCGTTTTTTATAAACAGTATACATACCGGAACCGCCATCTCTGTCCCCGGCTCATACGTCCGAGAGCTGCTTTCCGGAAATGTATATACAATGTTCTCATTTTCACCCAGTCGTTTTTCTCATGATCCAGATGGTAAAACATGCTTTCCATTGCCCGATTGTACATCCATTCCCATTCTTTTTCTTCAAGTTCGGGATATTCTGTATACAGTTGCTCCGCCATATCCTCAGCCAGAGGTTCTTTGATCTCCACCCCCTGAAACTTTGCCGTTTTTAAAACAGCCGCATACATCTCTCTGATTCCCTCACCGTCTTTTTTCTTCCGGAACCGCTGCTCGCGCCGCGCGCTCCTGAGTGCGGCCTGCCCGAAGAAAAGTGCGGCGCACAGAAAGACTGTCAGGCATACCGGGAGCAGGACGGGCAGGATTTCATACACTACTTTTTCTCTGATCGTCTCTTCATATTCAGAACTTGCTGCCGGAGGCGCTCCGGATGTATCTGCCGGTGCAGGAGGTGTATGCTCCATATCCAGCCATTCCCTTGTCTGCTCATCATACACCTGGCACCATGCATGTCCCATATTTCCCGTGATCTGAGCCACATACCCTCCTGTTTCGTCTTCATGGAAAGCAGAAGCAGGTATGGCATACCCTTCCGCATATCTCGCAGTATATCCACAGTAACGATATATCAGTGTAGCCGCTGTAGCGAAATGGACACAGAACCCTTTATGATTCTCAAACAAAAAATACTCCACAAAGTCCTCGCCCGCCGGCGTCGCTCCGGGGGCTGTATCATACACGGCACGACTTGTCAGTTCCCGGCTGATTCCCTGCCGCACCTCCTCAAAAGAACCGTCTGCCCAGCTTCCGCACAATGCCGCCAGTGTTTCTTCAAGTTCCGCCGGATACTCCCTGCATTCCTCATCCGACGGCCGGGTATCTGTCATGTTCCAGGAATTATCAGAATAGACACCCCCCAGATTTTCTGCAACGTATACTGTACTTTCCGGCCTCCTGTCCATTCTTATTTCAGGCATTTCAGCCGTGGAAGGTTCAAAACGGGCAATACTTCCCAGATTAACTGTATCGCTCTCCGCATGATAAGACGGACTGTCGAATACGCTCCCTGCTGTGATATCCTCCTGTATCGCCTCCTCTGCAGCTATATCATCCTGCCGGAACTCGTCCTGAATGTTTTCATCCTGCTGCATCCCCTCCAAAGTCTCGTCATCTGCCAAATCCGTATTTTCTTCTTCCGCTGCTTCTTCCGTCCGGTCTTCCCCTGTCACAGCTGTCATCAGATCCTCTATTCCTCCGACTACTTCCGATGTAATCGTTCCTCGCATCCGGAAATAGAAGCTGTCCTCCGCTTCCCTTCCCGCATCCAGACCTTTTCCTGCCTGAAAGGACAGAATAGCCAGCACTGAACACATTGCCATCGTCAGCAGGGCATGTCTCCACATGAACAGCCCTCTGCCTGTCCTTCCTGCCCCGGAAACCGAAGAAGCATAGTATGCAGCCGCTCCCATGATCAGCAGCCAGGACGGCAGCACGGTCTGAAACCATCCCGCGCAGGCCGCAGTGATGAAAGGTGCACAGATCACAAGCCCTGCCGCTGCCTTTCCTCTCCCTGTCCGCTGTACACACAGCAGCAATTCCAGGACAGGCACACTGATCAGTACCGACGCATAGCTGTAGGCTGCCTGCCCTGCAGGCTGTGCCGAAAACAGTGTCTCATAATTCTGCCCGATCCACTCATAGAGGTTAATAGCCAGATCTCTGCCATACCAGAGAAGAATTGCTGCAACAGCCAGCCCTGCCCCCACTGCCCTCGCACCGAATCTCCGGTTAACTGTACCCAGCAGGAGAACTGCAGCCACAGTCCCACCATACAGCCATCCAGTGTGAAGCGGCAGCCGGAATACCGACAGAAATGCATTCCACCACGCAATCATAAGAAAACACATGGCTGCTGCCTGAAGGAGAAAAATTGAAAGACTTCCCCTGTTTCTTTTCCTCTCCTCCGGCCCCGCCCGATATATTTTTATACCTGAACTCCTGTTTCTCATTTTCGCCGCTCTCCGTTTCTCTTTGCGCATTGACACTGTCATAATCTCAGGAACTCAAAGCCTTCCCCATTATTTTTCATGTTTCCGTATCTGTCTATAGTAACAACACTGGAAAATTCCTGACCCCGAAATGCGTCATCGTAACACACCTGTGCTTTTTCTGCATCCCGGTACGGCTGTATCTCCATAAGATTCCATATCATATCGCACGCACTCTCCTCGTCAGAGATACGCCATCTGACCAGTCTCTCGTTTTTTTCTTCATACCATGCCGCCATATGGATACATTTTTCGGAAACCAGAGTAATCGTAAGAGAAGCAACCGTCTCCAGCATCTTTGAAAATCCTGCTACCGACCGATCTCCTGACCGGTAATCAATGTAGATCAGTACTACACACCCCAGAGGGAAGCTCCGTTCTTTTACCATAAGCTGCTCTTCTCTTGCACTTAATTTCCAATGAATGTCCTTCAGAGAGTCCTTCTCTCGATATTCTCTGACCTGATAGATCTCCGACGGATCATCTCCCCGTCTCTCCTGGGAAAACTCCTGCGCGTCCGCCTGAAACTCTCTCGTCCTGCGCGTGATTTCCAGAGGCATAAGTTCAAATTGGGGCATCACTTTGATTCCGGCAGTTTTCTTCCACCTTACTTTTCTGTAAAATATACCGAGGAAATCATATATTCTTATGCTGTCAAGACAAATTTCCATAACGCCGCAATACTCTGTGTCAAATGTTAGCCAGACCGTTTCCTCTCCTTTTGGAATGAGTACGCCACGGAAGCGCTTTTTCCCGCATTTTCTGCCGCTGCTGTTTCTGACCGCCACCTGAAACTCATAGCGCAGACTCAGCCTGCCTGATTTGTTTTTTACAGATATTCCAGCCTTGATTTTCTTCCCCTTTTCCCCCAGCGGCGGAACTCTCTCAAGATCAGGGACAACTTTTTTCCCCGCTGCTATGAGATATACGCCGGAGGCTGCCGGATAAACGGCACAAAACACCAGTATACCGGACAGTACCGGAGCATCATACATAAAAAACAGGTACGCGGTGACAAGCAGCACCGCCAGATATCCTGCTGTTCTTCTGACCATTTCACTACCGCCTTGTCTTTAATGCCGGCTTTTCCGTACTTTCAAGAATCTGCCGGACTACTTCTTCAACTTTCACATGCCCTACCTTAGCTTTCATATTCAGAATGATCCTGTGGGCTGCAACACATGGAAATACTTCTTCTACATCAGACGGGACTACATACTCGCGTCCTTTCAGACAGGCACAGGCTTTCGCCATCGCAGTCAGCGCAACTGTCCCTCTCGGACTTAAGCCTAATTCTGTCCATGTGTTTTCCCTGGATGCTCTGGCCAGCTCTGCAATGTACCGGCAGATTCTGTCATGCATATAAATTTCTCTCGCTTCGCGTATCATTTCCTGCAAAGCCGCCGCGTCAAGAACCGGATAGATTCCTGCAGTCCGGTCCTCATCCTGACTCCTGCGCAGGATCTCCATCTCTTCCTCCACAGTAGGATATCCCATACTGACACAGATCATAAAACGATCAAGCTGGGACTCCGGCAGAAGCTGGGTGCCTGCTGATCCCGCAGGATTCTCGGTGGCGATCACGATAAATGGCTCCCCTGTCCGGCGGGTCACTCCATCTACCGTAACCTGCCGCTCCTCCATTACTTCCAGCAGGGCAGACTGGGTCTTCGGAGACGTTCTGTTGATCTCGTCAGCCAGCAGAAGATTGCACATGACCGCTCCCGGCTGATATACAAATTGTCCCGTTTCCTTCTGATAAACGGTAAACCCCGTCAAATCCGACGGGAGCACATCCGGAGTAAACTGCACACGCCGGGCCTCGAGTCCCATAGCCTTTGAGAATGCAAGCGCCATTGTTGTCTTACCTGTCCCCGGAATATCCTCTATCAATATATGTCCTCCTGCAAGAATCGCTGTCATGATCTTTGTAAGTATGTCCCGCTTTCCCACGACTGCTTTTTCTACTTCATTTATCACAAGCTGCGCAGTGTGTAACCTGTCTGCCATATTGACCTCCCCCTTATTTGCTCGGCGGCAGGAATTTAAGTATCTGCTCTGCAACGCCTGACAGCGGCATTGTCTGAAGCCATACCCGCCCCGGCCCGGTAATCACTGTATTGAATATTCCCTCACCGCCAAAGACCATATTTTTCAGACCCGGAACACTTTTAATTTCCATACTGCAGGTAACATCCATCGCCGCAAGATATCCTGTATCGACTACAATCTGCTGGCCGGGCTGAAGATTATATTCCACTACATGACCGTCGAATTCAAGAAACGCCATGCCATGACCGGAAAGCCTCTGCATAATGAATCCTTCACCGCCAAAGAATCCGGCACCCAGCTTCTTCTGGAAAAACACGGACAGTTCCACGCTCTCCTCTGCCGCAAGAAATCCCGTCTTCTGAACGATAACCTCATTTCCCGGCCTGATCTCCCACGGTCTGATCTGTCCGGGGAAACTGGATGCAAACGCGATCATTCCATTGCCTCCCATCGCTGTGTATCTGTTCTGAAAGATTGCCTCTCCGGCAAACATTCTGCCAAGAGCCTTCCCGATCCCGCCGTTGGACGTCGTCTCCATCTTCATATTCGGCGACATCCAGCTCATGGAGCCGCGCTCGGTTATCATAGATTCCCCGCTTTCCAGATAACAGATTACCACTGGGAGTTCATTGCCTCTAACTTCATACTTCATATTTTTTCTCCTTTTTTCACTCCATTTATTCGTTACTGACATAATATCATAAAATCCCGTCGGAGTAACTACTCCGGCGGGATTTCCAGTTTGGGCAGTGTGATATCTGCTTTAAATAGATCTGCCTCCGTAGAAATTTTCAGTGTACCGTGCTGCAGTTCCACAAAACTCTTGGCGATCGCCAGACCAAGACCGGAACCTTCGGTATTTCTCGAAGTATCTCCTCGTACGAAACGATCAGTGATCTCCTCGGTGTCGAAGTTCAGCTCTGTTGCCGAGACATTCTTCATAGAAATATGCACGTCATTCTCCTGCTCCGTCATCTCGATGTAGACTCGCGTATGGGGCATCGCATATTTTGTAATATTCACGATGAGATTCTCAAAGATCCGGTATGTCTTCTGGCTGTCCAGCCACATGACAAGCTTGTGCTCCGGCAGTTTCCATCGAATTTCAAGATTAGCGCCTTTTATCTTACTGTCATTTTCAAGCCCCACCTGCTTGAGAAGATCCACAATATCCACTTTCATAAAATGCATTGTGACACTCTTGCTTGCCGCCTTGCTGATTTCGAAAAGGTCTTCAATGAGGACTTTCAGACGCAGCGACTTGCGCTCCAGCACATCGATGTATTCTTTTCGTTTTTCTTCGTCCTTTTCATTTTTCAGAAGGTCCGTATATGTGATGATCGCCGTCAGAGGCGTCCGCAGGTCATGAGAAACATTTGTAACCAGTTCAGTCTTCATTCGCTCATTTTTTACTTCTTCATCTACTGCTTTCTTAAAGCCTTTCTGAATCTTCTTCAGCTCCTCCTGGATCGGGTTGAACACTCCGATATCCCCCTCGATCGGTACGTCCAGATGGCCTTCCGCAAGCTGGTTTGTTGACTTTAAGAGCAGCTTATACTTTTCCTGCAGATCCTTTACATACTTTCTGAGGAAGAAGAACAGGAGCACTGAATATATGATAAGTGCAAGTGTTCCGTAATACCAGAAGAAACATACGATCGCCAGAATGATATAGTTGATGATCACGATCTTAAGGATCGTCCGGTTCGTCTTCTCCCGGAAATCAATATGCTGCAGTGCGTCATACTGTTTCGCAAGAAAACCCTTGATTCTTTTTATCAGACCGCCTGCCTTTCTCACCATCTCCTCATCGCTCTCTGTTCCCTGACCGCGATAGTGCCGGATCAGCTTCATCGTCAATGTCCTCTCACGCCAGTATGCTCCCTTCATGCGGAACATAGCACGCAGAGATGTCACGCTCCAGAATATCAGGCCAAAGATAAAGAACCACATAACAAAATTCAATGCCGTTGCAAGGATTTCCATTCCGTGCCCCATACCTGGAAGCAGCGTCCCCTCTATCGTCAGATCCACAATCCGTACCGGAAGTTCATCCAGATAAACCATATATATAAAGAGCCATACTAGTATCGGCACTTCAAAGGGAACATCAAATATCTTCATATCACTGATATCCAGTTTTCTTCTGACCGGAAGAAGCAGCGCCACAAGGAACACGACAAAGCACAGAGTCCGGAGTGTCTCTCCATAATATGATGTATCCGCCACACTATTAAGCTGTACCTCATACTCTCCATATTCCAGGGAATAGGCTTCAGTAAATTCCTCCAGATTTTCCTGATCCATTCCATAAATCACAGAAATACTCTCCGGAACCGCAATACTTGAAATTTCCTCATTGTATTCCACTTCCTGGGCGGATGACAGATACGTGGATTCCAGATTATATTCTTCCTCGGGACTCATTGCAGTTCCATCAATCTGAACAGAAGAAAGTTCCCCGCTATCAGAAAAAGTATAATGAGCCCGGAATGCATAACCGGAAGCAGCCTCACCATTTGAATCCAGCCGCTCAACTGTTTCTTCATCTATATTGTCAAGAAGCTGTTGCCCTTCTTCATCAAACACACCGTAATCCAAATATTTTTTCGTCAAATCGAAATCTCTCTGTCCATATTCATCCAGCACTTCAGCCGGATCAGTCTCCCCGGAATACTCATTATAAAGAAGGAAATTGCCTTCTGCCAGATCATAGCTGATAGATAAGAGCGCATTCTCATATAATGCCGACTGCGTGTTCTCCTCAGTAGTCTCGGTATTTGCACTGTCTATAGCGTACTTCATATTGCCGTACTGCGACATCATGATCATGGAACAGATACTTAAAAATATAACGACTACGATAATCCCTGTCTTACGGCTGTTTTTCGATTTTGTATCCAACTCCCCACACCACCTTTAAATATTTAGGATTCTTCGGATCAAGTTCGATCTTTTCTCTTATGTTTCTTACATGCACCATGATCGTATCCGTATTGATCGCCTTTTCCTGCCATACCCGCTCGTAGATCTCCTCGGAGGAGAATACTCTCCCCGGATTCTTCGCCAGCAGGAGCAGGATTTTATACTCGATGGGTGTCAGTTTGACCGGCTTTCCGTCCATCGTCACTTCCACTGCATCCTCATTGATCTCCAGTCCGCCGATCACATGCACATTTTCCTGCGGCGCCAGTTTCTCCAGAAACTTACGGTAGCGCCTGAGCTGTGAATTTACCCTCGCCATCAGTTCCATCGGGGTGAACGGCTTCGTCACATAATCATCCGCTCCGATATTCAATCCCGTGATCTTATCCACTTCCTCGGACTTTGCCGACAGCATGATCACCGGAAAGTCATGCTTTTCTCTCAGTTTCATCGTCATTCGGATACCGTCCATCCTGGGCATCATGATATCTACAATGGCCAGGTGAATATCCTCTTTATCAATGATCTCAAGCCCTTCAATGCCGTCTGCAGCCTGAAACACTTTATATCCCTGACTCTGCAGATATATCTGGACGCCCTCGCGGATCTCCTTGTCATCCTCTACGATCAATATGTTATTTGTCTCCATGATGTCTCCTCTTCTCCCTTTGTTTTTTCAAATTATCTTTTTAATATGCCGAAAAGATTCCTGCCGCCGCAGCCGCTTCTGTCTTCCCCGCCGCTGTCGGAAGTTCCGGTATCCGGTTTTTCATTACCACTCCGTAATTCTTTACCTCTACCGTCACTGTAGTATACGGCAGCGGTATTACATATTTATCCCAGCGGTGTTTCAGCCTGATGCAGGAAGAATACGCAAGACAGATACCGACAAAATCTTCTTCTGCATGCTCTGACAGGTAAAATGCCAGCTTTTTAGGCTCGTGTCTCGGCCCCAGCGGTCCGTCCAGCGCCACGGCAATAGAGTGTGTCTTCTCATAGGAATCCTGAATGATCTTTTTCAGCGCTGCAAAGGCTTTATATCCGTCCGGCACACGCAGCGCATTTCCGCCGCATCTTTTCACCATGTTCTCTATATAGTTTCCGCGTGTATCCGCAGTCACGATCACATCTACAGGCGTTGTCTTATGCGCCAGTTTCTCCAGGACAAGATTCATAAAGAAGCTGTCTTCATGCCAGAACCCGAATATCTGGCTGTCCCCGTACCGGTTCTCCTCACTCCACCGGATCGTAACAGTCCGCTCGATCCATCTCAGATAATTAACGAAGAGCCATTGCAGAGCGTTCTCTCCGACCTTCTTCAGTCTCATAAAGTCTGTCTCCTTTCCTGAACCCACATTGATTGTAGAGCATCTCCTCGTAGATGGCAAGTCTTGAGGAGCGGTAATTACCGGCAGATATAAAAGCCGCACTCTTCATCCTCTCAAGATTTTCTTCCTGCAGCGTCTCGATGACTTTTTCCGCCCACTCGTCTTCCCGCTCAGCAGTCAGAAATCCGTTTTCTCCATTCCTGATGATGTCATCCGATCCCACCGCATGCACCGCCACGACCGGTGTTCCCGCCGCAAGCGCCTCCGCGAGCACAATCCCCTGAGTCTCCGACTTTGATGCAAATAAAAACAGATCCGCTGCATTCAGATAGTCTTTCACCTGATCATTGGGAATGTTTCCGGCAAAAGTCACCTTATCCCGAATCCCGAGGATAGATGCTCTCACCTTCAGCTCTGCCTTCTGGCTTCCATCTCCTATAATAAGTACGTGGAAATCATCTCCCATCTTTCTCTCAAGCTCTGCGATCCCCCGCAGGAGAAAACCGTAATTTTTTTCTTTTTCCAGTCTGGATACTGTGACAAGGAGATGACGTTTTCCTCTGCTGCATGTTTCTCTGATCTCCTGCGCCCGCCTGGCATTTTTTCTGAAGAATGATTCATCAAGTCCGGTCGGGAATACTGCGACCGGCGTATTTACTCCATATCCTTTTATCATCTGCTGCATCCCCTCGGACGGCGCGAGCACAAGATCACACCGGTTGCAAAACCATCTCATATAAGCCGGAATGACTTTCTTCTGTATCCACTCTACTGCTTTTCTTTTTACAACAGTGCTTTCCTCTCTGGTCCTGAAGCACGGGATGTAATGCAGATAGTCTTCATATCTCGTATGGTATGTATAGATGACCGGTATGCCGTACTTTCTTCCCAGCCACAGCGCCCATGGCCCGACAAACATCGGGTGGTGCACATGTATGTAGTCAAATCGCTCTCTTTCAAATACATCAAATATTTCCGCCGGATAAATTCCCGGATAGACCATCCCGTTATCCATCTTTTTCTTCTGGGAGTGATAGCGGATGACGCGCTCCGGCGATCTCTCATCTTCTGCCTGTATCTCCTTTTGAAGTCTTTCATTCTGTTCTTTTTCGTCGCTTTCGTACATCGGCGCAAATACTGTCACCTGATGCCCCAGCTTTACAAGCTCCTGTGCCTGCCGCTCCACTGAGATTGGGACTCCTCCCACAAACGGCCGGTAATTATTCGTCAGCATTGCGATCTTCATGTCCTGCCCCTCCTCTATGTAAAAAAATTGATTGCCGCATCTCCGAAGAAATATCCTGCTCCGACAAATGTCAGGTTCCAGAGGAATATTCCGCAGACGGAGCTCACTGTATATTTTGCAAAATCCATCTTTACCATGCCTGCCGGAATCGAGATGAGCGTGCGCACCATCGGAAGCAGTTTACTCACGAATACGCCGATACATCCCTTCTCTCTCAGATAACTCATCTTCTCCTCAATGACAGGCTTATGCTTCGGAAATTTCTTAAAATAGAATCCGAGCACCTTGTTGCCGCCGAATCTTCCAAGCAGATAGAGAGCCCAGCTTCCTGTAAGCCCTGCCGCCACTGTAAGCACCATGACAACCGGAAAACTTATCGCTCCCCGATCCGCCCAGATCCCTGCCAACGGCATGATAACACCTGCAGGGAATCCCGGAAGATTCAGATATTCCAAAAGTACGATCAGGTAAATGAAAAAAGCACCGTATTGGAGAAAATAACGGGTAAGTTCCTGAATAGTCATAAAGAATACAGCCCCCTTTCATGATTACAGGATAAGCTGTAAATCTAAAGGGAGCTGATATAAGATTCCAAAGAATTTCTTAAGATTCAGGGCAGTTCGCAGCCACCCCATTCTACAACTGCGAAGCCGCTGCGCTCCGGCGCCGCGAGCGTCTGTTCCAGTATCTCCTGCTCATTTTCCACAGGCTTATATGCCATGAAGACGCGGATCACGGTGTCCGGCTCCGGCTGTATGGAAAGGCGGGCATGGTCCGTATATGCTTCGCTCTGGAAAGAAATGAGATTGTACTCATTCTGTTCCATTCTGGGCAGCCAGTATACAATGAATTCATTTGCTTCCCTGCGTGTGAGACCAAGCTTCTCAAGGGCGTCTTCAAGGAACTCTGCCGTATCCTCTCCTGCCACGCAGAAGCCCTCGGAGAAATCGTACTCCTGCTCCGTCTCTCCTTCCCAGTAAAGGTAATTATACTCCTGCCCGTTCTCATCTGTGATCCGGCCATCCGGCGCAGCAGTCACATTCCAGCCATCATCATACTCAGGATAAGTACAGGTCAGTTTCCCGTCATAATCCAGCCGGACAGATACCTCTTTCTCTTGTTCGGGGTACAGATAGATGACCGGTTTTTCATTTGACATGCTGGATTCCATTTCCCCAGAAAGCTGCACTATAAAAATAAGCACAACAAAAATACCGATCGCCGCCAGGGCAGCATACACTATTTTCTTCATAACAACATCGCCCTCCTCCCTTCAAAACATATCATCTCTTATTATTTAAATTATACCATACCCCATGGTCATATCCACATATATTCATGCTCGTAGAGAAAAACTTCGTAAGATGTAACAGGGCTGATACACGTTCCGTAGATGGGGCAAGACTGATGATGGCGACTGTGAAAGGGGATTAGGGTAGAGTAGGTTAGAGGGCTTTGGCCCTCTTTCCCCTCATCAAACCGTGCATGAGGTTCTCCCTCACACGGCTTTCCGACATTCTTCTTTCTACAGCATTACGTCATGCTCTAGCCATTTTCTTTAATCCTTTTTCGTAAATGCTATTTCTAACAGATCCCACCTTTGACATATGGTTACGCCTTTGGTGTTTCTTGTTATACCATCTTGTAAAAGTACAGATAATGTACCAGTCGAGCGTCTGCATCCACCTTTCGTTTGTCTTGGTAGAATAGTAATTCTTCCACCCTGTGATTTTCGGGTTCAGATTCTTTATTAAATCTTCCTCTTTTGCTACCAGCAGACTTCGGCTGTTTATATTCCTTTTGATTTCTGCTTTCATTTTCTTCATGGCTTTTCTGCTTGGATACTGATATGTTTCCTTATACAGTTGTCCTTTGCTTGTTTCCGTTGTCATTCTTCTGTGATGCATTCCGAGAAAATCAAATCCCTCTTTTCCATCCCACATGCTGACAATCTTCGTCTTCTTTGGATGCAGCTTTAAGTCCAGTTTTGCCATGATGTAACGCAATAAGTTCAGTGCATGGTTTGCACTTTTCTTATTTTTGCAAATGATTACTGTATCGTCTGCGTACCTCACAAGAATACCGTGGGTGAGTCCATACTTTTCCCACAATCTGTCCAGTGTGTTCAGGTAGATATTTGCCAGTACCGGAGATATAACTGATCCCTGACTTGTGCCCAGTTCAGAGATTGTCAGTATATTCCCGTATAATACTCCTGATTTCAGCCATTGCCTTATCAGCTTTTGTATTCTCCGGTCTGATATTCTCTGTTCTACTAACACCATCAGCTTGTCCTGGTTTACATTGTCAAAGAATTTCTCAATATCTGCATCTACTACATAGTAGCCTTTGTTGTTACATGCTTTTCTGACTTTTTCAAGCGCCTGCTTAGCACTTCTTTTGGGTCTAAAGCCATAGGAGCAGTCTCTAAAATCTGCTTCAAAAACTGGCTCTATAGCTATCTTTGCAGCCATCTGCACGATTCTGTCTTTGACCGTTGGTATTCCAAGGGGTCTTTTACTTCCGTCTGGCTTTGGTATCATCACCCGCTTTACTGGGGACGGTTTGTATCTGCCGTCCGCCAGTTCTGCTTTTATATCTGTCAGATATTTCTCAATTCCTATCGCTTCAATATCCTCAATTCCGATACCATCCACTCCACTGGAACCCTTATTAGCTTTTACCCGTTTCCATGCCTCGAAAAGTACATCATCCCGGTATACTTTATCGTATAGTGCATGAAATCTTCGGCTAGCACATTTCTTGGCTGTTAGATATAGTTTGTTTTGAAGTTGTCGAACTTTTTCCTTGGAGTTATTAGTCTGCATGACATTCTCTCACTCTTACCCTCTCTACAAACATGAATGAAGTAAGGAACCTTCCCATAGACTGCGTTTTCTTGCACAGCCATTATCGGTACTATGTTCCTCTCCGACTCCCTCCCATCAGAAATACGATTTCGCCAAGCTTATACGCTTTCTCTTTACCCTTCGGTGATGGGTAGGGTCTCTCCAGTTCCGAACCACACTTTTCATACATACCGCTTCCTCTATACCGAGAGATTCTTCCGTGCTGCTTTCCAGTTTCTTCACACGTTCCATGGTTTTCGCCCATATTCGCAGGACTCAACTTCTCTTTGCTCTCTTTCGAGACCTTTTTAACGATACGGCAGAATTCACTTTATGTTACGGTCTGCATGATTGCTCGCTCCTCTTATCGAGGCTACTTTATCCACTCGCTTAGTACCCTGCATTACTGCAACGCACCGAGTTTAGCTACACAGCTCACTGGCGATTACTGTGACCGGACTTGCACCGGCTAGTGTGGTCCAGCTTTGCTGGACACACCAAAATTAAAAGCAGGGAAATGGTGTTAAGTGGAAAAACGAGACTGTCTGAGCTTTGCGAGTTGCTCGTTTTTCCACTTGTTTTTAACCATTTTCCTGCTTTGTTAGTTTGCCTTATTCCCTGTAACCGGAGCCAGAATCAGCCTTGACTCCATCGCCGGATGTGAATCACGCCTCATCAATCGCTTTACCGATATCATGTCTCATATATTTATTTTCGAACTCTACCCACTCTGTCGCGGCATAGGCGTTCTTTCTTGCTTCTTTAAGGTCTTTTCCTTTTGCCGTCACGCCGAGGACACGGCCACCGTTGGTCACGATCTGTCCGTTGTCGAATTTTGTTCCGGCGTGGAAGCAATAATAGCCTTCATGCTTTTTAAACTCATCCAGACCTTTGATCGGGAAACCTTTGTCATATTTCACCGGATATCCGTCGGATGCGAGCACTACACAGACAGCAGCATTGTCCTCAAACTGCAGATCGATCTGATCCAGTGTGCCGTCGATGCACGCCTCTACCACATCGATGATATCGTTTTTCATGCGGGGCAGTACTACCTGGGCCTCCGGATCTCCGAAACGCGCGTTGTACTCCAGCACTTTCGGCCCGTCCGCTGTCAGCATCAGTCCGAAGAAGATAACACCCTTAAACGGACGTCCTTCTGCAGCCATAGCATCAACTGTCGGCTGATAAATATATTTCTCACAGAATTCTTCTACTTCTTTTGTATAGAACGGGCTCGGAGAAAATGTTCCCATACCGCCTGTGTTCAGTCCCGTATCTCCGTCGCCGGCACGCTTGTGATCCTGAGCGCTTGTCATCGTCTTGATCGTCTTACCGTCTACAAAGGAAAGGACAGATACCTCACGTCCGGTCATGAACTCCTCGATGACCATCTCATTTCCTGCTGTGCCGAATTTCTTGTCCAGCATGATCGTTTTCACGCCCTCTTTAGCCTCTTCGAGATTCTGACATATGAGTACGCCTTTGCCGAGTGCAAGTCCGTCAGCCTTCAGAACGATCGGGAACTTTGCCTTCTCCAGATACTCCAGAGCCTTATCGGAATCTGTAAAGTTCTCATATGCTGCTGTCGGAATATTATACTTTTTCATCAGATCTTTTGAAAATGCCTTCGATCCTTCGAGGATAGCTGCATTTTTTCTCGGTCCGAATGTGCGGATTCCCGCATCTTCCATAACGTCCACAAGACCGCCTACCAGCGGATCATCCATTCCCACAATACACAGGTCGATTTCATTTTCCTTAGCAAATGCCGCCAGTTTGTCAAACTCCATGGCGCCGATATCCACACATTCAGCATATTCTGCGATTCCTGCATTTCCCGGCGCACAATAGATTTTGTCCGCTTTCGGGCTCTTCGCCACGCTCGCCGCGATAGCATGTTCTCTTCCGCCGCTTCCCACGATCAGTATTTTCATCTGTAAACCTCCTCACTCGGTTCTGCCCTTATAATGCTCTGAATTAAACTGCCTGCCGTCTCCGGGCTGCAGCCCGTTACGGCATGATCATTGTTTTATGATCGTCAACCCTCACCTTTCCGTTTGCGATCAGATCGATTGCCCTGGGCAGGATCTTCCACTCTGCCTGTTCCATCACCCTGCGCTGAAGGATCTCGGGTGTATCCCCCTGCTGAACTTCCACCGCCTTCTGCAGGATAATCGGCCCTGTGTCGGTTCCTTCATCCACAAAATGCACCGTAGCGCCAACTACTTTTACGCCGCGCTCCAGCGCTGCTTCATGAACTTTCAGTCCGTAGTATCCTTTTCCGCAGAAAGACGGGATAAGAGACGGATGGATATTAATCATTCGGTTCTCATATTTTTCGATCATCTCCGGCGGGATAACTACAAGGAAGCCTGCCAGCACGACAAGATCCGGTTCATAACCATCCACAGTTTCCAGCAGTTTGACATTAAAATCGCCCCGGGTCTCAAAATCTTTCGGTGACACGCACCGGGATGATATCCCGTTCTCTTCTGCACGTTTTAAAGCATATGCATTTTTATTATTGCTGATCACTCCGACAATCTGCGTGTTTGTGATCGTACCGTCTTTTACGCCGTCGATGATCGCCTGTAGATTTGTTCCGCCGCCTGACACCATCACGACAACGCGCAGCGGCTCTCTCACCGCTGCACCTGTGCTCTCTAGCATAATTCTACTCCTTTATCTCCTGCCTCGATGCGTCCTACTATATACGGCGCATCACCCGCAGCGCGGATCGCTTCCATGGCGCGGTCTACATCCGCTTCATCCACGGCTACGATCATACCGAGTCCCATATTGAAAGTATTGTACATCATCTGCTCTTCGATATCTCCGTCTACTGAGAGCATCTTGAAGATCGGCGGGATTGGATAGCTGTCTTTTTTGATCACTGCCCTTGTGCCTTCTTTTAACATGCGCGGTACGTTTTCATAAAATCCGCCGCCTGTGATATGGCTGCAAGCCTTGACTGTCACGCCTGCATCCTTAATGCTCTTAAGAGCTTTTACGTAAATCCGGGTCGGAACAAGAAGCGCCTCTCCCAGTGTGCATCCGAGACTGTCGTAATATGTATCCAGAGCCTCGCGCTTCATATTAAATACCTGTCTCACAAGAGAATATCCGTTACTGTGGATACCTGTTGACGCCATTCCGATGAGCACATCCCCAGCCTTTAAATTCTCTCCGGTGATCATATCTTTTTTATCACAGACACCTACTGCAAAGCCGGCGAGATCGTACTCGTCAGCAGCCATAAGGCCAGGATGCTCCGCTGTCTCTCCGCCGATCAGAGCTGCGCCTGCCTGCAGGCAGCCTTCTGCCACACCTTTGACAATATCTGCGATCTTCTCCGGCTCATTCTTCCCACATGCAATATAATCCAGGAAGAAGAGCGGCTCTCCTCCTGCGCACGCAATATCATTAACGCACATCGCAACCGCATCGATCCCGATCGTATCATGCTTTTCCATGATCATTGCCAGTTTCACTTTAGTGCCGCATCCGTCTGTACCGGACAGAAGGACCGGCTCCTCCATCTCCTTAATCTTAGCAAGGGAAAACGCTCCGGAAAATCCGCCGAGCCCGCCGAGCACTTCCGGACGCATCGTCTTTTTCACATGCTCTTTCATCAGTTCCACCGATCTGTAACCGGCCTCGATATCAACGCCTGCTTTCTTATAATCCATTCTCTGTTCTCCTGTTAATTATTCTTGATTTTTCGAAATTTTCGTTTGGCTGAACTAATTATTTAAATACGCTTCATATCCGATCTCGTGCAGCTTGTCTGCCTTCGCCTGAACGCCTGCTTTCATCTCTTCAGAATAATCTTTTAATTTCTCAAGGATCGCCGGATCCGACACAGCAAGGATCTTAGCCGCAAGGATCGCCGCATTCATGCCTCCGTCAATTGCAACTGTCGCTACCGGGATTCCCGGCGGCATCTGTACGATCGAATAAAGTGCATCCATGCCGTCCAGATTCTTACCGGACATCGGTACGCCGATCACCGGCATCGGGAAGAGTGCTGCGCACATTCCCGGAAGATGTGCTGCCATACCTGCTCCCGCAATGATCACCTTCACACCTCTGTCCTCTGCCCCTTTTGCCCAGTCAAAAAATTTATCCGGCATCCTGTGTGCGGAAATGATCGTCATCTCATAGTCAATTCCCAGTTTTTCAAGCATTGATGCAGCCTTGCTCATCACCTTCAGGTCTGAATCGCTGCCCATTACGATTGCTACTTTTGGCATCATAACTCCTCCTTATAAATGAACTTTTCTAACAGTTCAGCCATCTGATATCAGGCGACGGATTTATGCTTGCATAAAGATCCGGCGCCTGATAATCAGATGAGCTGAGCGCCCGTCAATGAGCAAAACAGCGGCGGCAGCCGCAATAAGCACGAAGTGCGGTTTTGCGAATGGCGCGGGCTGAACTGTTACAATCTTTCAAGTTTCTCCAACGGTTCGTTTAATACTTCCGTTCCCGGCAGAACAAATCTTCCGTCTTTTAATAGTATAATGTGTTTCCCTTCTTTTGTCACTACACATATTTCTTCTAACTCTTCATAAGGTATGGTTATATCTGTGTGACAGTTAAAGTATGCTTTCGATACATCCTCTTTTCTGTTAATGGAGACAGAATTATCTTTCGCAATGATTTCTTTCCCGTTGGGATTGTATACCCGGATATCCTCACTCCATGAATAGCATGTGTCCCCAACAGCAAAATGCGGGCCGGTCTTCTCCGCAATAAGAATCGGCATCTTATCCTCAATACCGTATTTCTTCCCGACCACATAAGCTGTCGTGTTCGTGCCGATCGCAAACTCTCCGAGAGGCAGCGACTCATGCCCCTTCAACACATTGTCCGCTATATATCTGCCGCCTTCTTCCGGATCATCAAAATTTCCGCAGCGGTAATCCGTGATCATTCCGTCTTTAAATGTCAGTTCCAGATCCGTATACTGCAGTCCCTCCAGATATACCCGGCTTACATGAAGTACCCCGGATGTTCCTTCAAGTACAGGCGAAGTAAACACTTCTCCTACCGGAATATTGACATCCGCAACACAGTTTTCGAAAATCGTCTCTTTCTGCGGATCTTCGAGCTGATGCAGCGTCACTCTGATATCAGTCCGGTTCTCTCCCTTGCCCTTCACACAGACATATTGTCCCTGGTCAAGGGCATCGATGATTGTCTGCTGTACCTTTTCATAAAGCTTTGCATCCAGTGTGTTGATGCGTATCACTTCATTAAATATCTCCGGATAGTTTTCCCCTATCTCAGGCACCGGATACGCTACGATCGTAAAGCTGCGCTCCTCCCCTCTGATATACTCATTTGTAATCTGACCGGAGCGGCTGTCATAGCTGACCGCCATTTTTTTCTGTTCGTCATTATAGGCAGATGCTTCCGAAACCGCTTTCGGTGAGAACGGCTTCTCCCCGAATGTCTCCATGACCGCCGGACCCGCAAACTGTGCCGCCTGCTCCCGGTGCTGTTCATAGACAGTTTTCAGCACTTCCAGCCGCCGCTCGATATAACGTTTGTCCATGATAAGAGCCTGATCCTGCCGGTGATCATACTCATACTGCCAGTTTGCCACTGCGCCGTAATAGCCGATCTTATGATGTTCCCGCTTTGTGATAATGCCGGAAGCCGCACGGTAAATAACCGGCTCCAGCCCCATTTTCCTGAAATTTTCTATAGCAATGCGGATGACCTTCTCAAATCCGAGACTGTATCGGATGTTTACCACCGATTTCTTTGACAGGTCCTTGCCTGTATTGATAAATCCGATGCGGTAACCTTCCGTGTACACATCTGCCATCTTCCTCAGCGTCTCCTCCGGGAGTGTGCGCAGATGCCGTGCTGTTCCCAGCTCATTCGCCGTAATAAATTCGCCAAAACTATATAAGTATCTGTCATTATCAAGGTCCGCACTTTCAATAATATCAGCTGCAAACGGCGAGTACGTCGGATCAATCTGCTCCATAATACGATCCGTCAGAAACACATCGCAGTAGTCACTTGCATACCAGTAAAGAATATCCCGTACCGTCCTGACATCAGAGCTCGTATCTTCCTGTATTCCCTGCGTTTTTTCCTGCTCAGTATTCTCAAATGAATTGTATACTTCGATGAATAACTCATATAAGATTGTAAGATAGTCCATCCTGTTTTCGAATGAATACGGGATGCCCGAGCGCATTTCTGCATAGAGCATACTTAACAGCCTTCCCATTTCAAGGCCATATTTATCCGCTGCATAGGTCGGGTTTGCATAGCTTCTTCCGTAGTGTTCTTCCAGAACATCACTGTACAGGATCTCATTGAGACTCTTCATCTCCTCAATGCTGTATCTCTCCCATTCTCCGTTTTCCACTTTACGTCTTACATTTTCAAGTTCCAATAAAAAAATCGCCACATCCTGGAAATATGGCAGATACTGCTCCGGCACCGTCTCCTCAGAAACGATTCCGCGCAGCCTTCCGACCGCCAGGGCATGGCGCTCTTCATACTGTGCATTTCTCTCCTTTTGTATTTCTCTTATATTCATCTGAAAAGACCTCCTTTAAATCAGCTTAAGCCGCCTATGAATATTGCGAGAAAAAAGATCACCGATACGAAACTGACCGGAAGCCCGACCTTACACGTCAGATAATTGCGCTCCCGCTCGTAAAAGCCGCCGATCGCAAGGCGGATCCCGTTAACAGCCAGGACCAGTGCCAGGATCGCAAGCCCGCCGACAATGCCATGAGCATTTCCTCTTGCCATAAAAGCATAGAAAATACAGCCGGCAAGGATAAGCAGCCCGCCGAAACCGTTTATACAGGAAAGCACACCTTTTCGGGATTGTTTTAAATTCGCCTGTCCGTATTTTCTCGTTCCCCTCTTTTTCCTCTCCTTCTCTCTCTGGCGCTCCTCAGCGCTTTTTCCGACTCCGAACATGATATTTTCTCCTTATGCCATTACATATCACAAATAAAATATATCCCAGCACACCGCCGATAGTGTTAAGCAGGATATCATCTACATCAAAACTCCCCACTCTCGTAAAGAGCTGGACAATCTCCACTGCCAGGCTCAGACCCATACTGCAGAAAAGGGTCTTAAAAAAGCCTCTCGACCTGCTCGCCATGGAGATAAAGAATCCATACGGGACAAAAATGAGTATATTTCCGGCCAGATTTGCCAATACAGTAAATGTACCCAGCTGCTCCCTGTATGTGATAAAACGCCTGATCTCTTTGAAGAGTTCCAGATTATACCGGTAATCTTCCGCGATTTCCGTCCTTCCGTACCATTCTGCGACGAACAGAAAGTAGATCAGAAAACCAACATATAACAAAAACAGGACCTTGCCAAACGCCCTGATAATCTTCGCTTTTTTTATACCCAAGACAATTCCCCTGACACTTTGAAAAGGGGACCGGCTCTTTTTGCCGCCCCCTTATGCTGCTATCTGAATATGATGGGTTACCGTGCAGTGTTCACCGAACGGCACTGACCATACCATTAAAACGTAATTTCTTTTTTATGTTTCAGCAGGCAGGCGCCGCTCACGATGGAAAGAATACCTGCTGTAACTCCAACTGTAAGGATAACGATCCCGATCACGATACTTCCGACACCGCTGCTCTTCATTGTCGTATATGCTTTTTCCATATTACGCGCCTCCTTATTTTACACCATATGTTTCATAGTATGTATCAATTGCCGCCTTTAATGTATCATCAATGACAACTTTTCCGTTATATTCTTTATTGTACAGGCACTCTACCACTTCCTCCATGGTCACGATCGCTGCCGTGTCAAATCCATAAAGATCTTTGATCTCGTCGAGCGCGCATTTTTCACCGCCTTTGCCTACTTCCATACGGTTCAGGGAGACGATAAGTCCGACGATGGTCACATCAGCCGCTCCTCTTACCTTCGGCACGGTCTCTTCCATAGATTTTCCGGATGTAGTCACATCCTCGATCATGATCACACGGTCTCCGTCTTTTAACTTGCTGCCCAGGAAGCTTCCCTTGTCTGCACCATGGTCTTTTTCTTCTTTGCGGTCAGAACAATAGCGTACTTCCTTGCCATACAGTTCGCTGTAAGCGATAGCTGTCACGACACTGAGCGGAATACCTTTGTAAGCCGGCCCGAACAGTACGTCAAAGTCATCGCCATACTTATCGTGGATAGCTTTTGCATAATACTCGCCGAGTTTCTTTAACTGGGAGCCCGTCACATATGCCCCTGCGTTCATAAAAAACGGAGATTTTCTTCCGCTTTTTAATGTAAATTCTCCGAATTTGAGCACATCACTGTCCACCATAAACTGTATAAATTCCTGCTTATACTGTTCCATATAATAACCTCCTGTATGCATAAGATGCCTCTGTTTTCGTTATGTACAGGGCATAATGATCTCTGATTCTTTACAATTTTAACACAAGTCAATAGTATTTTCAATTAAGAAAGGCACCTCATAAGAATGAAGTGCCCCTCGCCGGTTACTAATAGTTCTTTCTTCTTCTGATCATATAGATGCCTGATCCGCCTGCTGCGATCAATGCCGCCGCCATGACGATGGCTATCGGCCAGATCCGGCTGTCATCTCCGGTCTGGACCGGTTTCACGCTGCCATCTGATCCGTTACTGTTTTTGTCATCAGTATTACCATTTTCACTTCCGCCTGCCGGCTCATCGCCCGGGTCTCCTGAAGGATTCTCCGGATCTTCCGTCCCAGCCTGTGCTTCAGTCAGGATTGTAATCCTGCCATCACCGAGCGGATTGCCATACTGTTCTGCAGTTACCTTGCCGTCCAGTTCTTCAGTAAAATAGTTGATCAGCATCTCGGAATCGACCGGAAGTCCTTCCTGCTCTACTACCTCTGCTCCCTGGAACATCGAGAAGCCATCTCCCTGCTCCTGCAGCGTATAGCAGCTTCCCGCCACTGTGTAAGTCTTATTCGGATCCAGCGCCTCGCCGCCGATCATTACGTTCTGCACGCGTCTGTCTTTCGTCTCATCGATGCCCTGGAATATTTCCATGCTGTCTGTAATAACAGGACTTTCCAGATAATTATGGATCTCATACGTCAGGCCGGATACCTGAAGGAATCCGCCGCTCTCCTCGGGATTCATTCTCGCTCCGTGCTCAAGAGCGTCAAGGATCTGCTGTCCGGTGGCACGGATCACGCACATCTCATTATTCCACGGGTTCACATCCATCAGATCTTTTCTCGTCACATCTCCTGCCGCTATAGAATCGCGGATTCCACCACCGTTTACCAGAGCAATATCTGCCCCTGTCATTGTACGGTAGGCGTCAGCAACGAAATCTCCCATGTTAGTCTCTCCATTGCGGATTCTTCTCACGCCGTCCGCATCATTGATCGTAAGCTCCACTTCAGATGTTCCCAGTTTCTCATTGAGATATGCAAGCTCCTCGTTATATTCGTCCACTTTGTCCTGCACTTCTCTGTATGCAGATGCAGCTGCATCTGAACTCTGCACATCCACACTGGACGGGGCCACTAACTCTGTCGTGTATGTACCATCCTCATTCAATGTCATCACACCAAAATTTGCAAATTTAGTTCCTGTAGATGTCAGCGGAATCATCTCGCCATCCGCGTTTTCATATTCATTTTCTGCTATTGTCTCATGGGAATGTGCATCAATAAACGCATCAATTCCTGTCGTGTTGGCAATCACATCTGTGGACTTCCATCCCTCTGTGGTTCCCTCGATTCCCAGATGGCCTACCGCGATCACCCGGTCAGCGCCTTCTGCCCGAGCATTGTCGACTGCATCCTGTATAGTATCGTAGAACGTATCTTCTGAAAAACTGTAGATAAAATTCCCATTCTCATCCTGGAAATAGGTCGGGGTTGACTTTGTATAAGTCTCCGGTGTGCTGATACCGACAAAAGCTACGTCCTCACCGTTCATCTCTACAATATCGTATGGAGCAAGCACGGTCTCATCTGTCCGAAGATCCACAAAATTGCTGCTCAGATATTTATACTGTGCCTCCGGCGCATCCCCTGTGGCGATCTCCAGAAATCTCTCAAGCCCATAATCAAACTCGTGATTCCCCGGCACTCCGTAATCATACCCCACTGTATTCATCATGTCCACTATAGCCGCGCCTTCCGAGGTGGAACCAATAGCTTCTCCCTGGATCGCATCTCCCACGTCAACAGTGATCACATCATATCCATCTTCGATCAGCTGCGCACGATATGCTGCCAGATAAGAATATCCGTCTGTAGCGCAATGCACGTCATTCGTGTAGAGCACGACTGCACCCTCAGATTTCGGATCTTCCGGTGCCGGCACCGCACTTCCGCTTAAGGTATAAGCAGCTAATGTACCGGACACCTCGCACGCTGCCAGAAGGACTGGACCGCCTGACGGAGAGTCCGCGGCCGGAATAAATGCAAGGCCTTCCGGTGCCACGTCTCCTGCGATCTCACTCGAGAAATCTCTCGTATTGATGTAATTTACATAGGACGCCCCGGACGGGTTCGTCACGTCGTATACCATTACGCCGCCAATTCGCTCAAGCCCTACAAAAGCGTACCATCTGTCTCCGATCTGTTTCACCGTAACTGTCTCCGGCTCCGGTCCTTTCTTCGCGCTGCGGCTGTCGATATCTATGTCATCGTTAGAGCTGTTGAACCACCAGCTCAGATAATCTGCTGTCAGCTTCTCAAAATCATTGCCACTGTCATAGACCAGTTCCATCGTATCCGCATTAAATATGCTGAAAGACCGGCTGCCAAAGAGATAGTTCGTTCCCTCGGTAAGACCTGCTGTCACCTCAGGATCCAGGACTCTTACATCCTCAGCTTCATTTCCGTCAGTATCCGTTAGAGACACCTCCGCCTCGTTGATGAAATCGCCCCACTCTCTCGCATCACCCTCGTTTGCTGTTGCAAGGTAAGTCGTGCCGTTTACTTCAAATGTGCTGATCCCGTCCGGCATGCGCACACCCAGAGCATTTTCATAAGAAGCCACAGTATATCCCCCGTCTTCTACAAGGTCTGCGCTGTTTGCCTCATCCGAGAGATCCTGAAAACCGAGACTTTTTATCGATGTAAATTCTCCGGACGCAATATCAAGTGCTGCGATGGCATTGGCCTCCTGAAGAGAAACGTAAGCCTTTGAATTATCGCTGCTCAGCGCGATATACTCCGGCTCCAGATCCTGTGCAGCGCTCAGGATCTGTCCGTCCACTTTATTGAACAGGATTCCCTGTCCCGCAAGTGCCGCTGAATCAAATCCCTCGAAGCCGATCACCTTCACTTCATCAGTCTCCGTATTTACAAGTGTTACGCTTCCTGCCGGGTCTGCTGTCCCTGCTCCGTAACCTTCCCGGGGTTCTCCCTCATCTGCGGTGAGGATCCATTTTCCATCACTGCTGACTGTAACCATATCAGGCTGTACGCCTGCCTCATAGCTTTTCAGCAGATTTCCGTCATAGTCCAGGACTGCAATGCGTCCTGCCGCCGCATAGTCTGCCGCCTGCAGGGCGATCACAACATGGTCATTGACCGGATCCACCGCCACACTGGTCATATCGCCATATGTAAATCCACCGATCAGCTCCTGTACCTGAATGGACTCTTCTGTAGTCAGGCTTCCGTCAGCGTTTACTGTAACTACGTTCAGAACGCCCGCCTGCCCGTTTACTACATAAGCTTTATTGTTATCCGGATTGTAAGACACGATCTCTGCTACACCGCCGTCGGCATTCGCCGTACCGAGTGCTACGTCGCCTGTCCGGCTCATCTGAAGAGATGCTTCCCCGTTAAAACTGTCATTCCAGTATGTCTGTGACGGAGTCTCAGTGCCGTCCTCGCCGCCTGTTCCAGGTTCCGTACTGCCCTCGCCGCCTGTTCCGGGATCGGTCGTACCGTCTCCGCTCTCTTCCGGACCATGAGGCCCGATCTCCGCATCTACCGGATCTTCATAATCCACGTCAGATGCATCATCTGCGTTGTTGTCCGTATCTGCAAAATCATCTCTTCGCACTGCTTTCTTCTTAGACTGAAGATCCTCATATGCCCCTTCATATACCGGAGGGATCTGGGAATCTTCTGTATCATTTCCCTGCACGGCCAGAAGATCTATATATCCTTCCGGCCGGTTTTCCTCTGTTACCGTTCCTGTAAATGTGTCTGTCAGGTCTTCCGCACTTTCATCCAGAAGCACTACAGATACTCCTTTATTGTGAAGCTGGATATCCCACTCCTGATCTCCTGCCGGTACCGTATAGTCTGTTCCGCTTGTCGCTCCGCAGCGTACAAGATAATACCCGTTCGCCCTGATCACGCCTGTCAGTTCCAAATAGCTCCACTGCTCACTGTCGTCACCATCCTCACTGGATCGGTAAGCCAGTCTCCACCCTGACAGATCTACATCTTCAGCTGTCTGGTTATATAATTCAATAAAGCTGTGACTTGCAGCTCCATCGTCCGATCCGCCGTAAACCTGATTGACGATCACATGGGGTACTGTCACATCATAGGCCCCCTCTGCTGTATACGGTGTGCCCGCCTCCGTTTCTGCTGCCGACACAGTCAGATCTGAAGGAAGAAGCGATACAGTGAGCGCAAATGCAGATGCGCCTGCAAGTAACTTTTTCCAGTGTTTGTTCATTGTCTGTTCTCCTTTCTGTATGCCTACGTTACTACTTTATCAGAAAAGAGAAGCTCCTTCTTCAAGACTGCGTTCAATGTATGTATGATAAATGTTAAAATCTGTTTAAATCAGAAAACAGGTGTAAGCCGACCTAACAGCTTTACACCTGCACTGTAATGCGGATCCAAAAGTATCCCGTCCGCATCTCTTATTATTTCACGAGCCCGACCATTTCATCAACTGACTCGAATCCCTGTCGTCTCATATATTCTTCAATCCCGTCCACGATCTTCATCGTCACGCCCGGATCGTGGAAGTTCGCCGTTCCAACAGACACAGCGCTTGCCCCTGCGAGGATCATCTCGATAGCGTCTTCAGCCGCAGCGATGCCGCCCATACCGATGATCGGCACTTTCACCGCATTCGCCGCCTCGTAGACCATGCGCACCGCGATCGGATGGATCGCCGGGCCTGATACACCGCCCGTCTTATTTGCCAGGACAAAGCTTTTGCGGTTAATATCAATCTTCATTCCCGTGATCGTATTGATCAGGGAGACTGCATCCGCGCCGCCTGCCTCCACAGCTTTTGCCATCTCGGCGATGCTCGTCACATTCGGGCTCAGCTTCATGATCACCGGCTGTTTTGCATATTTCTTCACAGCCTTTGTGATAGCTTCTGCCGCTTTCGGATCCTGACCGAAGGCGATACCGCCTTCCTTCACATTCGGACAGGAGATATTGATCTCAAGCATGTCCACATCCTCACCAGCCAGACGTTCCACTACTTCGCAGTAATCCTCTTCAGACTTCCCGCACACATTCACGATGATCTTCGTATCATACTGTCTTAAGAAAGGGATGTCCCTCTCACAGAAAACATCAATGCCCGGGTTCTGCAGCCCAACGGCATTCATCATCCCGCCGTACGTTTCCGCAACTCTCGGTGTCGGATTTCCCGCCCACGGGATATTTGCCACGCCTTTTGTTGTCACGGCGCCAAGACGGTTCAGATCCACATAATCCGCAAATTCCGCGCCCGAGCCAAAAGTTCCGGATGCTACTGTAACAGGATTCTTCCACTCTACACCGGCGATATTTACTTTCATATTCATCAGATCTCCACCTCCGTAGAAAGGAATACCGGACCGTCCTTGCAGATCCGCTTGTTGTGTACGTTGCTGTGGTGGTCTTTCTCCTTTGACTGGCACACACACGCCAGACAGGCTCCGATCCCGCAAGCCATGCGCTCTTCAAGAGAAATGTAGCACTCGATGCCGTTCTCCTCTGCATATGACTTGATCGCACGGAGCATAGGCGTCGGACCGCAGGCGTAAATGATATCTGCCTCAAGAGTATTCTCCCGAATGGCGTCCATTACATTTCCTTTTGTGCCGACGCTGCCATCCTCTGTCGATATATATACCTCTCCGTTCTGCTCAAATTCTTCCCGCAGGAATGTCTCAGCATCACGATAGCCTACCACGATCTGTTTCTTCTCACATTCCATCTGCTTTGCAAGCTCAAGGATCGGCGGAACGCCAATACCGCCTCCCATCAGGAATACCCGTTTTCCAGCCGCCTTCTCTGTCGGAAAGCCGTTCCCGAGAGGCCCGATCACAGGGATCGTATCTCCGGCATTCAACCGGGAGAATTCCTCTGTTCCCGTATTTTCTCCGGTCACTCTGTACACAACACGAAGGCTGCCGTTTTCCTTGTCAATCTCACAGATACTGATCGGTCGGGGAAGAAGCTTGCTTCCGTCATTGGTATACATGGAGATAAACTGCCCCGGCTTTGCTTCAGCCGCAGCCTCAGTTTTGATCCACATGCTGTAAATCCCCTGCGCGATCCTCTCCTGAGAGATGACCTGCGCGTTTTCTTTTTTCTTGCTTGTCATAACTGCTCCTTTTCACACGTTCTGGCAATTCAGCCCGCACCCGTCGCTGATGGCTGAACTGTTACATTTATTTCTCCGCCAGCGCCCCGCTGATATCGGCGATCATTGCCTCGACTGCTGCCCTGGACGCATCGCCGAAATTCTCTGCGCCGTACTTCGCATAAGCCTCCTGCTTATATGCCGCGATAATGCCTCTCGAGGAATTCACGATCGCGCCGAGCCCGTCTTCATTGAAGAAGTGTACCAGGTCTTTGCCCTGTCCGCCCTGTGCTCCGTATCCCGGCACGAGGATGTATGCTTTCGGCATGATCTTTCTAAGGACTTTTCCCATCTCCGGATAAGTTGCTCCGACTACAGCGCCCACATAGCTGTACTCGTCGCCCATACAGTCAGCTCCCCACTCGGCAACCTTCTCGCCTACCAGCTCATAGAGCGGGCGTCCGTCGACCTCGCGATCCTGGAATTCTCCGCTGGACGGATTGGATGTCTTGACGAGCACGAAGATACCTTTCTTCTCTTCCTTGCACACATTGATGAACGGGTTTACTCCGTCAGATCCGAGATACGGGTTCACTGTAGCGAAATCCTCGTCAAAAGGATCATATTCTTTGCTTCCAACTTTCACCTTTCCGAGATGTCCTGTCGCATATGCAGCAGAAGTAGACCCGATGTCACCTCTTTTAATATCTCCGATCACCACGAGATCTTTTGACTTACAGTAATCTACCGTCTTTTTGAATGCCATGACTCCCGGCACACCAAACTGCTCGTACATAGCAATCTGTGGTTTTACAGCCGGTATCAGATCATAAGTCTTGTCCACGATTTCCTTATTGAACTGCCAGATTGCCTCCGCAGCTCCCTCAAGTGTCTCTCCATATTCCGCAAACGCCTTATCCTGCACATGCTGCGGAATGTAATTGAGCATCGGATCGAGTCCGACTACGATCGGCGCTCCTGTCTTTTTGATCTTTTCCACTAATTTATTAATCATCTGCTCTTCCTCCATTTTCTCAAATGTACCTGTCAATTATCATACCATAAGTCCCCACTATAGTAAAACAAAAAGAAACGCCCGAAGTCTCTCTTCCTTCAGACGCTCTCACAGAACCTGCGCAAGCCCTCCCGGGGCCAGCAGATTAAACGGAAATACCGGGATATTTCTGAGTATTCCGTATATAAAAATAACTATCAGTATCCATACGAGCAGTTTCACACTGATTTTTCCATCGATATGGTTACCGCCCGTGATCATCCAGTCAATCGCGCGGGCCGCGATATAAATCCCGATCAATGGAAGCAGTATAGTCATAAGAGGATTATAGCAGAACGCATCCGCGAAACGCAAGTGGAGAATAGAATAGCATGCTCTTCCAGCCCCGCATCCCGGACAATAAAACCCTGTTATGGAATAAAAAATACAGGGCAGGGGATAGCTGTACGGATTATGAAAATACAGATAAACCGCCCCGATAAGACAAACTGCTCCCGCACATAGTACGAGAGCAACCCTCATTTTTCTGTTCCGCCGGATACGCGCTGCCAACTTCATCATATGATAAGCCTGTTCCTTTTTAGGATTTTAATAGTAATAATAATTTCCTATACCTGCGAAGATCATCAGTGTGTAAATGACATTTACTATAATGCCGACTACAAAAGCAACGATAATCCATATCTTTGCCAGTCTCGCAGACCTCTCTGCCTCCGCATAATCGCCGGCATTCATCGCACTATTGATCTTTGCAGCATATACAATACCTACTATACCAAACGGAAGACAGCATACTGTCGATATAATAGAAAGTACAAGATACGGCACCCAGTTGATCGGTTTTTCCGGCTCATATGCCGACTGATATACCGGTGGGGTCTGATACTGGCTGTTCTGATAGTCATATCCGTAATTCTGTGCATTTGGATCCTGATATTGAGTATCCTGCTGCGTACTGTTTGTCTGTGTATATGTTGAATACGCATCAGAAGCGGACTGGTCTGTTTCTGTCTGAGCCGCCGGTTCCGGCTGCTTTGCTCCGCAGTGCGGACAGAATCTTGAACCGTCCGGAATTTCCTGATAACAATTGGTACAATTCATTTTGCATACCTCACTCTCAAATCGTATTATACTTATTGCAGTACTGCATTTATAATACCATCGAATGAGCTAAAAATCATCAAAAACTTTGTTAAATTCCATCAGAGCTGCTTTAAATCCCCCTTAAGCAGTTTTCACTTTTACCGGATGGATCATCCCCAGTCTGAGAAGTACAGGTCTGAGCGCATTGTACAGCACGCCGGCTATTATAACAGACAGAATCGCGTTGACAAATGTTGTCGCCGTGCTCCACTTCGCCAGCACTTCCGCCATCTGCTGCGGCTGTCCCAGAATGTACTGATTATAGAAAAATCCGACAAGCGGATCTGCGATCACATTGAACAAAAGGCCTGCGACCGAGGCGATCACGCTCCAGCGAAGGATATATTTTCTGTCTGTGCTCTCATTGATCTTTGCGATCCTGTGCGCTACCAGGCCCACGATCAGTCCGATACAGAGCTTAAGTATGAATGTTTTCGGAGCGCCTGTAATATATACCGGGTCAATAATATCAGCGATTCCCATCCCGATCGCTCCTGCAAGTCCCCCGTACCATCCACCAAGGATCAGCGCCGCCAGTACGCAGAACGCATTTCCTACATGAAAGGAAGTAGCCCCTCCACCAGGCAGCGGTATCTTGATCTGTCCAAATGTAAAAGTCACAAAACACAGAGCCGCTAATAATCCGGTCTGCGCAAGTTTGATCAACGTTTCATTTCTTCTTTCCATAGGTGATTCCCCTTTTCTATATACTTATCTGCTACAGTATATTATCACCCAACTGGTTTTATTAAAACGTCCAGTTTCTTCTTTTTTATACAGGCCAGTTTCCTTTTCCCAGTCTGATCTCTTCCATTTCTTTTGCCGTGTCTTCTCCGAGATAGTCAAACAGGTATGTCCGCAGGATATCCCCTTTCTCAAGATGTTCTCCCCTGATTTCTTTCAGTGCAAGCTCTACCTCTTCTTTCAGTCCCGCTGCGGACATGCGGTGTGCCCCCTGCCCAAGGATGATGACCTGTTCCAGCGCATCCGAAGTGGCCACCGTGACACTGTGGTGTTTTGAAATCTTCCGTACCGTCTTCTCTATATATTGATCCGCTGTCTCAGCCTCTTTCGTATAGACTATATGGATATTGTGGTATTTCGCGACTTCGCCCGGATTACCCTCCACCTTATATGCATCAAACACAAGGATCAAAGTACATTTCCGGTATCCCTGGTAATTGCACAGGATATCCGCAAGCCTCCCCCTGGCCGCCGCCAGATCGATCTCGGAAAGCTCCCGCAGCTCGTCCCACGCGAAAATGATATTGTATCCGTCTACAAGAAGGTATTCCTCTCCACTTGTCTTTCTCTTCCTGTCTGCTGATGTATCCCGGTTCCGCCATCTGTCGTCTTCGCTGGCAGCCGATACTTTTACCGGAGTACTGCTGATATTCCTTCTGACAGGATCCGGTGTACGAACATAGATAGCATCCAGTTCTTCCCGGGTAAGTTCGATCGTCCTCGACGCAGCCTGAGCCCGTACAAGCCGTGCCGCCTGCCGCCGGTCCGTTCCTTCCCCCTGTTCCTCTGCAGCTTTCATCGTGCTCTCAACATGCATATATTCTTCCACCTGATACCACGGCACGATAAAACCGGCTCCGTGGGCACAGAATACAGAATCCGCCGTATTGTCGATGTCGCTGTCCGGATCATAGTTGATCTCCTCGACAACATTTTCCGCATCATGACAGACATCATACCCTTTCAATGTACAGAACAGCCGGCCGAATCCGCCTGTATATGCGGCAAACTCTTTCTGGTAGCCGCGCATCTCAGATACCGGGGCGCTCCCCGTAAGGACCGCCTGGTCATTCTCTGCCTCCGGGCCTTCAAAAGTCCCGTTCATCCTCTGGATATCTGTCATAGCTCTCCCTACATTTTCCATAGGGAGCTCCATACGGAACTCATAATACGGCTCCAGCAGGACGCTTTCTGCCTTCATCAGCCCCTGACGCACTGCCCGGTATGTGGCCTGCCGGAAATCTCCGCCCTCCGTATGCTTCTGGTGTGCTCTTCCGGCCACAAGGGTGATGCGCACGTCGGTCAGCACAGAGCCTGTGAGCACGCCCCTGTGCTCTTTTTCCTCCAGATGTGTCAGGATCAGTCTCTGCCAGTTACGGTCCAGGATATCCTCACTGCACTCGGAAGAAAACTGCATGCCGGATCCTCGCTCTCCCGGCTCCAGCAGAAGATGTACTTCCGCATAATGACGCAGCGGTTCAAAATGTCCGACGCCTTCCACCGGGCCTGCGATCGTCTCTTTATATATGATCCTGCCCTCTCTGAATTCTACGAGAACTCCGTACCGGTCTTTGATCAGTCGCTGCAGCACCTCAGTCTGCACCTCTCCCATAAGCTGGATGTGTATCTCCTGCGTTTCTCCTGCCCACACGATGTGAAGCTCCGGCTCCTCTTCCTCAAGCTGACGAAGATTCGTCAGCATTGTATGGACATCGCATCCTTCCGGCAGTTCTACTCGATAAGTGAGCACTGGTTCGAGTACCGGGATATCAGAGTCTTTCTCTTCTCCCATTCCCTGCCCCGGATACGTTCCTTCGAGCCCAGTCACTGCACAGACCATTCCTGCCTGCGCACTCTGCACCAGCTCATATCTGACTCCGGAATAGATACGGATCTGGTTTACTTTTCCTTCTATGCCCGGGATCAGTTCTTTTACTTTCAGTTCTCCGCCTGTCACTTTGAGATAAGTCAGCCTGTTCCCCTGCGGATCCCTGGCGATCTTATATACCTTTGCCCCGAACTTTTCCGGATACTCCGGACTGATACTATATTCCCTGATTCCGTCCAGAAGCTCTGTTATTCCTTCTGCTTTCAGGGCCGAACCGAACCAGCAAGGAAATACTTTACGCTCTGCTATGGTCCGTCTCAGTGTATTTTTGCAGATACTGCCTGTTTCAAGATACTCCTCCAGCATCGCATCGTCACAGACGGCGAGACTTTCCAGTCTGTCCGGATTATTTTCCCGGATTGCTTCAATATCTGTGCAGCCTTCGTCGAGCCTGCCTTTAAGTTCCGACATTAACGCATTCCGGTCCGTTCCTTCCCGATCCATTTTGTTGATAAATAAAAATACCGGAACATTGTAACGCTTCAGCAGACGCCACAGAGTCACTGTATGCCCCTGCACTCCGTCTGTACCGCTGATCACCAGGACAGCATAATCAAGCACCTGCAGCACACGCTCCATCTCAGCAGAAAAATCCACATGCCCCGGCGTATCAAGAAGAGTGAGCTCAATATCTTTCCAGCTAAGGACCGCCTGCTTGGAAAATATCGTGATGCCCCGTTCCCTTTCCATCTCATATGTATCAAGAAATGCATCCCCGTGATCCACTCTTCCCATATCACGGATGCTGCCGCTCAGGTAGAGCATTCCCTCCGATAATGTTGTTTTTCCTGCATCCACATGGGCGAGGATACCGACGTTGAGTCGTCTCTTCCGCTGCCCCGCTGTCTTGTTCTCTTTATTATTATCAGACGTATTTCCCATAGAAAATACCCCTTTCTGTTCTATAATTATGCCTTCATAATCATAGCACAGAAAGAGGTATAAGTCGATAAAGCTTTATTTCATTATACTCCACCTGTATAAATCCTGCCCCCGCATCAATTCTGCACGCTGTGGTGGCATACATAACTATCTCTGTCTATTGCCTGAAATTCGTATCCTTTTTCCTTATAATACTCCAAAATCTTTGGCAGCGCCTCAACTGTCGCATCTTTTGTCTGTGTATCATGGAAGAGGATCATGATATGATTCATTTTGTCAGTAACCGCATTCTGCTCTATCTCACCTTTGCCGCATCCTGCCGCATCGCCGCTGTCAAGGTTCCAGTCATAATACTGGTAGCCCTTTTGAGCGACAGATTCGACCAGTCTCGACATAATCCCCTTATTGTACTGGGCTGATACCATATTCGAAGACCCACCAGGAAAACGGATAAAGCACGGAACGAATCCTATCTGTTCCCTGGCGACATTTCCAATCTTCTCCAGGTCATCATAGTATGCCTCATCAGACTCATATACTTTGTCATAATCATGAGTGTATGTATGAAGCCCGATCGTATGACCGGCGTCATAGGCTTCCTTTATATAATGCCGGCAGTCTTCATTTGCACCAGTTATAAAAAACGTAGCTTTCGCATCATACTGTTCAAGGATATCCAGTATTTTTTTTGTATTTTCAGAAGGGCCATCATCAAATGTAAGGTATACCACTTTTTTATCGTCCTCTGGTTCCGTCGTTCCAACCGGCATCCCCGGCTGTACAGACGAAGAAATGGCCCGCTGTTTCTCAACTGCCGTCCTGATCGTTCCTGCCACAGCCTGAGTCTCCGCAGTTGTCCTGCTGACCAGCTGTTCCGCCGCTTCTCTGCTTCTGCCTGCCTCCTTACTGTTTGCGACCATACAAAAAACTGTCCCGCCGATCGCAAAAAACACCAATGCACATAAAATTATTGCATTATAATTATAACGACTCCTCCGTCGTTTTCTCTCTTGCATATTCTTATTTATCTCCCATTCTCACTAACATATTTCTGTAAGGTTTTCATTAATATGTCAGTATTCATTATAATGGGTATTCTTTAAGAAAGTACTATATTTTGTTTAAAAATTATTAATTTTCATCACATCTCGTACAAAGGAATTTTTCTTCGTTATTCTTTTCTCCGTTATTTCATCATTACTTTCTGTCCGTCAACATCTATATTCTCCAAATTCTGAAAAACCCAGCCGTGTGATCGTGGAGAATAACGAATAATCACCGGAATCCAGCAGTCATTGACAGCCAGATACAGATACTGTCCCGGTCTGACATTTACACTTCTGGATTGTTTTTCGTCAGTAATATAGACACCTGCTTTTGAATCAGTATTCAATACTCCCGTTATCATGTATAACAGCTCCTTTCATTCAGAATTTTTTTCTCTTAAAGGGAAATGAAAATACAGGAATATTTCCCGTACCTCCGCTACAGTATAGTAAGGAAATGTGAACAATATATGGATATTTTTGTAAAAAGTTTTTAAAATTTGTGTTCTCGTTTATTAATAAACCGGCCAGATAATCCGCAATATAAGTTAAATCTTATCTTTTTCAGAAAATTATGTTATAAAATTTGATTGTATAGAAATTAAAAAAAGTGCTTGATTTTTTTGTAAAGTCTGATATAATAACCATGTTGCTTGTGAGAGACAAGCGAAAATGATGCGGAATGGTGTAATTGGCAGCACAGCAGACTCTGACTCTGTTAGTAGGGGTTCAAGTCCCTTTTCCGTAGCTGGGAATTTGCGAAAAGCATGTTCCCTTTTTTATCGGAGTGTGGCTCAGCTTGGTAGAGCGCTACGTTCGGGACGTAGAGGTCGCAGGTTCAAATCCTGTCACTCCGATTTTTTATTGGGATACCGCAAAGTCTGTAAATATGGGCTCTGCGGTGTTTTTTATTTTCTCAAACGGAGCGAGAAAATAGGAATAATCCGTGCTTTTCTAACGTTTTTCTAACACTTTTCTAACGGATTGATATCACGGAACGTGTTATCTAATCCCTGGGAAATACGATTTTTTTGTTTCTGCTTGAATTTATTATATATTTTTAAAGTCACTTCGACATCGGATTGCCCAACCCACTTCTGCACTTCTTTCAGACCGTAATCCTCCGCAAACAGATTGGAAATACAGCTGGCTCGCAGGCTGTAGAAATGCAGGCGATCGTCAAGTTCAGGGATTTTCCGGATAATCTCCTTAAATCTCTGTGTAATGTAATCCAGACGGAACGGACGCCCGTCCGGCCACGTAAATACTTCTCCATTATTTTGTGCATATTGGGAACCAAACAGTCTTTTATTTTATTGATATTCTACAGGATATATCATACACTATAAGTAGAAATATATCGATTTTAGATTTTTCCTCTGACAAAACAAAGTTCCTAGATTTGGTGAAGGAGGTATTTAAAAGTGAAAAAAATAAAAGCTGTTTATATACTTCTCATAGTCTTATGTGCGGTGATGGTAGCAGGTATATTTTTTGTTATCGGTTATAAAACGGCTTATGATCGTATTGAAGCTGCAACAACCACTTTAGAATCTCAAACATTTTATGCGTCCATATCAGATATACGAGACAGCACATTGTCAGTGCAGGGGATGGATGTGAATGATATAAATTTTAGAGGCGATTTTGTTTTGAATATAGTAGAAGAAACAAAAATTGTGTGGCGATATACGGAACTTTCATTCGGAGATCTGGATGTGGGAGATAAGATAGCAGTTACATTTTCTGGTGATGTCCTGGAGAGCTCTCCTGCCCAAATTACACAAGTCGAACAGATTCAATTATTAGACGACGAAATTTGAAAATGAAATAGAAAAAGCAGGTGACATAAGGGACAGTCCGAGTTAATGTAGTAGTCATTTTCTTAGTAAGTTCTCGAAAAATAAAATAATTCATGTCTATTTCTGCATCGTGAAATATAATTAAAAGTGTAGAGATGTAGAGAATTTTTTCAGATCTCAAAGTATGGGAAAAGAAAGGTAAAAAGGATACTCGGATTGGACAGCTAATTATCATACCTGTGATTATTGCAGATTTTGTCTTGGATCTTGGCAGAACACGGGGTACCGGAGCCTTTGGCAGTACTGGAGAATAATCCTTTGCATCCTATATAATTGTTGATTATATAGGAGTTTTCTTATTTTTTTGTGAGACATTATTTTCCCTTTTCAACCTAGCAAAGACAAACCAGCTCGTTCATCAGGCAGCCGATATATAAACACACAGCAGAAAGTCAGGGCGCTGTCGACGCCCCTGACTTTCTGTTCTGTTATTTAAAGATTCCACTCTCCATCAAACACCACTTCCGCCGGTCCTGTCATATAAACCGTATCTTTTTCGCGGTCCCATTTTATCTGCAGATCACCACCCAGAAGCTTTACTGTCACATCATCTTCTGTCAGACCGTTGAGGATACACGCCACTGCCACGGCACATGCACCAGTCCCGCATGCGAGCGTTTCGCCAGACCCCCGCTCCCACACACGCATCTCTACTGTAGTCCTGTCCAGTATTCTGACAAACTCTGTGTTCACTCTGTTAGGAAAACGCTCATGATTCTCGAATTTCGGTCCGATCGTTTCCAGCGGCAGATCTTTAACATCATGATCTACATATACTACCGCATGCGGATTTCCCATAGAAACGCATGTCATGCGGTATTCTTTTCCATCTACAAGGATCGGCTCATTCACAGCTTTGTCTCCCTCTGCCACAACCGGAATCTTCGCCGGTTCCAACACCGGTTTCCCCATATCGACTTTCACCAGTCTGACCTTCCCGTTTTCAACTGTAAGATCCAGGTATTTGATCCCACCCAGAGTCTCCACCGATATGTTCGTCCTATCCGTCAGGCCGTAATCATACACATACTTTGCCACACAGCGAATACCGTTGCCGCACATTTCTCCGCGTGATCCGTCTGCATTGTACATCTCCATCTCAAAATCCGCCTTGTCAGATGGATTGATCATGATCAGACCGTCTGATCCGACACCGAAATGTCTGTCACTTATTTCCACCGCCAGTGCCGACGGATTCTCAATCTTCTCTCTAAAACAATTTACATATACATAATCGTTGCCAAGTCCCTGCATCTTCGTAAATTTCATAAGCATACCCCATACTTTCAAATATTATTTCTCTCCCATTATACACACTGCCTGCCGGAAAACCAACTGAAAGCTGTTATTTTCTTTAAAATCGGAACAGTCGGTTTCATCGTCATTTGTCCATTACAGTCAGGATCATCCTCGCTGTCTCTACCATATCCGTACCGCTCTCCATGCTTGTCTTCTGCACATATTTATGAGCCTCCTCCTCAGTCATATGGTTACGCTCTATCAAAAGCGCTTTTGCCTGATTGATAATCTGACGATCCTTATCACTTCTTGTCTTGCCTGTCTCTCGTTTCTTTCTCCGCCGTCTGTACTGCATCTGTTGGATCATCTCGATCGTACTGACCAGATCATATATCTTGAGAGGCATCGGAAGTCCGACAACACCGTCCGGAATACCGTCCACCCACTTATCAGCCGGCGCGATAAGAAGGATTTCGAAACTGTCCGGCAGATATTCTCTCATCTGTGTATAGTGCATATCCTGCATCTGATGAGCGCACACAACAATGCCGTCACTCCACATTTCTGCGTACTGCAGCACTTTAGCTCCCGTCTGGCAGACAGCAGACACTTCAAGCCCGGATTTCACAAGGATATTTCTTATGTTCACCGCATTTTCCCGCTTTGAAAATGCTACAATGATATTGCTCAAATCCGCGCCACCTCCTGCTATCTTTTATTTCCTATATTTATAGTGCGCTCATGATCACAGTTCGATTCCGCCGCCCCGGCTCCATCTCACTGTTTGGCGTCCGCCATATGCCGGAACCGGCGTCTACCGCCTTTTGCAAGCAAGCTTGTCAGCTGGCTCACACCTTTTTCTCCTCTCGAGCTCTGCTCATGCTCACAGTTCGATTCCGCCGCCCCGGCTTCATCTCACTGTATGGCGTCCGCCATATGCCGGAACCGGCATCTACCGCCTTTTGCAAGCAAGCTTGCACAGCGGTAGACACCAGTTCCGGCGCATGAGCAGACTGGTGTCACATCTTGTACAGATAGTTTTCGATTTCCCAGTCGGTTACCTGCATGCAGTATGCTTTGTACTCTTTTTTCTGCGCTTTTATGATCTTATGCGCCAGGTCTTGTCCGAGTACTTCCAGTATCAGCTCATCTTTTTCCAGTTCTTCTATCGCCTCTTTTATCGATCTGGGAAGTTCCTGCACTCCGAGCTCCGCCCGGCGTTCCGGCGACATCTTCTGGATGTTCTCATCTATACAGTCCGGCGGCATGATCTGATTCTCGATACCGTCCAGGCCTGCCATGAGAAGCACCGCGAGCGCAAGATATGGATTTGCCGTTGCATCCGGGCTTCTCAGCTCAATTCTTGTATTCTCTCCTCTTCCTGACGGCACACGGATCAGCGGACCTCTCGTTTTTGATGACCATCCCATATAGACCGGGGCTTCATATCCCGGCACAAAACGCTTATAAGAATTCACTGTCGGATTCGTGATGCAGGTGATCGCTTTCATATGCTTCATCAGACCGCCGATGAAATAATATCCTTCTTTGCTCAGACCGTTCGGATCATTTTCGCTCTGGAATGTATTTACCCCGTCCCGGCTCAAAGACAGATTGATATGCATACCCGATCCATAAGTTTCAATCTTCGGCTTCGGCATAAACGTTGCATGAAGCCCGTGGCGCTTCGCGATCGTCTTCACCACCATCTTGAATGTCATAAGATTATCGGCCGTCACCAGCGCCTCGTCATACCGGAAATCGATCTCATGCTGTGCCGGCGCGATCTCGTGGTGGGACGATGTGATCTCAAACCCCATATCTTCAAGAGTCAGCACCATATCGCGCCTTGCATTTTCACCAAAATCGACCGGTCCCACGTCGAAATATCCGCCCCTTTCATGTGTAAGAGTTGTCGGCAGGCCATCATCATCAGTATGGAACAGGAAGAACTCACACTCCGGTCCCGCATTAAGCGTATAGCCAAGCTCAGCCGCATGGGCGATTGCCCGCTTCAGTACATATCGCGGGTCAACTTCATATGGCGTACCATCCGTCCGATACACATCACAGATAAGGCGGGCCACCTTTCCCTGCTGGGGCCGCCAGGGAAAGATCTCAAATGTGCTCAGATCCGGATAGAGATACATATCGGAATCCTCTTCACCTGACAGCCCCTCCAGCGAAGACACATCGAACATGCAGCGGTTATCCAAAGCTTTTTCAAGTTGACTGACGGTCACAGCCATATTTTTCATTGCCCCGAAGATGTCGGTAAATTGAAGGCGGATGAAAGCGACATCCTCTTCTTCCACAAGCCGCAGGATATCCTCCCTTGTATAATTATGCATAAAATGAAACCTCCTTTTCATTTGAGTTACCAGTTCAGTCATGCAACGCCAAATTATGAATGGCATGGCTGAGCTGACAGTATGTTCCTCCCAAAAGACAAAAGGGCGTTCTCTGCCTATAGAAAACGCCCTTGTTTCGTCATTCATTATATAGTCTGCTCCCGCAAATGTCAAATCATTCTTAAATACTGCTGCCGTCTATTTTGAAATGTATTACGGGAAAGGATCTCTCTATCGCAAGATTAATCAAAACTCCGGCTATGCTTTGTGATATACTTTCTATCACAGGAAAGAGGTGAGACACATGACATATTCTGCAGAAATACAGGCAGCACTGTCCTATATCGAATCAAATCTTGACAAGCCGCTTACTTTAGACGATATCGCCGGAGCAGCAGGGTTCTCAAAGTATCATTTCCACAGGATATTTAAACACGAGACCGGTATTCCGCTGTATGAATATATCCGTAAGCGCCGCCTTGCAGGAGCCTCACGACTTTTACGGACAACAAACCTCTCCATCCTCGACATCGCGATGTATTTTTGTTTTGAATCACAGGAATCTTTTACCCGGGCGTTCAAAAAAGTCTACAAACTACCGCCCGGAAAATACAGAAGAGCATTAAAAGATCTGATAACAGGAGGTATTGAAATGAGCGATAGATCAGAAATCAAAAACTGGATCATAACAGGCACAGCCCCGGATAAATACCAGTGCCGGATTGATTCCGACATCTTTCACACCGGTTCAAAATGTGTATCAATCAAATCTGCCGGCGAATCGTACACTGTTGATGAATACGCTACAGTCATGCAGCAGTTCAGCGCGAAAGAATACAGAGGCAGACGCGTACGCTTCTCCGGCTTCGTTAAATCCGAAGATGTAACAGGATGGGCCGGGCTCTGGCTGCGGCTTGACGATGCATTCAGCCGCACATTGAGTCTTGACAACATGCAGAACAGGGGAATAGAGGGCACGACCGGATGGAACTGCTATTCCTGTGTACTGGACGTTCCGCAGGACGCCGCTGTCATCAGTATCGGCGTTCTGTTAAGCGGACAGGGGCAGATCTGGTTTGACAACGCCGCTTTTCAGGAAGTAGATCTCTCCATACCAACAACAACGCTCGACCTGACAGGCGAGCTGCCCTCCGCACCTTCCAATCTTTCATTCGAAGAATAGTGAGGTATACTTTCCACACTTTTTCTCAAGATTTCAGTGTCTTTATAACAAATAAGCAACCGGGCATTTTAAAACAGCCCGGTTGCTTATTTGATTATTACGCTTTATAAATGCATATTACAGCTTTTTCTTCATCCAGAAGAATCCCCAGCCCGGCAGATCCACCGTCGTCACTTCCGCCTTCTTGCCTGTCAGAAGATCTGTATACTCTGCCGTCTCCGGCATCCATATCGTCTTCGGATAATCGCTGAAGTTAAATACTGCATGGAGTTCTTCTCCTTCTGCCCTTCTGATGATCCAGAGGACAGACTGGTCGCTGTAGTCTTTTGTATATACTTCCGCATCGGTATTGAACACAGCCTCGTTTCTGCGGATTGCTTCCAGCTTATCCAATGCCTGGAATATTTTTCCCTGCACACTTTCCTTATTCCCGATATTATCCACAAGATCCCAGTTGAATTTTCCTCTGTGGATATAGCGGGAATCCGGTGCTTTCTCCGGATCGTCCTTATAGGTATAGTCATTTACCTGTCCGATCTCATCACCACTGTAAAGCATCGGGATGCCCGACTGGGTGAACATATAGGCATGGAGCATCACATCTTTTGTTATCGCCTGATCCATCTTCTGTTCATCCTGCTCGAATCCCGCACTCTCAACGCCGCACATGGATGCTGTTGTCGCACAGAATCTTGCGTCTCCGGTCACCAGATCTTCGTTGTAGAGCTCACCGCGGCTGACGCTGCCCTCTGTCTTACCCTGGAAATAATCATTCAGATATTTCTTGTGAGGTACTTCCTCCATGCCCCACGTTTTCAGAGTGTCATAATCCAGCCCCCAGCCGATATCGTCATGACATCTCAGATAATTAAGGAATGTGTATTCTCTCGGAAGCGCACACACAATATCCATCTGCTTTCTTAAAAGCCTGATGTCTCTTGTTGCGACCGTGTTCCACGTTGTCGCCATAGTTGTCACATTGTAGAGCATATGACACTCCGGCTTCTCAACCGTACCGAAATACGGAGCCACCTTATCCGGCTCCATAACAACCTCTCCGAGCAGCACGATTCCCGGGCAGACAATTTCACCGATCATACGCATCATACGGACGATCGTGTGTACCTGCGGAAGATTCCTGCAGTTTGTACCCAGCTCTTTCCAGATATACGGCACCGCATCGATACGGATGATATCCATTCCCTGATTAGCCAGGTACAGGAAGTTATACATCATCTCGTTGAATACGCGCGGATTGCGGTAGTTCAGATCCCACTGGTACGGATAGAATGTGGTCATCACATAGTGTCCGAGCTCCGGCAGATAGGTAAAGTTGCCCGGCGCTGTTGTCGGGAACACCTGCGGCACCGTCTTTTCATATTCCTGCGGAATGGAAGGATCTGCATAGAAGAAATACCGGCTCATATATTCCCCGTCTCCCTGGCGCGCCTTCACTGCCCACTCATGATCCTCTGATGTGTGGTTCATGACGAAATCCATACAGAGGCTGATGCCTTTCTCATGGCATTTCTCTGCCAGTTCTGACAGATCTTCCATCGTTCCGAGTTCTGGTTTCACCTTGCGGAAATCAGCCACCGCATACCCACCGTCTGAACGACCCTTCGGAGAGTCAAGGAACGGCATCAGATGGACATAATTCACATTACATTTCTCGAGGTAAGGGAGCTTCTCCTGTACACCTTTGATATTTCCGGCAAAATTGTCGATATACATCATCATGCCGAGCATATCACGCTTGCGGTACCATTCTCCCTCAGCTTCACGCTCCGCATCAAGCGTTTTCAGCTTATCATTACGCTCATCGTAATAGCGTTTCATCTGATCGCACAGCTCTGCAAACATATCATCGTTGCCGTACAGTTCCATATACAGCCAGCGGAGCTCATCATGATGGCGCTCCAGCCGCTGTGCAAAGATTCTGTCATTCTCCTCTTTCTTTGCCTCTTCTTCTGCTTTTCTCGCCGTCTCGGACGCTTTCGCCTCTTCTTCTGCTTTTCTCGCCGCCTCGGCTGCTTTCGCCTCTTCTTCTGCTGCTTTTCTCGCCGCCTCGGCCGCTTCTGCTTCTTCTGCTGCTTTCACCGCTGCTGTCTCTTCTTTTACCGCTTCGACAGCCGGTGCTTTCTTCACGTTCTGCGCTGCTGTCACTGTCTTTCTGTTAGCTGCTGCCTGCTTCTTTCTTGCTACTCTTGATTTCTTTGCCATGATACTATCCCCCGTATATTAATCTTCCTGGACAAAATGCCATTGATATGCCTGATACTCTCCGTGGAGTACAGGTTTCGGCACGCCCGCTTCTCTGAGAGCTGTACTATTGTACAGTTTTCCGGTTGTTGTCTCACGGTACATTGTATTCTCTTTCAGTCCTTTGACTTTAATATAATCTACCGTCATATTTGCATGTTTCTTAATACCAACCACCTGGACCAGTGCTTCTTTCTGATCTTCTGATACAAACTCCCATGCTCCCTGGTTGTCCGTCTGAGGATTCGTAAGGCGGTAATAAAGCCCTCTCTGCACGAGAGCAGCGAACTTCTTGTACTCTGCTATCTGTCGGCGGATCTCTGCTTTTTCTTCTTCACTGAGTTCATTCAGATTCAGCTCATACCCGAAAGTACCGGCAAGAGCCACTGTTCCGCGTGTCTTCATCGGTGTCACTCTCTCGGTCTGATGATTCGGCGACGCAGATACATGGGAACCTACGCAGGAAGCCGGATAAATAAACGATGTACCATACTGAATCTCCAGTCTGTCGATCGGATCCGTATTATCGCTGCACCAGATCTGCGGCGTATAGTACAGCATACCGGCGTCAAAACGTCCGCCGCCGCCACTGCATCCTTCAATCAGAATATTCGGATACCGATTAACCAGACGCTCAAGGAAATCATAAAGTCCCAGCACATAGTCATGCAGTACACGCCCCTGGCTGTCCGCCGTTGCCGAATAAACATCTGCAATGCTCCGGTTCATATCCCACTTGATATATTCCACATTTCCCTGATCCAGTACCGAACAAATCTGGTTGTAAATATGATCTACCACTTCTTTTCTCGAGAAATCAAGGACAAGCTGATGTCTGGACCGATTTGGCCGGCGTCCCGGTATGACAAAGGCCCAGTCCGGATGTTCACGGTAGAGGTCGCTGTCTTCATTAACCATCTCGGGCTCGATCCAGATACCGAATTTGAGGCCCATGTCATTGATCTTCCCAATCAGCTCACCAAGTGTACAGCCCAGTTTTTCCTCATTGACCTTCCAGTCTCCCAGTCCGCGCAGTTCGCTGTCACGCTTTCCAAACCAGCCGTCATCCAATACAAACATCTCAATTCCCAGTTTTGCTGCCTCTGATGCCAGCTTAAGAAGAGACTTTCCTGTGAAATCAAAGTAAGACGCCTCCCAGCTGTTTAACAGAATAGGACGCACGACCTCTTTATATTTTCCTCTACACAGGTGCGTCCGCATGCATCGGTGAAGATTTTGAGAAAGCCTTGCAAGACCTTCGGAAGAATAACTCATGATAACCTCAGGGGACTGGAATTCTTCACCTGCGCTGAGCGGATATGCAAACTGCTCCTCAGAAAATCCCATCAGGAGTCTTGTCTGATAATACTGATCCTGTCCAGCTTCGCTCTGAAAACCGCCGCTGTAAACAAACGCCATTGCGTAGCAGCCTCCCGCATCTTCGGTTGCTTCATGTTCCGCCATAATAACTGCCGGATTATACTGATGACTCGATGATCCTCTCAGGCTTCCGATCTTCTGTACTCCGTGTCCGATCGGCATCCTCTGCATATTTCTCTCCATGGCATGGCGTCCGTAGAATGTAATAAAATCATACTGTCCGCCCACCATATCCAGGCATGCCGGCGCAAGCTTTTTCACAGAAATATGTCCGCTGCTTGCATTTACGATCCGCACACTCCTTGTAATGATATCATACTCCGGGAGCACACTGTAAAGAAGTACTGCCTGTACCCCGGTCACCCGGTCTTCAAGTACCACCTCAAGAGTCTGCGCTTCACTGTCATCCGCATAGACTGCCGGAAGTCCTTCCAGAGCATATTTCCCGTCCCGGATGCTGTGGCTTTCATACCGGAAGTCACTGCAGTAGGTCCGGTCCGTATTCTTGATAATGCACGCCGGCGTACGGTAATCTCCCGTTCCCAGAGAAGGAAATTCCTGCGGCAGAGAATCCATCGAGTATGTCTTGTCATTTCCGGCGTCATACGGATTTCCTGAAAACCCCCTGTCATAATAAGTCAGCAGATAGTCCATGCAGCCTTCTGCATGTTTCCCGTAATACAAATGCAGCAGGAAACCATACTTGTCCACCTGCATCTGATATGTTGTGTTCTTCGTATGAAGAGTAAACGTCTTCTGCGTCTCGTCATATACTATGCTCATAATATTTTCTCCTGATCTGTGAATATTTAGTTTAAAGGAAAAGGGCGGGTGAATGTACTTCTTCGCACATAACACCCGCCCGGGTAAGACGCGCGGATGCGCATCAGGGCTCACTTATTTCACAGCGCCGTTTACCACTCCGTTAATAATATGTTTCTGGCAGATTACATAGAAGATGATAATCGGGATCAGAGCCAGCAGATAGGATGCAAACGCCAGGTTGTAGTTCGTACCGAACTGTGTCTGGAACGTCAGCTGTGCCAGAGGCAGCGTGTTTGATCCTTTTCCTGACATAATGATCAGGGGAGTCATAACATCGTTCCATACTGCCAGCGCCGTAATAACCGCAACTGTCGCATGCATGGGCTTCATGATCGGGAAGATAATCTTCCAGAATGTGCGCCATGTGCTCGCTCCGTCCACTCTCGCCGCTTCTTCAAGTGCGATCGGGATATTTACAAGGTATCCTGTGTAAAGAAGTAAATTCATCGGCATATAGAATACCACATAAAGGATGATAACGCCAGCCCAATTATCAAGATGCATCTCCGCAGTCTGTTTTGCCAGAGGCATCATCAGGATCGCGAACGGAACAAACATACCGCTTACGATAAACAGATATACCAGATTGTAAACCTTGCTGTGCGCTTTATTTCTTCCCACTGCGAATCCCATCAGAGAATGAAGCAGGATACACAGCACGACCGTACTGATCGTTACCAGTAAGCTGTTCCCCAGAGAACGCCAGAAGTCAGTCAGTTCCATTGCCTGTGCGAAGTTGCTCAGGCTCCAGTGTGCCGGCAGGGACAGGATCCCCGAGATACTGTTGGTCATCTCAGACGGCTGCTTAAATGCGATTACAATCGTCATATACAGCGGAAATGCTACTGTAATAAGTCCGATAAACAGAAGGATTGTGATTGGCCAGTTTACTCTTGCTTTCATTTTCTCATACATTATAACTGCTCCTCCTTCTTACTTGATATAGTCATCTGCGCTACAGAGATCGCCACGATTACAATGAAGAATACAACCGCGTTCGCGCTCTGATATCCGAAGCTTCCGCCTGAAAGACCGTTGTTGTATATCAGGTATGAAATAGACTCTGTGCTCTGCTCCGGACCGCCCTTTGTCATAGCCATGATCTGGTCGAATACCATCAGGAAATTCTTTACACACAGAACCATGTTGATGGTGAAGAACGGAATGATCAGCGGGAATGTAAGGTATCTGAACTTCTTCCATCCTGTGGCTCCGTCAAGGTCTCCTGCCTCATATACATCTTCCGGCACTGTCTGCAGACCGGAGATGTAGATGATCGTATTCATAGCGATAGACTGCCATGCGCAGACGATCACGATTGCGATCCATGCCGTCTTGCTGTTAGAAAGCATACTTCCCTGTAATGCCTCGATCCCGAGCGCATCGCCAAGCCCCGGCAGAATGTATGTAAAGAGGTACTGGAAGATGTAACCTACAACCAGCGCTCCGAGTACGTTCGGTACGAAGTATGCCGCTCTTAAGAATGTCTTGCCCTTGATCCTGCTGTTCAGGCCCAGCGCAAGGATCAGACTGATCACATTCGTCACGATTGTAGCCGCAACAGCCAGTTTGATCGTAAAGAGGTAGGATCCGCCGATTCTCGGATCTGTAAACAGATCCATATAGTTGCGGAAGCCTACAAAATCGTATGTACCAAATCCTTTAAAGTTCGTAAAACTGTAAATCACACCGCGGATCAGCGGCACTGTGTTAAAGCAGACAAACAGTGCAAGGATCGGTATTGTGATCAGCATATAAGTCCGCTTGCTGTCATTTACTTTTTTCATAATCTTCCCACTCCTTTCCTACTCGGCGGTACCGTGCTCTTCGTTGTATTCCTGGACTGCACGGATGATATCTCTGTTATATCTCTGCCAGCGTGTATCAAAATCTTTGAGGAATGCGTCCGCATCCTTGTTGATCAGATACGTCTGGATGAGTGCGTCTGCCGCCATCTCTGAAGGATAGTAGTGATCCTGATAGTCCGTCATGTTTCCGGACTCGATAAATGGTGTCATGCCGTCGAGCATCGGAGCAAGGTCGAAGTCTCCGTCTTTACACGGAACCGCATTCTGGTCGTCAATATATGCCTGGATGTTCTCATCCGCCATCAGGAAGTCGAGTACTTCGTATGCAGCCTCCTTGTTCTCACACTCCGCCGTTACTGCAAACATAAGATCCACGCCTGAATTCAGCGTATTCTTCGACGAATCGTCATTTCCCGGCGTCACGAATGAATCGATGTTCATCTCCGGATTTACCGAAAGGATCTGCGGTACTGCATAGCTTCCGATCGGGTACATTGCGGACTCACCGTTTGCAAATGCCGTACATGCATCGTTATAGCCGTATGCGAAAGGATCTTCAGGACCGTAACTTACCAATTCCAGACATTTCTCAGCCACTTCCACATACTCTTCTGAGAATGTTGTCTCACCTGCATTTACCTGCTGACACGTGTCTGCCGGCGCCAGATCGACTGCAAGAGAGTTCCACGGAGCCAGACAGGTCCATGTATCACGGAACCCGAAATAGAACGGCAGGATTCCTTCCGCCCGGATCTCCTCGCACAGATCGATCAGTTCACTCCATGACTCCGGAATCTCCCAGCCATGCTCCTCAAACATATCCTTATTGTAGAGAATACCCGCTGCATTTGCCACATAAGGTACGCCGTATGTGCCGTCTTTCGGCGTGATCTCAAGATTCTCCAGAATATCGATGTACGACTGCTTGACATCTGAAAGTCCCTCATAATCCGATACATCCGCCAGAATATCAGCGTCCACATAATAAGAGTAATTGATGTCCCCCCCTATGCCGATGATGTCCGGGTAATCTTCACGGATGAATCTCGTCCTCATAATCGTACTGGCATCGTTCGGTGAACTGATCGTCAGATGAATATCATCGTGGGTCGCATTGAACTGTTCTTCCACCTGATCGAAGTATGTTGCCGCCTCCGGCTTGTACTGCAGGATCTCAATCTCCGTTTTTCCGCTGTTCTCATCCGAACCGCATCCCGGAAGAATGACTGCTGCAAGCATAGAAACCGCAAGCACCGTACTGATCACCTTTTTCTTTTTCATAGTAGTTTCAGCTCCTTCCTTTTTAGCTTTTCCGCTTATGGTCACATTATATCAATTATAAAATATTTCTAAAATATCTATATCATCCATATTTTATGCCAAAATGCAACTTATATCCGTTTTATGTATAGTGAGGTCGCATTTCGATATATTTCGTGTTATAATTATCCATAAACAGAGGGGAAAAACTTTCTTTTTTGAGCACAATACACATACTGACTAAATTAAGGAGATTTCTATGAGCGAGCCTGTATTTTCTATATTCCCGAATGAGAACTTCGTTGACCTGAGCCTGTACCAGTACGGAATGGAACAGTGTCCTCCTGCATATTCTTTCGGTCCTGCCACAAGGAATCATTATCTGTTCCACTATGTCCTCTCCGGGACCGGCAGGCTGATGGCTAACGATTCCAGGGGGATTTCCCATGAATATCAGATCAGAAGCGGGGAGGGATTCATGATCTTCCCCCGTCAGATCAATACCTACATTGCAGACCCGAAACTTCCCTGGGAATATATCTGGATCGAATTTGACGGCATGCGCGCGCGTGAGATTATCGAGACGGCCGGACTGTCGCCCGACCATCCTGTCTATCACGCTGCCTATAAAGATCTTCGGGAAAATATGAAAGACGAGATGCTGTACATCGCAGAACATCACGATGCTCCGCCTTTTCATCTCATGGGGCATCTCTATCTCTTTATCGACTATCTTTCCCGTTCCTCTTCATCACAGATGACGACAAGCGGACGGGTAAGAGACTTCTATATAAAAGAGGCGCTCAACTACATCGAACAGAACTTCCCGAACGATATTTCCATCGAAAATATCGCTTCCTTCTGCGGGCTGAACCGCACCTACTTCGGGCGTATTTTCAAAGAAACTGTCGGGAAATCCCCCCAGCAGTTCCTGCTCAGCTACCGGATGGCAAAAGCAGCAGAACTCCTGAAGCTGACAGATTTATCCATCAGCGACATCGGCAATGCTGTTGGATATTCAAACCAGCTTCATTTCTCCAGAGCATATAAAAATGTTTATGGGGTATCTCCAAGAGAATGGAGAAATAAGAACCGGGTGATGAAATAGTTATACAGATTTTTCTTTATTGTGCAGGATTGGTTCACTGACATGTCCCCGGAAAAACTGGATGAGCGGACCATTAAAACATGCATTGCATATCGTACCAATCCCCACGATTTCCCACAGATTGCCTCCGGAAACCAAGCAGAAGAACACGCCTATAATAATTACCGCAACATCACTGCATACTCTGGCATACTGAAATTGTATCTTTCCTTTCAACGCTTTTTGTATAATAAATGCTACGCTGTCATAAGGCGCAATCCCCATATCTGCCACGATGTAAAAAGCTACGCCCAGCCCTGCAAACAGACAGCCGGATACAAGGAACAAAATCCTTAAGGGCAGCCCTGCTTCCACCTTAAGCATATCCTCAACGATCCAGCAGATAAAATCCGCTCCGTATCCTACACAGACCATATTGATAATGGTTCCGGCTCCGATATTCTTCCGCACTGTAAAAAAGACCACGACGAGTATGACCGCATTCATAATGAGCTGCCATGTGCCAAAACTCATATGCAAGAAACCGCTGATTCCCAGATTCATGCAGGTAAAAGCATCCACACCGAAATTACTCAGCCGATAACAGCCAACACAAAGACTGATAAACAAAATACCTGTCAGCATCATGACTGTTCTCCTGCTATATGATACTTTCATTTTCTCCATTGTATGTACCTCCTGTTTTCTGGTTCCTATTATACACAAAAGGCAGGAACTGCATTAGTCAATAAGTTAAAAGAAACAGTCAAAATGTCTTCTTTTTACACATTGACAATGCAGCTCCCGCCTTTATTTTGAACCCCCGGTACCTTCGGATATCCGCTGGTTTTATTTTCCCAAGAGAGCCTCAACTTCCTCCCTCTCCGGCATGGACCGGATCGCGCCTTTCTTCGTCGTCACGATTGCTGCTGCCGCGTTTGCGAATGTGAGCAGTTCGCCTAACTGATCTTCCGTCAGATCATCAAATCCGTGCTCTACGATATAGTTCAGCGAGCTGCCGCAGAAGGTATCCCCGGCGCCTGTCGTCTCGATCGCCTTAACGGCAAATCCCGGGCGCTCTACGCATTTTCCTTTATAGTATGCGCGGCTTCCCTCTTTTCCCATCGTGAGAAGGATAAGCGGGATATTATATTTCTCCTGGAGATAGGCGATTCCCTCGTCATAATCCTCTTTTCCGGATACGAACTGGATCTCGTTGTCAGAGATCTTCAAAATGTCGCACACTCCGAAACCATATTCCATCTGTTCTTTCGCAAGATCGAGGGATGACCAGAGCGGCGGGCGCAGATTCGGATCAAAGGATACGAGACAGCCGGCGTCCTTTGCAGCCTGCACCGCCTTTTTTGTCGCTGCTCTCACTCCGTCATGTGTCATGGAGAGCGTACCGAAATGGAGGATTTTTGTCTGCGCGATAAACTCGGGATCTACTTCATCTTCCGTGAGCATCATGTCAGCTCCCGGGTTACGGTAGAAAGAAAATTCGCGGTCCCCGTCCGGAAATGTATGGACGAACGCCAGTGTTGTATTTACCGTGTCATCGACCATCAGATGAGATGCGTCGATTCCCGCATCTGTAATCGTATCTCTCAGCAATGTGCCGAACTGGTCCTTTCCTACTTTACCGAGGAATGCCGTCTTCTTTCCCATTTTATTAAGGAGAGCCAGTACATTGCACGGCGCTCCGCCCGGGCATGCCTCAAACATATTGTTTCCCTGTTCGCTCTGTCCGTTCATCGTGAAATCGATCAAGAGCTCGCCAAGGGCGATCACATCATATTTTTTCTCCATCTCAGAATACCTCCTGCTGATAATTGATTTACACTAATTAAAGTATACCAGTTCTTCTATCGGGTCTGCAAGCTCTATATGTTCCGCTTCCAGTACCGGACCTTCTCCGCGGTAGACTGACAGGTTCGCGAAGCGGATTTTTGCCCGGATCTTCACCCACTGCCCGGGCTTAAGTTTCGGTGCGTAAGCACTTCTGCACACATAACCGAGGAATGATGTATCATCCGCGCAGCATGTCATCGCCATGCGCCCCGCCATAAACACTTTTGCAGGAAATGATCTGGGCTTGAGCACCTTTGCGGTGTATTCCACTACTTTTCCTTTATATCTGTCCGGATTTTCCATCATATCTACATACCAGATACCGTAATCCTCTTTTTCAATCTCGATAACCGGGGCTTTCAGATCATAAGGAACTTCATCTTCAAATATATTTTCGATTTCTCCCTGTTCATCCTCAAAGATTACTTCTGCCTGCGGGCTTACTACTTTCACACTGCGGCGGTATCCCGCGAGAGGCTTAATATCCTCACAGCGGTTGAAGAGCACCATATCCGCGCCTCTGACCATTTCGACAAAGAGAGGCTTCAGATTTGTAAGATACATCTGAAACGTGCTTGCATCTACCGTAGTTATCTTCTGCTCAATACCCCACCCTTCAGGCAGCTTCAGATTCTCAAAGTCACTTACTTTCCACATGCCGTTGTATTCCACAACTACACGCTCCGGCCCGTGTTTCCTGTTCATTTCCTCAAGCCATTCTTCCGTCAGGTCTTCCTGGTCTTCGACCTTCTCTATGACAACGCCATACTTGAGCATTTCCATCGGATCATACTCTTCCTCTCCTTCTTCGCAGAGGATCAGCAGAGTCTTGCCGTCAATCTGGAAATAATCCTGCTCCAGTGTAAAAGTAAGGAACTGTGTCTTTCCACTGTCCAGGAAACCAGTCATAAGATAAACCATAACTTCCGGTTCATACATCTTAGTTCGCCTCCTGTGCCAGTCCGAATAATGCTGCCAGTTTATCCTCGTTGAGTTCGGCGCCGATCACACAGATCCTGCCCGTGTATTCCGGTGCTCCTGTACGGACTTCATGCTCCTCGGGAACCATATCGAAATAAATCCACTCGCCGTCAGCTCCTGCCACCATTCCTTTTGCACGCAGGACATTTCCGTAACTTTCGTCTGTCTCCAGTTCTTTCAGGATATTGCTGATCTGATCCTTTGTATATGTGTGGATTGTCTCACGTCCCCAGCTTGTAAACACATCATCTGCATGATGATGACCTGCATGGTCGTGATGGTGGTGATGGTCATGATCATGGCCGCAGCATTCGCCGCGATCGTGGTCATGGTGATGATCGTGCTCTTCATGCTCATGATGATGGTGTTCATGCTCGTGATGATGGTGCTCATGCTCGTGGTCATGGCCGCAGCACTCACCCTCTTCATGGTGATGACCGCACTCCGGGCAGATGATCTCGTCAAGAAGTTCTTCCTCAAGGGATTTACTGGATTCCATCGTCTCAAGAATCTTTTTCCCCGGAAGCTGCGCGATCGGAGTCGTGATAAACGGAGCCTTGTCATTGAGCTCCCGCAGCAGAACAACACTCTCTTCGATCTTCTCCGGTTTTGCCTTGTCTGTACGGCTTAAGATGACCGCTCCTGCATATTCGATCTGGTTGCTGAAGAATTCACCAAAGTTCTTTCTATAGATCCTGCATTTTGTCACATCCACAACTGTTGTGAAGCTGTTGAGCTGTGCATCAATCTCCTCCTGGACATCCTGTACTGCCTTGATCACGTCTGAGAGTTTGCCTACGCCGGACGGCTCGATCAGGATACGGTCCGGATGATATGTGTCCACTACCTCCCGCAGAGATTTTCCAAAATCTCCCACAAGCGAGCAGCAGATGCATCCTGAGTTCATCTCGCGGATCTCGATGCCGGACTCTTTTAAGAATCCGCCGTCAATTCCTATCTCACCGAATTCATTTTCGATGAGTACGACCTGCTCTCCTGTAAATGCCTCTGAGAGCAGTTTTTTGATCAGGGTTGTCTTTCCGGCTCCGAGGAAGCCGGAGATAATATCTATCTTTGTCATTTTCGTTCATCCTCCTTCTCAAACAATGAGATATTTAAGGTCAATTCTGTTACTTAAGATCCAGTTCAACCGGGCAGTGATCCGATCCCATGACATCCGTCAGGATCTTCGCGTCTTCAAGCCGGTCCTTCAGACTTTCTGAAACGCAGAAATAGTCGATGCGCCACCCTGCGTTTTTGGCACGGGCGCTGAACCGGTAGGACCACCAGGAGTAGATCCCTGTCTGTTCCGGATAGAAATACCGGAATGTATCAATAAAGCCCGCATCAAGAAGTTCTGTAAACTTCTGTCTCTCCTCGTCGGTAAATCCCGCATTCCGCCGGTTTGTCTTCGGATTCTTCAGGTCTATCTCTCTGTGAGCGACGTTCATGTCTCCTGTTACGATAACAGGTTTAGCTTCCTCTAGCTTCTTTAAATAAGCCCGGAAATCATCTTCCCATTTCATGCGGTAATCAAGACGCGCCAGCTCATTCTGCGAGTTCGGCGTATATACAGTAACAAAATAAAAGTCGTCGAATTCACATGTAATAACACGGCCTTCCTGATCATGTTCCTCGATGCCAATGCCGTACGTCACGCTGAGCGGCTCTTTCTTCGTGAATACCGCAGTTCCGGAATATCCCTTCCGCACAGCATAATTCCAGTACTGGTGATATCCCGGCAGTTCGAGGTCGAGCTGCCCCGCCTGCATCTTTGTCTCCTGGATGCAGAAGATATCGGCGTCCGCCTCTTTAAAAAAGTCAAGAAATCCTTTCTGGACGCAAGCCCGGATTCCGTTGACATTCCATGATATCAGTTTCATGCATACCTCCTATTACTTTCTGATCTGCACGATACCATACAGCTCACGCTGTTCGCGCAAGTAAGGGCAGATAATCTTTATCTGCCCCTTTGATCGTAATGTACCTCTCGCAAGAACAAGCCTCTTGCCGGGGCAAGAAATCCTGCCTGTCTTCGGTCTTTTGTAAGCAGGACCTCTGCCACACTCTCTACCGTGCGCTGGTGCAATCCTGCTTCAAGCAGTGTCCCCGTCAGTATCCGCACCATGTGGTAGAGAAAGCCTGTCCCTTCATAGCGGATGGTCACACTGCTGCCTTGTCCGCTGACTATTATATCATAAATTGTCCGCTTTGTGGACTTTTCGTCTTTTTTATCCGTATATCCCGCAAATTCATGGGTTCCTTTGAGTTTCTCCGCCGCTCTTCTCATAATATCAAGATCAAGCTCATGAGGAAAATGAAAGCAGTAACGCCTTTGAAACACATCCGGCTTTGTTCCGGTATCGATCCGGTACTCATAGACCTTGCCGACAGCGCTCTTTCTTGCATGAAACCCGCTTTTCACAAGGTCCGCCTCAAGGATCCGGATATCTTCCGGAAGAATCCGGTTGATTTCCTCTGTAAAAAAGCTCTCCGACGTTATTCCGCTCAACACTACACTTGCGGTCTGACCCGAAGCATGCACTCCTGCATCCGTCCTTCCGGATCCGTCTATTTCCACCGGATACCCGGCCTGCTCTGAAATCACCCGCTCCAGTATTCCCTGTATCGTCCTGTCAGTGTTTGCCTGGCGCTGCCACCCCTGATATCTTGTCCCGTCATAGGCGATCGTCAATTTATAGGTACGCATAACTATTGCAGGAACTTTTTAAGTTCGTCCATGAATGTATTCACATCCTTGAACTCTCTGTAAACAGATGCAAAACGAACATACGCCACCGGATCGAGATCTTCCAGTTTCTCCATGACGATCTCACCGATCACACTGCTCGGAATTTCCTTCTCTTCCCGGTTAAAAATCTCCAATTCTACAGCATCTATCGTCTTCTGGATATCTTCCGCCGGAACCGGCCGTTTGTAACATGCACTTAAGATTCCCTTTTCTATCTTAGAGCGCTGATACTGCTCACGGTTATTGTCTTTTTTGATCACGATCAGCGGGATTGTCTCCACTTTTTCATAAGTAGTAAATCTCCTCCCGCACTCGTCACAGGAACGGCGCCGTCTGATTGAACTTTTATCCTCAGCCGGTCTGGAATCTATAACTCTGGTATCCGGATTACCGCAATATGGACATCTCATAATATATTCCGCCTTTCTCAGCGCGGCTGCATCTGAAAAAGTCCTGATACCTGCATGCCGCTGCTGTTAATCTGCATACATTATACACAATCGTCAAAACTTTTGCAAAAACTTTTCCTCCTTAATTTCAACAATCACGATATCCGGTCCGATCTTCCGTATACATGCAAACGGAATCACATATTCACAGTCCGTCCCGAGGAAACCGCAGATTTTACCCGGCCCCGGGATAATAACAGCTTCCACCTCGCCACTGCAGATATTTATCTCCACATCCACGATACAGCCCAGGCGTTTCCCGCTGCAGATATTTACCACTTCTTTGTCCCGAAGTTCACAGAGTCGCATACTTCTTCACCACACAGCTCTTTATATGATATTGTATGCACATTTCCGAAAATATCCACCTTCACTTTTGTGCCTGTATGCTTTACAATAAAGAAAACATAACACCAACATCTTAACAATCAGGAGTGATATAAATAATGAAGGAAACAATTCTGCTATTCAATGCACCCGCCAGGGAGGAACTGCTCAAAATCGAGACAGCACTCTTTCCACTTCATATCCGGCTTAGGAAGATTAAAAAGGAAGATTACTGCCAGCCGCTTGGCGTCCTCGCCGGAATAAAGGAAATGTCTCCCGCAGAGTCAAAATACGAAGGGCCCGAACTTCCCGGCACTATGTTTGTATTCTGCTTCTTAAGCGATAGTCGCCTGAATAAGGTGCTCGCCGCACTCAGGCGATGCGGTGCCGGACCGTTCCCTTATAAAGCAATTCTGACACCCACCAACAGCACATGGACTGCACCGGACTGTTTTAAAGAGATCCGCAGGGAGCATGAGGCACTCCACAAATAGTGTCTCGTAACACTGCGGCTCTTGCAATTCCCCCGGTTTCCATATTATAATATACTATCATTTTATCCGGCGGAGGGATCTGGCATGTGGAAGAGAAAGGTAATTAAAAAGAAAGCAATGGCGCTCATGAAACAGGGATATTTTCGTATTCTTCCCGTCTGTTTTTTAATTGCCATGCTCACAACAGCATACTCCTTTTCCACAACGTTTCTAAACCTGCAGATTTCCTCTGGATCATTGGGCAACGATGCTGCATATGTATCCGGCATTCCCAATTCCGAAGCAGTTTTGGACATGGCAGTACACCTTCTGGAAGGAACTCCGCTGTCCGGAGCTTTAAACGGGATATTGTACGATTCCCTTTCAATGATCATTGATCTGTTTTCTACCAATATATCCGTATTTTTCAGTTTTATCCGCACCGCAAATTATTTCCTGACCGGAGAATTTTCTTCTGCCCTGATCTTTTCTATTGTCAGCATATTGTTTGCACTTTTTTATCAGGTCTTTATCAGTAATATCCTGCTTATCGGAGAGAAACGCTTTTTTATGGAAAACCGCAATTATCCGCAGACTGCCATCTCCAAAATCTTTTTTCTCTATAAACTCCGCTATCTACGTCATCCGGCATGGATAATGTTCTCGCGCACCCTGTTCCAGTCTGTCTGGAATCTCACGATAGTCGGCGGGATCATCAAACATTATGAATACATATTGATCCCGTATATTCTGGCAGAGAATCCGAAAATCAGCAGAAAAGATGCTTTTTTTCTGTCAAAGCAGCTCATGCGGCGCAACAAACGAAAGTTTTTCCTGCTTGATCTGTCTTTCCTCGGATGGCATATCCTGTCCCTGTTTACTCTCGGACTACTGGATCTGCTTTTTGTAAATCCCTATATTACTTCCTGCAGAACCGAACTATATGCCACACTCAGAAGGAATTATGTGTTGTCACGTTCAGCAAAATACGAAGAACTCAACGACTCCTACCTCGAACATGTTCCTTCTGATGACGAACTGCTCATCATCAAGGCATTATATGACGATTCTCAGGGACCGTATACAAAGATTTCCTACTTTGCCCCCGAGCAGTATCCGGTGTTTCTCTTTTCAGTACAGCCGCCGTTAAAAGCCGTAAGGTCGCCGTTAAAAGCTGACCGCCGATACGATCTTCTTTCGTATTTGTTTTTGTTTCCGGCATTTTCCATCTTTGGATGGGTACTGGAAGCAGTGATTAATCTGATAAACAGAGGCGTAATCCAAAGCCATACACCGCTGTATGGTCCCTGGATTCTGCTATACGGTATTTATGGCATCCTTATACTGTTTCTGTTAAAACGTCTGATCAGGAAACCGGTAGCAGTATTCCTGCTCAATGCACTCCTGTATTCACTGCTTGAATACTTTATTAATCTGGGGACGGAATTGGCATCCGGAGAAGGACTGCGCAATTACAGTGAGTTTCTCCTCAATCTGGACGGCAAAGTTTATCTAGGCGGCACTATTGCATTTGCATTGATCGGATGCGCGTTCCTGTATTATCTGGCCCCGCGGTGGGCGGACCGGTATATGAAGCTCGGCCATTCGAAAAGAATCCTTCTCTGCACAGTACTTTATATTTTGCTAATTGCCGACATTGTCTTTTCTGTATGTATCAGCAGTTGATTTTTAGCAGAAATGATAGTAAACTTTTCAGTAGATTATCTCTTAATAAGTGAATTAGAAAAACATGCCGCATATAATATGCGGCGGAATGGAGACATTATGAAAAAACGAGTAGTTTTAGCTTTAGGGCATCGCGCCCTCGGAACCACGCTGCCGGAGCAGAAGGCAGCTATCGCACGCACTGCAAAATGCATCGCTGACCTGATCGAGGAAGGTTATAAAGTTGCCATTACTCACAGCAATGCTCCCCAGGTGGGTATGATTCACACAGCTATGAATGAATTTGCAAAAGCTCATCCGGAATACACTGCATGCCCGATGTCCGTCTGCTCTGCCATGAGCCAGGGCTATATCGGATATGATCTGCAGAACGGCATCCGTGAGGAACTGCTGAACCGTGGAATCTACCGTACTGTCAGCACGATACTGACACAGGTCATCGTTGACCCGTATGACGAGGCTTTCTATACACCTACGAAAGTACTCGGCCGCTATATGAATGCGCAGGAAGCCAATGAAGAACGCAGGAAAGGAAACTATGTGATCGAAGAAGCCGGCAAAGGATTCCGACGTGTCGTATCAGCACCAAATCCGGTAAAAATCGTAGAACTCGACGCTGTCAACGCCCTTCTGGACGCTGACCAGATTGTTATCGCAGCAGGAGGCGGCGGTATTCCTGTCATGGAACAGGACAATCATCTGAAAGGCGCCAGTGCTGTGATTGAAAAGGATCTCGCCGCCGGAAAGCTTGCCGAAGGCGTTGATGCAGATATGCTCATCATTCTTACTAATGTTGAGCAGGTATGTATCAATATGGGACAGGAAAATGAGCAGCCGCTCGGAGAGATTACTGTCGAACAGGCAAAAGCATATATGGAAGAAGGTCATTTCGGTATCTACAACATGTATCCGAAGTTCCGGGCTGCCGTTGAATTTATCGAGCAGCGTGAAGGCCGCTGTGCTTACATCACTTCTTTCGACAAAGTAAAAGATGCTTTGAAAGGAAAGACAGGTACTGTTATAAAATAGTCTATATTATTTACAAAAGCCGGTGTATACCGGCTTTTATTTTGTATATTTTTATAATTGATTTTTATGAATTCTTGATGTAATATATGCATATACTAGATGTAGTTTTAAAAACCACTTGTAATTATAACATCCGGGAGGTGCATATTTATGGAAAATACCGGAACCATAACAAACGCAATAAATATAAGCAGTAAAGCTGCAATCAGAAAACAACAGCCAAAAAGATTTCACATCAAAGAGCCCGGCAGCGCAATCACCCATTTTATCGGAATGGTGATGGCTATCTTCGCAGCCGTGCCACTGCTGTTCAAAGCTGCCCGTGAACCGGACCGCATATATATCATATCAATGACCATATACGCAGCCAGCCTGATCCTGTTATATGCAGCCAGTACAACATACCATACATTTGATATTTCCGAAAAAGTAAATACAATATTAAAAAAGATCGATCATATGATGATCTCGGTCCTTATCGCAGGAAGCTACACGCCTGTCTGCCTTATCGTCCTGAAAGGCCGGCTCGGAATCATTCTTCTGTCGATCGTCTGGGCAATCGCTATTGCCGGAATCCTGATCAAAGCATTCTGGGTATATTGCCCGAAATGGGTATCATCCGTACTATATATCGGAATGGGGTGGACCTGCGTGCTGGCATTCACCCAGCTTTTGAACAATCTGTCGCCGGCAGCATTCGGCTGGCTCCTGGCAGGGGGTATTATTTACACGGTGGGCGGTGTGATATACGCACTGAAACTGCCGTTGTTCAACAGCAGGCACAAAAATTTCGGCAGCCACGAAATCTTCCACCTCTTCGTAATGGCCGGAAGCGCATGTCATTTTGTAGTAATGTATGCGTTCCTGCTTCCGTAATCTTCATGTTTGCCGGGAAAATCTCCCGGCAAACATATATTTCACACTCTCGGAAATATGATCGTCATTTCAAATCCTTTTCCCCGCTCGGACCAGACTTCCAGCTCGAGATTAAGATCCTCCGCCATCTTCTTAGAAAGATACAGTCCCATTCCCGTTGCTTTCTTCCCGGTATCAGTCGGATCTCCGGTAAACCCTTTTTCAAAAATATATGGCAGATCACACTCTTTCACACCGATACCATTATCGCGGATCCGCAGTATCTCTGCGGTCTCTTCCTGCTCCAGTGTTATCGTCAGTTTCGGACTGTCCGAACTGTATTTCACTGCATTGCTCACAATCTGTCCAATCAGGAACCGAATTCCTCTGCGGTCTGTAAATACTTTGATCGAAGGCATCCGTATACTGACCTGAAAATCCTTCTCTTTCAAAAGCAGACCGTACTCTTCCAGGACTTCCTCAATACAGACATTAAGATCCAGATGTTCAAAAAGATAGTCCTTTCGGGCGCTTTTTAAACGCGCGTAATAGAGGATCTGGTTAATATGCTCCTGGAGCTGACTCCTGACATACTCCAGTTTAAATGCAGCCGGTGCGGGAATCTCATCCCCCTGATTGTCCAGCACCATTGTCAGAAGCGACAGCGGCGTCTTCGTCTCATGCGCCCACGCCTCTACATATTCCTCATAATCTTCTGCCGCAGCTTCTGCTCTGCTCCGCAATAGCTCTTTCTCCCGCAGGATATTTCCCAGCAGGCGGAGCGATTCCCGTTCGGAGGCGCTGACCGTCCGGAGCAGCTTCTCCTCATTCAGCGCGTCAGGATGATTCAGGAATACCCGGAAAGCATTCTCTTTCCTCTGCTCAGCGCGCGCCAGTACAAATGCCACAGCAATAAATAATAAAACTGTCGCAAACAGGATCATCGGCAACAATACTGCAAAAGCCTTCGCATCGGAAAGCCATAATAAAAGCGCTGACATTGCGTCGAGCCCCAGCAGGAGCAGAAACCATGGAAGATACCGTGACAAATACTGCAGTCTATTTCTCATGCTCTTCATCCTCCAGCCGGTAGCCCACACCGCGGATCGGTGTGATCTTCTGTTCCATTCCAAGTCCTGCCATCGTCTTTTTGAGCCGTGTCAGATTAACCTGGAGTGCATTCTCATCTATATATTCTGCCGTGCCCCACAGCGCCGTACACAGGTCATCTTTTGTCGCTGTCCTGTCACTTCGTGAGAGAAATGTCTCGAGCAGCCTGCCCTGATTCTTCGGAAGTATAGCAGAATTGTTATTGATGTATACCGTATAAGTCCGGCGGTCCAGGAGAAAGCCCGGACCTTCCAGTAGATTCGCCCTTCCTTCATAGCGCTTCAATACGTTGGATACCCTGGCAAGCAGCCGCTCCCTGCGGCATGGTTTGGTCAGATATTCGTCTGCTCCCAGTTCAAGTGCGTGCAGCTCATCCTTCAGCTGATCTCTCGAGGTCAGCACCAGGACCGGAAACGAATTCTTTCCTTTTATCTCTCTGCATATCTGAAATCCGCTGGTGCCCGGAAGATTAAGATCGAGCACCGCAAGATCGGGAGATAGCTGCTCTATCTGCTCTGGCACCTGTTCAAACTCAGTGATTTCTTCCACTTCATATCCTGCTTTTCTAAGCATCAGAGCCAGTTCCTCACGCATCAGAGGCTCATCCTCCACAACTGCAATCCGTTTCATCCCGTTCTGTTACCTCCTGACTTCATCACTTTACACCGACACCAGACACGTCGCCTTTCCGTTTCTTCCGATGCCGTCATTCTTCTCTCTCCGGCACCATAAGTTTCAGCAGATACCTTCTGCTGGAGCGCTTCACCGCAGACATATAGATATATTCTATCACACAGAGTACAAGAATCATAGCCGCTGAGATGAGCATCAGCTCCTGGACAGATCCCTGTGTCCTTGGAGAGAGCAGACCGGAGAACAATGCCCTCACCGCGAACAGACTGCTGGCGGCAGCTACAAGGACCGGGATACCGAAATACCAGTTAACCTGTTTCTCAGCTGACCTGCACAGAGCTTCATACACTGCGCCCAGCCGTATCAGTGTCTTATACCTGCGGTTCGTCTTCTGCTGGTTCATCAGGAACTGGACCCCGATCACGGTATTCGCAACGATGATAAAGATGATCGCCAGATAGATTGTAAGGTAGCTGGCGGCAACAATATAGAAAAGCTGACGCCCCATATTCTGCAGATAACTCTCATAATTCAGACCGGTACCATTCAGTCTGTCATTCATACCCGAAATTGCCTGCATAAGGCCGACTCTCTCTGCTGTACTGCTGTCCAGCACCCCGTTTACATAAACATCATATCGATTCTGTGTATAGTATTGAAATGCTTCATCCGGAAGGATAAGGGCAAAGGACAACGTAATCGAACTGTCTGTCACGACTCCTGTTGACTGTACTGTCCCGGTCAGCCGCAGAGATTCTCCGTGAAGCTGTACTTCCGGGCTGCCGGCAAGGATTCCGTTCATAATTCTGATACGGCTGTCATTGACAAACTCTCTGTCCATATATACAGCACCTTCATTTTCTTCCAGTGCCAGTTCCGGAAGCCCTGCGATGCGGAGCAGTTCATTATATCCGCTCAAAGAGATCAGATGAGGGAAATCTGCGTATTCCAGATTATTCAGGAGCACGTCTCTGTCCTCTGAAACAGGAAGTTTTTCAATCTCTCTCATCACACTGTCCATTGTATACATATTTTCAAAATCATCGTTTTTCGCATAGATATGGCCAATCTTCATTTCAAACAATTCGGAAAACGACGTGTCCAGACCTGTCTTTTTAAGAATATCCAATATATCTTCCGCGCTCTGTTCCTGATTTGGCTCGTCTGTATATTCCGGCAGGAATGTATAATCGAGGACATGCGTCTCCGACTTCCCGTAATGGGCAGCCATCGCCACACCTGCGCCGAAACAGCAGAGCGCAGCCAGAATCAGAAGCGAACTGACCGCCATAGTACCTGACTGGCGGATTACATTTTCCTGTAACTGCCGTACATTGAATATATGAAGACGGCGGTCGCGTTTTCCTGTCCGCAGGATCAGACTAAATACAAATCTCAGGCCAAAGAAAAACAGAAGCGTGCCTGCAAATCCCAGCAAAACTGTAAGCCCCATTATACGGATCTGATACCAGGACATACCTCTGATAGCCAGGTAATAAGCTGTTCCGAGACACAATATGCCGCCAAGGAGCGACAGCGCATAGACCGGTGCCGGAAGCTGTCTGCGTGTTTCTTCCGGTCTTTCTGCCAGTAGAGAACCGATCTCCCTGCGGCTGATTTTCGCACTCAGGATCAGGAAGGCCGCCAGTTTAATAATAAAGAATCCTGCTGCCGTCCAAAGCACTGCCTCCAGTGACAACGAGAAACTGTGCCCGATAATCCCTAATCCCACCAGCCGGGCAGTCACCAGACTGATAATCTCCGACAGGAGTACAGCCGCCGGAAGTCCGATCAGAAGAGCGATGATACTGCTTCGTATATCTTCCGCCAGAAGGAGTACAAACAGCCTGTTACGCGTCATTCCCATCATCAGGTACATGCCGATCTCATGCCTGCGCCGCTCAAGCTGAAATTTGCTTGCAAAGTAGATAAGGAAAAATAGAATGATCAGTGTCATTACATAAAAGACCGGAATCATTCCCAGGAGACGATTTACTGCATCGCTTTCCATTTCCTGCAGAAAGAGCATAACATCCTGGCGTGACAGTGAGAGTATAATGTAAAATGCTATGATCGCGATCAGCAGAGTTGCAAAAAACATTCCGTTCTCTTTCCTGCTTCTCCGGCTGTTACGGGTGATCAGATTAAAGAACATTTGCGCTCCCTCCTCCCAGCTGAGACATCACTTTCAGTATCCTGTCGTAGAACTCCTGCTGTGTTTCATCCGGAGTATCCCGCCTGAGCTCGTGAAAGATCCGCCCATCCTGAATGAAAAGAATCCTTTTGCAATAACTTGCCGCATTCGAGTCATGGGTCACCATCAGGATTGTCGCATTCTCGTCCTGATTCAGTCCCGCAAGCTTTTTCATAAGTGTTTTCGCATTCCTGGAGTCCAATGCTCCTGTCGGTTCATCAGCGAGTATGATCCCCGGGTCCATGATCAGCGCCCTTGCCGCTGCGACACGCTGCTTCTGCCCGCCGGACATCTGAGACGGGAATTTGTCCAGTACATCTGTAATCTCAAGATAAGAGGCCAGACGTGACAGCCTCTTTGAGCTCTCCTTATCCGATACATTGTGAAGTGACATCGGCAACATGATATTCTCCCGCCCGGTCAGATTATCAATCAGCTCGAAATTCTGGAACAGGTATCCGATCTCTCTTCCCCTGTACGCCGCCAGTTTTTTCCCTTTCAGCGAATGGATTTCCGTACCTTTCATCATGATCTTACCGCTGCTTGGCTCTATCACCGTGGCAATGCAGTTTAAAAGCGTCGATTTACCCGAGCCGCTGCTCCCCATAATACCGAGGAATTCTCCTTCCATTACCTGTAATGTGATTCCATCCAGGGCTTTCGTCTGATTCCCCTGTCTACCGTAATATTTCTTTAAATCCTCAATTTCAAGAACCGTTTCCATTATCGGCACCTCCCTTGTTCTATGCTATGATGATAGCATATGACAGGGAAAGAAAACACTTACAGCTGATGAAAGGTTTTATGAATTGTTTTCAAATAAGTCAAAAAAGCAGCCGGGAGATATGTATTGTGTACGCACCTTTGAGCTGCGTCGGCACTTGGAGCGCGTCTTTTGCGCTCCTACGTACCGTTACGCAGCGACAGAGCGAAAGCGCGTGCGCTAACAATACATATCTCCCGGCGGAAATTTTTACTTATCTGAAAATCCGTCTCCTACCAGAGAGCTTTATAAATCCTTATTACATCATCTTTTGTCGGCACTCTCGGATTCGTTGCAGTACATGCGTCTTCAAGCGCCGCATCAGCCATACGGTCAATTGCCTTGAAGTATTCGTCCTCCGAAATAGTACCGATCTGTGAGATTGACAGCGGAATATCCATCTCTTTCAACATGAACTGTACCCAGTTCACGAGAGATCTGACTGTCATGATCTTATTATAGCTGCTCAGTCCCAGTATCTGGGCCACCGTTGAGTATCTCTTCACGGCAGGAAGATACTCCGAACGGCTCTTGCTATGCTTATTAATGTCACTGTTAAACTCAATGATATGTGGCAACAGCATTGCGTTAGCGCGTCCATGGGGTATGTGGAATGTAGCTCCAAGCTGATGTGCCATACCATGATTCAGGCCAAGCGATGCACAATTGAATGCAAGTCCTGCCAGGCAGGACGCCGAATGCATCTTCTGTCGTGCATGAGTATCATTTCCGTCAAGATATGCTCTCAGGAGGAACACTCCACATATCTCAATCGCTTTCTCGGCCAAAGCTGTTGAGAAATCATTTCTGTTCGTACTGACACACGCCTCCAGGGCATGTGTGAATACATCCATTCCCGTATCTGCCGTAATAGCCGGGGGAACACTTTTTACAAGTTCCGCATCAAGGATTGCTTCGTCCGGTGTCATAGATCTCGCCACCAGCGGATACTTCACCTGCTCTTCCGGATTTGTGACAACCGCAAACGATGTTACTTCTGAACCGGTTCCACTTGTCGTAGGAATAGCGATCAACCCTACTTCAGCATAATGATCTACCCGGAGCGCGAACTCGCGGATCGACTTTGATGAGTCGATAGCAGAACCGCCGCCCACTGCGACGATCGCATCCGGTCTGTACTCGAGCATCTTTTTGACACCCTCGCTGATTTTTTCAATCGGCGGGTCAGGCACCACATCTTTAAATATCTCAAACTGCTTATTGCCTCTCTTCAAAGGATCTGTAACCAGATCTATCAGTTCACCCTGAGCAATGAACGGATCCGTTACTATCATTACTTTCTGATAAGGGATCTCCGCAAGCCGTTCAAGTGCCTGATCTCCGAAATATATTCTTGTTTTAATATCAAAGCTTTTCATAGCTGTCCTCTCTTCATTCAGACCCGGTACATCATCCAGTACATTCTATTTTGGATAAATGCACTGGATACCTGAATCTTTAAATACCTGGAGCCATTTATCCTCTGGTTTCTCATTCGTTATTACTGTTGTCAGGTCATCCAGAGTTCCAATCTCCGTAAATGCTATCCGGTCAAATTTGCTGCTGTCGATTGCCAGGATTTTCTCTTTTGCCGCTTTAAGCATCGTTCTTTTATTGTTGGCATGCAGATCATCTGAATCCGTAAATCCTGCTGTTACGTCAATGCCCTTACAGGAAATTATAGCTTTGTCGACATGATAGCTGCCGAGCATCCTGTCAGTCTGCGGCCCCACGAGTGCAAATGATCCCTCCCTCGATGCACCTCCTGTCGACAAGACAGTCCAGTCCTGCACATCAAACAACTCAATGATAATCTCGATAGAATTGGTTATAACTGTCAGGTTTTTCCTGCCTTTCTCCTGCAGCGCTTTCGCAATATACACCGCGGTCGTGCTCGCATCAAGCATAATACTGTCTCCGTCCTTTACCAGTCCGGCTACCAGCTCTGCTATATGCTGCTTACCTACGATATTACGGTTCTTTCTGATATTAAACGGCAGTTCAATATTAACATTTTCGTTGATAACGGCTCCGCCGTAACTTTTTATAGCATAGCCGTCATTCACCAGCTTCTCTAGGTCGCGTCTGATTGTTTCCTCCGAAACGTCATACAGCTGGCTTAATTCACTTACAACAACTCTTCGGTCTGTCTGAAGCTTTTCCAGGATCTCGTTACGTCTTTCTATTGCAAGCATCCCACTGCCCCCTGTCAACGACAAAACAGACCCTCCGACCGCTCTGCACCAGTACGGAAATACACCCGTATCACTGCAGGTTTAAGCAGGGGAGAGCCTGTCTGTTCTTAGCTTTTTATAAAATTGCATCGCGAATCTGAGCATCCGGATGAGCGATAACTGACGAATCGAGGAACATGCCTCTGTCTTTCACCGCTTCTTTTGCCCGTTCGATCGCTGCTTCAACAGCAGCTACTTCGCCTGTCAGCAGCATATATGATTTTCCGCACATACCCCTCGCGATACGCAGCTCGATCAGATCGACGATCGCTGTCTTTGCCGCTTCATCGGCCGCCACAATAATGGATGCAGCGTCGTACGTCTCAAAGATACCGAGTGCTGACACATCCTCTATCTTTGATGCACCGTAAATCGCCGGGAAAATAGATTCATGCGGGTTTCCGAGTACAAAACTGTCGATCAGGTGGAAACCGTGCAGCTCTTTGGCATTGTCCACCGCTGCTTTTACGGCGCTTAAGTCACCTGTAATGATCGCAATATACTTACCCGGACATACTGTCTGAGCTTCGATTATACTGACTTCAGAGGTCTTTACCATAGCGTCTGTCGCGGTAATGCCTGCTGAAACAGTCTTATATTCTACCATTCCAATTGCCTTACTCATTGCCTGCACGTCCTTCCTAAGTTTCTATAATGACATACTTGTCATTTACTTCCGTCACTGTTCCTGTGACTGATGCGTGGATGCCCACGCTCAAGCCTTTGCCCGGTTCAGCGATCATCTGTCCCTTTGTTACCTTGTCGCCCTTCTTCACGATCGGGGAAGCAGGAGCACCTATATGCTGGCTCATCATGATCTTCACCTTTTTAACTGCGATCTCAGATTCATCCAGAGGCGCTTCTTTGTTATATTTCGTAAGATCGATCCTTGCCATCAGGCGTTCCATTGGAACTTTTCTGTACTCTCTCTCCGGTCCTACCGGTTTTGCTTCCACATGTGGAGCTTTAATACCGTTCGCCCTCAGACCCGCTTTATATTCAGCCATCAGGCTTCTTGGCGAGAGTCCCTGGAAGCAGGAATACAGTTCGCAGACGCCGCAGGAAGAACAGAACATCGTATTTATAAAAATGTTCGGCTCCTGTATATCCTTGCAGGTAGCTGCAAGCATGAATTTATTCGGCTCAATCGGGTGTCCGAGCAGATGTCGGGGACATAAGTCCGTACACATCGTACACTGACAGCAGCATGCCGCTGCGCGTTTCATATCGATTGAGTTTTTCTTTAATTTTTTCTGAATGATATAATGATCTTCCGGCAGTACGAGGATTGCATTCGTCGTCTTTGTCACCGGCTGGGCCCCTGTCCCGATATTTCCCATCATAGGACCGCCCACAAAATATACCGGATTCGGCGTTGTCACATGTCCGGCCTGCGCGACCACCTCGTCAAGAGGTGTGCCGATAGGAACACGGACTGTAATCGGATTCTCTACCTCAGCAACAACAGATACCAGCTTATCTTCAACAGGTGTATTTTCATGTAAAGCCCTGTAAGCATTGTATACAGTCTCTACATTAAATACTGCAACGCCGCTCTCGATCGGAAGTCCGCCCGGGCGTACAACTTTCCCTGTCACTTCGTAGATAAGAACTACTTCATCGCCGGCGGGATACACCTCATCCAGCAATCCAAGTCTCATTTCCGGATATTTTTCAATAACAGCATTTACTGCTTCGATCGTCTTTTTATATGCTTTTTTAATCCCGATGATAGCTTCTTTTGCTCCGACAGTCTCAGCTATCGTATGGAACATTTCTGCAATCTCGGCTGCATGCTTTTCAAGAAGCTGTCTGTGCAGCCTCAGGAGTGGCTCACACTCCGCACAGTTCAGAATGATCGTTTCCGCACGCTCGTCCAGCTTCGCATATGTCGGGAATCCTGCACCACCTGCACCGACGATGCCGTTCTGCTGCAATATGCTGCTTAACTCTTTCATATCCATAATTCCACTACTCCAGTCCTGATCCGTCGTCAATAATACCTACAATCGCCGCGTCGACAGGTGCATCAGGCATACCGCTTCCTATTCTTGCCGCACTGCCCTGTGCCACAAGAACATATTCGCCGATTCCCGCGCCAATCTTGTCGATCGCGATAAGCTGGTCTGCGCCGGAGTGCATATGTTCCAGAATATCCACGATCATAAATTTATTGCCGACCAAGTTTTCACATTTGCGCGTTGAAACTACGCTTCCAACCACTTTTCCTATCAGCATGATAAAATCCTCACTGTGTCTCCGGTCGCAATCTTCGCAGCATTTGCCTCATCTGTATCAATGTGCATTTCAAGCGTAAAACTGTCGTCCACACGGATCTTTACGTGATTGAATATTGTTCCTCTTTCATTATCAGCTTTTACAGACACGATATCGCCATCGTGTACTCCGGCCGCCATTGCATCCCTCGGAGACATATGTATATGCCGCATAGCAATAATACATCCCTCATTAAGGTAAAGCGCTCCTTTAGGCCCTACTACAGCAATTGGTGCACTTCCGGCAATATTCCCGGACTCTCTGATTGGAGCTTTCACTCCCAGTTTAATCGCATCTGTAGCGGATATTTCTACCTGAGTCTGTTTTCTGACCGGGCCGAGTACCCTGACATTTTCAATCGCACGTAGCTTGATTCCCACGATAGTTACGGTCTCATTCGATGCAAACTGTCCGCCCATGAGCTCTTTTCTCTTTGTAAGCTGATAGCCTTTACCGAATAATACTTCTACGTGTTCCTGTGTAAGATGGATATGTCTTGCGGACACTCCGATCGGGACAAGATATCCCGCATCATCGGAAGATTTCTGCTTTTCTACTGCTTCCAGGACCAGCTTTGTAATTAATGCCACATTACTGTTATCCATATTTTGATTCTCCTTGTATTCACGGGGAACTGATACAGTAATCTGATCAGCTCCCCGGATGATTCGTCAATAACACGTGATTATTGGCTTGTCAATAATATCTCTCTTATTTAAGAACCGGAAGAATCTTCTCCACATCATTGTGCGGTCTCGGGATTACGTGTGTAGCTACTAACTCGCCGAGTCTTCCGGCAGCCTCTGCTCCGGACTCAACTGCTGATTTAACAGCTCCTACGTCTCCACGTACCATAACTGTTACAAGTCCGCTTCCGATTTTCTCTGTTCCTACGAGAACTACGTTAGCAGCCTTTAACATTGTATCTGCTGCCTCGATTGACGCTACCAGACCTCTTGTTTCCACCATTCCTAATGCTTCCTGTGACATTCTTCGTTCCTCCTTTTGAATTGTTGGTTGTTCTTGTACCTGTTCTGCCTTCTGCGCCGTCTTTCTCACTCTTCGTACAGTTTTCGCCGGCGCTTTGGCTGTTGTTTTCTTTTCTTCTGCCATCCTAAACTGCCTCCTAATCTACTCTGTTCGCACTGCCGTTAACGATCTTGAGTACCTCCTCATGGGGACTCGGAATCACTACAGCGCACACAGGCTTTTTGATCCCACCTGCTTCGGCAGCTTCGACAGCCTGTTTCACAGCAGATACGTCGCCGCGGATAATGATCGTAACCAGTCGTCCGCCCAGTTTTTTCTCCCATGTGACAAACTGCACATTTGCTGTCTTGCACATGATATCTACGGCAACTACCGCCGCTGTTACACTCGGGATTTCAAAAAATCCATACGCATTTCCCATGAGACTGCTCCTTTGCTTTAATGTAAGGACCTCCCGCAAGCAGTATGACTATACAGTAGGAAGGATCTTCTCCACGTCGTTGTGCGGTCTCGGGATTACATGTGTAGCAACCAGTTCTCCAAGTCTTCCTGCTGCGTCTGCTCCTGTCTCTACTGCAGCTTTAACAGCTCCTACGTCTCCACGTACCATAACTGTTACAAGTCCGCTTCCGATCTTCTCTGTTCCTACCAGAGTAACCTCTGCTGCTTTTGTCATTGCATCTGCAGCCTCGATTGCTGCTGTAAGTCCTCTTGTTTCAACCATTCCTAATGCAAGCTGTGCCATTGCCATTGTTCATTTCCTCCTAAATCTCTTCAATATCTTTTTCATTGATGATATGTGGTTCACCTTTATCTAATCCGGTAAGCTTCAGCATCTTTTCTGTATCCTCTGTCGGTCTTGCGATCTTATAATCGGTCACAACGCCTGCAAGCTCCTCGGCTCTCGCCTTTGCCGCTTCAAGCGCCGCCGTGACATCGGATACGCTTCCGCGGAATTTGACCATGACGATCAGTGGTACAGGTAATTCATCTGCATTTGCCGGTTTGTTTTTGTCGAATTTCTCAAGCCATACATCTCCGGCTTTGCACCCGGCGTCAGCCGCCGCAAATGCCGTAGCCAGCCCGAAAACCTCCAACATACCTACTGCTTCTCCCATAATGATCCACCTTATTTATTAACGATAGCGATCTTAAGGCCTTTCTGTGCAAGATTTGTCTTGTGAGCCTCATTGATCTCCTCAAGCGGGAATCTGTGAGTGATCAGTTCTTTCATCGGAAGTCCGATTGCCTGTGCTCTCTTCAGGAAATCAAATGTAGTCGCATAATCTCTCAGTGTGTATACCCAGGAGCCGACCAGATTGATCTCTTTGGAGCAGAGGTCAAAGTGCGGATTGATCGTAGCGTCTCCGCCGTTGATGAAGAATCCGAGCTCGCAAAGTCCGCCGCCGTTGCGGATAAATTTGTAAATGTTCGCATGTGCTGCCGGTGATCCCGTGCACTGGAATGCGAAATCTGCAAGGTGTCCGCCGAATGCGTCTTTGACTGCTCCCGAAAGAGCCTCGATACCTTTGTACTCCATGAAGTTTACGGACTTATCAGCGCCCATTCTCTTCGCGAAGTCAAGTCTCTGCTGATTGCCGTCTACTGCGACGATATTCTCGATACCCAGTGTACGGAGAACTGCGATACAGATCAGACCGATCGGTCCGCATCCCTGTACGACAACTCTGCTGTTGAATCTTAAGATTCCTGTTGTCTTCGCTCTCTCTACTGCATGTACAAGAACTGCACATGGCTCGATGAGGATTCTGGAATCAAGATCAAGGTCGCTTACGTTGAATACGGAAGATCCTTCACGGATGAGGATGTAGTCTGAGAACCATCCGTTCAGATGAATGTCATCATCCGGAAGCAGTCCGTATACATCAGCGCCTCCCACGTTCTTCTTGTTCAGGTCGAACATCTCGATATCCGGGTCATCTTTGAAGATCATACATGTAACGACTTTATCTCCGACTTTCAGCGGTTTTCCTGCACTGTCTGTCTTAACGTTTTTACCCATCTTGACGATCTCGCCTGTTCCCTCGTGTCCGAGTGCTACAGGAATGAGTCCGAACGGGTCTTTCTTAAATTCATGAGCATCGGTTCCGCAGATACCGCATCCCTCTACCTTTACAAGGATATCGCCATCCCCTACTTCCGGAATCGGGAATTCTTTTATATCATAATGCTCAAGTGAAGTCAGCATAGCGACATGTGCTGTCTTCGGAATTGCCTGGCTTGCCGCCGGCTGTGAGCCTGATGCCGGAATCTTCTTGTCCAGCATGCTCTCAAGCACCTGTTTAACAACGGCTTCCACATTTGCGGAATTCATTTCCATGTTATCTACCTCCTGTTTCTGTTTTCCTTAC
>NZ_VMSO01000050.1 GCF_008691045.1 Mediterraneibacter catenae
ATCCCATCTTTGACAGTTGAAAAGAAAAATGAGTGCCACAATCCATGAAAATACTGGGATTGTGGCACTTTGTGCCCCATACTTGAAATATAGTAATGTCTTATCTTCGCTTACTTTTTTTCTGTATTTCTTTCATTTTGCGTTTTGTTATAAATTGATAGTCTGTACGGAAACCACACGCTTCATGAAGCTCATCCGTGATTCTTTGACGTTCATACACGGGCATAAAGCCTTGTTCTTCTATATCGGCAAACTTTATGCTTCGCAGTATGTGCAGTAACTGCTCTGTTGTACAGGGCGTTTTTAATGCCTTTTTCAGCATCCGGAAATGCAGTAATGCTAAAAAGCAGATCAGGAAATGGGCTTGTATCCGGTCTTCGCGGCTGACATAAACAGGCCTTGCGTCAAAGTCTGTTTTCATGGTCCGAAAGCAGTCTTCAATCTGCCATCTGCCTTCACTGACTTTCAGGATGTCTGCCACATCATCATCTAACAAATCAGTGCAGACAGCATAAAGGCCGTCATATTTTTCTTCTTCCGCGATCTTCTCGAGATCAAGATAATAGTGAATCTCTGCCTTTTCTCCTTCTTTAGTCGCCGCAATCTTATTTACAAATCTTGCAGGATCATTCGGATTTTTCCGCTGCCTTTTCACAGCGCCATTGGCGACCATCTTTTCAGCTCGTGCGATCTGCTCCGCGCGGACAGCCTTCTCGTATGCAGCATATTTGGGAGAATAGGTTATGATCAGCCGCTGATGGAGTTTTTTTGTAGTATACGGTTCATCTTTATAAAAAAGTCCTTGTTTATCATCCTCGGAAAGCTGTGTGATATCAACAGGAGAATCATCCGACAGCCGTTTAAATCCTTTGGTGTTCAAAGCCCATTCACGATCCTCTGCCGGAAGCTTTTTGATAGACTGTGTCACAATAAAAGAACGTTGTCCGAGATGATTGAGGACCCGGTTATCTTCAGATGCCAAACCGGCATCGCTGCAATAGATAAATTTCTGACAGCCGAACTGCTGAAGGATCTTTGTCTCCAGAGGTTTTAAGGACTTCTGTTCATTCTGACTGCCGGGGAAAAGAGAAAAAGCTAGTGGAATCCCGTCTCCATCGGTAAACAGTCCCATCTGAATGATAGGATTCGGTCTGTGTTCTTTGCTCTTTCCATACTTTTTATCACCGTCTTCCTGTTCAATCTCGAAGTAGTAGTTTGTGCAATCATAATAAAGAACTTTATCGTTTCTCTTCCCCAGGAAGAAACTGTTTTTGTAAACTTCAGACTGTATAAGATCACACTCTTTTGCAAGGACAGAAAGGGCGCGGTAGATATCATGGAGTTCATAGGTTGGTGCCTCCAGGAATTGCTGTGCAGCCTTGAAAGAAGAAGTTTTGCTGGAAGGCTCCAGGACTCTGGTGTAGATCAAGTCCGAGAGGATCGCATTCAGGTCATATTTAAATTTGTAACGGTATCTGATCTTTCGGCAGATGGAATCCATCTTCAGACCATAATAGACAGACTGGAGGAAGAGATAACCGCCAGTAAAAAGTTTTTTTCTGTTATAGTCCATAAGTCTGTTGGAATGGAACGGGATCGTAACAACTGCCTCTTCCGTTTCTTTTTTATATTTTTCCGTTTCGATTCTTGCCTGTTCTTTTGCCCACGCCATGACGCCATCCCGATCAGTGCCAAGACGTTCCGATAATTCAGCCAGGGTGCCTAGCTTTTTGATCGTGGTAGAAGTGCTCTTACCCTGAGCATTTGTATAGGATTTTGTAATGTAAAAGGATTCGGAATTTTTTGATTTGGATGTAGTAACACGCATAGCAATCACCTCTGTAATAATTATATCACATATCACTAAATATTACTAGATAATAAAGCGAAAAACTTGACAAAAAAAGTACAGGCTTTATGCGGCCTGCACGTACTATTTTAATTATGCAACTGTCAAACTCCCG
>NZ_VMSO01000051.1 GCF_008691045.1 Mediterraneibacter catenae
CTTCTCAACCTTAATTTCGTTGGTCTGTCCTGTGTAATCAGCTACAAAGAAGTCGCCTGTTACAACTAACTTATATCCTTCCGGCACATCCAGTTCTGAGAAGTTAGCGATTCCATTATCGTCCATATCTACGAAATAGTCTCCGCCGCCAACGTTGTTTCCATTCTCATCAACATAAACTACATTGATGATTGTTCCAGGATTAGTCTTGTGAAGGGTGATCTCGTATGTCTTATCTGTGTCAACAAACGTATCGCCTGTCTCAATCAGTTCATAGCCTTCCGGAAGTGTCAGCTCAGAGTAATTGAATACTCCATCTCCGTCAGCATCTACGAAGAAGTCTCCGCCGCCAAGGTCTTTTCCACCTTCGCTCTTGAATGTAACGTGGATGATAGTTGACTCTGCTTTAACCGGTCTTACTTCTACATAAATCCAGCCATCGTTGATTTTAATATCGCCTGTTGATGCAAGCTCATAGCCCTCTGGTATGTCTGTAAGCGCAGATGTATTTACATTATATGCGTCTGCTGCTACTGTTACTTTACCTTCGCCTGCCTGCTTGTTGTTCTCTACATCCCAGTAGTTTACACCAATCTCTACTGTCTTTTCTGCTGCCGGTCTTACTTCTACAAAAATCCAGCCATCGTTGATCTGAACATCGCCTGTTGATGCAAGCTCATAGCCTTCCGGGATATCTGTAAGGACAGATGTATTTACATTATATGCGTCTGCTGCTACTGTTACTTTGCCTTCGCCTGCCTGAACATCATTCTCTACATCCCAGTAGTTTACTCCAATCTCCTGAGTTGTTGCTACCGGCTTAACTTCTACCCAAATCCAGCCGTCATTAATTGTAATGTCTCCTGAAACAGTAAGTTCATATCCTTCTGGGATATCTGTAAGAGCAGATGTATTTACATTGTTTGCGTCTGCTGCTACTGTTACTTTGCCTTCACCAGCCTGCGTATTATTTACTATATCCCAGTAGTTTACGCCAACTTCCTGAGTTGTTGCTACCGGCTTAACTTCTACCCAAATCCAACCATCATTAATTTCGACATCTCCGGTACTTACAAGTTCATAACCTTCCGGAATATCCGTAAGCGTAGATGTATTTACATTGTTTGCATCTGCCGCTACTGTTACTTCGCCTTCGCCTGCCTGAACATCATTCTTTACATCCCAGTAGTTTACTCCAACCGTCTTTGTAAATACAGGAACATCCTTTTTCTCTACAACAACCTGCATTGTCGTATCAGTTCCTGCCATTACTGTAATTTCCGTATTACCAGTAGTATTTACAACCTGATATTCATCATTATCAAGGTAAAAATCTTCATTGAATTTGAATTTTATCTGTTCTCCAAGTTTTCCAGTTTTAGTCGCAACATCTGTGTCAACAACATCATCAGTTCCTGCTAATACAAAATCAATCCTTAAAATTGTATCCTTCTGTACAGGTCTAACAGCAACCCAGATCCAGCCATCGTTAATAGTGATATCGCCAGTATTTACAAGCTCATAACCATCTGGAATATCTGTAAGCGCAGATGTATTTACATTGTTAGCACCTGCATCTACTGTTACTTTGCCTTCGCCTGCCTGCTCATTTTTATCAACATCCCAGTAATTTACTCCGACTTCTACAGTCTTTTCT
>NZ_VMSO01000052.1 GCF_008691045.1 Mediterraneibacter catenae
GGGTGTTTTTTTGAACCATTTTTTTATTTATTACAATATAATATTGAAGAGCAAACACACTCTTGAAGACGTCTTACGGGAGAATGTTTATGACACATGTTGAAATGGAACAGTTTATAGCAGAATACGGTGCGGATATTTACTCATTCTGCTGCTGTCTTACGGGGAACAGGCAGGAAGCAGATGATCTCTATCAGGAGACATTTCTGAGGGCAGTGGAAAAACAAAAGCATCTTGATATGGCAGGGAATCCGAAAAGTTATCTTCTATCAACAGCGGTCTATTTATGGAAGAATCATAGACGCAAAGCCGGGTGGAGAAAAAGGATTGCGGACGCAGATTATTCCGGCCATGAAGATGCAGAGATAAGACCGGAGGATACCTATGATGATTTACCGGAACAGAAAGTAATTCAGGAAGAAATGCAGAAGACAGTAAGAGATGCCGTCCTTCGACTGCCTGACAAAATGAAGGTGACAGTATTGCTTTATTATATGGAAGAAAGAACTGTGGAAGAGATTGCCGAAATCCTTCGTATACCAAAAGGGACAGTAAAGAGCAGAATGCATCAGGCAAGGGAAATTTTAAGAAAAGAATTGGAGTATATGTTATATGAGTGAAAGATTAGATCATATTTTAAAACAAGCCCTGACTCCGGATCAGAAGCCGGATCTGCTGCTGAACCAGAAGATTCTGAATCAGATAAAGGAGAAGGATCAGATGAAGATAAGAAAAAGAAAATGGGTTCCCGGTATTGTTTTTTCTCTTGTGATTATTTTAGCGGCAGGAACGGGAGTCGCATATGCGGCATATAAGCTGTTGAACCCAGGAGAAGCAGCAGAGAGAGTCGGAGATGAAAGGCTTGCCCGGGCATTTTCGGAAGAGGGCGCGATGGAAATTAATGAAACACAGCATTTTGAGAATTTTGACGTGACTCTGCTCGGCATAGCGTCAGGAGAAAATGTGGCAGAACATGTTACAGAAAAAAACGGAGACATCCTGAGTGACCGCAGCTATATTGTCACTGCTATAACGAGAACGGACGGAAATCCGATGCCGGAGAATCTTTCCGATGCAGCATATGATAACATGAGGTTTTTTATATCGCCGCTGATACAGGGATGTGACCCGATTAGGGTGAATATTGTGTCAATGGACGGCGTTTATACGGAATTTGTTCAGGATGGGACGCTCTACCGTCTGACAGAATGCAGCAATATAGAGATTTTTGCAGATCGGACAGTCTATTTCTGCGTATCAGATGCGGATCAAAGCAGTGCATTCGGATACAACGAAGAGGCTTATAAATTTGACAATACTACAGGCGCGATAAGAAGGAGAGAAAATTATGAGGGGATAAATGCGTTGTTTGTGCTGCCTTTGGATAAAGATCTTGCAGATCCGGAAGCGGCAGAAGAATATCTTTCTGTTTTTGAGACGGATGAGGAGAGCGAGGACGACTATGCTGCATGGAGCAGGGAGGCAGATGCATTCATGTCGGAAATCACGCCGGAAAATATAGAACAGTATGCGGATCGTATCGAAGAGT
>NZ_VMSO01000053.1 GCF_008691045.1 Mediterraneibacter catenae
TGGTCCTATGTCAAGAAAAAGTACAAATTAAACATGCCTTTTTTATGGTTGGCTTACCCTGCCAAAGCTTCTGCTTTTTCTTCTAACGCTGCATAATACGCCTCCTCATATTGATCAGGCGAAAGATATCCACAATGACTGTGGCTCCGCACTGTATTATAAAATGTTTCGATATATTCAAATACCAACTTATATGCATGCCGGTAGTTAAAAATTTTAAAACGGTTAATCCACTCCCGCTTCAATAACGCGTGGAAGGATTCGATACATGCATTATCCCATGGATATGCTTTCTTTGAATAACTGTTTACCATCCCATCTGTTGCCTGACGGAACGCATCTGATACATACTGGCAGCCTCTGTCCGTATGTATAATTAGCGGCTGTGTAATGCTGCGTATTTTCTTTGCTTTCTCTACGCAGTCCACTACATGGGATGCTTCCAGGGTCTCGCTGAGTACCCATGCAATGATTTTTCTGGAATACAGATCCATAATACTGGTTAAGTATACGAAGCCGTCAAATGTCCAAATATATGTGATATCCGATACCCATACTGCATCCGGCTGTTCCGGATTGAACTGCTCATTCAGAATATTGTGCAGTTCCTTGCTGAAATCAGAATCTATAGTAGTTTGCGTATAAGGCTTTATCCATTGGGCTTTGATCCCCATCTGCCTCATATAATTCGCAACTGTTTTTACTGCAATTTTTTCGCCGCCTTTCCACAATTCCCTGGTGATTTTAGGAGCGCCATAGTTTTGGTGGGAATCCTCATAGATTTTCAAAATTTTTTCCTTAACCTCCCCGCGGTGTTTTTCAGCAGCAGAAGGGCATCTTTTTTTCCATGCGTTATAGCCGGATCGTGAAACACCAAGACGTTTCAGTACCCCGCTGACAGAGACACGGTGCTTCACCGGCCGCTGCTCCATTTCCACAATATACTCTGCTGTGGCAGTGTAAACAGCCTCTGTCATTTTCCCAGGATACTGATGGCTTTTTTTAGAATCTCAAGGGCATCCTTTGTATCCCTTAGCTCTCGTTGGAGACGAGCGATCTCTTTTGCCTCATCACTGGAATAATTGCCGGATCCTCTTGTTGGCACACAGCCTTCATGTTCCTTGGCTGCCCGGAGCCATGTTTTGAGCGCAGAATCACTGATTCCCAGATTTTCAGCCGCTTTCTTGAGTGTGAGTTCCGGATGATCCAGACGATACCTGACTGCGTTCTCCTTAAACTGCTGATCATATTTCGTACCTTTTGCCATGTCTGTGATTCCTCCTTCATATCATCTTTCTTATCATACATGATTTAGGTATACATGGCATCTTTATTTTGTACTATTTTTATACTATCACTA
>NZ_VMSO01000054.1 GCF_008691045.1 Mediterraneibacter catenae
GTCCCGCTTACGGCCGGTCTCTCTTGGATGGACAGCCACCCGGTTTCCGTGGAAGAATACTTCCACTGTATTGCGCGTAACACGGACGCTGACCGATTCCCCAATCAGGTCATATGGGACAGAATACTTGTTTAATCCGTCAGTTACGGTATAATCAAGAAGAACTGTCTGATCCGACCAGAGAGACGGTTCATAGGGATTGGCAGGGAGCGGCTGCATGAATTCTTTTTCCTCATGGATATAAGCATCGCAGCGGTTCCCTTCCCGTTTCTTAAAGGCATAACCGTTGAGTTCTTCCAGCTTTTCAGCAACGGCTTCTTTTGCGTCGGCCAGGGAGAAGAAGGTTTCGTTCCGCAGCGCTGCCAGGATCCACGTAGAGGCATAAGAGACACTGCCCTCGGCATGGCTCTTATCCTGCGGACGGCGAACGCGCGCGGGAACAATCGCAGTACCATAGTGATCGGCAAGCTCCGAATAGCTGCGGTTCAGGACTGTATCCAGACGGGTGTTTTTCAGCACACCGGTACGGAGATTGTCTGGGATCGTCAGCCTGGGTACGCCGCCGAAATACTCATAGGCATGCACATGGCAGAGCAGCCAGTTTTCAGACTTCATGTCACTGCAGAGCTCAGCATAAACATAGCAGCTGCAGGGAAGGACCCCTACAAAAAGGTATGCAGGAACAGTCTCTCCAGTAACAGGATCTTTGATCGGCAGTGTCCCGCCTGCCCAGTCCACTTCCATGGCATCTCCGGGCTTATGATGGATCCTCATCGTAGCTTTAGACTTTTTTGCCCATGCCCGGTAAATGTCACAAAACTGTGTATACTGGTAGGGGACACGCCCGGCATTGGAGCAATTGGCCTGATATTCTTTCCAAAGTAGTGTCAGGTTCACTCCTTTTTTCGCCAGTTCGCGGTGGATCCAGGCACAGTCCGGTTCCAGATAAACATTTGCTTTTTTCTGTCGTTCCGGATAAAGCAGAACATAAAGCTGTGGATTTGTTACTTTCTCTCCAAGCGGCCACCGGATTCCTTTCTCATCTGCAAGCCGTTCCACTTCTCTTACGGTGTTGCGGGAGCTGCGCAGCGATCCGGCGATCTGTGTGATGTTGTACCCAAGGCTCTGGAGCCTCAGGATTTCGCGATAATCTACCATGATCATCGTCCTCCTTAAATGATAGTCACACGAATGTGTGCCATCATCATTATAAGAATGACTTTGATCGCCGACTATCCCTCTCCGAGATCAGTGATCTGAATCTCCGTGAAAGGTGGTCAGATTGACCGTGAAGGATGGTCAGTTTAT
>NZ_VMSO01000056.1 GCF_008691045.1 Mediterraneibacter catenae
ATTGTCATTCACCCCGTTTCCTTCATCTGAAAATGCGTGGCGTTTTCTCATGGAGATGCGGCCCTTGACCTCAATGCTGTACTTATTGTTAATGATGCGGTCCAGGATGCCTTCGGCGACGGCACTGCCTTCGTCTTCGGCCCGGTCACAGTCAATGCGATAATACCAGTCATCTACGTCATACTGGGTACAGAGGATCAGCGCCCCTTTTCGGCTGCAGGCATCGATCAGTTCCAGAAGATCATAGGCATCCGATTCAGGAAGAGGCCGGAGAAGCCATTCGTCAATGATCAGCAGGTCAAACCTGGCATAGGCCTTTTTTACCTTATTTTGTGCATTCAGGCTTTTGGCAACCGCGTATTCATTCAGCAGATCAGGCATACGGACGTAGCGGACCTTATAGAGCTGCCTGTATGCGGCGACACCAAGCGCGTTTGCGATATAAGATTTTCCCGCACCTGTTGCTCCCTTCAGGACTACATGGTGGTTGTCACGGATATACGCACAAGTCGCAAGCTTTGTGATCAGCCCTTGATCCAGCTCACGGTCTTCATAGTACTCAATCGCTTCCACACATGCCTGGCTTTCACTGAGCCTGCCCTCATGGATCCGGCGCTGGATGGTGTTCTTCCTGCGTGAAACGTTTTCTGCGTCTACGAGAAGCGCCAGACGGTCTTCAAAGGAGAGCGCCTTATAACGCTGGGGTTCTTCCAATTGTGACTCCAATTCCCGTGCCATACCGGGAAGCCTCAGGGCACGCAGTTCTTTGACGGTTGAGAGGTCGATCATTTTTCATCGCCTCCTTCCCGGAACTGTTCTGCGCCACGGGTAAAGCCACGGCTCCGGCGGTGATTCGTCCTTTGGATGGATGATGGATCTGTTTTCCCATCTTTCTTTACCGGGGATTTCAGCAAGGCCTGGATTCCACGGATGGAAGGATCTCCAGTAAATAAAAGGATCTGCCGGCATGCTTCTTCGATCCGCTCAACTTTGTATTGATCTGCGTA
>NZ_VMSO01000057.1 GCF_008691045.1 Mediterraneibacter catenae
TGCAAACAGCCACTTTCTGCGGACAGCAGGGCCGCATTTCCCGGACAGTCCGGGCCATATTAAACGGACAGCCTGGGATATCAGCAGGGCAGAGGGTACTCCGCCCCACTGATCAGTATTGATCGGTGTTCCAGAAGAAAGCTATGCTTTCTCAATAAGTACAGTAAATCCTGTCGTTAGTCTGCGTCTGATCCCGTCAAGCTTACCGTAGCATTCCTTTTCGTCACTCAGCTGATTTCCCCACTCATCTGGAGAATACTGACAGCTGAAGAGTGTGGAGGTGCCAAGGTCATCCCGAAGTTTTATGAGATGATACAGGATCTTGATCCCTTCTTCTGAATACCTGCTTATGGCAAAATCATCAATGAACAGCAGCTGGATCCGTGCATAGTACCTGATCCTCTTACGATACTTGTTCAGGTCTTCCTGGCGGTTGAGGACGATCAGTTCGTCCAGCAGGTCACTATAGTCTACGAACTTACAACGGTAATTACGTCTGCATGCTTCCACACAACAGGCAGACAGGAAATAAGACTTGCCGGCACCGGTGACTCCATAGATCCCGACGTTCTGCCGGTTCTCAGCGAAATGAAATTTCAGGATCTGTTCAACGGTGGCATCATTGTAGATGCGTCCGTTGCCGGTTTTCAGATTCTCGGCCAAAGCACCTTTATTGATCAGGCTGCTGAGCCGCAGATTTGTTTCAAACCTGTTGTTGAGTGTTTCTATGTACTGAGGTTCCAGAACCTCACGGATAAACTGCAAAGCGGTATAGCTGCCGAATTCAGGACTTTTAGACAGTTCTGCGAAACGCTGGGCGGCTACCGGCAGAGATAGTGTGTCCAACATCTCATAGATATCAGTAGTCTTATTCTTCATTGCCTGCCTCCGTTTCCTGACGCTTCAGCAGGTTCTTAAGGGAATACTTGCTGTCATCATCTTTGTAGGCGCCGGATACGGCTGTTGCAGCATCTTCG
>NZ_VMSO01000058.1 GCF_008691045.1 Mediterraneibacter catenae
CAGGACAGGGCTGATCCAGTCTTTATTCCGGGCAACTGCTACTTTGCAATTATCCGGGGTGATTGTCGGCGTCACGCCGCCAAAATAGGACAGAGCATTATTGTTGACCCGGATCCAGTTCCGGATATCGCATTCGGTCATTCCTTCAGCGTAAAAGTAATCACTGTAGGTGAGGGCAGCGATAAAGATCGTGACCTTTATGGTCTCATCCGGGTTCCGGCGGTTATGCAGATAGAGCTGCTTCCCCGCATAGTCCAGTTCGAGATTGACACCGGGATAACGCTGGATGTGGAAGGTCAGCTGTTTGGAATCAGCCCATTCGCTGTAACGCCTGCAGTATTGGCGATAACTCATAGGTTTCTTCCCGTCTACGATACCTATGGCATTGTATTTCTGCCACAGATGTTTCAGGGTCTCCCCTTTGCGGGCTAAAGCCTTGTAGACAGCTTCCTTGTTAAAATCCCGATAGAGAAGCTGGTTCGCTGATACACCAGGCTTTTTATAGAGAATACTCTCAATGTATTCATTCGTGACATCTGCCGGTAAAGGGTATGAGAGTTCCGGATTCTCTCTGAAACGCTTCAGGAACTCGTTTACGGTTGTTTTGCTGCAGTCGCCGCAGCTTTCGGCAATCTCACGGCAGCTAAGATGGTTCACAAAGTGAAGCCGTAGTACTTTTTTGTAATCCATAGTAGGACCTCCAGATATAATATTTCTCCATTTTAAGGAGATGCGCTTATTATATCTGAAGATCTATTGTCCGGTTAATGTGTCCCTACTTGTCCGCTAATTATGTCTCAGACTGTCCGCCGAATATGGCACAGGTGTCCGTTTAGCCCGACAATCTGCA
>NZ_VMSO01000059.1 GCF_008691045.1 Mediterraneibacter catenae
ATCCCGCTTACGGTTGACCTCTCTTGGATGGACAGCCACCCGGTTCCCATGGAAGAACACTTCCACTGTATCATGCGCCACACGGACGCTGACCGATTCCCCAATCAGATCATAGGGAACAGAATACTTGTTTAATCCGTCAGTTACGGTATAATCAAGAAGAACTGTCTGATCCGACCAGAGAGACGGTTCATAGGGATTGACAGGGAGCGGCTGCATGAATGCTTTTTCCTCATGGATATAAGCATCACGGCGGTTCCCTTCCCACTTTTTAAAGGTATAACCATTGAGTTCTTTCAGCTTTTCAGCAACTGCCTCTTTGGCATCGGCCAGGGAAAAGAAGGTTTCGTTCCGCAGTGCCGCCAGGATCCACGTAGACGCATAGGAGACACTGCCCTCGGCATGGCTCTTGCCTTTCTTATCGGTAATTACCGATAAAAGAGAGAAACCGACGATAGAAAACCACGTCCGTTTTTTGGAGACACATTTAATCGAGCGCTTAAAAGAAAACATATTTACAAGTCTCGATTCCCTGAACAAAGAAACCCAAAAGATAATAGCGGCAATCAATCAAGCGGATTTCCGGAATAAAAATGATATCCGCAGGACACGGGAGTATGCCTTCCAGACCTACGACAAGCCAAAAATGAAGCCTCTTCCATCGGGCAGCTTTACGACTTGTGATTATAAATATTTTCTGCGTATACCAGATAATTACCACCTTGAATATGACGGCCACTATTACTCTGTATTGTATACG
>NZ_VMSO01000006.1 GCF_008691045.1 Mediterraneibacter catenae
CCGTTCCCATTTGTTGACCGCCGGAGCGGATACCCCGAGACGCTGCGCCATCTGCTCCTGAGTAAGTCCCTGTTCTTTTCTCTTCCTACGTATTACTTCACCAACCGGCATACTTGTATCCTCCTCATTCTCTTTCACCCGCGCATATTTCGGCCATATACTTTCTTTCTACACACATTATACCAGCTCACAAATACACCTCACAACTGAACTGTCTTCACAAATACTGACAAAAAACTAACCGGCAGTTAAAACGGATAACTGCCGGTTATGCATTTATCTGATTTCAGGTTGTAAATACCCACAGATTATTGATCTGATACTCAAGCCTGCTGTAATCCCACAGCTTCCCGCTGCGTTCCCGGCTGTTCGGATCATTCACCCGGATCTTCCCGTCCTCAACTCCGGTCAGCACGACAAAGTGCCCTGTCGTCGTAAAATCCCCCGGTCTCATGCTGCATATGATAGGGTGACCATTCTCCAGCGCTGTAAGGACCTCGCTCTCACTCAGCCCCATCTCCTCTCCGTATATCCCGAACTGCCGCGCTCCCTCTGTCATCAGAGACCAGCTTGTGCCGGAGTCTCCTGCATAGTAACCGTTTTCCGCTGAGAACTGCGCGACTCTATAGGGAGTGATCGTATTATCTCCGGTCAGCCCCGCCGCCACCATTGAGATCACGGTCGGTCCGCATCCGTTGATCGCGATCATATCGTCTGCATAATACGCATAACCCCAGCGTTCATCCCACTGGAGAAGGAGGGGAATCTCCCCCTGTGTGACGTCGCCGACTGTCTCCGCGGGTGCCGCGTCCTTCTTCTCCGGATATCCCAGCACAAAATCCACCGTCTCTGCATTGCCTTCCAGCAGTTGTATCAGTTCCTCGGGATACTGGTCTTTATGAGCCATCACTTCCCAGACTTTCGGGTTTGTCAGCGCCATTACCCCAAGCTTTCCCTTTCCAGTGATCATATCCTTAGCCCACAGAACCGCTGTAATCATAGGAAAAATCAGCGCGACACAGAAAATACCTTTTATGATCCTGCGTATTCTGTGTCTCTTCCTTCTTTTACCTCGTCGTTCGGTCCGCCTTCCCGTATACCTGCTGTTACTCTCCCATTCTTCCCTCATAAGGGCGTCGCCTCCTTTTCACATAAGGGAATTATATCTTCCCTTTTCGGCGTTTTTTTTGAATGGATTCTTAATATTTGCAGATATTATTTTTAAGAAAAAATTAGCGCCGACATATGCCGGCGCAGTTTCAATCATTCATTTAATCATCTCTGTCGTTCGTAAGGTTCAGTCTGTCGAAGATATAGAACATCAGTCCCATCAGCATGCCGACCACGCACGCCAGCACCATTCCGGTAAGCTCGATACTTCCGAACTGTACCGTAATGCCGGACAGGCCGACAACGAAGATAACAGAAGTCATAGCCATATTCCTTGACTTATTGTAATCCACCTGAGATTCCACCAGAATGCGGATACCCGAAGTACCGATCATACCGTACAACAGGAAGGAAATGCCGCCGATGACCGGACCGGGGATCGTGTTGATCAGCGTCGTCATCTTCCCGATGAAGGAACAGATGATGGAGAGTACTGCAGCCCCACCGATCACGTATACGCTGTACACTTTCGTCATCGCCATGACGCCGATGTTCTCCCCGTAGGTTGTCGTCGGCACGGAACCGATCAGACCGGAGAGCATGCTTGAGAAGTTATCCGCAAAAAGTGAACGGTGAAGCCCCGGATCTTTTAACAGATCCCGTCCCACAATCTTGCTGGTAACGATCTGGTGCCCGATGTGCTCCGATGTAATAACAAGCAGCACCGGTATGAGGATCACGATCGCCTCCCACTTAAACTTCGGAGTGGAGAAATTCGGGATAGAAAAGAGCGGAGCAGCTGCAACATCCGAGAAATCCACGATGCCGCAGACAAGCGCCGCAACATATCCGGCGATGATGGCGATCAGAATCGGAATGACCGACAAAAAGCCGCGGAATAGGACGGAACCAAGTACTGCTGTCAGAAGAGTTACCAGAAATACGATCACATTTCTGACATCAATCACTTCTTCTGTAAGTTTGGCATTGGATGCCGCTGTTCCTGCGAGTTCAAGGCCAATCAAAGCCACGACCGGCCCCATAGCCGCGGGCGGGAGCACCACGTCGATCCAGTCTGAACCGAACTTATATATAATGAGCGCCAGTACGCATCCGAGGAATCCGACCACGACGAATCCGCCCAGAGCATACTCATATCCCCACTTTGAGATGACAACGCCTGCCGGTGCCAGAAATGCGAAACTGGAACCAAGGTACGCCGGCGCCCTTCCTTTTGTGATCAGGATAAAGAGCAGTGTGCCAACTCCGTTCATGAACAGTACCACCGCCGGGTTGATACCAAACATAAAAGGCACAAGCACCGAGGCGCCGAACATTGCGAACATATGCTGAATGCTTAGAGGCGCCAGCAGTTTAAAGGGTACTTTCTCATCTACCTGAATGATTCTTTTGTTTTCCATGTAAGTCCTCCTGTTTTCTCATTCTCATCAGTAACCTTATACATTCTACCATACTATGGGAGTATGGAAAAGATAATTCTGTCCTCATCACCGCCATACTTCTCGGATCACCCTCATCACATTCCCATATGCGATCTTATCAAGCTGCCGCGGCGTGATGCCTTTCTTCCTCATCGCATCCCACACCTTTTCAATGTCTTCCACACCGCGAATGCCCTCCGGCAGAGAAGCAGGCTCAAATCCGTCAAAATCCGTACCCAAGGCGACGGCATCCTCACCGGCTTTTCGTATCATCCATACAGCGTGATCCGCTATGTCCTCCACGGACGCCCTGCGGCCTGCGTTCATCTGGCTGTCTGCCTGTATTCCGCGTCCTTTTCTCAGAAACTCAGAATAAAAATTAAGACCTGCCACACCGCCCTTCTCCCCGAGGGCCCGCAGCATCTCATCACTCAAGTTGCGGGGATGCGCGCAGATGCTCCTTGCATTTGAATGTGAAGCGGCAACCGGCGCCCTGCTGTGCCTGATGCAGTCCCAAAAGCCGCCGTCAGACAAATGGGACACATCGACGATCATACCGAGAGTATTCATCTTTTCCACCACTTCTATTCCAAATTTACTGAGTCCTTTCTCCATTATATTTCTATTCCGGCTGTTGGGAGCTCCAATACAGTTCACATAGTTCCAGGTAAGAGTTACAAGGCGTATTCCCAGTTTATACAAATTCTCCAGTCTGGAGAGCTGCCCGTTCAGGACGCCTCCCTCTTCTAAAGTGAGGATGCCTGCCACTACATCTGTCATCCTGCTGTTCTCCTCTCGCATCCTGATATCTGCCGCCTTCCCGACAATCAAAAAATCCCCGTCCGTCCCGGCTTCCTCATGCGCCAGTGCGATCATATCCAGCACAGCCTGATACGCAGTGTCCCAGCATCTTGTACCATCAGCCCTGTCTCCATATTCAGCCGCATTTACATAGCAAGCAAAAAACTGTGCCGATGCTTTTGCTTTCTTCAGCCGTTCTATGTCTACAGAGAGATGATTTCTTTCCAGACTCTCTTTTGTATTTTCATCTGTTTTCATTTGTTTTGCAATCTCACTCAGCGTGTCACAGTGCATATCAATCCATCTCATACTGTGTTCACCTCTTGATAAATAATTATATAAATTTGTCCCCGCAATCCTGATGCTGACAAATTACTCTTTCTAATATTATGTATAAATCGCTGTTTTCTTACATACTCTATCATACATCATAACAGCCTGACGGTATAAAACAAAAGGAGATAATGAGAACCTATGGAACCGAAGATCGGAATCGTTGTATGCGGCTTTACACAGAACCGCCAGTTCGTCACCAACCCGTATATCCAGTCAATCCGCTATGCAAAGGGCTTACCGCTCGTACTTCCTATTGTAAGGAGCGACCGGCTGCTCGACGAGTATACCGGGCTGTGTGACGGCTTTCTATTCTGCGGAGGAGATGACATTACTCCGCTCCTGTTTGGCGAAGAGCCCCGGAAAGGAAACGGAAAAACTAATGTCACCGTAGATCTCTTTCAGATCCGTCTTATGAAAAGAGTCTTAAACTCGCGTAAACCTGTCTTCGCCATCTGCCGGGGAATGCAGGTCATGAGCGTTGCCTGCGGCGGTACGATCTGGCAGGATCTGTCACTGATCCCCGGAAAGACCATCGACCACATGCAGCAGACTACAGCGCGCGGTGAGGTGAGCCACCGCATCCGGACAGAAGAAAACAGCCGTCTCAGAAAATATATCGGTTCATGCCTTTTTGTCAACAGCTTCCACCATCAGGCTGTCAACTCTCCCGGAAAAGATGTCTTCGTGAGCGCCCGCGCCCAGGACGATACTATAGAAGCTGTCGAAATCAGCAGCCATCCCTTCGCGATCGGCGTACAATGGCATCCGGAATGTATGTACCGCACTTCTCCGGAAATGCGCGGACTTTTTCACGAATTCGTCTTCCATTCACTCATAAATGAGAAAGATTCCGGGCATACTAGCCTCTGAATTCATTTATAACAAGGAGGGTAATAACAATGTCGGAAATTTCAATTCTTGATCTTCAGAATCTGCGCCATCTCATCGGCGGCTATTCAACTACGCACTGCAAGATGACAGACTACGCTGCAAAGGCCGAAGATCCGGAAATCAAAAAACTGTTTCAGGATGCAGCAGACTCTGCTATGAAAAACAAGCAGGAGCTTATGAAATTCCTGTAACGCAATGATAACAGCTTACCGAATCAGACACCGAAACAAAGAAAAATTATATCAGCGAGGTATCATAATGGACGAAAAGACAATGGTCGCCGACGCCCTGGTCGGCATAAACGGAGAACTGAAAATGTTTGGAGACATGATTCCCCAGACTGAGAACAAAGAACTGAAACAGTGCTTAAAACAGATTCGTAACCAGTGCGAAATGTCACAGGAGAAAATGTATGATGCAGCCAGAGAACGCAGCTATTACGTTCCGGCTGAAAAAGCAACACAGGCGGAGATCGATCATGTAAAATCGATCGTACAGGCTAAATAGTTGATTGGGGACGTAGTAAAATCGGATTTTACTACGTCCCTGTTCACAGTTTTTTCACAAAATATATTTTTCGATTGCTCTTGCCGCGCCATCACGGCTGTTTGTATCCACGACATGATCCGCCTGAATCTTCAACTTGTCTACTGCGTTCCCCATAGCAATCTTAACCCCGGACGATACAAACATAGATAAGTCGTTTTCTCCGTCTCCGATACAGGCTATCTCTTCCTGCCTGATTCCCAGATGATCCGCAAGCGCCGAAAGAGCATTTCCCTTTGAGGCGTTCTTCGAATATACCTCTACATATATCGGCGTATATGCAGCATGAAGAGCCGGATACTCGTTTAAGACAGAACGCACCTTGCTTTTTGCTCCCGGGGCGAGGAAATAGAACTGGAATTCTTCTACCTGACAGTTATTTTGGCTGATAAACTCTTCCATATCGCGTACGCAATAAACACCTTTTGCATCTTTCCCATATATCGCAAGACCTGCAGCGGTAAGAAAACGTCCTTGCAGAAGGTAGCGGTGCCGGACATGTGAGGCAATTCCCAGCCCTTTCCCGCGGCACTTTTGAAGAAGAGACTTCGCATCCTCATGCGGCACTGATGCGCGGAAAATCGTCTTTCTCTCCCGGATATCTGTCACCCTTGCACCGTTCGAACTGATCACATACCGGAACAGTCCCTCATTTGCATGGTCGTCAGACGTACCTGTCTTCCTCAGAATCCCCGCCGCCAGCCTGTGAGGGATACATTCCAGATTGCGCCCTGTAGTCGGTACGATGATGACTCCTTTCCCGGCCGCTTTCCTGAGTGCGTAAAGTGTTCTGTCTGTCATACGGCTGCGCCCGTCCAGACAGGTGCCATCCATATCAACTGCAAGTAATTTTATCATAATGTCTCCTTATTGTACTTCCTGCTGTCAGTCTCTGACCTCACTTTTGTCGATCAGATCATACAGATCATACATGGAAAGCATGTTCTGATATGTCATTTTTCTCGCAAAAAGCTGCTGGTATGTCACTGACTTCATCTTGCCCCTTTCTTTTAGTTCATCCATCTCTCTGACGATGCTTCCATATTCCGTCTGCACTGCGGCAAGCATCTTTTCAAACTGTTCCAGACGTTTTTCATTATCCATGATTATTTAATCCCCCAGCTCAATTGTTTCCAGATCATCCGGTACATATAGATTCCCGCAGAAATACCGTCCGCCCTCAGCAGTATATCTTTCCTTTCTCGTGCCCATATCCGAATCCTCCGTATGGTAAAGCACCAGGTTTTCCGCATGGAGCATTTCTGCTGCCGTACATGCGTCTTTTACTGTTGAATGATGCTTCTCATACGGATTATACTGTTCCGCTTCCGAATCAAGGCAGAACGCCTCGTGGAGCAGCCATTTGCATCCCTGCACATACATACGCTCCGATTCATTATAAGGCTCATCACCGCAGCAGACCAGTTTATCCGTTTTATTCAGATAGATTGCAAAGCCGTGCTGCTTTGTCTTTGTAGAATGTATATTGAAAAATGTCGTCTTATGACCGATGATCTCATACACGTCTCCGTCGCACACCGGGACAAAACGAATACGTTCCCCGATAAACTCCGCCTCTTTTTTCGAGAGGAGCATGTGCGACATATCGTCCAGGATACAGAGAACTTTTTTATGCCCGTATATTCGGACTTTTCCGTCGTAACGGCCGCGCTTCATCGCCTGAACCGCCATGCGGATCATCCACATAACGCCAAGGATATGATCCATATGCTTATGTGTGACGAAAATGTCATGAATATCCTGCCAGTCAATCCCGGCATCTTTGAGCTGCTTCAGGATTCCGCTGCCGCCCCCGCCGTCCACAAGGAAATGCCTGTTCTTATCACTGAGCACAAAACATGTATTGTAGCATTCTGTTACTACGGCTTTCCCGGTTCCGAGCATTGTCAGTTTCATCGCCATTCTCCTTTCTGCGTCAGATCTGTCATTCTATCCGGTATCAGTCTGTTTTCTGTCCGAGTCTTCCTGTGTTTGTCTCTCTGCAGCAAATACGGCACTTCGTCACCGTACATTTTCCGCGATCTCTCTTGCAACATACACTCCGCTCGCCGAAGCATGAGACAGCGAATGAGTTACACCGCTGCCATCTCCGATCACATAAAGACCTTTGTGGATTGTCTCAAGATGCTCATCGAGCTGTACCTCCATATTGTAGAACTTCACTTCCACACCGTAAAGCAGTGTATCGTCGTTGGCTGTACCGGGCGCAATTTTATCCAGCGCATATACCATCTCAATTATTCCGTCAAGAATACGCTTCGGAAGTACAAGGCTTAAGTCTCCCGGCTCCGCAGAGAGCGTCGGACGCACAAACCCTTCTTCAATCCTCTTTGCCGTACTCCTTCTGCCCCTGATGAGATCCCCGAATCTCTGTACGAGAACTCCGCCTCCAAGCATATTGGAAAGCCGTGCGATACTCTCGCCGTATCCGTTGCTGTCTTTAAACGGCTCTGAGAAATGCTTCTCCACCAGCAGGGCAAAGTTCGTATTCTCTGTCTGTTTCGCAGGGTCTTCATAGCTGTGGCCGTTGACCGTAACAATACCGTTCGTATTCTCATTTACAACGATACCATAAGGATTCATACAGAATGTCCTTACTTTATCCTCAAATTTTTCCGTCCGGTATACGATCTTGCTCTCGTATAACTCATCTGTCAGGTGCGAGAATATCACTGCCGGAATTTCGACCCTCACGCCGATATCCACACGGTTGGATTTCGTCGGAATATCCAGTCCTTCGCAAATCTTCTCCATCCATTTGCTGCCGCTTCTGCCCACAGACACAATACATTTCTCACATTCAGCTGTATCACCAGCACTTGTCACTCTGTAGCCTTTGTCAATTTTCTCAAGACTGTCCACACGGCAGTTGAAATGAAACGCCACTTTTTCCTTTAATTCTTTGAAAATATTCTCCAACACGACATAATTAATGTCAGTTCCGAGATGGCGCACCGAAGCATCCAGAAGTTTGAGTTTGTTCTGCATACAGAGCTTTTTGAATTTTGTCCCTGCTGTAGAATACATTTTCGTACCTTCTCCGCCATAGCGCACATTGATCTCATCAACATAATGCATCAGGCTGATGGCAGTGTCCTTCCCTATATATTCATAGAGCGTGCCGCCGAAATCATTGGTGATATTATATTTTCCGTCTGAAAACGCTCCTGCACCGCCAAATCCGCTCATAATCGCACACGTCTTACAGTTAATACAGCTCTTTACCTTCTTTCCGTCAATCGGACATTTTCTCTTCTCCAGCGGATTCCCCGACTCGTATACCGCCACCTTAAGCCGGGGCGCTTTCTGCATCAGTTCATATGCCGCAAATATTCCGCCCGGTCCTGCTCCGATAATGATTACATCATACTTATTCATCTATATTTTTCCTTTCCCACCGGCAGCGCTCTGCCTGCACAAATCTTCCGGTGCCTTCTCTATCTCATTATATTGACGTCACGGATCTCAGCTATGATGCCTGCGGATTGTTCTGCACTGTACTTTCCTCGTGAAGCACTGCCTGTACAGCTTTCTTTGTCTTAGGCAGCCAGAACTGTACCAGCGGACCTGTGAGAAACACTGCCACTACTGTGCCCGCTCCCACTGTGCCGCCCAGGATAAACCCAAGCACAACAAAGAACAGATCGCATCCCACTCTCACCCAGCGGAACTGCACACGTTCGATCTTATCCGACAGGATAACCGCCACCAGATCGTTTGGCCCTGTGCCTGCATTGCTGTTGATCACGATCGACATTCCTGCCGAAAGGATCACGCACCCGAGCACCATACTGACGATGCGTACAGCCATCTGTGCTTCGCCGTTTATATACTCTCCCAGTCCCCATGTGAACAGATCAATAATCGGTCCGCCGCAGAAGGCACAAACTACCGTTCCCGGTTTCACATATCCTTTCGTCGTCAGGAGCATTACGATCATCAGGATGCACAGCACAATCACATGCACTGTCCCAACCGTCAGGCCGAACACTCTGGACAATCCCTGGATAAATACTGTAAAAGTATCTGTTCCGAGTTCAGATAAGAGAAACAATGTTACGCCAAGATGGGCAATCGTCAGTCCTATCAGAAGTATGATCAGCGCCTTGGCCCATCCGGCCGCGCTTCTCCCCGATGTATCCGAGGCAAATTTTTCTTTTTTTCCCATATCACAATTTTCCTCCGGGCGTATCGCACAAAAAATCTGCCGCCCCATTCCTCCGCAAAGGTCCGTGGGACGGCAGTCTTACTTCTTCTTATCAAGTGGGGATTATTCAACTTCTGAAAACTGATCTTTTCCCACACCACACAGCGGACAGAGGAAATCTTCCGGTACATCTTCCCATTTTGTGCCAGCCTCGATGCCGTTGTCCGGATCGCCTGCTGCCTCATCATAAATGTATCCGCATACGTCACATACATATTTTTTCATATTCTGCTACCTCCTGTGATCACTATAATTATTCTGTATTTCGTCTTTTAATATACAGGTAATTTACCCTTTAATCATAATAGCATACCTCTGCGGCTTTTTCAACGTTCTTTTGGCTCTTCCCTGAGTCCCAGTATTCCGTCCACAAGGATCTTCACATCATCGAAAATATAATCGAACGCTCCTGCCTGGCACATATTGATGAGCACCATACCGATCGGCACTGCGAGGATCATCCACAGAATACCGCCCATGCGGTAGCCGATATAGAGCAGAAAGAGCGTGACCAGCGGATTTAATCCCACACTGTCGCCCACAAGTTTCGGCTGAAGAAGCTGATGGACTGCCTGTGTGATCACATAGATAACTATAAGCGCGACCGTCATCTTGTAGTCTCCCATGAAGAATTCGTAGACAGCCCATGGGATCATAGCTGTTCCCGTCCCAAAAAACGGAAGAAAGTCCAGAAAAGCGATCAAAAATGCCACGAGGACAAAGTATCCTGTGCCGAGGATGCCCAGTCCCACAAGCAGGATCAGGAATACGATCCCCATGATCTTAAACTGGGCTTTGAAATACCCGCCAACGGCATACCTCAGATTGTCTATCACGAGAGTCATTCTTTTCTGTACAGACTCCGGAGAGACTCTTTTCATCCAGGCCAGTACCTCCTCGCGCTCAACGATAAAGAAATAAGCAGAAAGCACAGCCACAATGAATGAGATCAGATAATATGGCACACTCTTGGCAATATTTCCAGCAGCCATAACGGTCGGTTCGCTCATATTTGAGACCAGGTTGCCCATATACTGATCCAGATTCTGGACTACCGTCTTCCAGCCGTTCTGGATACCGGTCGGAAGACGCTCGAAAATACCCGAGAGCGTATCACCGATCTGACGCAGCCCGATTTCAAGCTGGGCATACATATCCGGGAAATTCCGGATCAGATCGCTGATTTCCGATGCCAGCCGGCTGATACCAAAATAGAGAGCCAATATGATCGCTGCCAGCACAAGGATCACGATAAGGGCCGAACCCAGCTTCTTGACGATCTTAAGTCTCTTTTCCAGCCAGTTGACAAGGGGAGACGCGATTGCCGCAATGATCCACCCGATTACAAACGGCATGAAAAAACGAATCAGATTCCATCCTATGACTACAAATGCTACAGTGGCGAGCAGGCTGAACAGCAGCCGCAGCGCCACCTGCCAGTACGGACGACTATTTTCCATCCTATTCCTCCACAGTTACGCCAAAACATTCATTTTCGATCAGTTCCCAAATCTCGTCTTTTCCCTGTTTTGTCGCCGATGAAAACGGGATTACTTTTGTGCCGGGGACAAGAGCGAGACCTTCCTTTATCATTTTAACATGTTTCTGTACCTGTGAGCGTTTTATTTTATCGAGTTTTGTTGCAATAATGACCGGCTGGTATCCTTGTTCTACCACCCACCGGTACATCATTTTATCATTGGCAGACGGATCATGACGGATATCAATGAGCAGGAACACTGCTTTGAGCTGCTTGGAACTGTGCAGATACCGCTCGATCATCTTCCCCCACTGCTCTTTCTCTTTTTCCGATACTCTGGCATACCCGTAACCGGGCAGATCCACCAGATAAAGCTCATCATTGATATTATAGAAATTGATCGTCTGTGTCTTGCCGGGAGTCGCCGAAATGCGCGCATACGCTTTCCGGTTCATAAGAGTATTGATCAGCGAGGATTTCCCTACGTTGGATTTCCCGGCAAATGCCACTTCCGGTTTATCGTTTACCGGCAGGGTACTTGTGACCCCGCACACTGTTTCCAGATTAATACTTCTGATTACCATATTATTCTCCTGTCAGCGCTCTTTCCAGCACTTCATCCATATTCTCTACCGGTATGATCTCCAGACCCTTGGTGATCTCGGAAGAGAGTTCCTCCACGTCCGCCACATTTTCTTTCGGCACGAGCACGGTCCTGATTCCGGCGCTCTTAGCCGCGAGCAGTTTCTCTTTGAGTCCTCCGATCGGAAGCACCCTGCCGCGCAGCGTGATCTCTCCTGTCATGGCCAGGTCTGCCCTGACTTTCTTGTCCGTCACCGCCGAGAGCATAGCCGTCGCCATTGTGATGCCGGCGGACGGACCGTCTTTTGGTACTGCTCCCTCTGGGATATGAACATGTAAGTCGTGTTTTTCAAAGAAATCTTCGGCAATGCCGTATTTCCCGCTGACCGAACGGATATAGCTGATACCCGCTCTGGCGGATTCTTTCATCACATCCCCGAGCTGGCCTGTCAGCATCAGTTCTCCATTTCCCGGCATTACATTGACCTCGATCTGCAGTGTATCGCCGCCGACGCTTGTCCATGCCAGACCTCTTACGATACCGACTTCCGGAGCGGTATTCGCCATCTGGTATGTATATTTCTCTTTTCCGAGGAATTTCTGGATATTACGGTCTGTTACATTGATCTTCTTCCGCTCTGTCGTGAGGATCTCTTTTGCAGCTTTTCTGCAGACATTTCCTATTTCACGCTCGAGCTGCCGCACTCCAGCCTCTTTCGTGTAATTGCGGGCCATCTTCCAGATCGCATGTCTGCTGAAAGTAAGCTGTTCCGGTGTAAGACCATGCTTCTCAAGCTGTTTCGGAATCAGATGCTCCTGCGCGATATGCAGCTTTTCATTCTCTGTGTAGCTGCTGATCTCGATCACTTCCATACGGTCGAGGAGCGGTCTGGGGATTGTCTGCAGTGTATTCGCCGTCGTGATGAACATTACTTCAGACAGATCAAGAGGGACTTCGAGATAATGGTCACGGAACTTGCTGTTCTGTTCGCTGTCAAGTACTTCCAGGAGCGCTGAAAATGTATCTCCTTTATAGTCTGTGCTGACTTTATCGATTTCATCCAGAAGCATGACCGGATTTTTCACTCCGGCAGTCCTGATTCCGTTTGCAATACGTCCCGGCATAGCTCCTACATAAGTCTTTCTGTGTCCCCGGATCTCCGCCTCATCACGTACGCCTCCGAGAGAGATGCGGACATACGGCTTCTTCATTGCCCGCGCCAGTGATTTTGCGATAGAAGTCTTTCCTGTTCCGGGCGGTCCCGCAAGACAGAGAATAGGGCTGTCACCTTTCTTTGTCAGCGTGCGCACCGCAAGGAACTCCAGGATACGCTCCTTGACCTGTTCCAGACCGTAATGGTCCTCATCCAGCACCTGCTTTGCATACTCTATGTCATTATTATCCTTAGCAGCCTTATCCCATGGCATCTCCAGAAGTGTCTCGATATAAGTACGGATAACCCCGTTCTCCGCCGGAGAATTCAGCGAACTCTTGAAACGGTTGATCTCCTTTTGCAGCTTCTCTTTGACTTCTTTCGGAGCTTTTAGTTTTTTCAGACTGTTCTCAAACTCTTCTGCGTCTGATATGGTCGAATCTTCCCCAAGCTCTTCACGGATCAGTTTTAACTGTTCTCTTAAGATATATTCGCGCTGGTGTTTATCTACGCGTTCTTTGACCTTTTTCTGAATCTCTTCCTTGATATTCATGATCTGGACTTCATTGACCAGTTTGAAGCAGAGTCTCTCATACCGCTTCTGGAAATCCGTCTCATCCAGTATCTCCTGCTGATCCGTATAGTAAAGCGGGATATTGGCTGCGATCTCATCAACCAGTTTTTTAACCCCTTTGATATCGAGGAGCTGAGCCACGGATTCCTTTGACATCTTTCCGTTTTTGGCCGCATATTCGACCAGAATGTCTTTGAGTCCCCGCTCCATTGCCTCTGCGCCCGGGTCATCAGGTATCATCAGGTCAGCCTCATCGATAACCTCCACTTTTGCGCGGAGATACGGATCCTGATATTCAATCTCCTTCAGTCTGCCTCTCGTCTCACCAGCGACAAGCACCCTCACGATATGTTTCGGCAGCTTAATGATCTGCTTGATCGTTCCGACCGTGCCGACCTCATAGACGTCTCCCATGCCCGGATTTTCCGTATCGATGGATTTCTGTGCAGTCAGAAAGATTTTCTGTTCCTCTACCATTGCCTCCTGGACCGCTGCAATGGAGCGTTCCCTGCTCACATCAAAATGCACGACCATCTCCGGCATGATCGTCATTCCTCTGAGGGCTACCATGGGCAGACTCTTTATCTCGTTGTCCATTCCTTCTCCTCCTGTGTCAATGCATTCCTGTAATAAGACAAAAGGCGGGTACACATGGGAATATACCACTGCACCCGCCCACGGCTGTCTCTATACCGTATTATATCTTAGTGCATCATCATGCACTCTCTGATGTCAGAAATGATTTTCTCTCTTCCCCGTCACGTATATACAACGGCGTCCCCGTTCCAAGCACTGTATCCTTTGTAATGCGGCATTCCTTTATCGTCTCGTCCGAGGGTACCTGGAACATGGTATCCATCATGATCTTCTCCATGATAGCACGCAGTCCTCTTGCGCCCGTCTTCCGTTTCAGCGTTGTCTCCGCAATGGCTGTAAGAGCATCTCTGTCGAATTCCAGTTTCACTCCGTCCAGTTCCAGGAGCTTCTGATACTGTTTCACAATCGCGCTCTTCGGTTCCGTCAGGATCCGGATCAGAGCCTCTTTGTCCAGCAGATCCAGTGAAACTGTGACCGGGAGTCTTCCCACCAGTTCCGGGATCAGTCCGTACTTCACAAGATCCTGCGGAAGGACTTCATGAAGCAGGACGTCCATATCATACTCATGTTTCGTGGCAATCTCCGCATTAAAACCAATTGATTTTCTGTCGAGGCGTGTCTCAATGATCTTGTCGATCCCCTCAAATGCTCCTCCGCAGATGAACAAAATATTGGTCGTATCTATCTGGATCAGTTCCTGATGCGGATGCTTTCTTCCGCCCTGTGGAGGAACAGATGCCACGGTTCCTTCTATGATTTTAAGGAGAGCCTGCTGTACGCCTTCTCCGGAGACGTCTCTCGTAATAGAAGGATTTTCCGACTTTCTTGTAATTTTATCGATTTCATCGATATAAATGATGCCGTGCTCTGCCCTTTCAATATCTCCGTCCGCTGCCTGTATCACTTTCAGGAGGATATTCTCCACATCTTCTCCTACATATCCTGCCTCTGTCAAAGCAGTCGCATCAGCAATCGCAAACGGAACATTCAATATCTTAGCCAGTGTCTGCGCAAGCAGTGTCTTGCCGCAGCCAGTCGGTCCGAGCATCAGGATGTTGCTCTTCTGGAGCTCCACACCGAGATCCTGCTCAGCCATTATTCTTTTATAATGATTGTAAACTGCCACCGAGAGGACTTTCTTTGCCTCATCCTGCCCGATCACATAATCGTCAAGAAAAGCTTTCATCTCCTCCGGAGTCAGAAGATTAATATCATCAAATGCCCTGTCATCGCTGTAGTCCAGTTCTTCTTCAATGATTTCCGAACAAATACCGATACATTCGTCACAGATATATGTGCCGTTGGGTCCTGCAATCAGTTTTCTCACCTGAGCCTGCGTCTTATTGCAGAATGAGCATCTTACGATATCATCCATCATTTTCCCTGCCATATTCTTCACCTCATACTGCCTGTCTTAGTGATTTACGATCACTTCGTCGATCAGACCGTAAGCTTTTGCCTCTTCTGCAGACATAAAGTTATCACGTTCTGTATCTGCTTTGATCGTTTCAATATCCTGCCCTGTGTTTGCAGCAAGGATCTCGTTCAATTTCTGTTTTGTGCGGAGAATATGTTCCGCTGCGATCTGAATCTCTGTCGCCTGGCCCTGAGCGCCGCCTGACGGCTGGTGGATCATAATCTCTGCATTCGGCAGTGCAAATCTCTTGCCTTTCTTACCACCGGAAAGCAGGAATGCCCCCATGCTTGCAGCCATACCGATACATACAGTAGACACATCACACTTGATATACTGCATCGTGTCATAAATCGCCATTCCGGCGGTAACTGATCCTCCCGGGCTGTTAATATAGAGCTGGATATCCTTATCCGGATCATCAGCCTCAAGGAAGAGCAGCTGCGCCACTACGACACTCGCCGATACATCATTTACTTCCTCGCCGAGGAAGATGATCCTCTCTTTTAAAAGTCTTGAATAAATATCATAAGACCGCTCACCGCGGCTTGTCTGCTCAATGACATAAGGTACTAAACTCATAAATAAGCCTTCTTTCTGTGTTTTTATACTATATAAGAGCTGAAAGGTGCACCATGCGGCACACCTTTCCCTTCATACTGCTTAACCCTCTACTGCCGCGTCTGCAATGAGTGTCACTGCCTCCTGGACTGCAATGTCCTCTTTCATCTGTTTCTTCTCATTTTCACCCATGAATTCTTTGAGCTTGTCAACTTCCATCTGATAAGCATCTGCCATCTTCTGAAGTTCTTCATCCAGACGTTCATCTGACACTTCAATATTCTCTGCAGCCACGACTGCCTCCAGCACAAGTCTTGTGCGGATGCGCTTCTCAGCCTGCGGCTTAAACTCTTCCATCATTTTTTCTTCATTGAGACCTGTGAACTGGAAGTACTGTTCCAGGCTCATGCCCTGCTGCATGATGCGGCGTGCGAAATCATCTGCCATCTGTCTTGCCTGAAGGTCGATCATCGGCTCCGGTATATCGATTTCCGCATTGGCTACAGCCTGCTCTACAGACTGATCTTCTCTCTTCTGTTTTCCTTCATTTTCTTTGCGCTCTTTGATCTTAGCCTTAACTTCAGCCTTGTAATCATCTACAGTCTCGCTCTTATCGGAAACATCGGATACGAACTCGTCATCCAGCTCCGGAATCTCTTTCGCTTTGATCTCATGAACTGTGCATTTAAATACAGCAGCTTTTCCTGCAAGATCTTTTGCCTGATAATCCTCCGGGAATGTTACGTTAACTTCCACTTCTTTACCGATCTCGGCTCCGATAAGCTGATCCTCAAATCCCGGAATGAAAGAACCTGATCCGATCGTCAGCGGATATTTTTCGCCTTTTCCGCCTTCAAAAGCCTCGCCGTCAACAAAGCCCTCAAAATCAAGGATAACCTGGTCTTTGTCCTGAACGGCCCTGTCTGTCACTTCTATTGTTCTTGCACTGCGCTCCAGCTCTTTCTGGATTTCCTCGTCAACTTCTTTCTGTGTAACTCTTGTAGAAACTTTATCCACTTTCAGACCTTTATATTCGCCAAGCGTTACTTCCGGTTTCACTGCAACCTCTGCTGTGAAGATGAAAGGTTTGCCTTTCTCAAGCTGTGTGATATCCACTTTTGGCTGGGATACGATTTCAAGCTCGCATTCATCGTAAGCTTTTCCGTATGCCTCTGATATCATATGATTTGCAGCCTCATCATAGAACACTTCCGGACCGTACATCTTTTCGATCATCTGACGCGGTACTTTGCCCTTACGAAATCCCGGAAGGCTGATCTTGCTGCGTTCTTTCAAGTATGCTGCCTGAAGTGCTTTCTCCACATCCTCCGCCGGCACCTCGATCGTCAGTTTCGCCATATTATGTTCTAATTTTTCTACCTGTAAACTCATTTTCTTCCTCCTTGCATGCGCAAAGTTCTAATTACCCTGTTCTTCAATAAATTCTGTCCCGGGGCATACCTTTGCAGTCATTAAAGTAGTATAGCACATAAAACCGCATATTTCCAGTGTTTTTTCCTGAACTGTTGCCTTTAACTTCTCGGCAGCTATGTTCCTTATACTTCATATACAATTGATGCCTTTACTTCTTCCGCTTTTTCCTCTCCGCAGAGAATGGCAGTCAGTTCAAGCGCAAACGGAATAGCCGCTCCCATTCCGCGCCCCGTTGTAATATTACCGTCCGTGACTTTCGGTGCTTTGAGCACTTCTGCGCAGTCAAGCCCTTCCTCAAAGGACGGATACGCACACGCCTTTTTTCCCTTCAGCAGTCCGAGTTCACTCAGTATGCTCGGCGCCGCGCAGATTGCCGCAAGATGCTTTCCGGCCTTATCAAATCCAATAAGCTGTCCTCTGAGCCCCTCGTGTGCTTTCAGATTAAGCGTTCCCGGCATCCCGCCTGGAAGCACGAGCATATCTGCTCCGGCAATATCGGCTTCTTCAAACAGTTTGTCTGCTTCTACAAGAATCTCATGAGCCCCGTGGATCTGCTTTGTTCCCATCACCGATACCGTCTCAGTCTCAACGCCGGCCCGGCGCAGAATATCTACCACGGTCAGGCCCTCGATCTCCTCAAATCCGTCTGCAAGAAATACACACACTTTCTTCATTTTTGAATTACCTCCTACCGTCGAATATACTGTATTGCTGTTTTTCATTATATCGAATGTTTTATGCAGTTACAAGCAATTGATTTTTATCACTGAAACAGCTCCTTTTCTGTGCAAGGGTATACTTTTTCTGCATAAACCTTTATACTGATAAAAACAATTGTTTTCAGGAGGAAAGCTTATGGAAATCGAACGCAAATTTCTGCCGCTTATGGATCAGCTCCCATTTTGTCCGGAAGACTATCCGTGCCGTCAGATTGAGCAGGGTTATCTCTGCACTGAACCTGTCGTGCGTATCCGAAAGGATAACGACGATTATTTTCTGACCTATAAATCCAAAGGACTTATGGTCCGTGAAGAATATAATCTGCCGCTCACTGCAGACAGCTATGCACACCTGCGCGCCAAGGCAGACGGACGGATCATCACGAAAAAAAGATATGTAATTCCGCTTGAGAATAATCTGAAACTTGAACTTGATATATTTGAAGGCGATCTCGCACCGCTCGTCATCGCTGAGATTGAATTTCCCGATGAGGAAACCGCCTGTGCCTACTGTCCTCCGGAATGGCTCGGAAAAGACGTTACGCACTCATCCCTGTATCACAACAGCACATTGAGCCGTTCCTGATTATTACTCCAAGCCGGCAAGCCAGCAACGTTTTGTTGCTATTTTATGCAATTCCTCATTATGTTGCATAACCTCTTATTTACAGGAAATATTGATATAATTGATGAAGAATTTTGTAGTTTCCTGTAAATGGAGGTGTTTTCGTGTCAAATATCCAACTTGCGGCTAATCTGCTCCGTCTCAGAACAGATCACGAGTATACGCAGACACAGATCGGCGCAAAACTGAATATCTCACGACAGGCATATTCCAATTACGAGACAGGAAAACGGATTCCTGACCTGGATATCCTGATCAGGATTGCTGATCTGTATCATGTCACGCTTGAACAGCTTATCCTTCAGCCGTGCACCGGCGCAGGAGTTGTTAACGAGAATACCGGTCCGTATTATATTGGTATGGAAGTAGAAAGCGCTGATACGATATATCTCTCAAAAGAAGAGGTAGAACTTCTGTCGCATTACAGAAACGCAGATGAAGATGACAGAAAACTGACACGGAAAGTGCTGAAGATGTGAATTCATGTTTGTTTAAAGGAAGGACGCTGCAACAGTAAGAATAAATATCAGACTCGAACAAAGTACGCAGAAAAAGAGGATCCTGCAACACTGTGCCGACCCGCTTTGCCTCATCCCCTCGAATCCATGTAACGCGGGATCCTTTTTTTCCGCTGTCTCATCCGGTCGGTAGTCTTTTCTTCCGCCGCAGCGTCATCCTTCAACAAACACTCATGCAAACCGGAAGAGATCGTAACTTAGTCGACAAAGTTCACCATTTCGACCAGTTTTAGTTTAAACTTCGTGATTGCCGGGGAGATACTTCCGATTGGATGAATGCAGAAAATCAAGCGGATACAGCCTCTTTGATGAACCTTTCGGGACGGGCGGGGATAGGATGCTGACGGTGACTGTGGAAGGGAATTAGAGATAGTTAAAGCCCGTGGTGCGGCGTTAATCCGGGAAAGGATGTTGTCTGAACGAAGTGAGTTCTTCCTTTTCCGGATTGCTTTTAGCCGTATCACGGGCTTATTACTATCTCTTATACCCTGTAACCGGAACCGGAAGCATCCTATCCCCGCCTGTCCCGATAACGTGGATCAACATATTGTGTCCGATTGATTTTCGGATGTTTCATGTTTTATCGCAAAGTATCTCGCCGACAAACACGAATTTACAAAATATGCTTCTTCTTGAAGATGATGATACATCCGACGATGACAACTATACTCAGCACCACGACAAACGGGAATCCGTCTTCGAGCCCCGGCATGTCTTTGAAGTTCATCCCGTACCATCCCGTGATCAATGTCAGCGGAAAGAAGATGGTGGATATCACGGTCAGGAACTGCATGTTACTGTTCTGTTTTGCGTCAATCTGAGCCTGATACGCCTCCTTTACCTGCTGGGCATATTCGAGCAGATGACTCGTCCGGCTCATGAGCCGGTCCGCCCGGTCAGTCAGCGTTCCGAAGTATTTCAGGTGTTTCTTTAAGAAGAAGCCGTTTTCGTTCTCCTCAAGTTCTTTCGTCAAGTCCATGATCTCATCATAATAACTGCGGAGATTTAACAGCTCACGCCGCAGCGGCATCAGCTTTGTCTGAAAATTGGCAGTATGCTCCTGGCTGACGTCTTCTTCCATCCGCAGGAGTCTTCGCTCGTATGCCACGAGCATCTCCAGATCCCGGCTTATAAACTCAGAAATATAATTGTACAGAAAACGCTCTTTCGTCTCTCCCTGATGCGTCTTCTTCTGCTGGATACGCCGGATGAGCCGCTCAGAGAAATCCTCATCGTCCACGATTACTACATTACTGCGGTTGACGAAGAAATACATCCGATATCTGCTCCCCAGTACATCCAGCAGCTTGGGGATGCAGAGAGTTCCGACCACACAGTCCTGCTGGTTCTCTAACCTGCAGAATCCGATCTTTGCCACCTGGATTTCATTTTCGTAGATGATCCCCGCCTTTGCAAGCGTCTCATCTGCATGGCGGGAATCTGTTACAAAGACGGCCGGCACCTGATCTGTCTCCCATTCTTCCGTTGTCACCGGAACAAGCTGTTCCCCAAATTTGTAAATCATCTTATCACCTGCCGCTTCTTTTTGTCGCTACACTTCGTTGGCTCCCTCCGGCGTCTGACCTGCATTTCGCTGTGCAGCTTTGTCATAAGCCTCCTGATAAAGAGCCTCCTGGGAATTGACCGGTTCTCCATCACATTTCACCAGAGTATAGACGCCTTCTGCATTTTCTTCTCTTGCCTTCTTATTATCGCTGAGCATCAGATCGAAAATGCCCTGGATGCGCGCCCGGATCGCCGGATCATAGACCGGTGATGCGACTTCTACACGCTTTACTGTATTTCTTGTCATAAAGTCAGCTGAAGAGATATAGTATTTTCTCCTCTCGCCGCACCCGAAAATATAGATTCTCGAATGTTCCAGAAAACGTCCGACAATACTTATTATGCGGATATTCTCGGTCTGGCCTTTTACTCCCGGGATCAGACAGCTTATTCCGCGGATGATCATGTCAATGTGTACACCTGCCTTGGACGCCTCCACAAGTTTATCGATGATCTTCTTATCTGTCAGGGAGTTGAGTTTCAGCCCGATATAGGCATCTTCTCCGTTCTTCCTGTGTTCGATCTCCTCGTCGATCATATCGATAATACGGTTCTGCAGACACTTCGGCGCCACTAGCAGATGCTCGGACTCCTCGACAGCTTCACCCTTTGTAAGTGCCTGGAATACCTTCGCCGCATCTGTACCAATCTGCTCATTTGCCGTCATGAGCGACAGGTCCGTATAGAGTCTGGCTGTCTTTTCATTGTAGTTTCCAGTTCCGATCTGCGTAATATATTCAATGCCGTCTTTGCCTTTTTTCGTGATCAGGCACAGTTTAGAATGTACTTTGAAGCCTTCCAGTCCGTAAATAATCTGGCACCCGGCCTTCTCGAGCATACGCGACCAGCGGATATTATTTTCCTCGTCAAAACGCGCCCTCAGCTCCACCAGGACAACGACCTCTTTTCCATTCTCCGCCGCCTCGCAGAGAGCCTCGACAATCTTGCTCTGTTTCGCCAGACGGTAGAGCGTCATCTTGATAGAAATGACATTGTCATCTTCTGCCGCCTCATTCAGCATGCGGAGGAAAGGACGGATTGACTCATACGGATAGGAGAGAAGTTTATCTTCCTGCTCGATCTGTTTTATGATACTCTCACCGTCACGGAAAGCTGCAGATTTCTGAGGCACCCTCCTTTCATAGAACAGCTCCGGATTCATACGCAGATGATCCTGTATCGCAAAGATAAATGAAAGATCCAGAGGTGCTTCGCTGCGGAACACCCTTTCCGGAGATACATCCAGATAACGGCACAGAGACTCCACGACGGAGCCATCGATCTCTCTCGACATATCGAGACGCACCGGAGAGAGCTTCTTTCTCTCCTTCATGAGATCCGCCATAAACTCGCGGTAATCCAAGTCTTCATCATACAGGGCATCCGCATCGATATCTGCATTTCTCACAACACGGATCAAAGATTTTCCAAGTACTTTATACCCTTTGAATACCTTGCCGATATAGTGAAGGATCAGATTTTCAGAAAGGATATATCTTCCCTGTCCGCCTGGAATTTCGATCAGACGCTCCACCATATTATTCGTACACGGAATAATACCGATTCTCTCTTTTCCGCTCCTTGTCTGGAGTACGACCACAGCATAGATCTCCTGATTTCTGAGAAACGGGAATGGCTGCCTCTTTCCTACGATCGTCGGTGAGCTTAAAGGCACGATTTCATGGTTAAAGTACTGCTCGAGAAATTTCTTTTCTTCTGATTTCGCAGTCGTAAAATCGATCAGCGTAATCCCATACTCTTTTACTTTATCCATCACATCCATATAAGCCGCGTCTTTTCTCTTATTGAGTTTCTTTACGCCTTTTAAGATCGCCTTGATCTGCTCCTCGGATGTCATATTCGTCTTATTATCCCGGATCTTTCTGTTCACCAACATCTGGTCCTGAAGAGATCCGACTCTGACCCGGAAGAATTCGTCCAGATTGCTCTGGTAGATTGACACAAAATTCATGCGCTCACAGAGCGGCACTTCCTTATTCTCCGCCTCCTCGAGTACTCTCTCATTAAATTTCAGCCAGGACAGTTCCCTGTTCATATAAATGTTTTCCATGTTCTCCTCCTTCGTAACTAACACGCTTAATTGTATCATACGCTTTTCTTTGTCAATAATCAACTTTTGTCTTCGTTTACAGCCTTCTTACTGCTTCCATCGCCAACGCTGACCGTTCACACTCTCCTGCAGTCATCGTAATCTGCCAGCATAGCGGGCTTCCTTTCATATGTTCGGACGCATAGCTCAGCCCGTTCGTCCTCTCATCGAGAAACGGGCGGTCGATCTGGTTCGGGTCGCCGAGCAGGATGATCTTCGTGTCTTTTCCCGCTCTGGTGATGATCCCCTTGATCTGATCCGGCGTCGTGTTCTGCGCCTCATCAATGATCAGATATGTTTTCACGATAGATCGTCCTCTTATGTAATTGAGCGCTTCTGCCTGGATGATGCCCCTGGCAAATATTTCTTCTACTTTTCCTTTCAGCTCTTCTTCATCCCGGTAGCGCTCCTCCTCGCTGGAATCGATGAGCTGCTCCAGGTTATCGATGACAGGCCGCATCAGAGGCGATATCTTCTCCTGCTCATCTCCCGGAAGGAATCCGATGTCGTCGTCGAACTGTGCATTGGGCCGGCAGATCAGGATTCTGCGATACTCGCCTGTAGGATGATTAAGAAGTTTTTCAAGTCCTACTGCCAGCGAGTAAAATGTCTTGCTTGTTCCGGCCATTCCTTTTACAATAACCAGAGGCGCCTTCTCCGCCGGCTGCATCAGTGCTTCCTGCAGGAAGTACTGACCTGTGTTCCTCGGAGTGATACCGTATGGCGCACTCTTTCTGTACTCCAGTTTGCGTATCACCCCTCCCGATACCCGACCGAGCTGCGTCTTCTTGGCCGACTGGTCCGCCTTTAAAACAACGAACTGATTTTCTGAAAGCTTAGGCACATAGTTTTCCCCGTCTTCTCCGAGCACATACGTCTGATCTGCAGGAACACCTTTTTTCTTAAAATCTTTGAAGATTTCTTCCGGAACATACAGTTCGCATCTGCCGCTGTACTGATTCTCATGTTCCAGCACCTGGTCTGTTGTAAAATCCTCCGCACAGATGCCGAGAATCTGGGCTTTGATGCGCAGCAGAATATCTTTAGTAACCAGGATGACCTGCTCGCCGCAGGACTGTGCCAGTCCGAGACACACCCTCAAAATCCTGTTATCAGCCGCTTCCTCCGCCAGGTCTCCCGGGAGCTTTACATCGACAAAATTCTTTTCTACACGGATCACGCCGCCGTTACCAAGCGGAACCCCTTTCAGGAGATCCCCTTTCTGCCGGATCTGTTCAAGACAGCGTATCACCCTGCGGGCATTCGCCCCGACCTCACCCTCAGCCTTCTTGAAATGATCCAGTTCCTCAAGGACCACCATCGGCAATACGACAGCATTGTCCTCGAAGCTTTCGATGGCATAAGGCGCCTGGAGCAGAATATTTGTATCGACTACATAAATCTTTACCATACAGTATCCTCTCAAGTCTGTTTTTCATTTTACACGAAGTCTATTTTATAATAAAGTTGCGGCAGATGGGATGATAAAAATGTTAAATATAAGTAAAGACGCCGGATACGTATGGTGGTCATACTGGTACGTATCCGGCATTTTTCTCCTTTCCTATTTGTTTTTTCATTAACGTGGGCCGTCTGCCCTGCCTTTTTCAATATGTTCTCTTTTCAAACAGTAATAGATATATGTGAATACTGCCGCTGCCGCGAAAGATATGACTGCGACACATAAAAACTGCACCAGCGTATTTGTCTCCAGAAGTCCCGTAACCCCGGCAGCTCCGGCAGCTCCTCTCAGGCCGATCCGGACTGCAGGATGAATGATATACACAAGCATGGATACATTCCTCGCCCATCCCGGAGCTTTTCCCGTAACTAACAGGAGCAGCCGGAACAGGAAATACATAACCGGGATGAGACACAGATACATGCTGTTATGACGCTGCAGATTATGACTATATGTAAAATATCCTTCAGCAAACATAAGAAGCAGACTCACACTCAGGCCGATAACGAGTCCTGTCATACCTTTATGCGTTTTCCGTTTTCCGTCTTCTCCTGTGTTGTCCCGCATCATCATACCCAGGGTCAGAAATACCGGTGCGTAAAACACTCCGTTTCTCGTATAACTACTGACAGTAAAAATCATTTTATACAGATGTTCAAGCACAGGTATCCGGTTTACAACCCCGTAATAGATGTCCCCGCCAGCCCCTATCACATAGAGCAGGACAGCAATGGCAAAGACCGCCTGCACGGAGAAGCGTTTCATCAGTGCCACGATAATAATACATCCGAGGATCACCGCAGGAAAATACCAGAGATGATAAAAACCGCCGTCAAAAATGATCATCTGGAGGAACCTGCCTGCACTTTTGGGCACAACTCCTGTATAAAAGTTGACCGGAAGATAGAAGACAAATGCCGCCGCATACAGAAATAATGCTTTCTTCATTGACCGGATCACTTTTTCATCCTCCGTACAGCCGCTCAGTTTCCATGCTCCCAGCATAAAGTATCCTGTCGTCATCAGGAAAAAGGGAACGGCCACCCGTCCCAGGCAATAAGTCAGGATAAAATCCAGATTTCCGCTGAGTCCGGCAAGCGGTGCTGTATGGATGGCGATCACCATAACCGATGCCAGCAGCCGGAAACCATCGATACCCGCATATACCACACTCTCTGTCTTATCCTTTCGCCTGGTATATATTCCTGTTCTTTGATGTTTCTGCTCTGTCATCCCATATCCGTTTTCTTCCATACTCTGACCCTCTCCCGCGTTCTTCGCCCTGTCCGGCAGTAATTTTGCATTCATTAGCAAATGGTATCAGTACAGAATTAATGATTTTTAACGGAAACCTGATGATTTAGTGTATAGAATTATTAAGATTTTATTTAGCGTCATTGCCGGCCGGCATATCCTGACAGGATCATTGTTCCGACAGGAGTGATATATGCTCTCACGCAGCTTCACGACTGAACTGTTGCTTGACAAAAGTTATATCTGTGTTACGATATCACAGTAAGTGCCCGCATACTGAGTACGGGCAGATCAGTTCTAAAGGAGTAAGACAATGGCACTTTATAATAACAGAATTGTAGTAAAAGTAGGAACTTCGACACTCACAAACGACTCGGGCAAGAGCGATCTTCGCGCTACCGACCGTCTCGTCTGCACACTGGCCGATATCCAGAACATGGGATATGAGGTCATTCTTGTTTCCTCGGGCGCCATCGCCGTTGGCAGGAACAAGCTGAACATGCAGGGACGAGCAGACAATAATACCATGCGTATGAAACAGGCCGCAGCAGCTGTCGGCCAGTGCAGCCTGATGTATCTGTACGACAAGTTTTTCGGGGATTATGATAAGACTGTGGCTCAGATTCTCTTAAACGCCGAAGATATCGAACAGGAAGAAAAGAAAGAAAACCTGACAAACACATTTAATGCGCTTCTTGAAATGGGCGTAATTCCGATTGTAAATGAAAATGATTCCGTAAGCTATACCGAAATCGAATCCGAAGACAGGCTGTTCGGCGACAACGACATGCTCTCCTCAGTCGTAGCTGTCCTGTGCCGGGCAAAACGCCTTGTCATCTTATCTGACATCGACGGATTCTATGACAGCGATCCCCGTCTTCATCCAAACGCCAAACTCATAGAACAGATTGATGCCATTGATGAGAGCGTCTACTCTCTCGCTGGAGGAGCCGGCTCCAGAAGAGGTACCGGCGGTATGCGCACAAAACTCCAGGCCGCACAGCTTGCCACATCCAACGGGATCGATACGATCGTCACAAACGGAAAGCGCCCGGAGGTTCTTTATGACATCGTCAGGGGCGGAAAAGCGGGCACACTGTTCACTGGGAAATTGTAAGCTGACAATCCTCTCATACATTTAAATTCCAGAAATTGTAAGATCCGCTTTCTCCAGTGTGAGAAGGCGGATTTTTTTATCAACCCCGCCCGCATAACCGGTCATACTGCCGTCCGTACCGAGCACCCTGTGGCAGGGTACGATAATAGACACAGGGTTATGTCCCACCGCTCCTCCCACCGCCTGGGCCGACATTGACTCAATCCCTCTCCGAGACGCAATCTCGCGCGCAATTTCCTTATAGGTCGTCGTCCGCCCGTAGGGAATCTCTAAAAGAATCTCCCATACCGAATGACGGAACTCACTTCCCGTCAAATGCAGAGGCGGGGTAAAATCGGGCGCCTGGCCGTCAAAATAAAGATCCAGCCACTTTTTCGTCTGCTCCAGAACAGGCGGATTTTCTTTTGAATATTTGTATTTCATATCTCCTTTCAGTATCCCGCCGCCGAAATACTTCTGCCCGTCGAACCACAGACCGGTCAGCCCTTTCTCGTCACAGGCAAGCGTAATCCCGCCCAGCGGAGAATCATAGTGACAGATATCGTACATAAATTTTCTCTCCTTTTAACAATTTTTCAGAAATTTCTCTACAGCGTGGTTAAACTCTATGTAATTCTCCTTTGCGATAAAGTGTGTTCCACGCAGTATGCGGATCTGTGCATTCGGAAGACTCGCATAAATAAGCCTTGTATGTTCGTCCTTTATCATATCTTTATTTCCAGCGATGACAAGTTTTTTTATTCTGACGAAGTCCGGCTCTTTATTTTCAACCAACTCCTCCGGACGGATATTCGGATCATTTTCGCCCATTTAAAATAAGATGATCCACACGCTCCGGATATTTCAGCGCAAAGACAAGAGCAATATTCCCGCCGTCCGAAAAGCCCAGGATATGCGCTCCTTTTCCAGAACGAGAACGCTCTGTCAGGATATCCACTCCATAAATCCTGCAAATCTCGCGCAGAGCATTTACTTCTTCCCTCCAGAGTTCATCTGTATTGGCATAATCATCCCCATTCGTAGTATCATCATGATTGTCAAAATCAAATACAAGGAAATTGCAAGTCTCATCAGGCAGCATCGGGTAGACGCCTATCACGTCCGAACAGTCTTCTCTTGCACCTGTCAAATGCTGCATGATCACTTTGCCTGTAAGCTCTTTGTAATGCTGTTCCGGGCAGTCTGCACATTTTATTTTCTTTTTTTCATATTTCGGACAAATACCCGGCTTCCAGTAATTCCAGCACTGCGTATAATATCCTGTTTTCCCGGTCTTAGGATTCGGCTTTCCTGCTCTTTTACTGTATACATCTTTCCGTCCTTTGAAAAAAGAATAGAAATACTGGGCGTGCTTCTGAGTGATCGTTTCCGGGATGATAAATTGCTCCCTGACTGTTTCCGTTTCACTCATGACAGAATCCTTCTGCAGAGCAGCCGGTCTTTCCTTTTCCTGAATACCTTTTCCATAGGGAATACCTGCTTGGGACAAAAGTAACTGAAGGCGCTTAATTTCTTCATTTAATAAACATATTTCTTCTCTCTGTTCCTGAATGATCTTATCTTTATTATCCATATTTTTGGCTGTTTGATTTCTAAAAAGAAATGTTCTGTATAATTTTTCTCATATTCTTGATGGTATCCTCATAAGACACAAAATCTTCTGTAAAGTAGCTTGTAATAGCTTGATAATCTTCTTCATAAAAAGAGTTGTCACAAAACTCCGTAATGACGTCAGACACATCTACTCCTTCCTTTGCAGACGGACATATCGACATTTCAGCCCGATGCTCCCGGATCTCTTTGATTTTCCCTGTATATAATAATCACAAAGCGCAAAAATCTTGTCAATATACGTTCTTTCAAGGGACTGTAGATTCATTGAAAATCTGTCAAGGAAAAATTGTTCTGCAAGATCTTTTCTATTGTGATTTTCCAGATAATCTCCAATATAATTATGTATCTCTACTGACTGTGTCGGAAATGCATATGACCCCAATGCAGTTTCCAGCTTTATATACTGCGGCAGTCTTTCATCTTCCAGTTCAAATACAGAAGTATATGAAAAAAAATAAACGTTATAGTCCCTGTCGCTCTGGGTTTCATTCCAGTTTGCAATCGGCATTTCCAGTTCTTCGCTTATTCCTTTTAAAACAACATTCTTAAGTTTTTTCCTTCTGCTCTCTCCTATATGCTCTTTGAAAGTAATATCAATATCTTCTGAAAAACGATTGATTACGTGATATCCTTTGGATAAAGATGTTCCCCCTTTAAAAACACACAGATCGAGCTGCTCTGCCAATAATTTCAGAATCAGTGTAACATAGTAATCCTTTTCTACTACTATAGGTGTTCTTCCACTTTGCTCAGCAGTCTGTTCCACCACGTCCTTAAACATTTCCCTATCCTTATGAAGATACATACTCTACCTCCGTTTCATATATTGCTTTATATACCTTAATCGGATAATTTGCAATAATCATATCAATCTTTTTCTTTGTAATAGCATTTTTCCTGGCAAATTCTGTCAAAATCTTTCCGCATTTTTCCGGTTCTAGCTCTGTGCATTTTTCAATATCCTTCAAACAGTCAAGAAACTGCAGCACCGGCGCATTTTCTTCCGTCACTTCCACCACTGGTCTTCTGATAATGTATTGCCTGTTTTTAATCGTCATTTTCCTTACCAATGCCGGAGCAAAATTGCTGCTTATCTCCTGAGTAAACGGAACCTGCGTGGATAATCCCATGCGGTTTGCCAGTGTATAACCGGAATAGTACCCCACCCGCTTTCCCCTGCGCATGATATACTTATGAACAGCTACTGTATCCGGGGACAAAGACATCCGCTCACCGAAAATATCCGTTTTAGGGAAATAGTATACTCCCGGTTCAAATCGGCATATGGTTCCACTGTCAGCAAGTTTTTTTAAATGATGCATTATGATTTTCTCTCCATAATACACCTTTACAAAAAGAAGTATACTCTCCGATAGTAACCATCGGTCAATATTTTTTTACCTGTTTCCTATAAATTTTTTATAAAATTCAAATCCTGTTTCCGTAATGCTTTCTGCAGTTTTTCATTCGCTTTTTTCAGTTCTCTGTTTTCTCTGGTCAGAGCTGTTACTTTCTGGTTCAGCAGTTCAATTTGTTTTTCCATCGCCATGTTCAGGTTTTCTCTTCTTGGATCAATCATCCCTGCCTGTTGCTCTATCGCCTCGTTCATCGTATCCCGGACAATTGGATTTTTATAGAAGAATCCTCTGGACAGTCCGGTTTTCTTCATCAGTTTCGGAACGCTGATACGTTCTTTATTTGATATCATGTCTTGTATTGTACGTTGTGCCAGTTCAATTTTTTCTTTACTTTTTTTCTGATTTTCTTCAATCATCTTGTCGTATTTGTTCATATTCTTCACCCCATCCAGCCAGACTCTTATAAATAATATCACTCATCATCTGCCGTACTTCTCTGGTTTCATCTGCCATTTGCTGATTGCTCATTTTGCGATAATGCTTTACACTCGATACTCTCTTATGTCCGAGAATCATTCATTTTATAGACTCTTCTAAAAACATTGGAATGAGGTAATTCAAAAAAATTTATTGAAAAAGACAGTGAAATCACTGCCTTTTTTCTCATTCAATAGGTTAATTTTGTTTAAATTCTCCCCACACGTATTTTAACTTGCTTCTAACAAATTTATTACTCTGCTTTTGCCTTTGCCATCGTAGCAATATCTCCCACACCATTTAAAACCAAAGTTGGACGATATGCATAAGTTTTAAGTGTATCTTTCGTTGAGCATCCTGAGAGAACCAATACAGTAGACATACCACTTTCCATACCTGAAATCACATCTGTATCCATGCGGTCCCCAACCATTACTGCTTCTGCGGAATGACATCCAAGCATATTTAAACCTGTTCGCATCATCAATGGATTCGGTTTCCCACAGAAATATGCCTGTGTGCCTGTTGCCATTTCTATAGGTGCAACCAATGCACGACAAGCAGGAGCAATGCCGTTCTCAATCGGTCCGGAAACATCTGAGTTTGCTCCGATCAGCTTTGCACCTTTCAGAACCAAATTCGTTGCTTTTGTTAATGTATCCAATGAATAGGATCGTCCCTCTCCCACAACAACATAATCCGGATTCACATCATTCATTGTGATACCTACATCATAAAGTGCATTTAACAGACCGGCTTCTCCTATCACAAATGCTGAACATCCTGCCGCCTGTTCTTTTAAAAAAGCTGCTGTTGCCAATGCACTGGTATAAAAATGTTCTTCCGACACATCAAGTCCCATCCTTGCCAGTTTCTGATTTAATTCCCGTGGTGTATACCCGCTATTATTTGTCAAAAATAAGTATTCCTTCTTTTCATCATGTAACCACTGAATGAATTCTGGAACACCTGGCAATATCTGATTGCCATGATAAATCACACCATCCATATCGCAGATAAACCCTTTTTTCTCGTTAAAATCAATTATGGAATTTCCCATATTCATATATGCCCTGCCTTTCTTTTTCTTTAGAGTACGCCTTGTTCTTTTACTTCTGAAAAATCTATTTTCTACGACCATTGTAATATCGTATCATACGCACATAAAATCAAATACATAACGGCGTGAAATCAAAGTAAATTATTCTATCAGCAGAACCTTTTATGACAATATATCTTTTACACATGTACTCCGATAGTCACTAGGCGATATTTTATATCTTTCCTTAAATACCCGGTTAAATGTTCTCTGACTTTCAAAGCCACTATCCAGGCAAATATTTGTAATAGAATCACTCGTATTTTCCAAACGATGACATGCGTAGTTGAGCCTTGCATCGTTAAGATACTGGTTGAAATTCCTATGAAATGTTTTGGAAAAGAGTCTGGATAAGACATATTTGCTTACTCCAAGGTCTTTCGCCATCTCTTCCAGTGAAAGCTTCTTTTTGAAATTTGCTGATATATAGGAAACCGTCTGGTAAATAAGGTCATTGCTCCCCACATGGCTCTTCTCTACCAGATTCAGTTTTCCTATGCAGCGTGCCAACACAATTTGAAGATAAGCCTGTGCGACTGTAATATCCGACTGTTCTGTCTCTAAGATCGCATTGATAACCCTATATACCTCCGGCTCAACCTTTTCCGCTTTGATAACTGGATATTCAGGAGCCATGGACTGCATGATATCTGCAAATTTACCAATCGTAAAGGGCGATGCGATCAGATAAGTCGCTTTATTTACACCGGGTGTCAGTACCTGATAGTGATGAATAATATCCGGAAATACAAAGCCTATATCTCCTTTTTCCATATGGTAAAGTTCCTGTCCGACACCAAGCTCTAATGTTCCACTTGTTACACAAACAATCTCCAGTGCATTATGAAGATGTGGTTCAATATGTTTTGACTTTTTATTTACTGCTATGATCTCCTCTTTTGTGTCAACATATTTTAACTGCATGAAATACTCCCCTTTGCAACATTTGTCTATATCTTCTTTCGATTTGGCAAGCAATCCTTTTTCATCTATCCTATAATCAACTTGTAAACAAGGAAAGGAGGAATCGCAAATGAGCAATCTTAAAAAATATCTGAACGACCTTTTAGTATTCTACGCTGACTATTTTGAGCATCCATATCATGTATAAATACTAAAAGGACTATTTTGTGAAAACTGAATATTTTTTCTTAAGACCATTTCACAAAAATGAAGTGGTCCTTTTTTTATAAACTTTCAATAAATCTTTTGAATGCAGCTTTCCCTTCCTCTGTTCTCTTATAAACTCCTGCATCCTCCAGGACTTTCGTAAATACAATCCCAATTTCTTTCTGTACGATAGAATGAATATTACTGTCTGTAATCTCGTATTTTGGCATCCATTCCTCTGCCCAGTCAGCATGGGCAGCCATCCCGTTAAGCATTCCAATTGCTTCTTCTATATTCAAAATACTGTCCCCCACTCTTTTGCCTGTTTCATTGTTTCATAATATGTAAAAGCATTGTCTAATTGAAGATTCAATCAGACAATGCTTTTACCTTCAAATTTTACTCCATGTCTGATGCATCTGTTACTTCATCTGCAGTGATTCCTTTTTCTGCTTTCAGTTTCTTATTTGCACCTTCTACATTCATTCTTGAAAGTACAAACATAATCAATACATCAAAGATTAATGGAAGCCACAGATACATAAACTGCATCATATCAAGTGCGGACTGTGGCTGAGTTGCATTTGTTCCAACGTAACCACTGAAATCAAGCATCCATCCAACAACAGCCGTTCCAATACCTCCACCGATCTTTACACCAAGAGACGTACAAGAGTACATAGTTCCGTCAATTCTCTTTCCCTGTGTAAGATAAGTGTATTCAGAGCAGGATGCGATAACCGCATTCATATCTCCCTGCCATGGTCCCTGTCCTAATGCTGCAAGAGCCGTAAATGCCATCATCAGCGGAACGCTACCCATATATCCGGCAACAACAACAAGTGCTCTACCGATAACTGCTAAGATATAACCTCTTAAGTTCAGTTTGTACATACCTTTCCACTTACCAACTAAAGTTGGTGTGAAAATCAAAGCAATGATCAGTGGAATATTAACTGCCCATGCAAACTGTCCGAACAAGTTTTTGTTTTTCAGTACCCATGTCATGTAATAAATACCGGCTCCAATCATGGCACTGTATAACTGCTGTAAAATGTAAGTTCCACAGATCATCATGTAATATTTGTTTTTGATAAGAAGCTTAAATGCCTGTGCCATTCCGTACTTCTCATCCTCATTTTTTACTCCCCCTTCGTTAAGTTCCTCTTCTGGAAGTTCTTTAACAGAAAGAGCAGAAATTGTATTTACAATAAGACCAATAATTGCATAAATAATTGCTACAGTTCTCCATGCAGCTGCATCTCCACCACACTTATCTACAAATCCAACTGTAATTGCCTGAATCAGAAGGCTTGTTAAAAATGCAAAAATGAAACGGTATGATCCCATCTGCACACGTTCTTTGCTGTTCTTTGTGATGAGTGATGTAAGTGCTGAATATGCAATATTATTAGCTGTATAAAACACACCATTTAACAGTGTATAAGAAATAAAGAACCATGCATATTTAGCGGTTGTTCCCCAGCTGACTGGTACTGCAAAACAGCAGACTAATGTAATGGCACATCCAATATAGCCATATAACATCCAAGGCTTTGCTTTTCCCATTTTGCTGTGTGTTTTGTCGATCATTGATCCAAAGAATATATCTGTAAAACCATCAATTAATTTTGATACGGCAATCAGGGTACCTACGACACCAGCAGCAAGTCCTACTGAGTCTGTCAAATAGACCATCATAAAAGATGTCAGGAACGCATAGACTACATTACCTGCGATATCACCTGAACCATATCCAATTTTGTTATACCATTTTAAATACTTTTTTTCTTCCATAGAATTCTTTTGCTCCTCATATTCATCGCACTTAGAATCTCAAGATGCCTAACAGTATGATGCCTAATTCTAAATTTTTTTGCTTTGTTTTTGTCTGATTGTTCTGTATATCCGGACTTTACAAAACACCCAGACTCTCCTTCCTTGTTAACGGGTTACTTAAAACTTTATTATCCCTTTACATACGGAACCAGAGTAAACTGGAACCGGAATAATACATCATTAAATCGATACTGATCCAATACAACCGGACCACAACTGTTAGAACCTATTCCATTTAATGCATAGTCAACACAAAATATCACGCTGTCTGATTCTGTCAATTCATAATTATGCGTTTTCTTCTCAAGTTCTTCCTGTGTATAATAAGAAGCATTGAATGAAAATGCCTTTTCTGCGGATGCCACAATTCCATATTGGCTGTTGTTAAGCTCTACATATTCACAATCATAATGGCTTCCGTTTTCCTGTGGACGGATATAGTCCTCATGTAAATCCCCTACATTTGCCCGGTACAGACCGTGACTCGCTGCCTGATGTTTATCACGATAGCTCTCCTGTGGTCCCATTCCAAAGTATCTGGCATCTGAAAGTTTCTTATCCAAAAACATTCTCACTCCAAATCTCGGAAGATCCGGGAACTCTCCATCTTTTGTTACTGCTATATCTGCATCAATCTTTCCTGCAGCATCTATTTTCCATGTAATCGTCACATCAAGAATCTTCTGTACCGTCTCTGCCACAACGGAAGCATGGCTTGTAATCTTCACACCATGTTTTCCCTGTGCAACCTCTGTCGTATAGGCTCTTGTGTAAGCCTTATCATAGTGAGCTTTCTTCCATTCAGACTTGATGTACATATCGTTATCTGTTGGAGCTCTCCAAATATTCAACTCCATCGGATGATTCAGATATTCCCGTCCTGCAAATTTCATCTCTGTAAAGAGAGCCGTACGTCTGTCTATGGTGTAGGAAAATTCACGACCTTTGATATGAATCTGTGTATCATTTTCATTCACCTGTAATTCAGAGTTCGTTGCTGTTTTTTCCATCCATTTCTCTGCGAGCTGACATTTTGCATCTTTCTGACTTACCTCAATTTCATCAAATCCCAGAATGTGGTCTTCCTCTAACAGTGGCATTTCTTTTTTCAGATGGTAAATAAGTTTCAAATAGCATTTTCCGCTTTCTGGAACATTGACTTTCAGATTTGTCTTTCCTTCACTGTGTGGTGCCACAGACACTTCTGAAAGTTTACCTTTTCCGATTACAAGACCATCTTGCGTCAGTTCATAACTGATTTTTACATAATCATTCAGGTCATCAAAATCCATATAATTGTGAAGTACCAGCTCTCCACTTTCTTTATCATAAGAAACCACCCTTGCCGGACGATAGACATTCTTGTATTCCAAAAGTCCTGTGTGGGCAGTTCTGTCCGGATATACTAATCCATCCATGCAGAAATTGCCATCATGGATATCTTCGCCATGATCTCCTCCGTAGGCATAGATTGTCTTTCCATTCTCAGCAGTGCCATGATCAATCGCATGATCACACCATTCCCAGACGAAACCGCCGCACATTTTATCATTATCCTGTATCATCTGGAAGTAATCTTCAAAATCTCCAGGGCCATTTCCCATGCTGTGACAATATTCTACCAGAAGGAATGGTTTGCTTCCGTCCTTGTCCAGATATTCCTGAATCTCGGAAATTGCCGGGTACATACGGCTGTACACATCCAAGTTGCTGTAATCATATGTTTCATCATAATTACGGTATCTTGCACTCTCATATTGTGTGATACGGTCCGGATCAAATTTCTTTGTCCAAGCAAGTGCTTTTTCAAAGTTGCAACCATAAGCACTTTCATTTCCCATTGACCACATGACAATACAAAAACGGTTTTTATCACGTTCTACCATGAGTTTCACACGGTCAACGATAGCTGCTTCCCACGCCGGATCATCCGCAATTTTTTCATTCCACCGCTTGAATCGATTGTAATCCGTGTCTTCTTTTCTGTAGAGCATAAATGGTCCATGAGCTTCTATATCTGCTTCATCTATCACCATAAATCCATACTTGTCACACATTTCATAGAAAAATGGTGCATTCGGATAATGGCTGGAACGGATAGCGTTAAAATTGTGCTGCTTCATTAGCGTAAGATCTGTTGTAATCTGTTCCACACTAATTGTAAATCCAGTAACCGGATCGGAATCATGTCGATTGACACCACGGAATTTAATCTTCTGTCCGTTTAAGTAAATAACCTGATCTTTGATCTCTATCTTTCTGAGTGCGATATGATCTACAATTACTTCATTTTCTGTTTCAAGGATCAGTTTGTACAGGTATGGATTTTCTGTATTCCAAAGCTCCGGACTTGCAATCTCTAACACCGCTGTTCCTTCTTCGGTAATACTTCCTACTGCGACAACTGCTCCATTTTTATCTTCAATCGAAATTTTTACATTTGCCGGAGAGTAGAATTTCACATCAAGTTCTATCTTTGCAAGCATATCCTCAATCTTTGTTTTTATATGATAATCGCTGATTGCCTGCTCCGGACGTTTCAAAATGTACACATCCCGGAAAATTCCACTCATACGGAATTTGTCCTGATCTTCCAAGTAAGAACCGTCACACCACTTCATTACCAATACTGCTATGGTATTCTTTCCATCCTGAAGAAGGTCGGTAATATCAAACTCACTGGTCATATGAGAAACCTGGCTGTATCCCACATAAGAACCATTGACCCATACATAAAAGCAACTGTCTACTCCCTCAAAATTTAAAAATGCTTTTGGTGCATTTTCATCTTTATGATAGTCAAAAGTATGTGCATATGCTCCACACGGGATATCCTGTGGTACATACGGTGGATCAAATGGGAACGGATACCGGATGTTTGTATACTGGTGTGTGTCATATCCTGCCATCTGCCATACACTCGGAACCTGAATCTCGTCAAAGTTTTCTGTATCATAATCCTTCTCAAAAAAAGATTCCTGAATATCATAGATGCTGTTATAATACTGAAATTTCCAAGTTCCGTTTAATAACTGCATACGGTCTGATTCTTCCCTGTGTTCCACCAGGTTGTCCATTCTTTTGGATGCCGGAACATAATAGGCTCTGGCTGGCATTGTGTTTTCATGCAGTACACTTAAATCCTCATAATAACGTGGTACAATCATAAATAACTCTCCTTCAATACATATGCATTTTTTTATACGTTGTTCTCCCACAGCAAGTCTTGTTCTTTACTTTTTTGTTTACGTTTCTTTGTTTTTCTATACATAGCTTATCCTAATCCGCAAAATATGTCTATGAATTGGATTAGACAAAATATGCACTAAATGATACAATGGTAAAAAGTAGGAAAAGAGGTGCTGCCCTATGTATATGAATACTGGTTATCTGAACCACTCCCATATGGATTTCAAAGACAAAAGTCGCCCACTGATTGTAGGAAGCTGTGGTACTTATCGCCTTTCCAGCCATCCAAAATTACCAACCTACCGTCCAAGGGGACGCCTGGATTATCAGATCATCTATATCACCGCTGGTTGTGGGCATTTTCATTTTGGCAATGTAGGTAACGAAACGATTGTTCCCGCCGGTAATATTGTGCTGTACAGACCGAAGGAACTTCAGAAATATGAATATTATGGGGAAGATAAGACAGAAGTATACTGGATTCATTTTACAGGCAGCAATGTTAAAAATATCTTGCGTCAGTATGGATTTCCGGATAAAGAACGGGTTTTCCAAGTTGGCACATCTATGGAATATGAACGGGTTTTTAAGCGTATTATCATCGAACTCCAACGCTGTCAGGATGATTATGAGGAAATGCTTGTTCTTCTGCTTCGTCATCTACTAATCACTTTCCACCGAGAACTGACACGAGAACATATCCTGAAAAACGAATACCTGGATCAGGAAATGAACACTGCAGTTACCTATTTCAGCGAAAATTATAATCAGGACATCAACATAGAGGATTACGCAGCCTCACGAGGCATGAGTGTCAGTTGGTTTATCCGGAATTTCAAAAAATACACCGGTTCCACACCAATGCAATTCATCGTAGGAATCCGGATCAACAATGCTCAGATGTTACTTGAAACAACAACCTATTCCATCAATGAAATCTCTAAAATCGTCGGATATGATAACCAGCTGTATTTCAGTCGGCTTTTTCACAAGCTGAAAGGATATTCACCGAGAGAATACCGAAAACTGAGAAACAAATTCTGAAATCCACAAAGAGGATACCACCGAATCATCAAAACAATGATTTGTGATATCCTCTTCGCACTTTTGCTAAGCTGTATAATGGTGGAGCAATTGGTATATCGGCTTCCTTTCTTGGACTTCGCGTCCGTAAAACAGACTGATAACCAGCTCCTCATTCGCAGCGTTCGTTTTATGCAGGTTGAATCGTCGTAGACGCATTCGTGTCACACCACAGTAGATTGAATAGGCAATGAGTAAAACTGGCACTTATCCATTGCAATAATCTTAAGGAGTGACAAATTTATGAACGCAGTAGGTATCGATGTTTCTAAGGGTAAAAGTATGGTTGCTATCATGCGGCCTTTACAGCCCGTATATGCCCCCAGCTGATGCTCAATTAAATGGCATCCGAAGTCCCCCCTTTTCCCAAGTTTGATCAGACGGTTTTCAGACAATGTGGAGGTCCACATCAGATTACTCCTTGCCGTATAATCCTTTGGATGTTTTGTTTTCGTTGAAACATCACCTCATATACTACGAGCGCAGACTATTATGCAGCCTGCGCTCAGATTTCTCTGAATTATTACATACACTCTTCTGATATGAATTATAGAACCGCTTTTATATTAATTGAAGAAACAATAAGTTCTTCTGTTTATACCCTGAACTTTAAACTCATTGCCATACAGTACCGGAAATCAGGCTTTTTCAGGGGAATTTCCTTTCGGGCATCGGGTAGGGGAAGCTTCCTTCCCCTACCCGATCACCGCGATACCTCGCTCATCTCACGGCATTGCCGCTCGATGACCGTTGCCCGTCGGATGCCCGCTCGTGCAAGCACGGCGGTCGCCCTCCGGGCGTATCGCGCAAAAAAAAGAGGATGCCGCACATGATATGCAATATCCTCTTTTTCTGTGTCCGCTATTTCTAAACCGTCGCGATATCGATTAACGTCAGCTTCTTAATATCCGTATTCTCAAGACTTGTGATCAGTGCTTCCGCAGTATCAATTGCCGTCAGCACGTTGACCCCCGTCTCGATAGCATTTCTTCGGATAACAAAACCGTCTTTGGAGTGTTCTGCTCCCTGTGCCGGGATATCAATAACAAGATCGATCTTATGTCCTAAAATCAAGTCAAGAAGATTCGGTGACTCCTGCTCGATCTTACGCACAGGTGTTGCCTTTACTCCCGCCTCCTTAAGTGCTCTTGCTGTTCCGCTCGTAGCAAAGATATGGTAGCCGATATCTGCGAATCTGCGGCCGATCTCCACTGCAGCCGGATGTTCCTCATCACGGACGGTCATGATCATGTTCTTGAACTTCGGCAGCTTGATCCCCGCGCCGAGGAATGCCTTATAGAGAGCCTCATCAAATGTCTTAGCGATACCAAGGCACTCTCCGGTAGACTTCATCTCCGGTCCGAGACTGATATCTGCGCCTCTGATCTTCTCAAAGGAGAATACCGGCATCTTCACCGCCACGTAGTCCGCCTCAGGCTGCAGTCCCGGCGTGTATCCAAGATCTTTTATCTTCTTCCCGATTATGACCTGTGTCGCCAGCGGCACGATCGGAATTCCCGTCACTTTGCTGATATACGGTACAGTACGGCTGGAACGCGGATTAACCTCAATTACATACACATCGTCCTCGCCGCAGACAATGAACTGAATATTGATCATACCGATAACATGAAGAGATTTTGCAAGCCTTCTCGTATATTCTGCAATCTTTGTCTTTGCGCTCTCTGTCAGGCTCTGTGCCGGATAAACGGAGATACTGTCTCCTGAATGGATACCTGCGCGCTCTATATGCTCCATGATGCCCGGGATCAGAATATCCGTGCCGTCGCACACGGCATCGACTTCGATCTCCTTACCCTGCAGGTATTTATCCACGAGGATCGGATGGTCCTGGGCGATCCGGTTGATAATACCGATGAACTGGTCGATGTCATTATCATTGATAGCGATCTGCATGCCCTGTCCGCCAAGCACGTAGGACGGACGCACGAGCACCGGATAACCGAGACGGTTTGCCACTTCTTTCGCTTCTTCTGCTGTGAATACGGTACCGCCGGTCGGACGCGGAATCCCGCACTCTTCAAGGATCTCGTCAAAGAGCTCCCTGTCTTCAGCCTTGTCCACGTTCTCCGCGGAAGTTCCGAGGATCGGAACACCCATCTTCATAAGCGCTTCTGTCAGCTTGATAGCTGTCTGACCGCCGAACTGTACGACTGCACCGTCCGGTTTCTCGATATCCACGATGCTCTCCACATCTTCCGGTGTGAGCGGTTCAAAATACAGCTTATCCGCAATATCGAAATCTGTACTTACGGTCTCCGGGTTATTGTTGACGATGATCGTCTCATATCCTTCTTTGGCGAATGCCCAGGTACAGTGTACGGAGCAGAAGTCGAACTCGATACCCTGACCGATACGGATCGGGCCGGATCCAAGCACGAGAACTTTCTTCTTGCCCTCTGTTTTCTCCACTTCGTTCTCACTGCCGTATACAGAATAATAGTAAGGCGTCTCCGCCGCAAATTCTGCCGCGCATGTGTCCACGATCTTGTACGCCGCAACGATACCGTTTTCATGGCGCATATCATGGATCTCCCGCTCGCTCTTTCCTGTCAGACGTGCGATCACATTGTCCGGGAACTCGATACGTTTTGCTTCTCTTAAGAGATCAACTGTCAGTTCCTGAGTTTTTAACGCGTTCTCCATCTCCACTATAATGGCGAATTTGTCAATGAACCATTTATCTACTTTTGTGATATTGTAGATCGTATCGTAGTCGATGCCCCTGCGGATTGCCTCTGCGATCTTCCACATACGCATATCGTCTACTATAGCAAGCTGCTCTAAAAGGTCGTCCCTGGAAAGCCCTGTAAAGTCATAGGACATAAGGCTGTCCACATGCTGCTCGAGGGAGCGGATTGCTTTCATCAGCGCGCCCTCAAAGTTATCGCAGATACTCATAACCTCACCGGTAGCCTTCATCTGCGTTGTCAGCGTCCTCTTTGCACTGATAAATTTATCAAAAGGCAGACGCGGAAGTTTTACGACTACATAGTCAAGCATCGGCTCGAAGCTTGCGTATGTCTTCTGCGTAATGGCATTCTTTATCTCATCCAGTGTATAGCCCAGTGCAATCTTTGCGGAAACTTTTGCGATCGGATAACCCGTAGCCTTAGAGGCCAGAGCGGAGGAACGGCTTACTCGGGGATTCACCTCGATAACGCAGTATTCAAACGTATCCGGATTCAGCGCGTACTGCACGTTGCATCCGCCTGTGATATTCAGCTCACTGATGATATTCAATGCTGAAGTACGGAGCATCTGGTACTCCTTATCTCCCAATGTCTGTGACGGAGCCACGACGATACTGTCTCCGGTGTGGACGCCTACAGGATCGATATTTTCCATATTACATACAGTAATGCAGTTACCCGCACTATCGCGCATTACCTCATACTCAATCTCTTTCCATCCTGCGATGCAGCGCTCCACAAGAACCTGTCCCACACGGGAGAGACGGAGACCATTCTCCAGGATCTCTACGAGCTGATGTGAGTCATGGGCGATACCGCCGCCGCTGCCACCCAGTGTATATGCGGGACGGAGCACGACCGGGTAACCGATCTTATTGGCGAATGCAAGACCGTCGTCCACACTCTCCACGACGAGAGAAGCTGCGACAGGTTCGCCGATCTTCTCCATTGTCGCCTTGAATTCCAGACGGTCCTCAGCCTTTTTGATCGTCTCCGATGTCGTTCCGATCAGGCGTACGCCGTTCTCGCGCAGGAATCCTGCCTCTTCAAGCTCCATGGCAAGATTCAGCCCTGCCTGTCCGCCGAGAGTAGGAAGCACACTGTCCGGCTTTTCTTTCTTGATAAGCTGCTCTACCACTTCCACGGTAAGGGGCTCAATGTATACACTGTCCGCGATATCTTTATCTGTCATGATGGTCGCCGGGTTTGAATTCAACAGTACGACCTCAATACCTTCTTCTTTGAGTGAACGGCATGCCTGAGTTCCCGCATAGTCAAACTCCGCCGCCTGTCCGATGACGATCGGACCGGAACCGATGACCAGTACCTTCTTAATACTTAAATCTCTTGGCATTATTTCGCTCCTTTCATCATCTCAATAAATCTGTCAAACAGGTAGCCGGAATCCTGAGGTCCCGGGCATGCTTCCGGATGGAACTGTACTGTAAAAATATTCTTGCCTACATATGCAAGTCCCTCATTTGTACCGTCGTTTACATTAATAAATGCCGGTACAGCAACCTGCGGATCCACTGATTCCTCGTCAACCACGTAGCCGTGATTCTGTGATGAGATATAGACTCTTCCTGTATCCAGGTCTTTCACCGGATGGTTTCCGCCCCTGTGCCCGTATTTCAGTTTGTGCGTGGACGCACCTGTAGCAAGCGCCATGAGCTGGTGTCCGAGGCAGATGGCGAATATCGGAATATCTGTATTGTACAGCTTTCTGATTTCTTCGATAATAGATGTGCAGTCCGCCGGATCGCCAGGTCCGTTGGAGAGCATAATACCGTCAGGATTGGATGAAATGATCTCTTGGGCGGTGGTGTGAGCCGGATAGACAGTCACCTCGCAGCCGCGCTGATTTAAAGACTTTGCGATATTATTTTTTGCGCCCAGGTCGAGAAGAGCGACTTTTAACCCCTCACCCTTAAGGACGTATTTTTCGGAACATGTCACTTTAGAGACGACATCTCCCACTGTATATGCTTTCAGTTTCGGGATGACCTGATCCAGATCATAATTCTCATCTGTTGTGATCATGCCATTCATAGTACCTTTTTCTCTCAGGATCTTTGTGAGAGCCCTTGTGTCGATTCCTGCAATACCGGGAATGTCCTGCTCTTTTAAGAAATCCTGTATAGTGCCCTCGCAGCGGAAGTTGCTGGGCATTCTCGATAATTCCCTTACAATATAACCGTCCGGCCACGCTTTCCCAGACTCCATGTCCGGCGTGATACCGTAGTTCCCGATCAGGGGATAGGTCATGACCACTGCCTGTCCTGCATAAGACGGATCGGTCAGCACCTCAAGATAACCTGTCATAGATGTATTAAATACGATCTCACTGATACACTCACGCTCTGAGCCGATGCTCGTACCGGTGAATACTGTACCGTCTTCCAATATTAGAAACGCTTTCATCTGTTCACCCTTTCCCTTTGTAGATTCAATAACTGCCCGTTACAGTCTGCACTGTAACATCTTCTCCTCTGAGAACAGATATGCCGTTGCATAGCAAAGGCACTCTTGGAGTCTTTTGATCCAGAGCGCCCTCGTTCTCAAATTGTAAAGATTATACTACAACTGAGCTTATAATTCAACTGATAAATCCTGCAAAATATTCAGAAATACTTCTTAATATTCAAAACTTCTGCTGATAATTATGTAAGCCAGACAGCTCCTCCAATGTCTATTTTGCCACTTCGAGTCCGAATCCGAAGTATCTGACAGCATTATTATAGGAAATATCCTTTACGATTGAACTTAACACTTTCATATCTTTCGGATACTCTCCGTTTTCAACCCATCCGCCCAGCAGGTCGCAGAGGATTCTGCGGAAATACTCATGACGTGTATACGACAGGAAACTCCTTGAATCCGTCAGCATTCCGACAAAATTCCCCAGGGCTCCCAGATTGGCCAGGGATGTCATCTGCTTTGTCATACCGGTTTTGTGGTCATTAAACCACCACGCGGATCCCTGCTGGATTTTAGCTGCAGCGGATGAATCCTGGAAGCAGCCGAGGATCGTTCCGATAGCTTCATCATCATTGGGGTTCAGACTGTAAATGATCGTTTTCGGGAGTTCTCCCGTCATATTCAGTGCATTCAGGAAGTCCGCCATCTGGCCGGACGGCGCATAATTGTTGATGCAGTCATATCCGGTATCAGGACCGAGCCGGTCAAACATCGGAGTGTTATTATCTCTCTTGCACCCGTAATGAAGCTGCATGACCCATCCGAGTCTGCTGTACTCTCTTCCGACAAAAATCATAAAGGCTGTCTTATATTTCAGCTCTTCTTCTTTTGTGACCGTTCCTCCGGCAAGCTTTTTCGCAACAATTGCCTCGATTTCCTCCTCGGAAGCCGGCACATACATCACATACTCAAGTGCATGGTCGGATGCACGGCATCCCATTTCATCGAAGAACGCCATCCTTTTCTTCAGTGCCTCTTTAATATCGGCAAAGGTTTTTACTTCCATGTCTGCCGCTTTTCCGAGTTCTTTCAGATAGTCGGCAAATCCCGGCTTTTCAATCCCGTTCGCCTTATCCGGACGCCACGCAGGGAACACCTGTACGTCAAATGTATCATCCTCTTTCAGGACCTGATGCCACTTAAGAGAATCCACCGGATCATCTGTTGTACAGATCAGTGTGACGCCGGACTGCCTGATGATATTTCTTACACTCATACCATCCTCCGCCAGTTTTGCATTGCAAAGATTCCACACCTCTTCCGCAGTCTCTTTATTCAGCACGCCGTGATAACCGAAGTACCTCTGCAGTTCGAGATGGCTCCAGTGATACAGCGGATTACCGATCCCTCTCTCCAGCGTCTCTGCCCATTTCTGGAACTTCTCGCGGTCAGATGCATCGCCAGTGATATATTTTTCATCTACTCCGTTGGAGCGCATAAGGCGCCACTTGTAATGGTCTCCTCCAAGCCATACCTGCGTGATATTGTCAAATTTCCTGTCCTCTGCGATCTCTTTCGGATCAATGTGGCAGTGATAGTCCAGAATCGGCGTGCCTTCCGCATATCCGTGGAAGAGTTCCTTTGCCGTTTCAGTACTAAGCAGAAAATCTTTGTCCATAAACTGTTTCATAATTGTTTTTGTCTCCTTTCCAGATTATACATATCCCATAAGACCTGGCAGCCACAATGAGAGCTGCGGAATATATGTTACAAACATAAGCACGATGATGATTGCCGCAAAATACCATAACAGCTGCTTAAATACTGTCTCGATCTTAACTTTTCCCACCTTGACACCGACAAACAATGTTGTTCCAACCGGGGGTGTGATCGTTCCGATACAAAGGTTGAAGATCAGCATAATACCGAAGTGGATCGTATTCATTCCGAGAGCTGTGCACACCGGAAGGAAGATCGGTGTGAAGATCAGGCAGGCCGGCGTCATATCCATAAATGTTCCCACAAACAGAAGCAGGATATTGATGATAAACAGGATCACGAACTTATTGTCTGTAAGGCCCAGGAGCGCTGTGGAGATCGCTGTCGGGATTCCTGTAAAGGCCATGATCCATGACATAATATTGGACACGCCGATCAGGAAGATGATGATACCTGTCATCTCTGCGCTCTCCTTTCAGATCTTCGGGATCTCTTTCCATGTGATGGACTTATCACGCCGGAGATCAGCTCAACGACCGGCCGCCGGTGTCTTTCCCGGCAAAAGTCACAGCATTCCTCTACGAAAGATATAAAGCATTTGACGGAGCTGCCGACAAAGGACTGCTCTTCCTTCCGGTCGAACTCATCGACAACAATGGTGCGGAATTAAAAAGAATAATCCTGCAGTACGCAGACGAGTGGGAACTGGGAGAAGATTTCATCAACTGGATCATTACTGCCAACGAATTCACCAGTACACTCGTGGATCGTATCGTAACCGGATACCCAAGAGATGAAGTCTCTTATTTTGAAGAAAAACTGGGATATAAAGATAATATCATCGATACAAGCGAGCTTTTCAACCTGTGGGTGATTGAGGGCGACAAGAAATGGGCAGAAAAACTTCCTGTCCACAGGACTGATGCCAATGTCATCTGGACTGATGATGTAAAACCGTACAAAAAACGCAAGGTGCGCATTCTCAACGGTGCTCACACATCCACTGTACTTGCAGCCTATCTGGCAGGCTATGATATAGTTATGGATTTCATGAAAGATGATACGATACGTTCATTCATGAATACCGTGATATACGATGAAGTCATACCGACTCTGGACCTTCCGAAGGAGGAGCTGGAAGACTTTGCCGCCGCAGTAAATGACAGGTTTGCCAATCCTTACATTAAACACAAGCTCCTTGACATTGCCCTGAACTCCTGCTCCAAATTCAATGCAAGGTGCCTCCCTTCCCTTCTCGGATATGTGGAGGAAAAGGGTGAGCTTCCGAAATGTCTGACCTTTTCGCTTGCTGCATTCATCCGCTTTTACAAAGGCCAGATGAATGACGGTGTCTGCACAGGCGTAAGAAAGGATGGTACACAGTATCAGATCCGCGATGACGCCGATGTGCTCACATTCTTTGCTGAAATATGGACCTGCAACGATGCAGACAAGATTGCAGGAGCCGCACTATCTAACACATCCTTCTGGAGCGGAAAAGATCTGACACAGATCCCGGGGCTTAAAGACGCTGTTGCAGGATATTTAAAACGCATGGATACCGAAGACATCCGCAGCATTATGACAGAACTCATCGGATAATCTCCTCCTTCCTGATACAGTAAAGTATGAGCCGGTTATATGCACTGGATATGCATGTAACCGGCTCAGCTTATATCAGAGCACCTCATAGTATATGTCACCCGGCGTTGTAATTCCAGAATACCATGATCTTGTTATGCGTTTCATCCTCCACATAAGTGTAGGACACACGCTCCAGCCCGTAAGTGGAAGCCAGTGTCCTGGCCGCCCTTGGGAACAGACCATCGATCATCTCATTTCGGGCCTGTGCATAAGTTTCTCTATCCGGGAACTTGCACACAAACAGCTCTTCTTTTTTATAGATGCTGTCATTCATAGCGCCGAGGAGGATCTGTGAATCATAGGAATCATAATACATTCCGTTCATCCGGTAATAATTCAGATCATCCGATACGCAGGACGGATAAGGCACCTCGTCACTCTGCACATGGTCCGCCGCGATCTCTTCATCTGTACAGCACAGATAGTCATAATATATTATACTTTCAGGCAGGTCATCGCCGCTTTCTGCAGCCATAAACACAGGGTCACCAAACGTCACATCCATCTGATAATAATTACCGCCGCAGTTCACGATATTCCAGGCATGGGCTTCCTGCCCCTGTGCAGTTCCCACCACATAGATACATTCAATCCCCATATGATCCAGAAGATACTGGGCTGCTCTGGAATACCCTGCGCACACGGAACTCGTTCCGACAAGCGCGCTGTAAATATTCTGATTATCCGGCGCATTCTCATCGTAATCCACTGTATTGACAAGATACTCAAATACATAACGTATCCTGTCATATTCTCCCGCAGAGGCATCAATTCCCGCCATGCAGTCTGTGACCGCCGCATCAATCTCATTCTGTCTGGTTTCCCTTTCTTCCAAGGAGCAGGAATATTCCGGATAAAACTCTGTATATGTGTCATACATCGTCATCTGGGAACTCCCGATACACCAGAAGAGTTCCGGGCAGTCATAAAGGAGATATTCGTACGCCTTCTCCGGCCGCTCACCTTTTCCTGCATGGACGAGGATACACTCTTCCATGTCGTTAACTCCCTGGAGAAGTTCTCTGTACACAGTCTGTTCCTCTTCCGTGAGCTGCTGATAATAGAAATGATCCGCCACATCATCTGCTGCCACAGTAAGGTCAGGGAAATCCGCCCCTGACGGCTGCAGCGTATTCACTGCGTTCTCTACAGTCTCATTGAATGTCTCCCGTACCTGTCCTCCAAACTTATCAATGACCCAGGGGATCCCGTAAGCTGCCCCTGCACCGAGTATTGCGATCATCACAAGGGCAGTCACACATCCTGTCCTGCATTTTTGTCCCGCTCTTCGTCTTCTCCTTCTTTCTGCCATAGGACTCCTCTCTGATATTCCTGCATATCCGCTGTATTGTCTGCTGCGTTCATCCCATTCTTCTCTCAGATTCTTATGTCAGCTCTGCGATCCTGGACACTCCGACATAAATCTCTGATATCTTATACCATGTAGGATAATCCACCTTTCCCGTCGCCGGAAGTCCGAACACAGACTGAAATTCTTTCACGGCTTCTTCTGTTGCCGGACCATAGATACCGTCCGCCGTGATCTTCGGAAGCGCCGGATAGGCTCCTGCGATTACATTAAGCTGTTCCTGCATCTGCTTTACTTTAGCTCCGCTGGACCCTTCTTCCAGAGTATATCCCGGCCAGGATGCTGGTATTCCCGAGATTTCCTCTGCAGTGTTGATGTACATATCGTCCCCGTAGAAATACCGCAGGATTTCTATCGGAGAATAGCCCTGGTCTCCCAGTTCTTTTGACCCCCACTGTGTCATCCAGTCCGGACAGCTTACCCGCCTTCCGTCACAGTACTGTGTCAGAATCGGCTGTCTCACATTCGGTCTTGACAGATAGGCGGCAAATAATTCGTCTACGATCACTGATATGGTATCATAATAATTCCGCTCCGGAATCCATTTATGATCAAAAGCTGTAGAGGATGTAATAGTAAAATCATATCCGCGGTTTCTGTACCAATTCGTTATTGGTGATTCGGGGTTGCGGTAAAAATTCATCTAGGTTAATTTTAAACCGGATAATCACCTGATTCTCAGTAATATCAATCCGTTCGATTAATTTATTTACTAGTACACGTTTATCGGGTGTATCCGCCTTTAAAAAGACTTCTCGCCATGTTGGAATCTTAGTACGCAGTGTTTCCCAATCGGTAATAGATGCCGAAGTGTTTTGAAGTTCTTTTTCTAATTCAGCTATCTGTGCAGTTTGTTCTTGTTCTTTTCTTTTTTGCTTTTCAATAATATGTACCAATTCTTCAAGAGACAATGGATATTCGCCAGTGATTGCCTGAGGAATCTTATCTTCTAGTACATCAATATTACTTCTTATTTTACTAAGCTCTGCTTTTTCCTGTTGTAATATCTTTTTTTGTTGTTCTCTTTCCTTGTTTTGATTATCCAGAATTTCTTCAAATACGTTTTTGTTTTCTTGCAGCTTACCAATGTATTCTGCAAGAGCCTCAAATACAATCGGTTCGATTTTGCTTGCATGAATCAATTTCATTTTTTCATGAGGAACTCCCTGCCAAACATTCTGACATCTATAAATTACTTTTCTGGATGTTCTTCGTTCACCAGTTGCTTTAATTGTCCAATAATCATATTTTGTTCCATTTGTCAGCTTACACCCACAATAACCACAATGAGCCACGTCTATCAAAGCAAGCATACCGTCATTACGTGAAATCACAGTCGCATTCTCATTTTTCGCACTCTTCTTATACTTTTCTCCTCGGTCTTTTCTTTTTTTCTGTACCTTTTGCCAGAGTTCCCTGTCTATAATAGTAATTGCATCATTGGGTTTCTCCGCGAGAATCCAGTTTTTACTTTCCAGACGAATATATTTACCATCTATGTGTTCTCGCCTTTTATACGCCGTATAACCGGCATAAATCGGATTTGTTAAAATACTGGTAATTGTTCCACTTTTCCAAACATCATTTGGTGCCATTTTTCTATACTTTTCATCTGAATTTAAGATAGTTGCAATTTTGTATGACCCAAATTCTTTATAAAAAGATAAGTTGTAAATATATTTTACTATATTTGCCTGCTCAGGAACAACTACAAGATGTTTCAATGCTCTTTGATGTTTGCTGTATTCACCAGAAAATTCCAGAGTATATCCATAAGGAGCCTTTCCCCCCATAAATTTGCCTTGCTGAACCAATTTTTGTGCAGTATCTTTTACCCTCATACCAGTATCAGAACTACTCTTTTGTGCCATACCGTAGCGCATAGTCAACATAATAATTCCGTTCACATCATTAATATCTTTTGGTGATAGTAGACCGTCACTTACTGTATACACATCTACTCCTGCTTGTTTCAAAGATAAGATGTAACCTGGTATCTCCAGAACTCTTCTTCCCAATCGGTCATCTTTGTAAGCAGCTAGGATATCATATTCTCCATGCTCTGCATCTTTTAAAGCCTCTTGTAAAACATCTCTGTCTGCTACAGAATTTTTATATCCACTGTTACTTCCTTCAAAATATTCCTTAGAATCCAACTGCCAATCCTGATGTTTTGCAATATACTCCGACACAATTTTTCTTTGAACTCCTAAATCACCATCAGCTTCTAACTGCTGGTCTGAACTTACTCGAAGTAACACTCGTACTCTTTTTATTTTACTTTCCATATTTTAGTTCTCCTTTTGGTAAAAAGGGGTAAAGAATTAATTTTACCCCAAATCAATTATACAATTTTCAGTAACTGTTCATGGAGTAGACTTGACATTAGCTGTTTTATCTCTCCATTAATACTGTCTTTGCATTTTGATTCATTCGGAAATTCTACAATGACCTTAAAACCATTATAATCTGTCTCAAATTTTTTATATTCTGTTTCTTCCATAGGACTCTCCAAACATAATTCGTTTACCATATCTTTATTTGAAGAAGGCTCGTCACATTCCATTATCTGAGACATATTAATTATATAATCTTCTTTAGTCTGAAATAAAGATGAGTCTTTAAGAATTTCTTTCTGCATCGCGCACCTCCATATGAATAATGTTGATGCCTTTAGATTTTGCGAAATAACCGCGCGGAGAAAGACAGTCTGAAATCAGTCCGCTATATCGTATATAACGACTTATTTTTTCAATGGTGTATATGGGAAATGGTTCCAAATACGTAATCCTTCTAAAATTTCAGGTTTTTTCTTTAGTGCCCGTTTAAACATTGTAAACTGGCGTCTTAATGGAACAAGCCGTGGATTTATAGCAATCCCCACACTAGTTTCTTCGTCTTCCCATACTCCTCCCCGTATCTCGAGGAAGTAACCGCAATGATGACAACAGAAATTTTCTTTTTTCAATGGTTTATTCTCAAACATTTGTTTCCATATAACATAAGTGTCCTTGTGCCCACATATAGGGCAGATTCTTTTTTCTTTTCTCATAATTCTTTATCCCTTTCCAATTTCATTTTTATTTTTTAGGTTTATAACGAAAATGGTCTGTAATACACAATCCCTCTAAAATCTTACGATTCTTTTTTAGTGTTTTTCTGATTATATTTATTTGCCTTTTCAATACGATTTTTCTTGAATCAAATGTAATTCCTTCAACCATATCTTCGTTTTCACGTTTACGACAGAAAAAACCACATTCATGACACAGAAAAATTTCATTTTCTACGGAGACATTGTCAACTATTCCTTTCCATATGACATAAGTGTCTTCGTGTTTACATACAGGACATATTTCCTTTATGTCTAGCCATATTGATATACCATACCTCCTTGTTGTATTTTCTATCTTTCAAATTTTTCAAAAATCTGATGAATAACTCCTGCGAGATACCGCATTCCGGCAAATTGATTTATGAACATTATTAGTTCATATTCGATATTCAAAAAGAATGGATATGTTGCTATCGAATAAAAATTCAGCCAGCCGGTTATAATTTGTTTTAACCTTTTAGCCTTTTCTTTTTCAGAAATATGATTCTGATTCAATACAACTTTTATCTTTTCAAAAAGTCTATTCTTACTTTCTTGAGTAGGAATACGCTTTATGTTTTCATTCTTTTTGAATATCTTCCATCCAAGAAAAGTAATCCCATCATTGATATTAATAATTCGGGTCTTTTCTTGGGAAAGTTTTAACCCCCTTTTTTTCAAAAATTTTTCAATTGCCGGAATCACCTCTCGCACCAAAACCGCCCTATCATCACATATAATGATAAAATCATCAGTATATCGAATAATATCTATAAAAATATCATCCATACAAATATCATTCATTGCATATTGATTATTTCTCATATAGTGAGCATCATTACATATGTCCGCAAGGCCATCTAACGTCAAATTGCAAATTACGCTAGATACACTGCCGCCTTGTGGTACTCCCTTTTCAGTTGAATGCCATATCCTATTTTCTATAAATCCTGATTTCAGAAATTTTTTCAGAAGTTTTGGATTTATATAGATATATCTTAATAACCAGTCATGACTGATGTTATCAAAACACCCTTCAATGTCGGCTTTCAGAATCCATTCACATTTAGGATTCTCTGACAAATCATTTGTAAGATGTAATATAGCATCTGTTACACTACGTCCTTGTCTATAGCCATAAGATTGCTCGTCTGCATAGTATTCTGCAACGGGTTCAAGTGCAAACCTGTATAGTGTCTGCATTGCTCTGTCCTTTATCGTTGGTATTCCCAATGGACGTCGCTTATTGCCGGATTTTTGGATATAGACCCTTTTTAACGATTTTGGTTTATAACCTCTTAACTTCAAACTAAAAATAGCATTGAACTTATCGGTGTTACTTAACCAAAGAACTCTGTCTATTCCCGGCGTATGTTTACCATTAGTGGAACATACATGCTTAACAGCACAGGCTTAAGGAGGACGATGATCATGGTAGATTATCGCGAAATCCTGAGGCTCCAGAGCCTTGGACACAACATCACTCAGATCGCCGGATCGCTGCACAGCTCCCGCAACACCGTAAGGGAAGTTGAACGGCTTGCGGATGAGAAAGGCATCCGGTGGCCGCTTGGAGAGGAGGTGACAAATCCACAGCTTTATGTCCTGCTTTATCCGGAACGACAGGAAAAAGCAAATGTTTATCTGGAACCGGACTGTGCCTGGATTCATCGCGAACTGGCGAAAAAAGGAGTGAACCTGACATTGCTTTGGAAAGAATATCAGGTCAATTGCTCCAATGCCGGGCGTGTCCCATACCAGTATACACAGTTTTGTGACATTTACCGGGTATGGGCAAAAAAAGCCAAAGCTACGATGAGGATCCATCATAAGCCCGGAGATGCCATGGAAGTGGACTGGGCAGGCGGGACACTGCCGATCAAAGATCCTGTTACTGGGGAAACGGTTCCCGCATACCTTTTTGTAGGGGTTCTTCCCTGCAGCTGCTATGTTTATGCCGAACTCTGCAGTGACATGAAGTCTGAAAACTGGCTGCTCTGCCATGTACATGCCTATGAGTATTTCGGGGGCGTCCCCAGGCTGACAATCCCGGACAATCTCCGTACCGGTGTGCTGAAAAACACCCGTCTGGATACAGTCCTGAACCGCAGCTATTCGGAGCTTGCCGATCACTATGGTACTGCGATTGTTCCTGCGCGCATTCACCGTCCGCAGGATAAGAGCCATGCCGAGGGCAGTGTCTCTTATGCGTCTACGTGGATCCTGGCAGCGCTGCGGAATGACACATTCTTTTCCCTGGCCGATGCCAAAGAGGCAGTTGCTGAAAAGCTGGAAGAGCTCAATGGTTATACCTTTAAAAAGCGGGAAGAGTATTTGACAAAGATAAGTACAGCTGCTGGAATGAAGAGATGAAAGCCGAGGAGGGGAATGCCATTCATACGTTCCGGAGGAATGGAATCACAGTAAAGTTCCATTCGAAAACAGGACGAAGAATCTGTATGTTTCCCGGAAATTTAACCAGTACCGAAAGGAAGACCTGGAGAGGATTACCAGCGAAGAAGGGATCCTACTGCGGGTGAACAGGAGTATCCAGTCCGAGGGAATTTTTGGTGATTTGAAAGAGGATACAGGCTTTCGAAGATTCCGGTATCGAGGGAAGCGAATGTAGAAGCACAAAGTATTCTGTTGGCAATTGCACATAATATCAGGAAACTACATCAAAAAATCCAAAACGGAAAACCGGAACACATCCGTTTGTGTTAAAGAAGAGCGCGTAAATTTAAAAGGTTCAAAACGCCAAACAGACAGATCATCTGGATATTTTTCTGAAATAAGCGAGAAAAGAGGGGCATGACGTATGAGGAATTTCATTCCTCGTGCGACAGCCCCATAGCGGAATACCTTGTGAAAAGATATCCATTATTTTATTGAACGCTTACCTTGAATATGTTGATAAGTACAGTGTTTAAGGGGGCAATCAGATTATTAGTTGTTTTTTTCATTGAAAAACTGTACTAGGAAAATATGAGCCAGATATACTGCATACCAAGTGCCAAGGCCATTGATTACACCAGAGAGTATTGCATGTCCCAGACGACCGATTCCGCCGGGATTGATGCCCCAGCTGGCCAAGAAACATGGAAGGCCAGAGCCGATCAACATCCCTGCAAAGAAAGAAGTGAAGATCACATATGCCCACCATTTTGCAGGTACCCACAGGGGGAAGATCAGTTGTTTTTCGCGGCTATCCATAGGAGGGAGCTTTTTCCCATTCTTGGCAAACTGAGCTTTAAATGTCTTGCCAACGATCAGATACTGAAGGAAACAGCAGATTAAAGATGTGACGGTAACGGTACCACCAATTTTGACTCCGAATTCAGCCAGTGTCAGCGGATTTTCTGCGAATTCCCTGCTCAGAGAAAAATACATAATAATCGCAGTAAGTATTATGGTTGGAATACCACACACGATCGATTCTTTAAATGCCCATTTTCTTGCTTCTTTTGTCATTTTTCTATTACTCCTTTATTATTATACTTACAGGTGATATGCTACCACAAAAATGAGATTTTTTCATGTGAATCATATGGAATAAAATGGACATACAGGCAATAATATTCTTTTTACAAAGGCGAGCCCCGTTCCAAATGGATTATCCGAAGGCGACTGCGAAGTCGCATACCTTGGTGACGTCATGGCTGACAGCGGCCTTTCGAACGGGAATGCACAGATTGTTCTGGCAGAAATCCTCCCCACGGCTGCTTAGCGCCGGCGTTTGAGCAAAGATGAAAATGGGTGCTTGATCGTTGATCGTATCTTTGCAAAAGACTTTACAACTCAATCCGAGAGATATTGATTATGTTTATAACTGTTTACAATTTATCGAATTGTTATGGTGTCAGATGATAAGCTGTAGAATAGAGCAAGTATTTATTTCCGAACTTGCTTATGCAGCTGATTATGTTATAAGTCGAAAAGGTAATATAGAGTCTCCTGCTTTTGTCAGTTACTCTCTGTTTCCACAAAATTACAATGATTTTCATTATGAAGAATATTATGAAAAATATGATGCATTATGGAATTCGTGATATTTAGAATTTCTGCTATGTATAGATAACATCAGATATGATAACCGCTACATTGAGATTGAATAAATCACAAATGTAGCGGTGTTTTATGTAATTGAGCCTATGGCTGAATTAAGTCAGTCTTTCATTTTGAAAATGGTCTGCCTGTCCTGATTATAGATATTCCAGTTCGTATGATGTTTTACCAGTAAATCGAATAACAAGCCCATTTAAAGTAAATGTTTTGCAACCATGAATCACCGTATATTTCTGTACCACTCCGTGTATACTCTGTTAAGTGTAAATGACATGATCGCCAGCACGTTTGCCCGGATCGTATCTGTCGGCCACGTGGCATAAATCTCGCTTGACGCTACGTTTTTAATATAGTCCTTGTATTTCACATAATAATTTGTCGCCGTTGTGTCTCTTGGCGAACCGTCATGGACAACGACATATTCCGGAACAACCACACGGCTTAGGACAATTTCCCCTGACTCATTTGTCGGCTTGATCTCGTCCTCTGCAATTTTCGGCGGATAATCTCCGTATAAAGTATGAGCGGGGATGACGAACACTTCTTCCTCCTCCCCGCCCGTATCACTCGGCCGCATCCTGACATTCTGGATCGCCTTTACATTTGCAAGTATTTCTGTCCCGGCAATGCTCACCGGCTCATATCCCGGAGCACTGACGTCCAGTGTATATTCGGAATACGGCTGTCTCTCATTTTCCGGATCAAGGCTCCACGACTCAGGCGGAGCATCCAGTGTCAACACTTCACTCTGGCCGGAGGAATCTGTCGTCACCTGCTCCAGCGTCCGTTCGGGAACTCCCGTGTACGAAATGGATATCTTCGCCTCCGCTATGGGATGGGAATCCAATGTCGAGGTGACATTGATCTGAAGTTCTCCTTTTCCCGACGTCTCCTCCTGCATAGCTCTTATATACTGCATAAAAGTCTCCCGCGTAAAAATGATCTATTAATTATATATGCGGGAAACGTTCTTTAGAACAATTTCATAATATCATTGAACATGACTACGACCATGAGCACCATGAGCAGGGCAAAGCCGGCGAAATGCACCATGCCTTCTTTCTCCGGCGGAATACGCTTGCGCCGCACTGCCTCCACGATGAGGAACACAAGCCTGCCTCCATCCAGAGCCGGTATGGGCAGCAGGTTCACCACGCCCAGGTTTGCCGACAAAAATGTACCGAAGTTCATCAGGCTTAATATAATTGCCGCTATTCCTGCCGGAGCTGCCGATTCATATACACTGTCCACAACTGTAACAATCCCAACAGGTCCTGACATATCCTTTATTCCTACCTGTCCGCTCACCAGCATGCGCAAACTGTCCACCGTATAGTTCATCCAGTATTTCAGCCTGTACAGACCATACTGCATGGAACCGAATATCCCCGGACGTTCAAAGTTGCCGCCGGTCACTCCCAGCAGAGGAGACGCATCCCCCTCCAACTGTCTCGGCTCTATCTGCGCCGTATACGCTTTTCCGTCGCGTTCATATACTACCTCATAGGGCGTATCGTCCGGATGAGTCAGAGTATAGAGCTGTACATCATCCCAAATGTGGGTATTACGTCCGTTGATCTCTTTTATCACGTCACCTGCCTGAATCCCCTCTTCCTGTGCCGAATATCCGTCGGACACAGCACTTATTTCAGTGGACTGATAGCCCGTCGCCCCGACCAGGATCACACAGAAGATCCATGCGAGGATCAGATTGAACACGGGACCCGCCGCAATGACAGATATTCTCGCCCACACGGATTTACTGTTGAAACTCCCCTCGGACATATCATCGGTATCGTCCTCGCCCATCATGCACGCTCCCCCGAACGGAAGCAGCTTAAGAGAAAAAAATGTATCTCCGATCTGCTTTCCTATGATCGTCGGTCCAAGTCCCAAAGAAAATTCATCCACACGTATACCATTTAACTTGGCAAGGAGAAAATGTCCCAGCTCATGAAAAATGATTATAAAACTGAATAGTAGGATCGCTATGATTATTCCCATGTATTACCACCTGTTTCTTTATTTGCAGAAGCGTGGCATTCTGCATTTTATAAATTCATATGTTTCCTGCTCTGTCTTTAGTATCTCTTCCACTGTCGGATCAGCGATATTTTTATGTTCTTCCATACAGGCCCGGATAATCTCAGGTATCTGAAGGTACCGGATCTTCCGATCGAGGAAAAGCGCTACCGCTTTTTCATTGGCAGCGTTAAAGACTGTCGGAAGAGATCCTCCCTTTTTCCCTGCTTCGATCGCCAGCTTTAATCCGTAGAATGTCTCTGTATCCGGCTTCTCAAATGTGATCTGTGTGAGAGTCTCAAAATCAAGCCGCTCCCCCGGCAGATATCTTCTCTCCGGATAGTACAGGGCATATTGGATCGGCAGTTTCATATCCGGTGTGCCGAGCTGTGCGATCACTGCCCCGTCCTCGTATTCCACCATAGAATGGATGATACTCTGCGGCTGAACGACCACCTGGATCTGATCCACAGTAACACCAAACAGCCATTTCGCCTCGATCACTTCCAGCCCTTTATTTACCATGGTAGATGAATCGATGGTGATCTTGCGTCCCATCTCCCAGTTCGGATGCTTCAGTGCATCTTCCACCTGTATATTCTCAAGCTCCTCCCGTTTCTTTCCGCGGAATGGTCCGCCTGATGCGGTCAGCAGGATCTTGTGCAGAGACTTTCGCTGTCCTCCCTGGAGAGACTGGAAGATCGCACTGTGTTCGCTGTCCACAGGCAGGATAGATACATGATGTTTCTCTGCAAGAGGCATGATGATATGGCCTGCAGTTACCAGTGTCTCTTTGTTTGCCAGTGCAATGTCCTTTCCCGCTTTGATCGCCTCGATCGTCGGCAGGATTCCGATCATCCCGACGATTGCCGTGACCAGGATCTCAGACTCCTGCTCTGACGCCACAGCCAGAAGTCCGTCCATGCCGGACAGTATTTTAACCTGAATATCCCGGACGCGGGATTTTAACTCTGATGCAAGTTCTTCACTCCACACTGCCGCAAGTTTCGGCTCGAATTCCCGGATCTGCTTTTCCAGAAGATCGATATTCCTGCCCGCTGCCAGAGCCGTCACTTTAATATCCTTATTTGTCCTTACGATTTCAAGAGTCTGGGTTCCAATAGAACCGGTCGAGCCCAGAATAGCTATTTTCTTCATCTTATATACTCCCCTTTCCTACAGCAGGATCGCCAGATAATATATGATCGGAGCCGTGAAGATGACACTGTCAAAACGGTCCAGTATCCCGCCGTGTCCGGGGATCAGTTTCCCGTAATCCTTGATATTGTGATATCTCTTGATTGCCGACGCAGCCAGATCCCCGATCTGGGAGATCGCGCCGCCCGCTGCTCCGATGATCGCATATGTCAGGGCACTCGCCTCTGCACCGCCCCAGTGATTGATCGCCAGTGCATAGAGCACACCGATGAGAGCTGCTCCGAGGATTCCGCCGATGCCGCCTTCTACAGATTTCTTCGGACTTAATACCGGAGCCATCTTATGTTTTCCGATCAGCATGCCCACACAGTATGCACATGTATCGCAGCCCCAGGAGCAGACAAATACAAGCCATACTGTAAACACACCGCCCGGCAGGATTCTTGTCTGATAAATGTAAGAGAGCATCACAGCTACATAAAAGAGACCGAAGAATGCCGCAAAAATCTGCTGGGTATTGTATCTCGGATAGGCAAATACAAGCACCGCCATCAGACAGATCAGGTATGCCATAAAGAGCATCATAAACCAGGTCAGTTTTTCTCCCGGAAGCTGCGGTTCAGAATAGACAAGTGCATAATAGAGCACTGCGAAAATATATCCCACGATTCCCGGCGCTTTTCTTTCAATGGAGAATACTTTGTACAGTTCGCTCATCCCGATCAGGCTGATCAGCAACAGGACTGCGAACAGAAGCTCTCCGCCCGTGATCAATGTCACAAGTGCGATGACCATCAACAGTATTCCGCTTAACAGACGTGTTCTGAACATAAACTTATGCCTCCTCTACTCCCCCGAATCTTCTGTGCCTGTGGTTATATTCCTCTATTGCTTTTACCAGCTCTTCTTTTGTGAAATCCGGCCATGGTACATCTGTAAAATAGAATTCCGAATATGCGAGCTGCCAGAGCAGATAATTAGAGAGCCGCTGCTCACCGCTCGTACGGATCATAAGATCCGGATCCGGAATACCGTGAGTATCCAGATACGACTCAAACACAGCTTCATCAATCTCATCTGGTTTCAATTTGCCGTCCGCGCAGTCCTGAGCCATCTTTTTTGCCGCCCGTGTAAGTTCATCTCTGCTGCCGTAATTGAGCGCGATCGTGAAATTAAGCCCGCCATTATTGACTGTGGCCTCTTCAAGCTCTCTGATTCTTCCCTTGATATCGTCATCCAGCGGATCGATGTCTCCAATAACGCGGATCTTCATATCATTTTTCGCTGCTGTCTTTAAACAGGTTTTCATATAATTACGCAGCAAAGTCATAAGCGCTGCCACTTCATTCTCCGGACGGTTCCAGTTTTCTGTAGAAAATGCATAAACCGTCAAGTATTTAATTCCCATGCGCCATGCTTCTTCGCAGATACGTTCTACATTCTTGCTGCCCTGGGCATGACCGTAATTGCGGGGCATGCCTTTCGACTTTGCCCAGCGTCCGTTCCCGTCTAATATGATTGCAATATGCTGCGGTACTTTCATTTCCGTTTCCTCTCACTTTTCTATTTTCAGGACTCGCTCACGAATCCTGGCACAGGACCAGATTAAGCCCCGGCCGACATAATACATCTCTGAATCTGTGCCCGCTCTTTCATCTGATATACACTGGAAAGGGGGCTTAAACTTTAAAGCCCCCTTCTTAACTTCCCGATGTAGTTATCCGTGTTTGCAGTTCACGCCAGTATTCCTATACTGTCATAATTTCTTTTGATTTTACTTCGACCATCTTATCGATCTTTGCAATATATTTATCCGTGATTTTCTGAAGCTCGTCCTCGAGATCCTTAATACCGTCCTCAGAGACTTCGCTTCCCTTGAGTTTCTTAAACGCTACGTTTCCGTCACGGCGGATGTTACGTACAGCTACCTTCGCTGCCTCACCCTTCTTCTTCACGTCTTTCGCCAGTTCTTTTCTGCGCTCCTCAGTAAGCTCCGGGAACACAAGACGGATTGAAGATCCGTCATTAGTCGGATTGATACCGATATCAGAAGTAAGAATTGCTTTCTCTATTGCTTTTAACATGCTCTTCTCCCACGGCTGGATCTGGATCATCCTCGCCTCCGGGACAGATACATTCGCCACCTGCTGGATCGGTGTCGGCGCTCCGTAATAATCGACAGCCAGCTTGTCCAGCACATGCGGGTTTGCACGTCCCGCACGGATCGTAGCGAGTTCGCTGTCAAGATTGTTGATCGTCTTGGTCATCTTTGTGTCATACACAGCCACTTTTTCATTCATAGTGAAATCCTCCTACACTGTTACTTTTGTTCCGGTAAAGTTACCGCTCATCGTCTCCACGATGCTGTTTTCTTCATTCAGCCCGAATACGAGCATCGGCATCTTATTTTCGAGGCAGAGGATCGACGCCGTAAGATCCACCGCCGCAAGTTTCTTATCTATTACTTCCTGGATTGAAACTTCATCATACTTGACAGCGTTCGGATTCACTTTCGGGTCACTGTCATAAATCCCGTCAATTGCCTTTGCAAGGAGCATGGCATCTGCCTCAATCTCGATCGCTCTCAGCACTGCTCCTGTATCTGTTGAGAAATACGGATGTCCGGTACCGCCTGCGAAAAAGATAACCTTGCCCTCCTCAAGTGCAGCCACTGCCGCATCCTTAGAAAACAGGGCTGTAAATGAACCGCACACGAACGGAGTAAATACTTCTGTCTTCATTCCTACATGTCTGAAGATATCGGACACATAGATACAGTTCATCACCGTTGCCAGCATCCCGATCTGATCTGCCTTAGTCCGGTCGATTGTCTCGCTCGTACGGCCTCTCCAGAAATTTCCGCCGCCTGTCACGATCGCCACCTGGATTCCGTCGTCCACCAGTTTCTTCACCTGATTGGCAACGCCGATACAGGTCGCCTCATCAAAACCTGTCTTTTTATCTCCCGCGAGGGCTTCCCCGCTCAGCTTAAGTAACACTCTTTTCATTATGGTAAGCTCCTTTGATTTCTCTGCTAAAATGAAGTATAACATAAGTTTTCCAATTTGTCATGTATATATCCTGCATCCCTCTCATCTGTCATAACAGTCAGCCTGTCGCCCGCCATAAGCTTTGTCTTTCCCCGGGGGATAATCTCCTTTCCGTCACGCTCCAGCGCCACAAGAAGACAGTTCTTCGGCCAGTGGATTTCCATAACCGTCCGTTCTTCAAGGACTGAGCCGCTCATAATGACATACTCGCTTAAGACTTTTTGTCCTCCCGCAGAAGTGCTGTATCCCGAACTTTTACCGGTGTCCGTGCCCGCACTCTTCTCAGACTCTGATCTCCTCTCACCATTATTGATCCTGACCGCACCCTTCTGCTGCCCGCCCAGAAGACGGTTTAAAAGGCTTTCATAAATCGGCTCAGATCTTAAAAGTGTTGCCGTAATGTAAGCAGCAACCGAAACAATAGCAAGGGAAAGCATCTGGCTGACTGACCCTGACATTTCAAACAGCAGGATAATCCCTGTAATCGGTGCCCTTACAATAGCAGTAAAGAATCCGGCCATAGAGAGCAGCACAAAGTTATTGACATACACCGGGTCAAGACCTAAGAATTCCGATGCTGTCATTGCAAACGCGCCGCCGATCAGCGCTCCCAGGATCAGCAGCGGGAAGAAAATACCGCCCGGTGCCCCAGAGCCGAAACTAACGGCTGAAAACAGAAATTTCACTACAAAAGTCAGGATGACAAGCCCGAGCACCATTTCCCCGCCTGTAAGAGAAACGATCAGGTCCCCTCCGCTCCCGAGTACAGAGGGCATTACAAGCCCCAAAACTCCCGCCGACAAAAATGCGATCACAAGTCTCGTCGTCTCGTTCAGCCACTTTGGTTTCTTATAGAGCTCCTGCGCTTTTATCATGACTTTATTATAGAGAGTGCCCATAAGTCCAAGAAGTACTCCAAGGAGAAGCAGCAGCCAGTAATGATTCTGAGGAAGCACATGATCCAGCTTGAACTGGAATACAGGGTCAATTCCCATGATATAGGAACAGATATAGTCTGCCGTAACAGAGGATGTCATCACAGATACAAGAAGGCTTACAGAAAACCCTTTATGGATTTCTTCCAAAGCAAACATCATCCCCGCAAGCGGTGCATGAAAAGCTGCCGCAAGTCCCGCGCTGGCTCCACACGTCATCAAATATCTCTCTTCTGTCTTTCCCCGATCCAGTAGTCTCGACACGCCCTGTCCTCCCATGGCTCCGAGCTGGATAGACGGGCCTTCCCTTCCAAGAGAAAGGCCACCGAACAGACAGAGGAAACCTCCGATAAATTTTGCAGGAAGGACGCGTTTCCAATCCTGGGTAAGTTTTCCCAGTACCTCCCCTTCTACCTGAGGGATGCCGCTCCCCGATATCATGGGTTCCCATTTTACCAGCCTGCCGACGACTACCGCCAGCAGAAGCAATACGACAAACCAGCCGATTATCCTGACAGGATGACCTTTTATGTACCCCAATATCTCATTCAGCCACTGTCCTGCATAGGTAAGCGCGATCCGGTAAAACATCACGATCAGACCGGAAACCGCTCCTACGAGCAGTCCTTCCCCGATCAGGATGACCGGAAACCGCTGTGCTCTTTTCAGGGTGTGTGATGTATCTTTTTTCATCTTCCCCACCTCCTCATATCACATGATATCTAAAGGACTGCCATCGAGAACAGCACGGTAATGATCCCGCAGATTCCGATCGCAAGACCGCTCATAGCGCCCTCTATTTCTCCCAGTTCGATTGCTTTTGACGTTCCCACCGCATGGCTGGACGCCCCAATCGCAAGACCTGCCGCTACCGGATCAGACACGCGGAACAGCCGGATAAGCAACGGTGCGAAGATCCCTCCCAGGATCCCCGTAAATATCACAGCCACAACTGTGATCGGCACCATGCCGCCCGCCGGCTCCGCGATACTGACTGCAATCGGTGTGGTCACGGATTTCGGCAGGAGCGATACAGTCAGGCTCTCGTCCAGTCCGAACATCCGGCATAACAAATACACGCTGCCCATAGACGCGGCAGATCCTGCGGCACATCCGATCAGAATCGGAAACCAGTACTGTTTCAGAATCTGCAGTTTTGTGTACACCGCCACTGCCAGACATGCTGTGGCCGGAGCAAGAAACATATTGATGATCTCACCGCCTTTATTATAGGACTCGTATGGTATCCGGAAGATCAGCAGGACTGCTGAGACCAGAACAATAGCAATGATCAGTGGATTGCAAAACGGCGTTTTGAATTTCTGATTCAGTTTAACCCCAATTCCGAAGGCGATCACACTTAAGCTCACACCGAAATAGGGGGATGCAAATATTTCATTCATTGCCCGTTCTCCTTTCTCTTAATCGGCTCAAAAGCCGGACCGTCAGCTTCACACTCCAAGCTGTCACAGCGAAGGTCACTACCGTGGAAATAACACAGACAGCCACCAGCTGCAGCCATGCACTCTTGAGCACATCGAAATAATTAATGATGCTCACTCCGGCTGGCACAAAGAAAAACGCCATGTTTTCCAGCAGAAAATCTGCCTTCTCCTGGATATGTTCAATCTTCAAAACGCCTGTGAGGAGGCAGATAAATAACAGGATCATACCGATGACACTGGCAGGAAATGAAAAAGGCAGCGCTTTCTCCACCAGGATACTCAGCCAGCACACCGTGAAAATAATCCCAATCTGTCTGATGATCTTCATACTTATTGATTCCCTTTCTACATTTTAGGAAAATGATTGACATTCTTATTCCTATGTTTTATGATACTATTGGTTTCGCGCTTTAAACAACTAAAATTTTACAGTGCGAAGTTGCCATTGGAAATTGTGACAGTTCACCCCGCTCTATTCACAAAACTGCACTGACAGACTAACTGCGGTCAAACTGTTTATCAAAAATACTTTTCTATTATAAATGAAAATGGAGGAAAAGCAAGAATGATTATCGTATTAAAACCACATACATCGGAAGAAAATATAAACCGTGTCGAAAATCTGGTCAAAACCCGTGGGCTGGATACTCATATTGTCCGCGGTACCGAGATGACAATCATCGGCTGTATCGGTGATACTACACTGATCGACCCCCGTCTCTTTGAGGTAGACAGCTCAGTAGATAAAGTCATGCATGTACAGGAGCCGTACAAACTTGCCAACCGCGCATTTCACCCGGAAGATTCCGTTGTAGACGTCTCCGGAGTCAAATTCGGCGGAGGACATCTTGGCCTGATTGCAGGTCCCTGCTCTGTAGAATCCTTTGAGCAGGTACTTGAAGTGGCAAGAGCAGTCAAGGCATCCGGCGCCACTATGCTGCGCGGCGGTGCATTCAAACCGCGCACCAGCCCGTATTCTTTCCAGGGGCTCGGTCTTGAAGGGCTTGATATTCTCTGCGCAGTCAGGGACGAGGTCGGACTTCCCATTGTCACGGAACTGATGTCGCCGCAGTATCTGGATGTTTTTAATGAAAAGGTAGATCTGATTCAGATCGGTGCCCGCAATATGCAGAATTTTGATCTGCTCAAACAGCTTGGACAGATTGATCGCCCAATCCTTTTAAAACGCGGGCTGAACGCGACATACGAGGAATGGATCATGTCGGCTGAATATATCATGGCATCAGGAAATGAGAACGTTATCCTCTGCGAGAGAGGCATCCGAACATTTGAGACATTTACCCGAAATACACTGGATCTCCAGAGTATCCCTGTGCTCCGCAAGAAGACCCATCTTCCGGTCGTAGTTGACCCAAGCCACGCCGGTGGAAAATGGTGGCTCGTAGAGCCGATGGCAAAGGCGGCAGTAGCAGCAGGAGCAGACGGACTTATGATTGAAGTCCACAATAATCCGGAATGCGCATTATGCGATGGAGCGCAGTCACTGAAACCCGATAAATATGATACACTGCTTCAGCAGGTAAAACAGATTGCAGAAGTTGTCGGAAAAGTTCTTTAATTGATTCGGGGACGTAGTCAAATTAAATTTGACTACGTCCCCGAATCAAAACTGATCTGTCCCCGAATCAAACAATTGTGTTTATAGGAGAAACTTTCTATGAAATTAACAGTTAATTTAAAAGAAAATTCATATCCAATCTATATCGAAAACGGTATCCTTACAAAATCCGGAGAGTATATTTCCCGGATTTTCAACGGACAAAAGATTATGGTCATCTCGGATGACAACGTATTTCCGTTGTACGGACAGAAAATAACAGACTCTCTGACATCCGCAGCAGGCCACAACTATGAGTGTCATTCCCTGGTTCTCCCGCACGGTGAGCCGACAAAGAATTTTCAGTCTTTACCGAAAATTTATGAAGCTATGCTGGAGGCAAAACTTACAAGAAGTGATCTGGTCATTGCTCTGGGCGGAGGTGTGATAGGCGACCTTGCCGGTTTTGCGGCGTCAAGTTACCTGCGCGGCATCAAGCTGGTCCAGATTCCGACTTCCCTGCTGGCTCAGGTCGACTCTTCTGTGGGCGGCAAGGTTGCTGTAGATCTGCCACAGGGTAAAAATCTTGTCGGAGCATTTTATCAGCCGAAAATGGTACTTATAGATCCGGAAGTCCTTGACACGCTCCCTGACCACTTTATAAAGGACGGTATGGGGGAGGTTATCAAATACGGATGTATCAAGGATTCTAATCTCTTTTGCAGACTTTGCTCCCACAGTTCTTTCGAGGATTTAAAACCGGAACTGCCCGAAATCATTGCCCGTTGCGTGGATATCAAAAGGATAGTCGTGGAGGAAGATCAGTTTGACACAGGTGAACGTATGCTTCTAAACTTCGGTCATACTCTTGCCCACACAATCGAACAGTACTACAATTATGAGCGTGAAAGCCACGGAGAAGCTGTGGGCATCGGAATGTATCAGATCACCAGGATGGCTGAAGAGAAAAAACTCACCGCGCCAGGCTGCGCAGACAGAATACAGCAAGCGCTCAAAATATATGGTCTTCCGTCTTCCTGCGGTCTCCCGGTCAGTGCCCTGACTGAAGCCATTTCTCTGGACAAAAAGAATCTGAACGGGCATCTGAATGTAGTCCTGTTAAAAGAAATCGGCAACAGCTATGTATATCCGACTGATATTTCATTCTTCGGATTCTCCGAAAACGGACAGGAAAATATCTGACTGATACAAAGACGGATCTGCCACGACTGCGGCAGATCCGTCTTTTCTTTTTATTCTGAACATTTTTCTATTTCCTGCATTCCCCTGTATACCTTTTCCGCTGTCATCGGAAGTTCTCTTATGATTACTCCCACTGCGTTCTGTATAGCATTGGAGATTGCCGGCGATGGTGTATTGATAACAATCTCACCGATGGACTTCGCTCCGAACGGGCCTGTTGGCTCGTAGCTGCTCTCAAATTCCACACGGATTGTTCCCACATCGAGACGGCTCGGGATCTTGTACTGCATAAAGGAGTTGCTGTAATTCTTTCCTTTTGCGTTATACACTACATCCTCGAAAAGCGCCATGCCGATTCCCTGCGCGATACCGCCCTCTGTCTGCACACGCGCCAGACTCGGATTCACCACGGTTCCACAGTCCACAACAGCCGCATAATCGACCATCTCAACTACTCCGGTCTCCTTGTCAATCTCCACCTCGGCAATTCCCGCCATAAACGGCGGCGGCGATGTTGGAGAGGAGAACGCCTCGCTTGCGGAGAGCGCCTCGTTATTAAAGCACATTACTTTATTGCCGATATCTTTTCTGGAGATGGATTCTCCGGTCTTTAAGTTAACCACACTCTTTCCGTCAAATTCCACATCTTCTACAGAACATCCGAGATACTCTGCTCCTCTCTCGCACATTTTCCTGATCAGAGTCTCGCAGGTGCGGACCACTGCCATTCCGGTCACATATGTTGTGCTGGAGGCATAGGAGCCACAATCATAGGGCGAGATATCCGTATCAACCCCGTGGACAATGATATCTTTCATGTCACAGTCCAGACACTCTGCCGCCATCTGGGACAAAATCGTGTCACATCCGGTTCCCATGTCGGTAGCTCCGATCATCAGGCTGTAGAATCCGTCATCATTTACCTTGATCGCAACAGATCCCGTGTCGACGCCTGAGATCCCCGAACCCTGCATTGCCATGGCAACACCGACTCCGCGTACTTTTCCATTTCCCATGTCGCGATACGGGTATTTCTCATCCCATCCGATCATCTCTTTTGCGCGGGCAAGACACCGGTCAAGGGCACAGCTCTTAGCAGTCTCCCCATAATATGCCGGCATGATCTGTCCTTCCCGTACTAGATTCTTTTCTCTTAAGACGGTCGGGTCCATACCCAGCACCTGTGCCAGCTCGTTAACCGCCGACTCTACAGCAAAGATTCCCTGGGTAGCGCCGTAGCCACGGTAGGCACCGGCAGACATGACGTTCGTATACACTACATCATAAGTAAACCGGAATGCCTCCGCCTGCCCGTAAAGTGGAATCGATTTGTGGCCGGAAAGCCCTACTGTAGTCGGGCCATGCTCACCGAAAGCACCTGTGTTGGACAGTGTATGGAGGTCAATTCCTCTGATGTGACCGTCTTTATCCGCACCGAGACGGACATGCATCTCCATCTCATGACGCGGTGAGGACGCGATCAGCGATTCCTCCCTCGTATAAATGATCTTCGCAGGTTTTCCCGTCTTCCATGTAACAATCGCCGGGTACACTTCGGATACGGAGGTCTGTTTTGCTCCGAATCCTCCGCCGATACGCGGTTTGATGACACGCACTTTACTCTTTGGAATATCCAGTGCATTTGCAAGGATTCGTCTGATATGGAACGGAACCTGAGTGGATGATACCACGTTCAGTCTTCCGTACGTATCCAGATAGGTGTAGGTGCGGAACGTCTCCATCATAGCCTGCTGGTTCGCCTTTGTGTGATACACTCTGTCGATTACGTAGTCACAGTCAGCGAGTACCGCCTCGATATCTCCGCTCCCGCTCTCTTCATGGGCGCAGAGGTTTCTCTTATTATCCGCTCCTACCGGACAGAGACTTTTCCAGTTGTCCTCCGGATGTACAAGGATCGGATTATCCTTCGCTTTTCTAAAATCAAGCACCGGCTCCAATACCTCATACTTGATCTTGATCAGTTTCATTGCCTTTTTGACTGCTTCCTCGGAAGTGCCGGCCACAATAGCCGCCGCATCCCCCACAAAACGCATCCTCTGATCCAGGATCAGGCGATCGTATGGACTCGGTTCAGGATAGGTCTGTCCTGCCATTGTAAAACGCTTGTCCGGACAGTCCTTGTAGGTGAGGATGCACTCGATCCCCGGCACCGCCTCGGCTCTTGTTGTGTTGATGTCTTTGATCAGGGCATGGGCGTGCGGACTCCTTATGATCTTCACGATCAGACAGTCTGAGGGTGCAAGGTCATTCGTATAGACCGCTTTTCCGGTCACCAGTGCTTCAGAGTCCACTTTCGGGACAGCCTGATTTACGACACGCATATTTGACGCATTTTCACCTGTCATACTCATGCCAGCGCCTCCTTTCCGTCCTTTTCCTTCTGTGCAGCCATATATTTCTGTATCGCGCGTAACTGGCTCATATATCCGGTACACCGGCACAGATTACCGGCGAGATACTCTTTGATTTCCTCCAGATCCGGATCCTCAAGCTCTCTCTTCATCGCCAGTACGTTCATAATAAACCCGGGAGAACAGAACCCGCACTGCTCACCGCCTTCAGCAGCTAAGAATCTTCCGAACTCTGCAGCCTCTTCCTCCACGCCTTCCAGGGTCGTGATCTCATGACCGCCTACACTCGCGGCAAGTACGGAACAGGACAGTCTTGATTTTCCGTCGATCCAGACCGTGCACAGGCCGCAGTTTGTCGTCTCACAGCCGCATTTCACACTCTTGCATCCGAGATCACGCAGCACGCCGAGCAGCACTGTGTCGGGACCGACCTCGGCAGTTACCTGTTTTTTATTTAATGTAAACTGTATCTCCATCTATCTTCCCTCCGCCAGAATCGAAGCCATCTCACGCCGGATGAGCACCTCTGCCAGATGCTGCCTGTATTCGGCGCTGCCGCGCATATTTGAACCGTATGTGAATTCTGTTGCCGCCTGTTTTGCGTATTCTGCGATTATCTCCTCAGAAGCATCCGAGGGGATTTCCCATTGCTTTTCAAGGAGCGCTGCTTTCATCGGTCTGGCTCCCACAGAGAAATACCATGTTTCCTGGCCGTGTACCATACCGGTCACCACCGAACAGGCGATCACAGGGAAATCCGTCTTCGTCTGACGGATGGATCCATAGCGGAATTTTCTCTTGCTCTTTCTTACAATAATCGACAAAAGGATATCTTTATCCGGTCTGCGGTTGACAAATTCGGACAGACGAATCGTGCCGCCGTCATAGAGCTCCACAAATGTATCCAGTGCAAGAAACGCCGTCAGAACATCAGAGAAGCCGAATCTGCCGTAAATGCTCCCGCCGATTGTCGCCTGATTGCGGAACTGGACGCCTACGATATGGCGGACACTCTCCGCGATCCCGTCTCCGTACAGCTCTTTTAACGCTTCACACTGTTCTATCTGTCTTAATGTGCACATCGCACCGATCTTGATCACGTTTCCTTCATCCTCGATCTGGTCAAGTCCCAGATCTGACAGGTCGATGATTGTCTTGACACGGGCATTTCCGAGGCGCATCCACATCATGCCGCCCATCACACGGCTGCTGCGCGCCTGGTTCAGCTCATACGCCTCTTCCAGCGTCTTAGGTTTTACATAATTACCAATTGTAATCACAACGGCTCTCCTTTCTTCATCTGACTCAAGCAAGTCCTCTCTGCATTTAAAAATAGCGTAAAAAAAGTGCAAATGAAAATCGTAACAGTTCAGTCCACGTCATTCACACTCGAAGCCTTTGTATTTTAGCATGAACACAGAGAATTGTCAAAGGATAACGGCAAAACAGTTGACAGCATGTCTGCCTGGTGTTATGATTTTTTTAAATATGAATGAAAGGCAGGATAGAGGTCGCATTTTTCAAGAGTATGATGGCGGATGTATCAGGAACAGTAGAACTCATCAGAAAGGGGAAGATGCCGAAGGGATAAGGTGCCTGAAGCTTTGTTCCTGGGCGTGTCGCGAACAGCGGCATGACTGTCATCGCAGGATGGAGAGCTATCTGATATACGATAAGTATATTTCGGGACGGCGCATCTTGCCGTTTCTTTTATTGTACAGCACATTTGATACTGAATTATTTCATATCATTAATAAAAGGAGGAAAAAAGAATGGCAATTTTTAAAGGTGCAGGTGTAGCAATCGTTACTCCGATGAAAGAGAATCTGGAGATCAATTATGATAAACTGGACGAGATCATCGAGGAGCAGATCGCCGGCGGCACAGACGCCATTATCATCTGTGGCACCACAGGTGAATCTGCAACCATGACAGAACCAGAGCACAGCGAAGCAATCCGTTTCACCATTGAAAGGGTAAAGCACAGAATCCCGGTTATTGCCGGAACAGGTTCAAACTGTACACGGACAGCAATCGAACTCTCCAGAGAAGCTGCAAAAGACGGCGCCGACGGACTTCTTCTCGTGACTCCGTACTATAATAAAGCGACTCAGAACGGACTGATCGCACACTATACACAAATCTGTAACGAGGTCAGTATCCCCGCAATCCTCTACAACGTGCCGAGCCGTACCGGTTGTTCCATTCAGCCGCAGACTCTTGCAACACTTGTAAAGAATGTTGATAATATCGTAGGTGTAAAAGAAGCTTCCGGAAATATCGGAACAGTTGCGGAGATCATGCATCTGTGTGACGGAAATATCGATCTGTATTCAGGAAATGACGATCAGGTCGTGCCGCTCCTCTCACTAGGAGGCATCGGCGTGATCTCCGTACTCTCAAACGTAGCACCGACTTACGTACATGACATGGTCTACAAATACCTGTCCGGTGACACAGCTGGCAGCGCGAAAATGCAGCTTGATGCGATTCCTCTGTGCAATGCACTCTTCTGCGAGGTCAATCCGATCCCGGTAAAGGCCGCAATGAATCTGATGGGCAAAGAAGTGGGACCGTTAAGAGCGCCGCTGACAGAGATCGAGGATGCGCACAAAGAAGTGCTGAGAAAAGCGATGACAGATTTCGGACTGCTGTAAAATACAAAAGAATCATAAACGGGGACACCGTAAGCTTTAATTGGGGACGTAGTAAAATCGGATTTTACTACGTCCCCAATTAAGTTTTGCCCTGTCCCTTTTTGACTATTTCCGCTTCTTTCCGTAATTGATAAGTCCTACAACTCCCGGACCAGCGTGTGTTCCGATGCTCGGGCTCACATCATTGATTATTACATTTGTAAATCCGAGTTCTTTTACCATATCAGCCACAGCTTTTGCATCGTCTATACAATCTCCGTGGAGAACTGCAACCAGCCTGTCCTTTCCATAGGAATCCAGGTCCAGCGACTCTTCCAGCCTGGCCACCAGTGTCTTGAGAGATTTCTTGCGCCCTCTCACTGTTCCGTCTGACTTCAGCTCGCCGGTCGACGTCACGGCCAGAATCGGCTTGATATTCACAAGACTTCCGACAACTGCCGTTGTCTTGGACACACGTCCGCCTCTCTGCAGATGATACAGATCATTTACCGTAAACGACACATTTACATGATCCCGCTCCTCCATCAGGATATCATATACTTCCTCCATGCTCTTTTCTTCTTTCCAGAGTTCTACTGCACGGTAAACGGACACTCCCTCGCCCAGGGATGCATTCAACGAATCAAACACCATGATTTTCCGGTCCGGATAATCCTCCATAAGCTCGTTCGCCGTCATGACAACATTATTGCAGCTTCCGCTCAACGCGCTGGAAAACGCAATATGAAGTATATTTTTCCCCTCTTTTAGGATCTTTTCAAATTTCTCCCTGATTACCGCAGGATTATTTGCCTGAGATTTCGGCAGTTCCCCTTTTCTCATAGTTTCATAGAATTCGTGCGGCGGCATATTGAGCTCGTCCCCATATACTGTATCCCCAAACGAATAATACTGTGGAATAATCGTAAGATCATTCTCTTTGATAAATTCCGGCAGCACGTCGGAATTGGAATCTGTTGTGATCACATAATCTGCCACTTTTAACTCCTCCTTCTCGTGATTAATATCTCGCGTACAACACTGATTATATCAGTCCAAAATGCCAGAATCAAGAAGAGGAAGGTTCTTTTCTGAGGAGCATAACCACAGTTGTTCCATAGCCGTAAGCTGCTCTGCAGTTCTCCCTGCGCCATCATCTTTGAATTATGTTTTGCGTAAAATCTTACATTAAAAATTGTACTTTTTACAGAAGCTGTACTTTTTTCTGATATTGACCGCACAGCATCGCCAAAGTATAATGAAGGAAGTCGGGAACTGTCAGCGGGCACTCCCGACGCAGATTCGTAAAATTCAGTAAAAGGAGTTGATTTTATGCGCCGGAATGAAGCGCCGTTTAACGGAAAACAATTCATATTAAACAAAAACACAGGGGAAATCCACGATCTCGACCGTGAATCACCACCGTGCTGTATTGACAAAATAGATGCCGGCAATATCTTTGCCTGCGACACCTACGCGGAAGCCGTGCTGTTTGCATCCGTGCTGGGAATCACAAGGAACGGATGCGCTCACTGTATTCCGGAACATCATAGAGATTAATTTATCCCCAGATACTCCTCCAGACAGAGTTTATTCTCATACATCTCTGCCGCCGCTTCTTTTCCCACATAACGATAGTGCCACGGTTCATAGATAATACCGGTGATATCGCTTTTATCAGTAGGATAGCGAAGGACAAATCCGTACTTCCAGCTGTTCTTCATCAGCCATTGCTGGACCGGTGTATTTTCCTGCTCTGTGTCCAGCTGCTGATAGCTGACATCTACAATGTCCAGAGCCAGTCCCAGCTGATGTTCGCTTGTCCCCGGATATGCAACTACCTTTGCAGCCTCAACCTCGACTTCATTCTCCGGGTATCCTTCGCGAATCAGATTCGCTTCTTTATCTTCAAACAGAGCTTCCTGCTTCTCCATTGTCCGATAAGACGCACAGATCAGGGGTTCAAATCCTGCTGCCCGGCAGTCGTCTATCATCTGCTGAAGCTCCGGATAACATCTTGAATCTACAGCCTGTCCGTTTCGCAGATACGTCAGTTCCGGTTCGTAATTCTCCGGAACCCAATTCCACGGATTTACAAGGAGAAGATTCCACTCCTGTTCCTTTTTCGCCTGGTGCGCCTGTTTCGTCCGGCTGTCTTTCTGTCCGGGTGCTGCATCTGCCATTGCGTCAGCCGCGACCGCCTGGATTTCAGCCGACCATCCTGTTATTTCTCCGATTCCGCCGGTGAGGATCACCCTTCCGCACAAAATCAGGATCAGTACAGTCCCCATGATAACTGCCGGCAGTCTGACACCGGTCTTTCGGGGGCTTCTCCGTCTTTTCCCGTATTTTCCTCCGCACTTTCTGTATCCCCGCTGCTTTCTGTATGACATAAATACTCACCTCATTGGTTTTTATTATGTCATAATTTTAAAATCCCATTCCCTCAAAGAAGCATGTTGCCGGCATCAAAACGGCTTCATTTCCCTGATCTTTCTATAAAGTCCTGTTCCACGTATACACGGTTCCGTACTGATTCCGCTCCAGATCGAGCGTGATATTTTTCCCGCTCTCATCTTCAAAGAAGGTACGGGCAAAACAGGAGGGGCTCTCTGTATGGTACTCTGTGTCAGTATGCCGGAATCCATAGTATTCTTCACAGAAAGTCTGCAATCCGGCGCTCTTTTTCTGAAGATCCTCCTGTATCTCTTTGCTTATTTCTTCCTCATTTTGATATCCCTCTTCCGCCCCCGGATTTCCCCCGTACCGGGTAAATCCGAAAGAAAGCATTTTCCCTTTAACAGCTATAAACGGAGACAGCGAAAAATCTTCGCATTCGATTTTGTCCAGCACTCCGTACTCTGACAGACGGTTTATTATGTCTGCGGCACTTATCCTTATATCGCTCTCATCACTTACGGCGCCATGGTCCAGATACAGTTCATTCTCATAGTGTCTGCCAGTTTCAGCATATCCACCAGTCTCGCGTCTGCTGCTGACGGCACTTTTCCTATGGCAAATGTCTCTGCCTGCACGCTCAGCTTCTGATCTGCGGCTCTCCCCGCAAGATCCGGCAGGAAAAAGCCGGCGGCCAGTGCAGCCGCGGCTAAAAAGGCCGCTGCAACGGCCATTCCCCTTCTATTTTTCATAACGGCCTCCTCTCAGTTCGGCAATCACTCTTGTTCCTCCGCCTCTGCGCCTTTTAAAAACAAGAGTCCCGCCATGCAGTTTTACGATTTCTGCGCACAGAGTCAGCCCCAGTCCGGCTCCCCCCTGCTTTCTCGACCTCGACTTATCGACCCGGTAAAACGCTTCGGTCAGATGTTCTCTTGCTTCTTCTGGGATTCCCGGTCCGTCGTCGTCCACACAGAGTACGCAGCCCTCATCGGTCATTCTGACCGCCACCCATATATGTCCGCCTATCCCGGCCGCCTTAGACGCGTTGTCTATCAGATTGACAGTCAGAGAGCGGAGCAGGTCCGGCTCAAGCAGGCATTTTCCTTTTTCATAGTTTCCTTTCAGAGTGATCTTTTTCTTTTCGAAGACCGGCCTTAAATGTTCTGCCATATTTTCTGCAATACGGCCCGGGCTGTGGATGGACAGCCGGACGTCTGTTTTCTCTGCCACATAGATATCCAGAAGTTTCATAGACAGGCGCTCCAGCCGCCTGCCTTCGGAGAAAATGTAACCGGCCGCATCCCGCCGCTCCTCTTCTGTAAGCTGTTGACTGCGGAGCAGATCAGCATATCCGATTACCGCTGTCATAGGTGTTTTCAACTCATGGGTAAAGCTCCCCACAAACCTCTCCTGCCGCTCTACGGCCTGTTCAAGTTCTCGGACATTGGTCTCGATCTGCTCTGACATCCGGTCAAAATCCTTTGACAGGCTTCCGATTTCATCTCCGGAACGAATATTTGTCCGGAATGAGAGATTGCCTCCCGAGATTTCTCTGGCTCCCTTTGCCAGCACAGACAGCGGACGAGTCAGCAAATATGACATTCCATAGGAAAAGACCGCACATATGATCATAGCAGTGACAAAAATAATTCTATAAATTTTCTGCTGATATTCCCGCTTTTCGTACAGAGATGAAATATCGTGTCCTGCTTCTAAATACATTGTCTGATCTCCGGATGAGAATCCCCCTGAAACTCTGATGTATACACTGCCGTCATCTGTCCGGAAAGATGTGACCACACACGATTCTTCATTTCCTCTTTCTTCTGCCCGGGTCAGATATTCTGCTGCCTTCCCCTGACTGTACACCACCCCGTCACCGCCGGAAAGGGCTACAGAATCCCAATAGCTTCGTCTCTGCCCGGCTATCTGCCGGAGAGTATCCTCTATGTTCTCTGATTCAGAAAACATCTCTGTTTCTCCTGACATCTGCAATGTATATATAAGCAGCCTGTATGAATTCTCCGCTTTCAGTTCTCTACTCCATTCCACCTTCTTCCGCAGCCGCTGGACCAGCAGATCCACCGCTTTACTGCCATACTCAAATTCTCCGCTCCATACTCTTTCATAGATCGTTTCTCTGTAAAGTGCAGTGTTTGGATTTCTTGTAAATAGAAGAAGCAGATCATATTCCTTTTTCGTCAGAGGAATCTCTCTTCCGTTCCTCGTCACCTGCATGGATCTCAGATCAATGTGGAGGCCGCATATATCCATCACCTCATCCGTAAGCCTGAAACGCCGCAGCACCACATCCACCCGTGCCAGAAGCTCTATGATCTCAAAAGGCTTCACGATGTAGTCCTCGGCTCCCATACGCAGCCCTTTTAGCCGGTTATTTACAGAATCCTTTGCCGTTATAAAAATCACCGGTATCTCCAGCGGCCGGATATATTCCATTAATTCAAACCCGTCTATTTTCGGAAGCATCACATCAAGCAGGATCAGATCATATATATTTCTGCTGATTTTCTCCAGAGCCTCTTCGCCGTCATATGCACAGTCGCATTGATACCCCGATCTTTTCAGACTCATCTCCATCAATTTCGATATGGAGATCTCGTCTTCAACGATCAATATTTTTATCATGCCTTTTCCCTCTCGCATAAAATAATCCCTGCTCTCTCAAAACAAGAGCAGGGATATTATACCTCATTTCGGCATCAAAATGGCATCAAAAACCGTGTTCCTTTTCCAGATGAATTTTCTCCCTCATCTTTACACATAATCCATGCTGTTGTCACATTGATCATAGTAAGTCCCGCAATCAAAAAGAGAATCCATGATATGGGCCATGTAAATTTAAAATACGACAATTTCTGTTCCATATAGTATCGGATCATCAGAAGAATCCCCATCCCCACAGTCAGCAAAAGTCCCACAGTGAAGAGACAATAATAACCTCCTTCTGCCTGTATCATTGTCCGCTTTTGCTTTTCTGTCATGCCAACGCTTTCCATGATCTTCAGTTCTTTTTTTCTTGCGAGAACGCCTGTGACCATCACATTAAAATAGTTTGTAAAGCCTGCCAGTAAAAGGACAGCACTGATACTGCCAAGGATCAGCCTGTTTCTCTGGATCTCAGAGGCCGCCTCAGTCATCAGATCAGACTTGCTGATACAAAAGATCCCGGCTTCTCCGGTTCCTTCATCAAATGCCGTTCCCGTCATCCGGCTCCGGCGCTGGTTTTCTTCGGAAATGATTTTCTGTATTGAGCTTTTCACAGAGGGTTCTTTTTCATGATCCACGTTCAACTCCATGTATAGTGTTTTCTTCTCTGTGGGAATCCTTTGGAATCCCTTTTCGCTGATCAGAAAATACAATCCTCCTTCTGAACCGTGCCAGGTCTGCCGGATCTGCGGGAAATCTTCCCTTCGGTTATCAAGATACCCGCATAGAGTAAAGTCCTCTGACTGTTTCATTTGGAAATCCCCTGCTTCTTCCTGTTCTGTCTGTTCCTGAGCTGTCATGTTGTTCCACCGGATCCTGTCTTCCCGCGATATCATTGTCTTAAAATAAACAGGCTCCCCTATACTTTCTCCCACCAGCTTTTCCTGCGCGGCAGACAATGCATGATCATGAAGGATCAGAACTCCGGTGCCATTCTCAAGAGAATCCATGTCAACAGGAAGGCTGTTTGTTTCCACATATTTTTTCAGAGATTCAATCTCATCCTCCTTCAGGATCTGGACCACATCCTGATCCCATCCTTCGATCATTTCATCTTCAGCGTCCTCTGCGAGAAATACCTGATCCAGCGGACGGATTCCTTTTTTAGAGATCACAGTGTAAAGATAAGCGCCTTCCATGATATAAGACTTGTCCGTATCAACTCCATCTATCTCCATCAGTTCTTTTCTGACCTCCGAAGATATGGGCGAGAATTCGTCATAATCATTATCATACAGCAGATCAAAATAGTCTCCTTCTGTCAACATGGGATCCTGCCCTGCATCCCGCGTCTGATATTCCTCTCCATATCCCTGCTCACGTCCGTAAGTGCTGAACCGGCCCGCGATCAGGAAATCCGGACGCTGTTCAACAACATGTACATAGTCGCTTCCTGCTGTAATCACAACAGCTCCAAGAAAAGCTTCCAGACCAAGGAAAAGGGAAAGCACGGTCAGGATAAACCGTTTCCTGTGACCGGAAATATTTCTCCACGCCAGATAACGCATTTCCCCGGCAGAGGTCCGTTTTCTTTTCGTGAAAACCGGCTTTCTTTCCTTGTGAGATCGTTTTTTGCCCTGCGTTCCTGTATATCCGGTACTTTCCACACAGGACATCCTTACTGTTCTTACGATCACTCCGGCTGACGCTGCCAGAAGGATCCCGTCCGTAAAGAGGACGGATAATAAGAGGATGACCGGATGGAAAAGACAAACCCCTTCAGCGCCTCCTGTTTCTCTGAAATACTGACTGTTCAGGATTGCCGGGATAACTCCCGCCAGCAAAATGGCAGACAAAGCCGCACCGGCCGCTGTTCCGAGAACGAGGATCCGCCGGATCTGACTGTAGTAGATTTTGGAAAGCTGTCTTTGCGTCGCGCCGATCGTGTTTAAGAGTCCGAGTTTCCGGATATCTCCTGCCATTGAGATCTGAAGCACATTATGGCACAGGAAGAAGACGCCGCACAAGGTAATAACAGCTCCGAGAACCGCCATGCCATAACCGCCCGTCATGCCCGCCACTGCCTGATATCCCGCCGTATCGGTTACCGTGATTTTCTGATGCTGATCCTTCATAGGCAGATCTTCATACAGCAGTTCTTCTGTTTCCTGCCAGCCAAGCCGGTCTGACTGACGGAAGACCAGATCTGCCTCATCATCAGGATGAATGCCCCAGGCATCCAGCTTTTCCTCTGAAATATAACCCGGAGCAGCCTCATTACTGTAATCAGTAAACCAGCCGCTCAAAAAAAATGTTTCTTCCGAACTCTGAAAAATCCCGATGGAAACATGGAGCGGAATCTCCATGCCCTCCTGAGGATTGGTAATTCCCAGAACCTTCAGCGCCTTTTCGGAAAGCATGATCTCAGACTCTTTTTCGGGATAACTTCCCTGAATCTCTGTATAGGCTGGACAAAGCAGGTCCTTCCATGCATCCGGATCTGCCCATCTGATCGTGCAGACCGTGACCTTTTCACCCTCCGCGCCGGAATCCTTTTCTGCGGTCTCCGCCACTCCCACGGTAAAACATCGGCCCGTCTGATTTATATAATTCAGGGATTTAAGTGCTGCATATTGGGACGCAATTCCGCTTTCCACAACTCCGGACGCAGCCGTTCCATTCTCCCGTATCATACTTAACTCTTCCGAACGGATCTTTCCCCGGGAAATACCGAACACCATTGTCAGGGTGATAATGCTCAAAACCACCGTCATAAAAAGGATCCGGTTTCTCCCTTTCGCCGATCCGGCAAATGAAACAGCAAGCATACGGATCACATTTCGGTTATCATTGGGAGTGTAGTTTCTTCTCTTCATGCCTGCACCTCCCGGTTGAAACCCGCGGCAGTGTCACAGATCCGTCCGTCTGACATCCGGATGATCCGGTCAGCCATCTGGGCTACTTCCTCCTGATGCGTGACAACGATTACTGTCTGGTGGAATCGAAAGGCGCAGGATTTCAGAAGACCTGTTACTTCCATTCCGATAACGGAGTCCAGATTCCCTGTGGGTTCATCTGCCAGCAGGACAGCCGGTTTCGTCAGCATCGCTCTTGCGATCGCGGTTCTCTGCTGCTGACCGCCGGAAAGAGTACCGGTGAGTCTGTCTAACTTATTTGACAGACCGAGAAGATCCGTAATCTCTTCAAAAAATGGTTCATCTATGCACTGTCCGTCCAACCTGAGCGGAAGAACAATGTTTTCATAGACACTGAGAGACGGGATCAGATTATACTGCTGAAATACAAACCCAATATTCCGTCTCCGGAATACTGTACGTTCCTCCCTGTCCAGATCTTTCAGGCTGATCCCACGGATCCAGACTCCGCCGAAATCGGGTACATCCAGTCCACCCAGCATATTCAGCAGAGTGGTCTTTCCACTGCCCGATGTTCCGACTACTGCGAGGAATTCACCTTCCTCTGCTGTCAGTGACACACCGTCCAAAGCACGGACTTCATAGGTGTCAGTGACATAATATTTCTTCAGATTTACTGCATTTACCATATCCATATCTAAATCTCCTATAGCTGTTTTTCTTTAGTGTAAACAGTAAATCTTACAAATTCCTGACAGCCTTCGCAAAGCAGCCTCATACAGGAAGATTCATTTCGATCAGAAGTCCGGGATTCATTCTCTTTGAGATCATAAAACCGCCGTGGAGATTTATGATCTTTCTTGCAAGGTAAAGTCCGATTCCGAACCCGTCCTGTCCTGTCACACGCCTGCCTCTGTAGAATCTTCGGAAGATCTGATTTTCTTCCCCCGCATCTATGCCAATCCCGTAATCCCGCACCTGAAGTTTCAAATACATTTCATTCTGCCTCAGAGAAACTTCTACCGTGCCGCCTGATTCACTGTATTTCACTGCGTTGTCAAGGACATTGAAGACTGCCTCTCCCATCCAGTTGGAATCATGAATACAGACGGCCTGTTCCGGCATGGTAATATGGAAACGGATCTGTCTTTTCTCCGCTCTGTTCTGGATCTGTCCAAATGTGTTCTGGATCGTCTTCAGCAGATCACTCTCATTTTTACGTATCTGGATGATATGTTGTTCCAGACGGGCCATCTTTACGAAGCTGTCTACCAGAAAATGCAGTTTCCTCTCACTTTCCTCCAGAGCCGTTACATACTGCAAACTGATCTCTGCATTACTTTCCTGTTCTCCTTCTCTTGTCTTCGGCTCAGTTATTTCTGCCATATCCTTTAGGAAACCGGTGTAACTTTCAATATTGGTCAGAGGTGTCCGCATCTGGTGTGCGATTTCCGAGATCAGTTTCTGGATTTCATCCCTGCTTTTTTCTGCCTCTTTTCTTCTGCCATCCAGCATCTCCTGTATACGCACAAGCTGATTTTCTATCCTCGCAAGCAATAACTCATCGCCCGGAGCAGTAATACGGAGCTTGCGGCCTGCCAGAATATCCTCCGTCATCGCCGCCGCTTTCTCCAGCTCTTCCATGCGAACTTTTCTCTGACGGATATATATGATACTTCCGCCTGCTGCAATTCCGATCATGAAAGCAATCCATGCTGCAATATCCATCGTTTTATTCCCCCATTCGGTAGCCCAGGCCGAAAACATTTCTGATATGTGACTGCTCACTTCCCAGCTTTTTCTTCAGCCGGCTGATCGTAACGCTTAATGTATTTTCCTCCACAAACTCTCCGTCAATACCCCAGATCCGGTCCAGAATGTTCTCCTTTGTCAACACCTGATCCTGATTAGCCATAAAAAGCTCGAGCAATTGATATTCCTTCGCTGTCAAAGAGATTTCTTCATCGTCAGAAAACACCTGCTTTTTCTCCGGATACAGGGTGATGTCTCCGCAGGTAAGGACAGAGCCCTCTCTATTTCTCTTAAGCACCACTTCGATTCGTTTCAAAAGCACCTTCATGGAAAAGGGCTTTACCACATAATCATCCGCCCCGGTGTCAAAAGCCGCCAGCATATCTTGTTCCTCATCTCTGGCGGTCAGAAAAATCGCCGGTACATCTTTTTCGGCTTTTAGTTCCCGATATAATTTCAATCCATCTCCGTCCGGAAGTCCGATGTCGATCAGGAACAAATCGATGCGGTCAGCAGACAGAGCCAGTGCTTCCTTACGGGAATGCGCGCAGGTTGTGTCATATCCCTTGTCTGTCAGCATTTTGTTCAGCGCCTGATTTAAAAGGCGGTCATCTTCTATAATTCCTATCATCATAATTTCAAATTCCTCACTCCGGTCACTTATAAGTCTGATTATACTTCTATATTAGTAGAATGACCTCTTTTTTCCCTCGTCGTTTTGATAAAAAATCGGATAGGGGAAGCTTTCTTCCCCTATCCGATAACCGCGATACCTCGCTCATCTCACGGCATTGCCGCTCGATGACCGTTGCCCGTCGGATGCCCGCTCGTGCAAGCACGGCGGTCGCCCTCCGGGCGTATCGCACAAAAGCCTTAAAAGCAGCGATTTTACGCTGCTTCCAAGGCTTTTCAATAGCAGGGGATGAGAGAATCGAACTCCCACCAAAGGTTTTGGAGACCCCTATCATACCATTTGACCAATCCCCTGTATCGTGGCCCGCTCTCCGCAAGCCACTTGTATAGTATACTGTGAGAAATATCATTTGTCAAGAATTTTTCTTTCTTTTTGAGTATAAAAATAATCCCTTTTCTGGAATTATATTTATTCGATATTTTTTAGTATCCTTCGAATAGTCTCTTCATCTTCTTCCAGCTCATCAGCGATTTCTCCAACCGATTTGCCTTTGGCAAGCTTCTTCTTTACCTGCTGACTAAGATGTTTTTCTATTCCTTTTTCTATTCCTTTTTCAATCCCAAGTTCTTCCACATAATCGCTCAGATTACACATTTGGTTCAACTCCTCTCCCATATCATTTTCCATCGGTATGTCAAATTCATGTTCCAACTGATATATCTTCACCCCGGTTTCAAGTCTCGGAGATAAAAGTATGCCGAGCATCTTCGTCAGACGATTGCCTTTCTCTGACTTAGGATTTAAACAGATCATGACAACAGAAATTTTATCATAAGTTTCTTTTTCATCCGGAATTCCCGGGATGGCATCACTTTTTTGGATATTATAATACGAAATAGCATTTCCAATATAATCCGGTGCGTTCATACATATCCATATGCTGTATACCTTACGGATGTTATCATAATCTCTGCCGGTAAATTCGGTTCCTTTCTGCGATGAAAGCATCCGCGCCCCATAAAATATTCCTCTCGTTATAAGCGAATATCCAGGGCGGAATTCTTTCTGGGCCTCCACATTAATGATCAGCTTGATTCTTTGTTTCTGGCGGGCATAGTATATGGAAAACCTGATATCGTAATACAATTCTCCCTCGCCTGGTACTGAATCTTCTTCTGATTCACCTATAATACGTTCTGATCCCGGTGTATTTGTTCTTCCGGGCAGGACGTTTACTTCTGACACCTGTACATCTGTACCAATACATTCTTTGATCTGACCAATATCCATATCCACAAATTCCTCTGCAACATATTTCAGTATCCATGCAAGAATAATTTTGTTGGCCAGAATTCGTTTACAGTATGTATCATACTGGCTTTTTCCTTTCTTCATTATATAGGATGTCACTGCAAGTTACAAGCGGTTGATTTTCGCCTCCGGATTGCTGAGGCAAAGAACTAACTACCAGAATCTCTGGCGGCTTAAGATATGGCGATGAGCCTGCGGATGAATCGCATTCACCTGCAGGCTGCCCAAACTTTATCAAAACTCTGTAATTTATAAATCCGATTTTTTCAAAGTTGCTTTCTTCCACACGGACTACCTCAGTTTCTCCATCAGTGATTCTCCGATCGTTCCCTCCGGCATCTTCACGCCGAAGTTATCCGCTACTGTCGCGCCGATCACAGCGAATGTATCCGTCTCCGGGAGTTCACCGTTTCCGCTCATAGACGGGGAATATGCGAGGAACGGCACTTTTTCTCTTGTGTGGTCTGTTCCTGTATAGGTCGGATCATTCCCGTGGTCTGCCGTGATGATCAGCAGGTCATCGTCTTTCAGAAGCGGCAGGAGATTCCCGAGATTTACATCGAACTTCTCGATTTCTTCCGCATAGCCCTGGGGATTTCTTCTGTGTCCCCACAGCGCATCGAAGTCTACCAGATTGACAAAGCACAGACCGTGGAAATCTTGCTGCGCCAGCTCGATCGTCTGCTCCATCCCGTGAACAGAACTTTTGGACTTATACGCCCCGGTGATGCCCTCGCCGTCGAAGATATCCCGGATCTTTCCTACCGAGATCACGTCCAGCCCGGCGTCCTGCAGAGCGTTGAGAGCGGTCTTTCCAAAGGGCTTCAGGGCGTAGTCGTGACGGTTGCTTGTACGCTTAAACCCGCCTTTTTTCTTTCCCACATAAGGGCGGGCGATGACGCGTCCCACACGCCATTCATCTTTCATAGTGATCTCTCTTGCAATCTCACAGCAGCGGTACAGTTCATCCAGACCAAACGTCTCTTCATTTCCGCAGATCTGCAGGACAGAATCCGCAGACGTATAGACGATCATATGCCCTGTGGCGATCTCCTCCTCGCCGAGTTCATCTAAGATCTCCGTTCCGCTGGCACTCTTGTTTCCGATCACTTTGTGTCCTGTCCGTTTCTCCAGCTCTGCGATCAGCTCCGGCGGGAACCCGTGCTCTGTAAATGTCTTAAACGGCTTTGTGACTTCAAGCCCCATCATTTCCCAGTGGCCTGTCATCGTATCCTTGCCCCGGCTCTTCTCATTCAGCTTTCCGTAATACCCAAGGCTCTTCTCCACCGGATCTACCTGTTTTAAAGGCGTCAAGTTCGCCATGCCCATTTTCTGAAGATTAGGCATGTAGAAACTGTCCACCGACTGTGAGATATGCCCCAGTGTATTAACGCCCACATCCCCGAATTCCGAGGAATCCGACATAGCTCCCACGCCGAGGGAATCCATGACAATGACAAATATTCTCTTATATTTCTCCATACTCAGCCCTTCCTTTCCGGAATTTCTTTCCTGCAGCTTCTATACAGTTTTATTGCTCTCCTCTTCCCAGAACGCAGACAGGAATTCTCTTATAGCTCTGTCTGCATCCGCCTCCACAGCAAAATGGATATCACCGCCGGGAATGGGATGTTCTCTCAGATCTGTAACGATCATTCCTCTCGTATACGTTCCCTCACACTCTACTCTCGCTCTCCTCGTCTCTGTCCGCAGGATGCCTGTTGTTCCGGCGTACATCGCCGCCAGAGGATCATGAAGCGGACAGTCGTCTATACAGTAGTTCTGCATCTGGTTGCCGTACCAGTAATATTCCAGCGCCCGGTTTAAAAAACTCACGGCCTTTGCAGCCCGGGCGCTCCTGCGCCGGTTCAGCCATTCCATATGCTCCCGTTTCAAGCGGACCTTCATAGTAACGTCCAGTCCCACTGCCGTAACATCCATTCCCGACAGAAACACTTTATCGCATGCCTCCGGGTCCCCGGTCACATTTGCTTCTCCCATAGGCGACACATTTCCCCTCATGGCAATCGTGCCGCCCATCATGACCATCCTCCAATCCGGGTACAGTTATTCGCACCTTTTTCATTTGTTTTTCCTCCTCAGACTTAGTTCATAGAGATCTGCCGTCATATATAATTTCTGTGATAATACAGGGGTGTCGTACTGGGTATAAAGTTCTTCTTCAAGGGTCAGAATCGCTTCCTCTTCCGGAATTTCCAGTATGTTCGCAAGCCGTTCTCTCGCCTTCCTCATACGGAGTTTTGTATCACTGTAGATTCCCGATGAGTTAAGTACTTTCATATAATATTCGTACACACTGTCCGTATTCTCCAGATCCACATTGCTTTTCTCAAGAATAGCGTAAGGCATATAAACCATTGCAAATCCCACCGGCATCTTCTGACTGTAGTATGTGATATCAATTACAGCCACAATGCTCGAAGGTCTGAGTTTCAATACTTCCTGATGCTTCTGTGTGGCCGGCTGAAAACCGATCGTCAGCACCTTTTCATCAACAGGCTGAAGACAGAACTCGATGATCGGATTTCCGATCTTCTCCAGCCCTCCTGCTGTCACGTCATGATTGGAAAGGACAATATTACCTTTTCCCTGATGGTTGCTGATCAGGCCGTCCTCCTGAAGGAGAAGCATTGCCTGCCGCAGTGTCCCCCTGCTCACCTTGAACTGTTCTGCCAGGATATTTTCGCCCGGCAGCTTGTCGCCGGGTTTATATTTTCCTTCTTTCAGCCACTGTGTGATCGTCTCGTAAACAGATACGTATAAAGGTATTTTTACGTTTTTTTCTTTGATAATATTGTCCATACAGGTATATTCTCCTTCCACTAATCACAGGATACTGCAGTTCATTCCCCGATTATCCTGATCTGGTATAAACCGCAGATTTTATCAGGTGTACAAGTAATTTTTACTTGTACACCAACCTTATGATTAGTATAAGGCTAATCCACCAGTTTGCCAAGTGCTTCCGGCCCTTTTACTCTCTTGCCTACAAACAGCAGAATCAGGAGCGTGACCACATACGGAAGCATCTGGACGATCTGTGACGGGATCTCGAAGTCCGTCAGATAGAATCTTGCTGCCTGTGCCACGGCAAATACCATACCTGCCCCCAGTGAGCCGATGGGATTCCAGCCGCCGAAGATATTTGCCGCCAGCCCCATGAAACCACGCCCGGATACCATATCTGTAACAAACAGGTTGTTCTGTGCAAGTGACAGATAAGATCCTGCAAGTCCTGCGATAGCTCCTGCCGCCATCATGGCAGTATAGCGGTAACGATTGACCGGGACACCACAGGTCTGTACAGCATAAGGCTGATCGCCGATAGCACGGTAACGCAGACCGTATTTTGTCCGGTAGAACAGGATCCATGTAGCCGCTACGATCAGGATCATCAAATACAGGTACGGCGACTGCTCATAGAACAGAGCCCCGATCACCGGGATCTTCGACAGACCGGGTACGGTAAAACCTGAAAACGCGTCCACAGAATCAGACATTCCTTCCGTGTGCCAGATGGCTTTTAACATGACCGCCGTAATACCGCTGGCAAAGAGATTGATCCCGACTCCGACTACAGACTGCTGTGCTTTCCATTTCAGACAGAACAATGCGTAGAGCCAGCCGACAAGAGCTCCGGCAAGGACAGAAAGCACTGCGCCGGCAAATGCGGAGCCGGTAAAGAAAGAACCAGCCACACCGGCAAATGCGCCGATCAGCATGAGGCCCTCCACACCCAGCAGGATGATACCGCCGCGCTCCGCGATCGTCCCGCAGAGTGCGCCAAGAACGATAGGTACCGACAACTGCAGCATAAGCGCAAGAAAATTATTAATATCTGCCATTATGATCACCCTCTCTTTCTCTTCTTATTCCATTTGATCAGTTCCGGAGCCGCCACCAGAAGGATGACAAGACTCTGGACTACTGTTACCATGTTGGTAGATACGTCGGTCACACGGCTCATACGCAGTGCGCCCATGTCCATGATGCCGAACAGAAGCGCTGTAAGCAGTACGCCCGCCGGATGGTTGCGGCCGAGGATCGCTACCGCGATTCCCGTAAATCCGAATGACGGGGAGAAGCCTTCGATAAATCTGTGGTACTTGCCGAATACTTCCGTGATTCCCGCAAGGGCTGCCAGCCCGCCGCTCAGGACCATTGCCATGATCATGTAAGTTTTCACCCGGATACCCGCCGTGCCTGCCGCCGACGGGTTCACGCCTACCGCACGAAGCTGGTATCCCACGGAGGTCTTCCATAAGAAGATATACATAAGAACCGCAACTGCGATCAGGATAAAAAGCGCTGTCGTAAGCTGTGTCTGGGGGATCAGTCTTCCCAGCCATGCACTCTCCGGGAGCACTTCTGTCTGTGCAGTGGAGCCGTCCGACTTGACCGGTCCGTTTACAAGCCATGAGGTAAACAGCGTACAGATATAGTTCAGCATGATCGCCACGATCACTTCATTTGTATTGAGTCTCGCTTTAAAGAATCCCGGGATGCCGCCCACGATCATCCCCGCAAAGATACCTGCAATGATACTTACGATCAGCACGATGGGCGCCGGGAAAGAGGACAGGCTCAAAGCAGTCAGGACGGCTGCCATAGCCCCTGCATGGAGCTGTCCTTCCGCTCCGATATTGAGCATGCCGCAGCGGAAGCCAAGTGCCACCGCCAGTCCGGTAAATGCCAGCGGAATACTTTTACTGATCGTGTTTGCTATAGATTTCGGGCTCCCCAGCGCTCCCTTTAAGAGAGCTCCGTACGCTTCAATGGGGGACTCGCCTGACAGCAGGATAAACAGAGCGCCGACCAGAATGGCGATTCCGATGGCTGCCAGAGATTTCTTCAGTTCACTCATCTGTTCCCATTTCTTCATGAGTTCTTACCTCCCGCACTTTTTCCTGTCATAAACAGTCCGATTTCTTCTTTTGTATATTCTCCGTTCTCAAACAGGGCGCTCACTCTTCCTTCATAGAGCACTGCGATCCGGTCGCTTAAGTTCATGATATCCGAAAGCTCTGCTGATATAAGAAGGATAGCTTTCCCCTGTTCTTTGAGCTCGAGCAGTGTCCGGTGCACCTTCTCGATAGCTCCGATATCCAGGCCTCTCACCGGCTGCGCCACAAGCATGAATGCCGGATCATGGCTTGTCTCTCTTCCGAGGATGATCTTCTGCTGGTTTCCGCCCGAGAGCTGTCCGATGGGCTGATCCAGTCCCGCCAGCTTTGTTTCGAACCGTTCCACCTGTTCCTGCGCGTCCTTTTGCAGATTTGCATAATTGATAAAACCGTGGCTGTTTACTGATGTGCGATAAAGAAGTAATAGAAGTGTAAAAAATTTTGCCGTTCCTATCCGGCACTTGCGCATTGTGTCGGATAGGTCGGGCGGTTATTCTGGCAAGTCAATCTTGCCGACAAAGCTGTAATAAATCTCAATGTCCTGTCTGCGGGTGCCGTTCTCGTCATAGCTGCACTCATGCACGACGATTTTCTCAATCATTTCCCGCAAGAGGGTGGGGGTCAATTCCTCAAAGGCAAGGTGCTTTCGGACGATACCCATAAACTTTTCCACGTTGACGGTGGCGGCCTGCGACTTGTCCAGTTCGGCCTGCAAAGCGGCGGCGCGGTCTTTCAGTTCCCGCTGTTCCTGCTCATAGTCTGCCGACAGTTCCATGAAACGCTCGTCGCTGATTTTGCCGTTCACATTGTCCTCATACAGCCGCTTGATAATGCGGCTCACTTCGGAAATACGCTCCTGCGCCTGTTCAAGCTGCTTGGTGGCTGCGGCGGTCTTTCTCTTGCCGCCGATCTCGTTCTGCTGGATAAGCAGCTTCACAAAGCGGCTCTCATGCTTGGCGGCGTATTCGGTCACCTGCCGGAGATTGGAGAGGACACCGGCGGTCAACAGGTCGGTACGGATAAAGTGCGCCGTACAGTCGCGGGTGCGCTTCTTGTAGCTGCCGCAGATGTAACAGTCCTGCTTGCGGTTCTTGTTCTGATACCGCTGCTGGTACATCACATCATGCTCAAAAAGCAGGTATTGTTCGGCGGCTCCGTAGTCGGCGTTTTTAGAGTTGATATGTTTGAGTGTTGCCAACCGCGTCACCTACTTTCTTGAGGACTTCATACTTGAGGGCGGCAAGGTCGGCTATGGCGGCGCGTACCTCGCCGGAGAGCGCATTGTAGGGTGCGCCGTACTCGTTCAGATACCGGGCTATCTGGTTGAGGTTGCCGCCGATCCTGCCGTACTCGGCGGCCAGCTTCCCGACAGCGGAGAGCAGTTCGTCATTGACCGCCGACACATGGATAACGGAGCGTATGGTGGTGCGCCGTATCGCCTGCCGGAGAAATTCGGACTGGCTGATACCATAGGGCGCAAGCCGCGCTGTGAAGTCGGCATATTCATCTTCGGACAGCCGGGTTTTCACAACGCGGCTGCGGTGGGGTGTGTTGTATCGCTTCGGCATGGGCTGTAAACCTCCTTTCACTTATCACAAAAAATAGGCTGGTCTGTTAGGTATTTCCGGGGCAGTTCTCGCAAAAAACGGCCTGCCGGACGGAAATCTTTTTGCGGCGCAAGCCGCCATAGCAGGGTTTGGGGAAGGCACTCCCCAACAAGTTTCCCGCGAGGGCCAAAACCGCAGAATTGCGGATTTTGGCACCGTGGTAGAAACTTGCTCTGTAACTGCCGCAGACTGCCCCCGTCTGTTTTTTCCGTACATAGAACGGACAGGGCGGGGCTTCCGGCTCGCTGTGTGCTATCTTTTTCTTCCGTCAATATGACGCCGGAACGGGGCTTTGCTGCCCGCTGGACGGGGATTTTTCAAAATTTCTTTTGCCTTAGTAATCCGGGCAACAGGATTTTGGCAACCGGCGGGGCAGAGAAATTTTCCTTTCACTCCCTACACCACCGCGTTTTGAAATTTGCCAAACGAAACGGGAAATTTTCTCTTTGCTTCCTACTACGGACAAAAATCAAAAATGCCAAACACCGGGGCAGGAAAATTTCTCTCTCACTTACTACTACAATCCGAACAGAGCAAAATGGCCGGGAACGGAGCCGGACAACAAAAAAAGCAGCAAATCTTTTTCAGACTTACTGCTTTCGCTGGCCGCCGGTGACGGCTGGTATTCAGTTTTAGGGCTTATCGGTCAAAGCGAAATTTGAACAGGGCGGCAATTAGCTTCTGCTTCACATATTCCTCAACCTCGGCGTTGACTTTCCCGTGTACTTTGGAGCAGTAGCGGATATATCCGGCGTAGTGGGAAAGAACGGTGTCGATTGCGTCCGGGTCGCCCTTATGCGCCTTGACGATTGTTTCATAGGGGAGAAGTTTACTCATAGCGTTTTCCCTCCCTCCATAAGCCGCCGGAGCCGCTTCAAGGCAAGCTGGATATGCCGCCCCGCTGTGCTGCGTGTCCGGCCAATATGTACGCCGATCACGCGCTGCGGCTGGCGTAGGAAATAGTAGCGGAAAATTTCTTCCTGTGCCTGCTCCGGCAAGAGTGCAAGGGCGGCGGCAAGCTCCGCATGATACAGAACGGCGGTCTGGCCGCAGGCGTTAAAAAGATATTCTTCAAGCTGTTCCGGTTCGGCAAACTGGACAAACTTCTCATTCATCAGATAGTCAAGGGAAACTTCCCGTTCCCACCTCCGGCGCAACTTCAAGATTATATCTATGGCGGCGTGACGAATGACAATTTTGCAAAAGGCATTGAAGGTGTACTGGATATGCACCTTGTAGGCTTCATCTTCGGTCATGGAAACTCCCCCTCTCTGAATAATAGTACGGGGCGGCAGCACTTCTTGCTGTCGCCCCTTGATTGCCTGTCTGCAAAGGCGGGCGGGGCTGTCAACGGCGGCGCGTTTCATCTTGACCGTTGACTGGCTCGGCTGGCTTTGCTATTTCTGAACAGTGCAGAAAGTTTTTCTCATATGATATTAAAACTTATCAGCTAAAGCTGCCGCCTGCACACACCCATCTGTCTTGTCAATATCGCCTGTATTTACAACTGCCGGAATCATTACTGCACCAATCATTTTCCATTTCAATAATGCAGCAGACCGTTCAATAGGATTCCGAATACCGTCCATAACAGATTTATCATCTTCCTCGCAACAAGTAATGATGGCACACTCTTTTCCAGAAATATCTACTTCTGCATGATAGAATGAGAATAGCTTATCAATGACCGCCTTTATCTGTGACGGAATCGTGTACCAGTAAACCGGCATAGAAAAAACAACAGCGTCGGCTTCCTGAATAGCTGGGGCAATCACATTGAAATCATCATCAAACGAACAGGCTTTTCCTGTCTTGAAGCAAGTTTCGCAGGCATGACAACCGCTTACACTCATCATAGCAGCGTCAAACCGCTTTACCGTATGCCCTTTTTTTTCCGCCGCCTGGATAAAAGCCTCTGTCATTGCAAAACTGTTTCCTTTTTTGCGGGGGCTACCTGTGATTACAACAATTTTTTTGCTCATAAAATTTGTCCTCCTTATGATAGCGGGATTGACTTTTCCCTCTTTTGATATTATCATAATAACAAGAATGGGATAGAAATCAAGTACGCACAATTAAGTGCGATACCAAAATCAGAGTAATATACTTACGAAAAGGAAAGTGTAAAATGAGCGAACGCAATATTTCAAATGAGTGCTTTAGAAGTACGGGATTTAGTTATACTTTATCTTTGATTAACGGAAAATACAAAATGACGATACTCTATGTTCTGGCCGAATTTGGAGTTGTACGTTTCAATGAGATGAAAAAATACATTGATGAAATTTCCTACAAAACATTAAGCTCTACCTTGAAAGAATTAGAAGCAGATAAATTAGTCCATAGAGAAGAATATCCGCAAATTCCCCCAAAAGTCGAATACAGCCTTACAGAACGCGGAAAATCACTTATTCCTATACTGGAAACAATGTGCGATTGGGGAGAAGAAAACAGATTGTAAAAAGCAGACTGAAATCTGAAACGGTTTCGGTCTGCTTCTTCATTGCCTTTCGCTTGTGATAGCGGCATATAATTATTTATTGGCCCATACGGATATTTTTTACTGTTTTCTGCTCAAATGTGAGGTCTGAATAAACTCGGTTTCCTCCGTTTCCAACAGGCGCTTGTGCAAGAAGTCCTACTTTTACAGTGTTACTCACAGGAAGATTGAAGAACCTCATCATGTAAAAATTCTTTCCGTCAACGGAATAATGAAACGCAAAAGAGTTTCCACATCTGCACACCTGCAACCATGCTGTGTTACCGTCAATATTACACCCGTTTGCGTCGTCTGATTCTCCATTTCGTGCGATAACGCTGACTGCGGCGTGTGTTCCAAAGTCCGTCATTTCAAAGCACGCTTTCGCCCAGTTTTTCATGTCCTGCATTACCATAATGGAAGCAGAATCATAGGTATCTTTAAAGTCGTGTGATACCTTTACTCTCATTACAAAATCGCCTGTAATCTCTGTGTAATAAAACGGAGCGTTGCACAAAGATTCCGGTGTAATTCCTTCTTCTCCGATTGTGCCGTTGTTAAAGAAGAAATCGCTTTGTGCGGGAGCAAATATTTCTATCTTGTCCCCATCTTTTTTTACCTGTCCCTCATTTAACCATTTGAAATCCATAGAGACATCCTCCTTGTTGAAAAGTACAAGTTTATCATAGTTCCATAGACAGCCTTTGTAAAGTACGCACTTTATCGTAAGATACTTACCTCAAAGTAATAAATTGAAAAGTAGCTCAATATTCGGAATAGAGGGGCTGCTGTCTATAAATTCTTGTGTGTTACTTTATGGCACATGAGCATTATACCGGGGCTTGTCCTGGTATCCGAGGAGAAAGTTCTCCGCAATTGAGAAATCCGCTATCATGGCGTTTTTGTGACGGTCTGAAGGAATATATCCGATTCCCAGTTTCTTTCGCTCTTTTACCGACATCTTCCGCGCTTCTGTCCCGTTGATGATCAGAGATCCCTCTTTCATCTTTTTATTCCCGACGATCAGGGATTCCAGCTCCTGCTGCCCGTTCCCGTCCACGCCTGCAATCCCGAGGATATCTGTCACCTCTCTTCCTTTGTATCAGTCCAGTTCATTCGGTACTTCGATCTCTCCCGAAATGATTTCTTCGCGGATCTCATCCAGACGGGAGATGATATCGTCCGGCACTTTGATATTGCTCCCTTCCACTGTGTAGTCCACACCGCCGTCGCTTAATCCGAGCAACTGATTTTCTCCCGTATAAGTGTCATTCACTACGCTCGCTATCGCTTCATACGCACAGGTATCCAGCTTCTTGAGCATACTTGCCATGATATAGTCCGGCGCGATATTGTTCTGGTTTAAGTTCACGCCGATGGCTGCGAAGCCTTTCTCCTCTGCCGCCTGGAAAACGCCCATTCCCGATGCACCCGCCGCATGGAAGATCACGTCCGCTCCTTTCTCATTAAACGTATTGGCGATGGTCTTGGCTGTGGTCGGATCATTAAAACTTCCGGCGTAATCGATCAGTACATTGATATCCGGATCCACGTACTCCGCGCCTGCCCTGTAGCCTGCTGCAAACTCATTGATCAGCGGGTTGTCCACACCTCCGATGAATCCGATAGTATCGCCGTCTGAGAGCTTGCCGTCAATCTGCTCCTGTTTCGCAAGGACTGCCAGCGCTCCCACCATGAAGCTTCCCTCCTGAGCCTTACAGGAGTAGGACGCTACATTCGGGAGATCGGAGGTCGCATCGAGAAGCGCAAATTTCTGGTCTGTGTAAACAGACGCAACATTTTCCAGTGCATCCACCTGTTCATCACCTACACAGATGATAAGATCATACTCTTCCGAGGACGCCATCTCATCCTGAATGATCTCCTCGTCTGCCACGGATTTTGGCTCTACCTGGTCATATGTAATACCAAAATCCTCTGCTGCTTTTCTCACCCCTTCAAGGTCAAGGTCATTGAACGAATTTCCTCCCAGTCCTGCCTGTGTGAAAATGATCCCGATGTGAGGCGCCCCCGGGGTTCCCTCTTCCTCATCGCCGCCCGCGGCGCATCCTGCCATGGACGCTGTGAGACAGACCGCCATGGAGACAGCAGCGATCCGCTTCAATTGTTTCTTCATTTTTCTCCTCCTTTTTCAGTTTGTTGTACCTTTTCTTTTTACTTGTTGTACAAGTTAATTTATATATAGCTCAAGTTGTTAAATATGTAAAGCATTCGCCAGATGTAAGAAATATTTTCATGAATTGTGCATAAATAGTCAATAGCTGTTTTGTATGGTATTACTAAAACAAAAAATCGGAGGGAACCCACAAACTAGTGGAATTCTCTCCGATTATCTTTTTTTACTGAGATCATGGTTTACAGCGTCCGCACGGTTCGTATCCGTCCTCAATCAATTCATCCCGTGTTCCCGTAAACTCTCTTTTATTTTTCTTTTTTATATCGTCCGCACCGGAACAGCCCGGATCATGAAACTTTTTTGTGTTTTCATTTAAAATGTATGTCTGCCCGTTCTCATCTCCGCCGGTCTTTATATCAGATATTTCTATATCGGCTGCTTCTTCGCTCTCCCAGTTTTCTCCCGTGGCGTAATTGATCGTGATCTGCGGCTGTACATTATATACATATACATTGAAACAGATTCCGGCTCCGTTATCTTCCACGGACTCGGCTTCCATCTGCACGCCCGAAGCGACAAGATCCTCTCCCTCAAAAATCGGCGTCACCCGGTACAATACATGATTGTCCGTCTCATGGATATAATCGGCTACCATATTTTCAAAGGGGAGCATCCCCTCCGTGTTCATGTACCGGGTTCCTGTAATAAGGTTTTCCTCATTGGCATTCTCTCCGGTAAGCTGGAAGCCGATCAGATGACAGCGGTTATAGACATAACCGCCCTCCACGCTGTCATACTTCTCGTTTACCCACCCGGACGGCTTTACCTCGCTGATGCCCTCCCTGTCTTCTGTGGGCATTGTCTCTTCGCCTACGCAGGCCTGCGCCTCGCCGCATCTTCCCATCTCATCCAGTTCACTGTACTCTTCAAAAGGCACTGTCGTAAGTTCGTAGTCCTCAAACTCCGGCTGGTTGTCATTGATCTCCACATACGGCTCCCCGCTGTACTCCGGCACATCTTCCACTGTGTCGGCAGTCTGCACTGAGGAGCTGCTGTCTTCACTGATATCAGCAGTATCTCCACTGTACGCAGCACTCCCGTCCGGGCTGCCGCAGGCTGTCAGTGAGAAAGCCAGCAGCAGAGCACACCATATTGCCCGTATCTTTTTCCCTGTTTTCATCTTCGTCCTCCCCGTAAACAGATGTTCTGTACATCTGCTACTCTAGCACGAATCAAAAAACAGTACAAGTGCAAATCACTGTCCTGATATCTCTCGAAGAAGCCCCGATCCGGATCTCCATCTTCCTGCGGCACGGCTCAGCATGGATTTCGACCCGTTTCTTCTCGCCCGGCATAAGAGAGATTTTCTCAAAACCTTTCAATTCCTGCACCGGCTCATCGTTCTTTCTGCCCACAGGTGCGAAATAGACCTGAACTGTCTCTTTTCCGGCCGTTTTTCCCGTATTTTCCACAGTACAGTAAATCGTTGTCTCCTCTTCTGACGCATCTGCAGCCGCTTCGGAATATTGGAATGTGGTATAAGACAGTCCGTGCCCGAAACAAAACTGCGGTTCTACATGGAAGCTGTCATTATAGCGGTATCCCACAAATACGCCCTCTTTGTAGCTCACTTTATCCCCGCCGGGGAATTCACCCAGAACATGGGCAGAGCAGTCTGTGTGCCTCCTATAGAATGTCTCCGGGAGCTTTCCGGACGGATTAACTGCGCCGAAAAGCACCTCCGCAAGAGCCCTTCCGCCTTCAAGACCGGCATACCAGTTCCACACGACAGTGTCCGCCGAATCGATCCATTCTCCCATTTCCACCGGACTTCCGCCCGTAAGGACGATCACTGTCTTCGGATTCGCATTCAGGAGCTCTTTAATCAGAATATCCTGCTCATAGGGGAGTTTCATATCCGCACGGTCATTTCCTTCGCTGTCATGTTCATGATTCAGCCCGCCATTTTCCAGACTGGTCTCCTGCCAGTTTACTTCCGTATCTGACGGCTGCTCGTCGCGGATATACCCTTTCGCAAAGCGTACTTCCGCATTTCCGCCGAGCAGCGCGCATATTCCCATAAGGGGAGTCGTTTCGTACAGCGCCTTTATCTCTGCGCTTCCTCCGCCGGCAGCGTGCATACAGTCTGCATTTTCCCCGATGACAAGCAGCTTCTTTACTTTATCCGGATCGAGGGGCAGACGGGCATTCTCATTTTTCAGCAGTACTATAGATTCCCTCGCCACTTCAAGAGCCTTTTCTCTGTGCTCCGGTGTATTGTAACTGCCCCGTTTTCTCTTCTCCCTATCCATCATATGGAGACGGAACATGAGCATCAGGATACGGACCACTTTCTCATCCAGCACAGTCTCACTGATCTCACCATTTTTAATTTTCTCTTTCAGCGGCCGCGCCATATAATAATCATCAAAATCATCTGTCACGGACATTTCGATATCCTGCTGTGCTCCGGCGGCAAGCTCTGTATCATGTACTCCGCCCCAGTCTGATATCACCACGCCTTCATACTCCCATTCATCACGCAGGATCTCTTTCAGAAGATGTTCATTATAGTAACAGTGCTGTCCATTCAGTCTGTTATACGCCGCCATAATCGTGTATGAACCGCCTTTTTCCACCGCGTCATGAAAAGCCGGCAAATATATCTCACGAAGAGCTTTCTCATCCACTTCCACATCTACCCACAGGCGCTCAGTCTCCTGGTTATTTGCAGCAAAATGTTTCACGCAGGCTGCAACGTCCCAGTTCTGCACACCCCGGATAAAGGGCGCTGCAAGCTCTTTTGTAAGATACGGGTCTTCGCTGAAATATTCAAAATTTCTCCCGCACAGGGGACTTCTCTTAATATTCACTCCGGGGCCGAGGATAACATCTTTCCCCCGTCCTCTCGTTTCCTCTCCAAGTACAGAGCCTGTTTCGTATGCAAGTTCTCTGTTCCATGTAGATGCAAGCGCGCTGTTGCAGGGCAGATATGTTACATAGTCTCTCGAAGTTCCCTCCGGGATCCATGACGCCGCATGGAATTCCTGCCGCACCCCCATCGGGCCGTCTGACATCTTCAGCGGCGGGATGCCCAGCCGCTCCACTCCCTTTGTCTGGAAAAGCTGCGCTCCATGCACCATGCCGATCTTCTCGTCAAGCGTGAGTTTGCGCATCAGCTCTTCAGCGCGCGTCCTTAATTTCCTGCTCTCGGATTCGTAGATTGCCATAGCTGTATTCCCTCATTTCTTTTCAAGATTTACTGCTGTACTGTGCAGGTAAACGTGCCGTCTTTTTCGACTGTTATGACTGTGTCGTTTCCTTCTGTCTCAGCCTCTGCCCCCTGTACGCCTGTAAGGATGCAGTTTACGAACCGTACAGTACAGCCGGCCATACCCGCCGCGTTTCCGCGGATATCCGCACCTTCTCTGACGAGCTCAAGCAGGGCGGGCTCTTCACGGTTCTGGTACACACATATCTGCGCACAGTCTTTTAAAGCAAATACTTTCAGTTCCATATTGCCTGAGAATTTATAATCCGCGCGCTCTGCTTTTATGCCTGTGGGGATGATGCTGTTCTCTCTTGCCCAGAGCGGTACTGACAGATAATCATGCTTCTCCGTCCTCCAGCATCCGCCCTCTGCGGTCTCCCCTGTCAGATAGTTCGTCCACGTACCCTGCGGCAGATAATACTGAGCCTCTCCATCTTCATTAAATACCGGCGCCACGAGCAAGGAATCCCCGAGCATGTACTGGCGGTCCAGATAACGGCAGTTCAGGTCTTTTTCAAATTCAAGCACCATACTGCGCATCATGGGAACCCCTGTCCGATATATGGATTGATCCAGACACAGATCTTGATCCCTTTCGCCTTGATCCTTGCGAGCATCCCCGCGGGATCCGGGAACACACGCTCATCCCATATAAAGTCTGTCCAGTGGAACTCTCTCATCCAGCAGCAGTCAAAATGGAAGACACTTAAAGGAATCCCTCTCTGCTCCATCCCGTCAATAAAACTCATGACTGTCTCCTCGTCGTAATCTGTCGTAAACGAAGTGGACAGCCACAGCCCGAACGTCCACTGCGCCGGGAGCGCCGGTTTCCCTGTCAGATCAGTATAACGCATCAACACATCTTTCATGGACGGTCCGTCGATAAGGAAGTAGTCCAGATACTCGCCCTTTACACTGAACGCAGCCTTGGACACCTGCTCTGTAGCGATCTCGAACTCCACTCTGTCCGGATGATTGACAAATACACCGTATCCGCTGCTGGAAAGATAGAATGGAATGCTCTTCACAGTTACGAGAAAATACAGAAATGCCACATACTACATTCATGTTCAGAATCCGAATCATGTGGAAGTGATCATGGGATAAGACTGCCGCCAGGAAACAGATATAGAAAAGAACGCCGCATACGAGTAATCCACTTACCCATATGCGGCGTTCTTTTCTGTATTCGTTTCTTATCCTGCATTACGGCTGTTCCGTCGGTTTCTCACCGGCACTCTTACCAGAATCGGCTCCGGGATCAGCCCTGGAACAAGTCCGTTGAGCACTTCCTTTATCTTCTTTCCAATACCACTGTTGATCAATCTATAGTAAACTTCTAATGACATATCCATTCCTCCTGACATTTTGTCTGAAAACAATTCTTACATGCCTCTGCGGAACCTGCTTTATATTTCCGCTTTTATGTTACGATTGCATTTTACCAGAAGAAATCGCTTTTGTCAGTGACTTTATCACTTATTTTAGAATTGTTTATACTTCTTTAATTTTAGTGAATATTCTGTGTATTCCCTATTCTTTCTGCCGCTCATAGAGAAATCTCACATGATCGTACACTTCCGCGAAGTCGATCTCCAGATCCCCGTTCCATATCCCGACCGGAACCTTCGCATCAAAACCGTAGATTATCGGGTACTCATCATGTGCAAAATCATATACGATGACTTTTTTCTTATCCGGATCGATCATCCAGTATTCCCGCACACCGGCGTTCAGATATTTATTCAGCTTGATGACCGAATCCTTCTTCTTCGTGGACTTTGACAGCACCTCGATGATAAAATCCGGAGCGCCATAAACACACCGGTCAATGACCTTATCCCTGTCACACACGATAAGCACGTCCGGCTCCACCATCGTCCTGTCATCGCAGTCAAGCTGTACATCTATGGGGGCAATCATCGGCAGACATTTCCCGCCGTTATTTAACACATGCTGAAGCATTTTGCTGTGTATAAAGCCACTGATAATCTGATGCGCAGATGTCGGGGACGTCATATCATAGATCACACCGTCGATCAGCTCCATGCGGATATCGTCCGGATACTGATAATAATCTTCAAGCCTGTATTCCCCTTGCTTCTTTACATTATACGGTCTGGCTGACTCTCTCACAGCCATAGGCTGCTCCTCACCCAGCACACTCTCCAGCGCCATGATCGTGTCATATCTGGGCGTCAGCGTAATCCCGCCGAGCACTTTCTGCACGGTTCCAAGCGGCAGCCCTGACAACTCCGCAATCTGCGCATACGAATATCCGAGTTCCCTTTTTCTCTCCTGCATTTCCTTAATCGTCATAGATACACAGCTCCTTTCCGCCCTGTACATAAAACACAGTCCAATCCGACCTGCTCCCGGAAACATTCTTTTGTATATCCATATAATAACCTATATTTATCCAAAATTCAACCATTTCATATTCTACCTTCGATGTGTTATAAGCATCAAAAGGATACTTGATATGACAAGTGCTGCAAGCGAGGATACCGGGAACGCATACCAGACGCCTTCCATACCATACAGACCGCTCAGCACAGCGACTGCGGGCACAAAGCAAAGTACCTGTCCGCAGAGAGACAGAATCAACGACATGACCGGTTTCCCCGCCGCCTGAAAACAGGTCGTCTGCATACTTTGTATCCCACTAAACAACAGGGATGCGTTCACAATCCGAAGGATGTGCCCGCCTGTATGAACGACCGGCAATTCCGGGGTAAACAGCCACATAAATATTTCTGCCAGAAAGATAGTCAGCAGATACGCAGCTATTCCGTAAATCTCAGTCATAACAGATGCCGTACGCAACGCTTTTCTTACCCTGTCTTCTCTCCCGGCGCCTTTATTATATCCTATGACGGGCTGCAGCCCCTGGGCGATTCCCTGAACAGGAAAGAGGAAAAATACCACGATCCTGTTCACAATACCGTAAGAAGTGATTGCAAGATCTCCTCCGTATCTGCGCAGAAACTGATTGACGATGATCAGAGCTACGGACTGTCCACAAAGCTGCAGAAAAGACGGAATTCCGATTGCAATCACCTCTCCTAACAGCCTGAAATCGGGTATAAAGTGGCTCAGTCTTATGCACAGCACACTCTTCCCCGAGAAATAAAAATAGTAAATACTCATCGCCATGGATATCCCCTGCCCCGCCACGGTTCCGACTGCCGCTCCGACTACTCCCATCTGAAACCCGAAGATCAGTGTACAGTCAAGCATGATATTGGCTCCCATGGGAATCACCCAGATATACATGGCATACCGGCTGCTGCCTTCCGCCCGGATAATACTGGAGAAACCGGTGCTCGTCACCGCACCCAGCAGAATAATCTTTGTGTATATCCTCGCATAGGGCATCAGCGTATCCGTCACTCCCATGAAATGAAGCAGTTCATCCAGCCAGAGAAGTCCGGCCGCCGTGATCAAAAGGGCGGCTGCATAAAAAAGACCGAATGTATTTGCCGCTGTTTTCGCTGCCTTTTCCTAGTCTTCCTCGCCCAGCGCGCGTGAAATGACCGATGCAGCTCCGCTTCCAAGTGTAGAGGATACTGCGGACAGGAAGATAAAGAGTGGAAATGATACTGCCACTCCTCCTACTGCATCTGTTCCGGCTCCACGGGATACAAATACTGTATCAAATATGTTATATAGATTATACGCCATTACTCCGATGACGGACGGACCAGACATTTTCCATAACAGCCTGCCCACTGGCGTCTCTTCCATCAGCTGGCGCTTATCAGCTTCATCCCTGCTCACATTCTGCCTCATATTACCAATCTCCGAGTATTCGCAGACATTTGCGAAGCTGCCATTTTGCCCACATTCCCTGGAGCTTTCCGTACAAAAATCCATACCGGAACGTCTCCGCCGCCATGATCGTCAGTATGTACATCCGGTATAACTGATACTTTACTGCGTCCGTTTCCGTATATGCATTCCGCCCTGATACGCGCAGATATGCGTTCAGAAATGCCGTCTCTTTCCTGATGTCATCAGTAAAGACAAATGCTGTAGGAAAATCAGCGATCGGATCTCCCCAGAATGCCCGCTCAAAGTCGAGAATGCCCTCGATCGTATAACTGTTTCCTGTTTTTTTCACAAAAATGTTACCCTCATGGCAGTCATATTCCACAAGTGACGGTTCTCTGACATCCTCCAAACTCCCGTCATGTCTCTGCAGCGCCGCCATAATCCTTGCGTAAGGAAGCTTTACCCGATGTTCCCGACCATCGGCCAGAATCTGCCGGAACATATGAAAAAATGCTGCTTTCCATGTAGAATACTGCCGTCTCTCATCTTTTGTAAAATAGCCGAAATATTTTCCCTTTACGCCATGTATCTGATACAGATATCCCGCCAGTTCCTCCCGTATCCTGTCTGCATTTTCCTGCCCCATCTTCTTCATCACTTTTGAGAACGGCTCGCCCTTAAGCTCTGTCATGAAGAAATAATTGCTCTCAATATACCTCTTACTAAAATCATACGCCAGTACCTCCGGTACCGGCACGGTCGTCTGCTCACGGATCATCCGGTAACACTCCACTTCCACCGGCATGATATCTCGCTCATAGGTCAGAAGCGTCGTGTCCGGGATCACTCCCACTTTCAGTATGACAGCATCCTTTTCATTTTTTCGCTCGATACGGTAGATTGCGTTGAACATACCGCCTGTCAGTTCCGTGATTTCCCCGGTCTCACATTCCCGACCAAAATGGATCCGGACAAGCTCCTTTATCTTATTTTCCGATAATCTGTTTTTCGTCTTGCTCTTCATCGTCCTCGCCTTTCATTACGTGCATATCCTCACTGACAGATCAGTCCTGCATTTCTCTCATAATATTACATGAAAAATACTGCCAGTACACAGTTTTATGTATATTGACAGTATCATATTCTTTATCCGTCTTTCAATTTCCCGTGAGGACAGAATCTTTTCCCGAAAGGACATCCTCTGCTGTCCGGAGTCATTAACGCCCTTCCTGATACCGGTATATCTTTCTGTATTCCCCCGGAGACATTCCGTAAACGCAATGAAATCTTTTATAAAGCCCGGACGTGCTGCTGTAGCCCGACTGTCTTGCAACTTCGTCCATAGTAAGATCCGTTTCCGCCAAAAGCTCCGCTGCTCTCTGCACACGCATATGCATGAGCATATCAGAGAAATTCCCACCTGTCTCCTCTGAAATCCGCCGTGCGAGATGCCGGCTGCTGTATCCCATCTGAACTGCGAGTGCATCTATCGCGGCAGTGCAGATATTCCTCTGAATGTAATCAGTGACCGCATAAACCAGCCCGCTCCTTATGCTGTTCTTCTGATCTCAATTCTTCCAGAATCTGCCGCATCAACTGCCTTGGCAGGATCATCTTGAGGATAATGTCATCTTCCTCTGAGGGCAGCATGGCATGGATCTTCCCCGGTGTAAGAAGGCATATATCTCCCGCACTCATCTTAAAAGCAGTCTTCTCCCCCGGCAGGTACTGACCGGCGTTCCCCTGATATACATAGATCAATTCATAAAAATCATGTGTATGATAATACGGAATCTGACATAATGTATGTTTCCTGATACTGACACCGGATGATACCCGCTCCGGAGTGTCCTTTACAGACAACCTGAGTATATCCCCCGGGCGGAAGGAACTGCCCCGCAGGATATCAATATAATGCTCCGGACAGTCCAGCTCTTCCCGGATCGCAGTCTCAAGCATGGTTGTCATCCTGTCCTTATCTTCTTTTTCCTGTCTTTCAAATTCATCTAATAGTTCAGTCCACATATCTTCTCAACTTTGGTAACAGTTCAGTCCGCAGGGATAGCGGGCTAAACTGTTACTTTTTTCTGTATACGCTCTTGCCCCGTCTTACTTCTGGATTGTAGCACACCGAATATCTATTGTAAATTCGGTCTGTAATTTTCAGCGGTAATATCAGGTTCATACTCTTTCAGAAGTTCTTCTCTTTTCGCTTCCTTCTTGAATTTCCCGCGCATCCTGTCTAAAATAGACCATGACTATACATTGCGCGGAGGTAATCATCTTGAAAACAATACTGATCGTAGACGATGACGTGTATATTGGCGATATGCTGGAAGAACTCCTCACGAAAGAAAACTACGCCGTAGGGCGTGCTTACTCCGGTACGGAAGCACTCATGTATCTGTCTTCCCGCCGCCCGGATCTCATACTACTTGATCTCATGCTCCCGGGGCTGAGTGGGGAAGAACTTCTTCCACTTATCAAAGGCATCCCTGTGATCGTCGTGAGCGCCAAAGCCGAAGTCTCCGATAAGGTCAGCCTGCTGCTCGGCGGAGCCGCGGATTATGTCACGAAGCCCTTTGATACTTCGGAGCTTCTGGCGCGCGTCACCGTACAGCTCAGGAAAAATGATGTTCCCGAATCATCTGATATCCTTTCTTACGACACAATATGCCTGAATGCGGAAACGCGCGCCGTCACGGTCTCAGACACACCGGTCCGGCTGACACAGACAGAGTACGCCATACTGAAACTGCTCATGGCAAATCCCTCTCAGATCATCACGAAATCCGTAATGCTTGACAGGATCAGCGAGGATACTCCCGACTGCACGGAGAGTTCTCTGAAAGTCCATATCAGCAACCTGAGGAAAAAATTAAAAGCAGTCAACGGTAAAGATTATATTGAAGCAGTCTGGGGCATCGGCTTCAAGCTGAACGAAGAGCTGTGATCTCCGGCATAATAATCTTAACTGTTTCTTTACTGTTTCCTTAACCGCTTTCTTAACTGCTATCCGATAGAATACTCAGTGTCAAAGGAGGTTGAACTTATGGATTATATTCTTACAGCCCGGTCACTGGGTAAACGCTACAGAAATTTCAAGGCGCTTGACGATTTCTCTATCCACGTTCCAAAGGGCGCGATCTACGGATTCGTCGGAAAGAACGGCGCGGGCAAGACAACATTTATCCGTCTGATCTGCGGTCTGCAGGAGCCTACAGACGGGAGCTATATGATCTACGGGATCGAGAACACTGATCCCGGCATCAGCAGATGCCGACGAAGAATGGGTGCAGTCGTGGAAACACCATCTATCTATCTGGACATGACTGCCGAGGATAATCTCAAAGAACAGTATCGTATCATCGGACTTCCATCTTTCGACAGCATCCCCGGACTTCTCCGTCTCGTGGGTCTGGAAAACACGGGGAAAAAGAAAGCGAAACACTTCTCCCTCGGTATGAAGCAGAGACTGGGAATCGCCATCGCTCTGGCAGGAAATCCTGATTTTCTCATCCTCGATGAGCCCGTCAACGGACTGGACCCTCAGGGAATCATCGAAGTGCGTGAACTGATTTTGAAACTGAACCGTGAGAAAAGGATCACATTTCTTATTTCCAGTCATATCCTCGATGAGCTTTCCCGCCTCGCCACCCATTACGGCTTTATCGACAGCGGGCACATGGTAAAGGAAATGAGCGCCGCTGAACTGGACGCAGCCTGCCGCAAATGCATCCGCGTACAGGTATCCGATATACAGGCTCTCACACGGGTACTCGATAAGATGGCTCTGGAATACAGCATCTGCTCTGACACAATGGCAGATATCTTCGCCAAAATCAATGTAACAGAGCTTGCCCTCGCGCTCGCAGAACAGGGATGCGATATCATTTCCCTGAATGAACGTGAAGAAAGCCTGGAGAGCTATTATGTCAATCTGATCGGAGGAGGGAATCATCATGAGTAGGCTGTTATCCGCGGATTTCGCAAAATTAAAGAAGAATAAGTTTTTCTGGATCTGTATGCCAGGGATGTTCCTGTTTGGCATATTCACGGCGGTAATGCATTACATCGCTATGCAGCAATACGGAGAGAATGAGGCAGATATCACCAATATCCTCTTTATCTATGCACTTACAGTTGTTTTTCTCATTCCCGCCTTTGTCAGTCTTTTCGTCGGAACGGAATACAGCGACGGGACCATACGTAACAAAATGATCATCGGACACACGAGAGCCGGTATCTATCTGTCTGACCTCATCGTCTGCTCAGTCGCCGGTATCGGTTTCTGCGTCAGCTACATTATCGGTGCACTTCTTGCCGCGTTGCCGCTCTATACGATCGATGCGGGTATTCTGGAAGGCGTCACGAAACTGGTTCTGTGTAGTTTTATTATGTCTGTAGCATTTACCGCGCTGTGCATCCTGACTGCCATGCTGTGCCAGAACAAGGCACTGACCGCTGTGATCAATATTCTGGCTGCCTGCTTCCTGCTCGTCATATCGCTCTATGTCTTAAACAAATTGAGCGAACCGGAAGTTTATCCCGGTTATTCCGTAATGACAGACTCCGGAGAAGTTGAAGTAATGGAAAATGAACCCAATCCCGATTACCTGCGAGGAACAGAACGGGAAGTATACCAGTTTCTCAATGATTTTCTCCCCACCGGACAGGCGATAAATATCACGCAGCGCGGCGCATTCTCACAATCCCCCGGACTGCTCGCCGCTTACTCGGCAAGTATCATTATCGTCTCCACTGGCATCGGAGTGTTCGCTTTCAAAAAAAGAGATGTAAAATAATTTACCCGCAACGGAGGTTTTATCATGGTATTCTGGCTCTGCTGCCTGATCGGCATACTGGCATTCATTATTCTCATACTGATCATCAAGATCTGTCTGCTGAAAAGATCGGCAGACGAGATCGCCGACGGCTTTGCCGACCGGGTGGCGTCAGATACCAATACCCTGATCGATCTTTCAAGCCGTGACCGGCATATGCGGAGACTTGCCGACAGCATTAACCGGGAGCTCATCCTTCTTCAGGGTGACCGCCGCCGCTGTCAGCAGGGCGATCAGGATCTGAAAAATGCCGTCACTAATATTTCCCATGATCTGCGCACGCCTCTGACTGCTATCTGCGGTTATCTGGATCTCCTCGACCGTGAGGAGAAGTCTGAGGCCGTCGCCCGTTATCTCAAGGTCATCCGGGGACGTACGGAAAATATGCGGCAGCTCACAGAAGAGTTGTTCCGGTACTCAGTCTTTACTACCGCATCCGGCGGAACACCCGATGAACCGGTTGTCCTCAACCGCTGTCTGGAGGAGAGCCTCTCTGCTATGTATGCCGCTCTGAAGCAGAAGTACATCACCCCTGAAATATCCATACCGGAGCAGAAAGTGAGCCGGATGCTCAACCGCAATGCCCTCACCCGTGTGTTCGGTAATATAATCAGTAATGCGCTAAAATACAGTGATGGAGATCTCATCATCACTTTAAGAGAGGACGGCGAAATCATCTTTACAAACCATGCTTCTCAGCTTGATGAAATCAAGACAGGCCGTCTCTTCGACCGCTTCTACACCGTGGAAACCGCCTCGGCAGAATCGACGGGGCTGGGTCTCTCTATCGCAAAGGCGCTTACAGAGCAGATGGGCGGGAAGATTACAGCGGAATATAAGGATGGAATGATACTGGTAAAAGTCTGCTTTTCCTCTGCTAAACTGTGAGATTGGTATTAGACTGTTACTATAGAAGATCTGCTCTTTGGTCTCGGCAGGCAGCATGATTCGAAACGGTTCGTTTCCCTACATAACATCCTTTCTGTTGTATTTAATATAGCCTGCACAAACTCCAATTACACCGTAAAGCATCCCCAGCAGCACCGGCATTCCATCCAGACTTATATTTGTTACAATCTCCGTGCCCTCTGCATATCCGTACGGAGAGATATACTTTAGAAATTCTGCAGAATCAGATATATTTGCAATAATATTGAAAAAGTAAAGTATGATCGCAAGACCAAGGCCGACACCCAGACTTCCCTTCCGCAGAAAGGCAGAAATTCCGAAACAGATGGAAGCAATCTCTATCTGTAAGAGGCTATAGGCCAAATGAAGCAGGAGGATTTCTTTCCACGGAATATCCTCGCCCACCGCATAAATGGAAACAATTGAGATGATCAGTACAGCAGCATTGAGAACCAGGATCTGAAAATACAAAGCTGCAAGTTTACCGCTCAGGATCCGGGTCCGGCTGACCGGATGGGAAAGAAGAAATTCTGCTGTATGTCCCTTTTCCTCTTTAGACAGCATCGAAATCCCGCACATGGCAGCGTAAAGAGCACCTCCAAGTCCAAGGATATTGCCGCATTCAACAGCGTAGAAACCGGTCAGGGTGCCGAAGCTGACCTGGTCCATTCCGAAGGCAGCACTGAAATTCCCCATGGTCGAAAAAACATCACTGACCTGATCCATTTCACCCTTCATCTCCGGAAACAGGAAGATGCATACTGCGAAGAGAAAAGCGATGGATACAGTCCATATGATCAGGCTTAAGCGGCCCTGGCGCAGTTCGTGTCTGAAAATTGTCATTCTTTCTCATCTCCTTCCGTATAATAGTGTAGAAAAATCTCTTCCAAATCCGGTTCGGAGAGGCTAAGATCCATAATCTGATGTCTGCTGAGCCTGGACAGGAGCAGATTGATATCACCACCGTACAGGAAACTGACCATGTCGCCGGATATCTGCAGATCTCGTACATCCGGCAGACCGGAAGGATCAAAAGTTCCCCGGACAGTAACCCGTTTTGCATTTGTGCGTGTCAGTTCTTCCACACTTCCGGAGGCAATGATTCTTCCCTCCCGTATAATCGCGGCTCTACTACAGAAACGCTGGACTTCAGAGAGAATATGTGAAGATAGGAACACAGTCATGCCCTTCTTGTTTCTTTCCTTCAATATCTCAAAGAACTCCCTCTGCATCAGAGGATCCAGTCCGCCGGTTGGTTCATCCAGGATACAGATCTGTGGATCATGCTGCAGGGCACATACAACGGCCAGCTTCTTCCGGTTTCCGAACGAAAGCTCGCTGATCCGTCGGGAAGGATCCAGCTGCAATCGCTCACACAGGTCAGAAGATGTCTTCCGACAGTCTTTCCGGCGCAGATCCGCCGAAAGCCGGATCAGGTCGCGTCCCCGCATATCCGGATAGAATACTGCTTCAGAAGGGAGATACCCTGTCACGGACAGAATCTGTTCTTTTTCTTTTGAAATATCCTTTCCAAGTATCCTTGCACTGCCACGGGTTTTATGTATCAATCCCATCAGAATACGAATGGTAGTACTTTTCCCGGCGCCGTTTGGTCCGATAAATCCATAAAATTCACCCTCATGCACCTCCAGGTCAAGCTCAATGATCCCCCGGGATCTGCCATAAAATTTTGTAAGACCATCTGTCTGTATTGCGTTCATCATTTATCCCTTTCTCAGATATATTTTCATAATATCTATCTTGGCCCTCAAGCCCCGTTCCACCATTTCAAACAGATTCCTGCCGCGTCAGCGACCTCCTGCATCGGGCTCTTTTTATAACTGTTCTGTGAGAAAACCCTGTAGACGGCGTTGATAATTGCCTGTTGTTTTTCTTTTGACAGACTGTAAAATTTATCGTTCATGGCTCCTCCTTTTGACCGATGTGGTTAATTCTAATTATATATAGTTGACCATTTTTGAGAAGCCCCTTTTTTATTTTAGTACAGCTGCATTTAAAAGAAATGACAGAGGAATACCTGAATGGTATAATAAGAAAGTGTGACGCTTATCTTGCAACAAATCATAATGACAGTATTCGCCAGTGCGCTATGAAAAGAGGAGTAACAACATATTGACAGTAAAATATAAATTTGCCAAGGGTGTGATTGCATGAAAAAAATAAATATCATTTTAAACATCATTATTATGGCTTTTGTTGGTGCATTTATTGGGCATGGGGTTTATACTGTTTGGGACTTTAAAACTCATCCTGAATTATATTTTGTACAATCAGCACCGTGGTATACAAGCATCTTAATATGTGGTGCATCTACCACTATTGTGTTACTGATTTGCGTCGTGATAAAAATAATCATTAATCATAAGTTTAAACAGGGGAACAACAGATAAACTAACCAATCTTGGAATTTATGGAGATAGCTGTATGAAAAAATAGTATAAAATTTTGATCAGTAAAAAAAAGTACATGGTAAGCCATGAGCAAATGCTCATGGCTTGCCGTGCACCAATACTCTCTGTTTATTGTTTTTCTTATGTTTCTTATTCGCCCACATCCACGCTCTCGATCAGCATGGAATCCAGCCTATCCATATCTTCCTGATCAATGGTAAACTCCCGGCTGCTTGTCTTTGTAACATGAAGCTGAACATTTCGCGCTCCTCCATAGAGCATCCCGGAGTCCACCCGCTTACGGAGGACATCATAATAGATCTGATAGATCTGATTCTGCATCTCCTCATCTGTCGGCATCTCTGCCCCGTTCATCACACTGTCCGTGACTTCCTGCGCATACTCCTGCGCCTTTGTCTGAAATGTCTCATATGTATCGCTGAAGAGTGTGACCGGCTTGACAATGACAGGTACTATATATGTCCCGTCCTCCTGCTTTTCCGGTTTGCCTATCGTATAGCTGACTTTTCTGGCAATCTCTCCGAAAAGCTCTCTGTATTTCGGCTGCATGTTCTCCGGCATTTCCGAGTTCTCAAACCCAGCCATCGTAGCATCCAGATTGTCGTCGAATATCTTCTCTGCTTCTTCCTGAGATATTCCCGTGATCTCCACATACTGATCCGTCTCATTTTTGTAGGATGTATCCAGTACAGCCTGCACATATTCCCCCGCATCAAACCGGTTGATATACAGATATACGCCGACAGATACTCCGACTGCAAGGATAACCGCAAGTATCGCTGCGATTACAATGATCTTTTTCTTTTTTTTCATCATATTCCTCCTTTTTCATAAGTTTGCCACAGTATACCACTGTGAAAGCAAGAAAAAGGAAGAACCCTGTCGACCACAATCATCGGAAGTTTCAAAAGGTACATTCCGGGATTACAATACAGGTCACTCGCTCCTCTTCTGTGCGCAGCTTACATGGAGGATCGTGTGACAGCATAAGCTGCAACAGTAATACAGATTCCGCCGAAGCGTTAATATATTTTTATATTATATAGAACTTTTGTCAGACAACGGCCCAGGGATCTTCTTTCCCTTCAGCGTGATACATACAGCTCAGTATCGAATTCTTCACCATATCACTCACTGCCTGATCCGTATAGAACGCCATATGCGGTGTGACGATCACATTCGGGAATCCCCGCAGGATATAAAGATCCCGTTTCTTGAGCACGTCGGATTTCCTGTCATAGTAATACATTCCGAACTCATCCTCAATTACATCCAGTCCCGCCGCACTGATCTTGCCCGACTCGATACCCTCGATCAGCGCTTTCGTATCGATCAGCCCGCCTCTCGCCGTATTGACGATCACAACGCCGTCTTTCATCTTGCCGATGGCATCCCCATCAATCAGGTGAAAGTTATCTTCAAGAAGAGGCATATGCAGGGTAATGAGATCACATTCCCTGTAGATTGTATCCAGATCCGCATACTGTGCATACTTTTTCACTTCATCATTTTCATATTTGTCATACGCATAGATCTTACAGCCAAAACCTGACAGGTCACGGATCACAGCACGTCCGATCCTGCCCGTTCCCAGAACTCCCACTGTAAAATTCGGCAGCTCCCTTCCCTGGATACCCGGAAGCGAGAAATCGTTGATTTCTTCTCTCTGCATGATCCTCTTCATCTTACGGATGGACATGAGCATCAGCATGACCGTATAATCCGCCACACACTCCGGTGAATACGACACGTTACTTACGTGCATTCCCAGACGCTTCGCCGCTGCAATGTCCACATGGTCATATCCTATCGTCCGGGTGGAGATCATCTTCACTCCCAATTCATGGAATCTTTCCATCAGTTCCTCATCGATCTTTGTCGTGATGATACTCACATACTCGTACCCCTCGGCAAGATGCGCATTTTCCATCGTCGGATCGTCTGTAGTAATCCCAAGCTCCACCCCGTATTCTTTTGAAAACTTCTGAAAATACTCTGCCTCATCGAATTCTCTGTAACTGTACACAAAAATCTTCATCATTTTCCCGCCTTTCCTGTGTCCGTTTACTCTCTACTGTCTCCTCACATAATGTCCGGCCTATCTTCTCCCACCCGGACAACTATATCAGGCCGTAACGCTCCATGGCATACGCGATCCCGTCATCTTCTACTTCCTTCGTCACAAACTCCGTATAAGGATCCAGCACCGGGTCGTGCTCTCCCATAGCTATTGCATGGATCGCAAACTCGAACATCGCCAGATCATTGCTGCTGTCTCCGAACACATAAGCCTGTTCTTTCGTCATGCCGAGCCGGTCCAGCATAAACTCGCACGCCGTCGCCTTGGAATACCCCTTCTGCACTACCTCGTACGCATTTCCGCCCCGGTCCAGTGCCTCCATATCCTGTCCTTCTATAAAATCAAGAAAGCTCTTCAGGTCACTCTGCCCGTCCGCATAGATAAACAGCTTATCATATATAAAATCGTCTCTCTCTATAGGGCATTCAATGCCCATGCCCTTCTCCCGGAAATACCGCCTCGAAGATTCCAGTTTATCAAATCTTGAAATACGGCTCGGGAAATAGACATCCTCGGGTCCTTCTGCGATTCCTCCGAGATTACATTCAAATAGCTTATCGATAACCGCCCTTCCCAGTTCTTTTGTCAGTGAATGGGCCAGCAGTTCCTCATCATGGAAGAACAGATGCGTGCCGCACCCGCACAGAAAGCCGTCAAAAGGCAGTCTGCGGATCTCCGTCGGCACACTACATATCGTCCTTCCCGTGTTGATAAAGAGCAGATGTCCTGCCTTATTTGCCATATGCAGCGCTCTTATCGCACTCTCAGGGATCTCTCTTGTCTTTTCACTCAGTAAAGTCCCGTCTATATCAAAGAATAAAGCTGATTTTTCCATGTCAGTCTCCGTTTCTCTCAAAATTCCATCTAACATTCTACTATCCTTTTCCGAAAATGTCCACTGTCTGAACGGCATCCCTGTCATGCCCCTGTCATGCACAGCAATTTAGCCCGTTCCTATCCTGATAGCAGAACTTTTACACGCAAAAAAGCTGTACTTCAAAAGCCGCTTCCTGCTTTTTAAAGTACAGCTCTCAGACTATTTTCTTCTGCTCCGGAACATCTCAACGATATCGATCATCTCCTGAGAAGGATTCGATATCACAGCGCTCTCGATCACCTCGCACGGCGGATCTTCTTTCACGCTGTCTACCGCTGCCGTCACTGCGGCTACATCCCCTCCGACAAAAATCAGTGCATGGCCTCCACACTTTGTATCCTGTGTCACATATTCAACATCGGCGGTCTTAAGCATGCGGTCTGTTACCAGAATCGCATTTGCTTCTCCCACGACTTCCACAAGTCCATAAGCTCCATATGTCATATCAGTACCTGCCCTTTCCATCATTTTCCTGATCTACTTTCCGATCGTCATAGCGATTGCTGTCTCCGTATCTTCCGATGGAGCCGCGATCACTGTATGAGATACAACTTTTGAACGTCCTTTCGCCGCATCGAGAGCCGCTTCCATCGCCGCTTTTACATTCGATACCGTACCTCTCATCTTCACACAGGCACCTGCCTTCAGTCGGTTTCTCTCTACTGCCTGAATCTTTACATCTGCCGCTTTCGCAGCCGCATCAAGAGCTACAAAGCAAATGCATTCACTTTCCAGCTCAAATACTCCTATTGCCATTCCCGCATACTGTTCCGCCATAACTTCCTCCTACACTTCGTCCACGACTTATCTATTTGTTATAATAGCAGAAATCACTCGTTTTTTCAATGTTGCATCTTCGAAATATCCACTGCTCAGGCCGGTTCACTCCTGTCCGGTTATAAAATATTTCTGTTCTTCATATACTGTCAAAAACCGTTCAATACAAAACATCAATATATGAAAAAATCAATATTCATAAAACTGTTCTCTTTCCTGCTTCTTTTTACAGGTGCCTACCTGTTTGGGACCGGTGCCGCTTTTCTGTCTGAGCACTTTCACTCAGACCATTCCTCACATTACAATGACTCCTCTCAGGATGTCTCACAGTCCGGAGCTGTTCCTGTGTCCGCCGATGGGAACTGGGGACTTAGTTTTCAGGAGGATGGGCAGCTTCCCACAGGTAACGCCACCATGGAAGAGCTCGCTCAGTACGATGCATACTATGCGCAAGACACAGATGAGAAAGTTCTTTATCTCACCTTCGATGCCGGCTATGAAAACGGCAACACGGAACCTATACTGGACGCACTGAAAAAGCATAACGTATCAGCTACCTTTTTCGTAGTAGGTACTTATATCGAATCTGAACCGGAACTGGTCAAAAGGATGGTCGAAGAAGGACACACTGTCGGGAACCATACGTGGCATCATCCTGATATGTCGCAGATCGCTGATATGGATTCTTTCAAAAAGGAAATTACAGATGTAGAAGATGCATTCCTCGCAGTGACCGGTCAGGAGATGACCAAATATTACCGGCCGCCTCAGGGAAAATATAATAAAGCAAATCTGCAGATGGCGAAAGAACTTGGATATAAGACATTTTTCTGGAGTCTCGCGTATGTGGACTGGTATCAGGATGATCAGCCGACAGAGGAAGAAGCCTTCGACAAACTCCTCGGCCGTATCCATCCCGGCGCCATCGTACTACTCCACAGTACTTCGTCTACTAACGCGGCTATCCTTGATGAACTGCTGACAAAATGGGAAGAGATGGGATATCAGATAAGGCCGCTGTCTGAGCTAATTCAATAAACTTCGGATTTGTCGAACTGGTTCATAATAGAAAAACAGCACAAAGCAGATGAATACAGTACAGTTAACTCACATATCCGCAGACAGAGAAAGAGTGATTCTGACTCCAGTTACAGAATATAACAGGAACTAGCAAAGCAGGGCGATTGCTAAATACAAATCGATCAAACGGAGAACTCCCAAAGGTCAGACACCTCCGTTTGATCGATTAACGCAATCGTCCTGCTTTTAAGTTCCTCTAATATTCTTCCAAAGTCGCCGGAATCACTCTTCCTCTGTCCGCGGAATGCGCATCAAATCGGCTGTATCTGCCTGCTTTTCTGCTCTTTCTCATCCATAAGCCAGTTCGATAAATCCTCATACAAACCAGAAGAGATGGGAGCCTCATCGTAACGATTGATAGCTCAACATTTATTTGCAGAATCTTTTCTGCTTATCGATAGAAAAGGAATCTTAGTCGAAAAAGATCCGGCTTTGTTCCTTCCGTTTGAGATTCGATTTTCGGGATGGGAAAGAAAGCAGCCGGGAGGTATGTATTGTGTACGCACCGTTGGAGCGGCGTCGGCACTTAGAGCGCGTCTTCTGCGCTCTTATGTACCGTTACGCCGCGACCGAGTGAAAACGTGTGCGCTAACAATACATACCTCCCGGCGGACTCTTTCTCAGTCAGATAAATCCGGAATTTAATTAATGGTACGTTTCACATAAGTTGTATGCAGTATATGATGTGCCTTCTCGCTTCCCGGCGTCCCGAGAAACTCATCGTACAGTTTCTTTATGGACGGGTTCTCGTGGGACTTCCGGAGCGTCTTTGCCGCATCGTTGTCATAGAGTGCCTTCGCGCGGATCGCTTTCACATCTGTAAAGTTGCGCACATCTGCGTGTACCTGCGGCTGACCGCCGCCGTTCACGCAGCCTCCCGGACAGCACATGATCTCGATGAAATGATAGTCTGCCTCGCCGGAGCGCACTTTATCCATGATGATCTTAGCATTGGATAGACCGGATGCGACTGCGATCTTCACATCCATTCCCGCCACGTTATATGTGGCTTCTTTGATTCCATCCGTACCGCGCACTTCCATGAACTCAACTTTCTCGAGCGTCTCGCCGGTCAGTTCTTCCACTGCGGTACGCAGAGCTGCCTCCATTACGCCGCCGGTGGCGCCGAAGATAACACCTGCGCCCGAGGATTCTCCGAGAGGATCATCGAAGCCTTCATCCGGAAGACTCCTGAAATCAATTCCCACTTTGCGGATGAGGCGCGCCAGTTCTCTTGTTGTGATCGAGATATCCACATCCGGAAGGCCTGCCGCATCCTGATCGTCTCGTCCGATCTCAAATTTCTTCGCTGTACATGGCATGACGCTGACACACACAATGTCTTCGGGTGCGATGCCGGTCTTCTCCGCGTAATATGTCTTCGTAATAGCCCCGAACATCTGCTGTGGTGATTTGCAGCTCGACAGATGTTCAAGCTGATCTGGATAATAGTGCTCGCAGTATTTGATCCAGCCGGGCGAGCAGGATGTCATCATCGGAAGGACTCCGCCATTTTTTACACGATCGAGGAACTCATGAGCCTCTTCCATGATCGTGAGGTCAGCGCTGAAATCCGTGTCAAACACTTTGTCAAATCCGATCCTGCGGAGCGCTGCCGCCATCTTGCCCTCTACGTCAGTTCCCATCGGATAGCCGAATTCTTCTCCCAGTGCCGCGCGCACGGACGGCGCCGGCTGGACAACAACATGCTTTGTCTCATCGGAGATCGCTTCAAGGACTTCATCAATGCTGCTCTTCTCATAGAGCGCTCCCGTCGGACAGGCCGCAATGCACTGACCGCAGGATACGCAGCTCGTATCTCCAAGCCCCATGTCGAACGGGGAACCGATAAATGTTGCAAATCCCCTGTTGTTCGGTCCGATCACGCCCACGCTCTGCACTTTCTCGCACACAGCGGAGCATCTCCGGCAAAGGATACATTTATTATTATCACGAACCATATGTACCGCGCTCTCATCGAGCTCATAGTGGGGCGTCTCGCCTGCGAAATAATCTTCATCCGTAACACCCAGCTCCTGACAGAGCTCCTGCAGTTCACAGTGGCCGCTTCGCACGCAGGAAAGGCATTTCTTATCATGATTGGATAAGAGCAGTTCCAGCGTCCTTCGCCTGGAGTCGAGCAGCTTCTTCGTGTTCGTCTGCACTTCCATACCCTCGGACACCGGGTAGACACATGCCGCCACCAGATTTCTTGCCCCTTTTACCTCCACCACGCACATGCGGCATGCACCGATCTCGTTGATCTCTTTTAAGTAGCACAGAGTAGGGATTCGGATACCCGCTGCCTGCGCCGCCTCAAGGATCGTAGAACCTGCGGGTGCAGTTACATTCAAGCCGTTTATTTTTAAATTTACATTTTCCATTCTCACTGCCCTCCCTTACTCTTTGTAGATCGCGCCAAACCGGCATTTCTCCATGCAGGCACCGCATTTCAGGCATTTCTCGGGATCGATCATATGTACTTCTCTCACTGATCCGGTGATCGCGTCTGCCGGACAAGTCCTTGCACAGAGCGTACATCCCTTACATTTATCCGGATCGATCTTATACTGGAGCAGCGCCTTACAGACTCCTGCCGGACATTTCTTATCCACGATGTGCGCGATATATTCATCCCGGAAGTAACGAAGCGTGGAGAGCACCGGATTAGGTGCGGTCTGTCCGAGAGCGCACAGAGAGCTGGATTGTAAATGGTAACAGAGCTCCTCCAGCTTATCCAGATCTTCCATCGTTGCCTGACCTTTTGTGATCTTCTCCAGGATCTCGAGCATACGTCTTGTGCCGATACGGCACGGTGTACACTTGCCGCAGGACTCATCTACGGTGAACTCAAGGAAGAATTTCGCAATATCGACCATGCAGGTATCTTCGTCCATGACAATAAGACCGCCGGAACCCATCATGGATCCGATTGCTTTCAGATTGTCATAGTCAATCGGCACATCCAGATGCTCCGCAGGGATACAGCCGCCTGACGGACCTCCTGTCTGGGCTGCCTTGAATTTCTTGCCGTTCGGAATGCCGCCTCCGATCTCCTCTACGATCTCCCGGAGCGTCGTTCCCATGGGTACTTCCACGAGACCGGTATTGTGGATCTTGCCGCCCAGGGCAAATACTTTCGTTCCCTTTGACTTCTCCGTTCCCATGGATGCGAACCACTCCGGCCCGTTCACGATAATCTGCGGAATGTTCGCAAAGGTCTCTACATTGTTTAAGATAGTCGGCTTCTGGAAGAGACCCTTTAATGCCGGGAACGGCGGACGCGGACGAGGCTCTCCTCTGTTGCCCTCGATGGATGTCATAAGAGCAGTCTCCTCGCCGCAGACAAAAGCTCCCGCGCCGAGCCTCAGTTCAATATCGAAATCAAAGCCGCTGTCAAATATATTTTTTCCAAGCAGTCCGTACTCCCTCGCCTGAGCGATAGCGATCTCGAGACGTTTCACCGCGATGGGATACTCGGCACGCACATAGATATAGCCCTGGGATGCTCCGATGGCATAACCTGCGATCGCCATTGCTTCCAGCACGGCATGGGGATCGCCCTCCAGGATGGAGCGGTCCATGAAAGCTCCCGGATCTCCCTCGTCAGCATTGCAGCAGACATATTTCTGATCTGCCTCATTTGCCGCAGCGAACTTCCATTTCAAGCCTGTCGGGAATCCGGCGCCTCCTCTTCCCCGCAAGCCGCTGTCCAGGAGTATCTGGATCACGTCCTCCGGCGTCTTCTCCGTCAGCACGGTGCCCAGCGCCTCATATCCGCCGGTGCCGATGTATTCCTCTATATTCTCCGGATTGATGACGCCGCAGTTGCGCAGCGCGACTCTGTGCTGCTTCTTATAGAAATTCGTCTCATTGAGGGGGATGATCTTGTCTGTCTTTGTAGTCTCATCATAGAGCAGACGTGTAACAACCCTTCCCTTTAAAAGATGTTCGGATACAATCTCAGGGATATCATCCTCCTGAACCATTGAATAAAACGTTCCTTCAGGATATACGATCATGATCGGCCCGAGCGCGCACAGGCCGAAACATCCGGTTTTCACTACGCCGACTTCCTCGGACAGCCCGTTCGCCGCAATCTCTTTTTCCAGTCGTTCTCTGATCCGCTGGCTGCCGGAAGAAGTACATCCGGTTCCGCCGCAGACGAGTACATGTGATCGATACATAGATTCAGGCCTCCTTTCACTGTTTTGCGCTGTTCTGCGCGGCGCTTAAGGTATATTTTGTCACTACCTGTCCGCCCTGCAGGTGAAGACGCAGCACCTCCAGTGCTTTCTCGGGAGTCATCTTCACGTAAGTCACTTTTTCTTTTCCGGGTTCCATCACTTCCACAATGGGCTCGTACTGGCACAGGCCGATGCACCCGGTCTGTGTCACGCAGATTTTCTCGCTTAAGTTCTGTTCCTGTACTGCATCAGCAAGTGCGGTCAGGACCGGTCTCGCTCCGCTCGCGATCCCGCAGGTAGCCATTCCGACTACTACGCGGATCTGATTCTCATTCTCGGCGCGCACTCCGACCTTTCCCTGCATCTTAGCCCTGATCGCACGTAATTCTTCAAGAGATTTCATATAATTCCTCCTGTTCTCAAACTTCAATTCCACCGTCCGTCTCACCTTTGTTCGTGTCAAGATATTCCCAGATAAACAGAGAGACCTCTGGCTCCATAAAGGATATCTCATCTCCAAGCATCTCCCGCATTTCCCGGGTATCAAGGGTAAAGCTCCTATCATCATATTCATAGATATATTTAAAATCGATCTGCTCATTAAACACGACCAGCGTATGTATAGTAGAACTGATATCACCGAGCGGCATCCTGTCAATATGAGACAGTCCGAATACCGCTGTCACTGTTGTTCCTTTTCCTTTTTCTGAATCAATCCGGAAGCTTCCTCCCGTGCTCTCCGCCGCCTGCTTGAAAAACGGAAGCCCGAGGCCTACGATTCTCGTCGTTCTTGTCGTGAAAAACGGATCCTGCGCGCGTTTCACCTGATCTGCCGTCATCCCGCATCCGTCGTCCCGGATAATGACAGTCAGCGTGTCTTCTTTCGTCTTTACCGACACTGTGATCTCGATAAGAGACGCTTTCGCCCGCACGGAATTTTCAGCGACATCCAGAATATTCAGAGATATTTCAGGCATCATGACTTATTCGTACTTTGCCAGGATGCCGTCTATGTCGTCCACAGTAAGACGCCCGTAGACTTCATCATTGATCATCATGACCGGTGCGAGTCCGCAGGCTCCCACGCAGCGGCATGCATCCAGTGAGAATTTTCCGTCCGGCGTGCACTCTCCGCCTTCAATCCCCAGTTTCTCCATCAGGGCATTGTAGATCTCACCGGAGCCTTTTACATAGCACGCCGTGCCAAGACAGACGGAAATCCTGTACTTTCCTTTCGGATTCAGCGTAAACTGCGAATAAAATGTAGTGACGCCGTAAATCTTCTCCATCGGGATTCCCGTCTGGTCCGAAATCATCTTCTGGACTTCATACGGCAGATATCCGTATATGTCCTGTGCTTTCTGCAGGATCGGCATGAGAGCGCCTTTTTCATCTTTGAGCTCGTCGATCACTTTCATGAGCTCCTCTTCCTGCTCTTTCGTCCCGGAAAACGGAACGGTTTTCTTCTTAGCTGCCATTCTTCAACCTCCACTTCTGTTCCCCGCTGTATTTTTCAGATAAATATACGGTCCGCAGGGATTGTTTTGTGCTCATTAAAACAATCATATCATATGATATCTCAATATGCCACTTAAAAAGAACGAAAATTTTGTATATATTCATATTTATACTATATTTTCAAAATTTTTACGCAATATATCTATGTATGCCGCCGATGTTTATACAATTATTGCTTTTTAAATATGCAAATGTTATACTGACTGAAAAGAAAATGTACGATTTCAATTTCTTAAGGAGGGCTTATGACGATCAGAGAAATGCAGGAAGTCCTTGATGCAAAGTTCCTGTACGGGCAGGAACTGGCCGATCTGGATGTTCAATTCGTTTTTTCAGCCGATATGATGAGCGATGTCCTTGCATACTGCGGACAGTGTTCCGTACTCATCACCGGCCTTTGCAACCCGCAGGTCGTCCGGACTGCGGAAATGCTCGATATATGCTGCATCATCTTTGTCCGCGGCAAGATGCCGGATGAACACATGCTGGCCCTGGCAAAGGGTAAATCCATCGCTGTTCTGGCTACAGAACACTTTATGTTCACTACATGCGGCATCTTGTATGAGAACGGACTGCGGGGAGGTGCCTGAATGGGAGATCAGCTTATTTTTACTTATATTATCGATGGCAATGATTTCACCCGGGCAGGAGAAGCCAGCAGTTCCGTGAAAAACAAGCTGAAGATGCTCGGAGTCAGCAGCGAGGCGATTCGCAAAACTGCCATCGCTATGTATGAGGGTGAGATCAACATGGTCATCCACGCAGACGGCGGTACGATCACAGTTACGATATCGGATACAGATATCACGATGATCCTTGCGGATAAAGGCCCAGGCATTCCTGATATCGATCAGGCCATGCAGGAAGGCTTCTCCACCGCCCGCGAGGAAGTGCGTTCCCTCGGATTCGGGGCGGGAATGGGACTGCCGAACATGAAACGGTATTCAGATGAAATGCATATTGATACGGTGATCGGTCAGGGGACGACCATTACTATGAAGGTAAATCTGTAAAGGAGGAACTGCCTGTGAAGCATAACAAATTCATGCGCTCCGTGCGCCTGCGCGAATCCGCCTGTCAGGGATGCATCAACTGCATCAAACACTGTCCGACCCAGGCGATCCGGGTACATAGCGGGAAAGCTCATATCATAGACAAATTCTGCATTGACTGCGGCAGATGCATCCGTTACTGCCCGCATCACGCAAAAGTTCCTGCCTATGATCCGCTCTCCGTGATCAATAATTTTAAATACACGGTCGCCCTTCCGGCACCTTCGCTCTATGCGCAGTATAACAACCTTACTAATGTGGACATTGTCCTGAATGCCCTGCTCCGACTGGGGTTTGACGATGTATACGAGGTGAGCGCTGCTGCGGAACTGGTGTCCGAAGCCTCCAGGGAATATATAAAGGAACACATGGATGAAGCTCCTTTTATCAGTTCCGCCTGTCCTTCTGTCATACGGCTGATACGGGTAAAATTCCCCACACTCATCTCACGGCTCCTTCCGATCAAGGCGCCGGTAGAAGTGGCGGCGGAAATCGCCCGGGCGCGGGCAATGAAAAAGACCGGGCTGAAGCCGGAGGAGATCGGTATTATCTTCATCTCACCCTGCCCGTCCAAAGTGTCCTACGCAAAAGCGCCCCTCGGGATCGAGAAGAGCAATATCGACAATGTGGTGGCGATCAAGGATGTCTATCCGCTCCTGCTGCCCCATATGAAACATGATGAAAGCCAGTTGAAGCCCCTCTCCCACTCCGGGCGCATCGGCATCGGCTGGAGCAATGCCGGCGGCGAGGTCGGAGGATTACTTGTGGACAATTATCTCGCAGCGGACGGCATCGTAAATATCTTACGGGTCTTAGAGGAGCTTGAGGATGAAAAGCTCCACGGCCTCACTTTCGTCGAGCTGAACGCCTGCGACGGAGGCTGTGTGGGCGGTACGCTCACAGTCGAAAATGCTTACATCGCCATGACGAAGACTAAGCGTCTGACCAAGTATCAGCCGGTATCGAAAAACCATCTGGAAGACAATCCTGAGATCCGGAATATGTACTGGGCGGACGATGTTGAGTACGAACCGGTCTTCCGTCTCGGCAATACATTTAAAGAAAGTCTGAAGATGATGAGCGATGTAGAAAGGCTGACCGCCAGATTCCCCGGTCTGGACTGCGGATCCTGCGGTGCTCCGACCTGCCAGACTCTTGCAGAAGACATCGTGCGGGGTGAGGCAACACCAAACGACTGCATCTACGTCCTGCGCTCAAATATCGCAGACCTCTCACAGAAGATCGAGGCACTGACGCAGGGCGAAAATGGAGGAAAAATGTTATCCGAAGAAGAAGACAAACTCCTCCACAAATATATAAAAGAACTAACTACCGAGCTTGCTTCTTTCGGCGTGCCGGGGAATCTGCGTCAGTCGAAACAGCAATAAATATCCAAAATCAATATACCCACACTAAAAAAGAAGGGAGAATAAAGGGATATGAAATTACAGACGATATTGGACCTTCCGGAATGTAAAGTACTTGTCAAAGGCAATCCGGACCGCGAGATCTCGAAAGTATTCTGCTGTGATCTTCTGAGCATTGCCATGGGCAAAGCTCCTGCCGACTGTGTCTGGGTAACAGTTATGGGAAATAAGAACACCCTCGCTGTCGCAACGCTCGCAGACGCGGCATGCATCGTACTGGCGGAGGGCATCGGTATGGATGAGGGGACTTTAGAGAAAGCTGCAGAAGAAGGTATAGCCATACTCACAACAGAACTTCCGGTCTTCGATATTGCTCTCGAGATCCACGAGGCATGCAGATCATGATCCCGCTCTACTATGACCTGCATATCCATTCCTGTCTCTCTCCGTGCGGAGATGATGATATGACCCCGGCAAATCTCGTCGGAATGGCTGCAGTCAAAGGACTTGACGTGATCGCGCTCACGGATCACAACTCCTGTAAGAACTGCCCCGCAGCCATGTATCACGGCGCAAACTACGGAGTCACCGTGATACCCGGCATGGAACTGACGACAGAGGAAGAAGTCCATGTGATCTGTCTCTTCCCCGCACTGAAGGACGCCCTTGCATTTGACGCACTTGTATATGAAAGACTGCTGCCTGTTCAAAACCGGGAAGATATCTTCGGGAAACAGCAGATCATGGACGAGAAAGATGAAGTGACAGGTACTGTGGAGAATCTGCTCATCAATGCGACATCCATCTCGTTTGATGACGTATTTTCTCTGGCGGGATCCTGTCACGGTATCGCCTATCCGGCTCATGTGGACAAGAGTTCCACCAGCCTTATCTCCAACCTCGGATTCGTACCGCCCGGAAGCACATTTTCCTGCGCTGAGTTCCATGATTTTAAAAACCTGCACCGGATCCGGCGGGAGCATCCGTATTTTGAATCCTGCAATGTAATCTGCTGTTCCGATGCACATTATCTGGAGGATATCCATGAGCCGGAGCATCAGCTTTATGCAGCGTCACGGGAAATACCGGATATATTAAAAGCATTAGAGAGGCACAGAAGATAAAAATATCTCCTGCGCCTCTCCATATTTCACTTAAATCGGTATCCCACGCCTACCTCTGTAATAATATGCTGAGGCTGGGACGGATTCTGTTCGATCTTTCTTCTAAGTGTTGCCATGAACACACGGAGTGTTGCCGCCTCCACGCCCTCTGCATAGCCCCATATTTCTTTCAGTATGTAATGGTGTGTCAACACCTTTCCACGGTTGGCGATGAGAAGAAGCAGTATCTTGTATTCGATCGGCGTGAGATGGACTTCCCGGCCTCCCGCTTCCACCCGCCTCTGTTCATAGTCCACAACAAGATCCCCGTCCTCAAATACTGTGTTCTTATCCGATACGCGGCTCTCTTTTCTCCGAAGCGCTGCCCTTATTCTTGCCAGCAGTTCGCCCATGTAGAAAGGTTTTGTAACATAGTCATCTGCCCCGGCGTCAAGCGCACGGATCTTTTCCTCTTCTTCCTGTCTTGCGGACACAATAATCACTGGTGTATCTGCAATCTCCCGGATACTTTCGATCACTTCCATGCCGTCACCATCGGGAAGCCCCAGATCCAAAATCACCAGATCCGGATGATTGGCATAAAAGAGGCTGACTGCCTCTTTTACTGTCCGCGCTGTCCACAGAATATATTCTTTCTCTTTCAGACTCATCTCCAGAAAATGTATGATATATTTGTCGTCCTCGACAATCAGTATTGTATTTTTGCTTTCCATACTCCTATGTCTCCCCTGTTGTCTCTGCGTTCAGCCAGAAAGTAAAGCGTGCCCCTCCCTCCAGTCTGTTTTCCGCCCATATACTTCCGCCATGTGCTTCAACGACTTCTTTACAGATGGCAAGCCCCAGGCCGATGCCGTGTTTCTGGTCAGGTCCTTTCCCTCCTGATGAAACAAATTCTTCGAAGATCATCTTTTCCTGACCCGGCTCGATTCCCCGTCCGTTATCCTCTACGACAAAATAGACTTTTCCTGACTTATAAGATACATTGAGGGTGATCCTTCCCCCCTCCTCGGTATTTTTCACCGCATTGTCAAGAAGATTAACAAGGACCTGGACGATCATCCTGCCATCAACATTTGCCACAAGAAGTTCTTCCGGCATCGAGTCCTTAAACCGACGGTGTGTCCTAAGCCCCGTAATATGACGTTCTGCTTCGTAGACAAGATCTTCTACCACTTCCTCTTCCTTATCGATAAAGCCGGTGCCGTTCTCGATCTTCGTCATACTGAGAATGTTTTCCATTGTATGAGTAAGCCACATGCTCTGCTCACGAATATCCCTCACAAGAGCCTCGGCCTGAGAGTCATCCCCGGCCTGCTTCTGCAGTATCAGATCACAGTCGCCAATGATCCCCGTCAGAGGCGTCCTGAAATCATGGGAGATGCTCCTTAGCATACTGCTCTTCAGATGTTCCTTCTCTACCTCAAGCTTTATCTTCTCCTGCTCGGAATAGATCAGCTCCCTGTCAAGGGCAATCCCCATCTGGCTTGCCGCGGCACGGATAAATATCTCCTGTTCCGCTCCGATACCCCTGTCCTTGGTGAAGATTTTCAGTACTCCGATCTGTTGTACTGCCCCGCTGATCGGAAACAGAATGTAACCGCTCTCGCGCCTGTTCTCTTCTTCACATCCCTTTAAAGAAACAGATGCCTCATATCCGGTGTTCTCTCTGATATATGCGAGTCCGAGAGCGATGATCTGCTCTTTTCCGGTCACATTGATAAATCTCTCCGACATCTCAGACATACGCTTAGCAGCTTTCTCGTTCGCCTCGGCAATCGCAAGCTGCCTGCGAAATCTGGCAGTCATACCGGAAGAAATACAGGACACTACAAGGAAAAACGTCATAAGCGCAACATCGTTAGGATCCATGATCGCGAATGTATGAACAGGTACAGTGAAGAAATAATTAAACATAAGCACACTGACTACTGCTCCGATAATACCATACTCATACCCTGCTGTAAACGCACCGATCAAAAGCACCCCGATCAGGAAGACCATGAGTACATTTTCCTTCATAACCCCGTTCCGGCTCAGAAAAATACTGACAAGACTTGCCGCTGCCACGATCAGCACTGTGCGCATCAGATATCGTATGCGCTCTCCTGTCACAGCTCTTTTTATCAGTCCGGCAATCCTCTTCATCCTTCAAGCTCTCCTGTCTGCATATATCCATATGCCTTTTCGTTCCATATGATATTAGCACCTTACTCTATATTTGCCAAGATGCGGTCGATGTCCTTTTTCATTCCGACGATCATCAGATGATCCTTCTTATCAAGCACTCTGTCCGGATGGGGAAGGAACTGCAGATGTCCGTCCACCTTGATCCCAAGTATACTTACATGATATCTGGAGCGTACAGCAAGCTGCCCGATACTCTTCCCCACCCATCCGTGCATGGGCGGTATTTCCAGAATTGAATACCCTTCCGCCATTTCAATATAGTCAAATACCTTGTTGCTTCCATATTTTACGGCGCAGCGTTCCGCGGCGTCCCTCTCCGGGTAGATAACTTCGTCCGCACCGTTTCTCAGCAGAAATTTTGCCTGGATGTCCCGTGTGGCTTTGCTTACTACATAAGTAGCTCCCAGTTCTTTCAGGAGGCTCGTAATCTCCAGGCTATTCTGAAAATCTGAGCCAATACACACAAAACAGATATCAAAATTACCTACGCCAAGGCTTTTCAGGACTTCCTCTTTCGTACAGTCACCCACCTTTGCCATCATCGCATAGGAAAGCAGATCCTGCATATTTTCCTCATTTTTGTCTACGATCATTATCTCATTTCCCATGTGTGCCATATTCATACACAAGTGGTGTCCAAGCCTTCCCGTTCCAATAATCAAAACTGATTTCATACTTTCCTCCTGTCTTCCGCCTTTTTGTATCTACCCGACCATAACTTCTTCTTCAGGCAGTTTTACCGGCGGATCAACCTTATGTCCTTTCATAGAAAGTGCAAATGTAAAGCTGCCTACCCTTCCACAGAACATTAGAAAGATAAGAACAAGCTTCGATATTGTATCCAGATCCCTTGTAATCCCTGCTGACATACCTACCGTGCCCATAGCCGAAGCCACCTCGAACATTACATCTGTCACGTCAATAGAAGTTGCCGTCACTATGATAACCACAGCTGCAGCGCACAGCATCAGATTTGTACAGAGGACCGTACTAGCTTTTCGCACGGCATCTTCTCCGATTCTGCGTCCGAACATGGAACATTCCTTTTTATCAAAAAGTCCTGCATAGACATGTGCGATCAGCACTACTGCCGTAGTAGTCTTGATGCCGCCGGCTGTAGAACCGGGGCTTCCTCCGATGAACATAAGCAGGATGGTAACCAGTTTGCTGCTGTCCGTAAGAGCTCCCGTATCCACCGTATTAAATCCGGCGGTCCTTGCCGTCACTGACCCGAAAAGTGAACACAGGATCTGTTCGTTGAGCGGGCGTCCTGCAATTGTATTATAATATTCCAGAATGAATAGAATAACGGCGCCTCCGAAAATCAGGAACAGTGTCATAAGGATCGTGATCTTTGTATGCAGACGATATTTTCGGAAATGTAGTCCGTTCTCCGAAATGTCACTCCAGATAAAGAATCCAATACCGCCGATAATAATAAGCAGCATAATCACAAGATTCACAACCCAGTCACCTGAGTATTGTGTCAGGGATATGTATGCCCCATCTTTTCCCATCAGGTCGAACCCCGCATTACAGAACGCGGAAATCGAATGAAATATTCCGTAATATACAGCCTGTGGCAGTTCCATATCGCGGCTGAACCGGATCGCCAGAATCACAGCGCCCGTCCCCTCAAAAATCACCGTACCTGTAATTATCTTTTTTGCCAGCCTGACAACACCGCCTGTCTGCATGAAATTAACACTCTCCTGCAGGGTTCCCCGCACCCACAGGCCAATCTTTCTCCTCAGAACAATGGCAAAAAAGACTCCGATCGTCATAAATCCCAGGCCGCCGATCTGGATCAGAAACAGAATCACACATTGTCCGAATACGGACCAGTACTGAAAGGTATCTGCGATCACCAGCCCGGTCACACACGATGCAGACACCGCCGTAAACAAAGCGTTTACCGGCGGTGTCACTATCCCCTCTCTTGTCGATACAGGCAGCATGAGAAGCAGAGTTCCGATCACTTCAACCATACAGAAGCCGATCAGGATCATCTGCGTCGGAGTAAGCCTTCGCAGAATCTTTTTCATCATGCCGCCCCCACCTCATGTTCCAGTGTTATCAGTTCCATCCTCTGAATCAACTCATCCCTGTCATATACAACAGATGCTCCTGTTTTTCTGTAAAGTTTCTTCAGAGATCTGTCGTTACACAAACTGTATATGGCAGATTGCGGACATGTCCTTTTCATCAGATTGCATATAGAGAGATTGTCCACATCCGAGTCACTCAGTGCAACCAGATAACCGGCATCTTCCCATCCTTTCTGCAGATGGATCTCTGTAGCGGACAGCACCCGGAATCCGGCATTAGAAAACCATTTTTCCAATTCCGGTTCCTCCCGGCTGCTGAATATCACAGCACATTTCTGCTGCTTTTCGCTATTTTCGTCTGTTCTGTCTCCCCGGCTGCGCTCGAGAAATCTGTCAACCCCTTTCATCAGCCAGAATCCGTATACGCCGCCCGCAATCACGATCAGTAATAATAATAAATCTCTTAACATATTAATCACCTTCTTTTCTTAGCTTTATCATAGTACAGTCTGCATTAAGAAGGTAATAATATTAATAGGGCATGTGTTTAGATTGTGTTTAGAAGCAATATAATGCAAAACAGCAGTCATAATAACTGCTGTTTTGGTCATATACTTCACATTATTCTTTTCTGATTTATACTATTTTGTGCCCATCTGCTGTACTTCTTCAAACTCTCTCTTAATCTCCTCCGACGGTTCCGGAGTCAGAAGAGACACGACTATAATGCACAGACAGGAGAACAGAAATGCCGGAAGCAGTTCGTAAATATCCCAGATGCCGCCGAGCGGACGCACGAGCAGGTTCCATACAAACACCATTCCCGCGCCGCCGAGCATTCCCGCGATCGCACCGGCCCTTGTCGTCCTCTTCCAGAACAGGCTGAAAAGCATCAGCGGTCCGAAGGTGGCGCCAAATCCTGCCCACGCAAAGCTCACGATCGTAAAGATGACGCTGTTCTCATCCAGCGCGATGATGATCGCTACAATGGCTATCACAAGAAGCGTCAGCCTTGAAATATTCAGCACTTCTCTGTCTGATGCCTTCTTGCGGAACAATCCCTGATAAATATTCTTTGCAAATGCGGAGGCTGCAATCAGCAGGTAGGAATCCGAGGAACTGATCGTTGCCGCCAGAATTCCGGCCATTACAAAGCCTGCGATCAGTGGCGGAAGCAGGTTCGTGGACAGAAGGATAAATACGTTCTCCGCATCAGATGAAGTCGTCAGTGATGTCGGATAGAGTGATCGTCCCAGCACTCCGATAAATACAGCGATCGTAAGAGAGATCACTACCCATACCGTTGCGATCCGGCGGGAACGTGTCAGTTCATCTTCATGGCGGATCGCCATGAATCTTAAGAGCACCTGTGGGACTCCGAAATATCCCAGACCCCATGCCAGCATAGATACAATGGAGAGTATTCCGTACGGAGCAGCCTCGCCGAACAGTGGCTGTCCGTTTACCGCCTGCTGTACTCCGTCAACAGTCTCCGGTGTCGCCATGCCGAAGAACTCAAGAAATCCAGGGATGTCCTTTACGTTGTCAATGACTGCTCCCAGACCACCCGCTTCATAAGTTCCAACAAGCACGATCACACCTAAAGCAACGATCATCACAATCGCCTGCATAAAATCTGAAGCACTCTCCGCAAGGAATCCCCCTATGATCGTGTAGATCAGTACGAACACCGCGCCTACGATCATCATCGGAATATAAGGCAGCCCAAACAATGTAGAGAAAAGCTTCCCGCATGTCACAAGACAGCTTGCCGCATACACCGTAAAAAAGATCAGGATAAACACGGCTGCGATCGTCATGATCACTTTCTTTTTCTCGTGGAAACGATTGGAAAAATATTCCGGCAGTGTGATCGCATTGCCCGCCTTCTCACTGTATCGTCTCAGACGTTTGGATACGATCAGCCAGTTGATATATGTACCTGCAGCCAGTCCGATAGCCGTCCATGCTGCATCCGCTATACCGCACCAGTATGCCACGCCCGGCAGTCCCATGAGAAGCCATCCGGACATATCGGATGCCTCTGCGCTCATCGCAGTCACCCAAGGTCCGAGGCTTCGTCCGCCGAGGAAATATGCATCTGAACTTGCATTTGCCCTCCTCGCAAAAGTAACACCTATGATGATGACTGTTGCCATATAAATGATCATGGCAGTCAGTATCTGTAAAGTATCTCCCATTCCATATATTCCTTTCTGTATACGATATCAGAAAATATGATATCTTTTTCTATGTGCCTTCTGATCCGTTTTTCATTCCATGTCAAAAGTTTCCCAAGACACAATATGGGATTAATTATAAACAAAATATAAAGTTTTGGCAATGTTTACTTTCTATGAAGTGCGATTTAAGGAATGGCGCGGGCTGAACTGTTACCGGTTCAGAGGCATTATTCACCGAACATTTCCTCGATCTTTATCCTCGTCTCTTTCACTTTTGCGTGATCCTCACCCCCGCAGTTGATCCCGATCACCGTATCTTCCGTCATTACAATTGATGGGAAATAAAAATCGCACAGACTTCTGTCGTCTGCCACATTTACTGTGACGCCTGCTGCTCTGCACTCTTCCCATATCCTGCGGTTCACCTCATGATCATCCGTAGCCGCCAGGACAATCTGAACGCCGTCGATATCCGGAGTGCAGTATTCCCTGCGCTCTGCCGCAATCTTTCCTCCCTCCTCCAGCTGTGCCAGTTCTTCACACAGTTCCGGCGCGATCACACGGATATCTGCCCTGAACTTAAGAAGTGTCCGGATGCGCCGCAGAGCGATAGTTCCGCCGCCCGCGACCAGTATTTTTTTGTCTGTAAGATCAATGAACATCGGAAAATATGGTCTTTCCATCTTAATATACTCCTCATATGATCAAAGCATATACAACAGCGAATTACAGATACAGGCCGCGATATTACTGCCGCCCTTTCTTCCCCTTGCCACGATATACGGGATGTCTTTCAATGTCAGGATCAGCTCTTTTGACTGCACTACATTGACAAATCCCACCGGCGCCGCGATGATCAGCTCAGGTTTTATATTTCCCTCATTGATCAGTTCATAGAGGCGCACCAGTGCGGTAGGCGCATTTCCGATGGCAAAGATCAGCCCGTGTTCCTGCTGGTTTTCCCGGCTCATGACCGCCGCCTTGTCCATGCATGCTGCCGCCCGGGTAGTTCCGTTTTCTTTCGCCTCCTGCGCCACGTCCTCATCGGACATAAAGCAGTGGACTTCTCCCCCGTACTGTGCCAGGCGTTTCTTATTGATCCCAGCCTTTGCCATCTGTGTATCTGTCACAATAGAAGCGCCATTTCTGATGGCGTCCAGAGCTCTTTCGACTACTCCGTCGGAAAAAGCAAGATTGTCCGCATAGTCAAAATCCGCGCTTGTATGGATACAGCGCTTGACGATCGGCTCTGTTCCCGGTATCAGGATTTTATCTCCCAGCTCTTCCGTTATGATCTCAAAGCTTCTCTTTTCGATGTCTGCAGGCAGCACCTGCTCCAGTTCATTCAGCATATCAGTATTCTCCTTCTTATCTGTTCTTTCTGACCATCTGTACTCTCTTATTTTTCACACTACAGCCGAAAAAGCTTCCGGATTCCTGTATATCATCGCAGTCTTTCTCCTATTCCACACGTCACCCGGTACACCTCATCCGAATGGCTTACCAGTTCCGTGCAGATACGTCCGACCGCTTCCCTGTACTCTCTCTCAAAAGCATCTACCGGCACGAGCCCGCATCCGATCTCATCGCACACGATGATGATTCGGCTGTCCCTGCCCAATATAGTATCGGTCAGTTCCTTCGGTGTCTTTCCTTCCTGCATCCATCTTCTTACAAAAAGATGAAAATGATCTATGGCTTCACAGGTTTCTATTTCCTGTAAAGAACACCCGGCCCCGTCCGTCCACTCTGCATCGGGATACTTTTCTTTTACATAGGCTCCCTTTCCCTGGTATGCCCCGCCTGTCACAAATTTCATATATGATCTTCCTCTCTTGTCTGCCCGCTGCAGGGAATCGGAATCCGTTACATTGTCTTTTACGCAGATCGAGATCCCGTAAACCACTTCCGTCACCCGGTCCGCCATTGCCGCCAGTGCCCGGTTGATCCTGCCAAGATTATCTTTGTAGGCTGTCATCTCTTCCGAATCCGGTACCGACTCCCGGAATATATCGTTAGACACAACCACAAGATGCCCGCATCTCTCTTTTAACATACGAACACCCTGTACAATACTCTCTACCGTATCTTTCCCCGTTTCCTGTGCGCCTCCGGAGGCATACATCTCATTGGCGGTCAGATTAGAGACACATTCCAAAAGTACACAGGATCCTGCCAGTGACGGGGTCCTTTCATCCTCCAGCTTTCCCGGAAGATCTACGTACCACTCGAGCGTTTCAAACCCTTTACCCGAGCGCATTTTCCGATGGGCCTCTATCTTCTTCTCCGTCTCCCGCCCGTAAGGGATCATATCTGCAATATAATAGAGGGGCACTTCCCTGTTTATTCCCTCACTCAAAAATCTACGGCACCGGCATACCGCTGTTTCCGCATATGCGGACTTGCCGCTGCCGCTGCCGCCGATGACAAGTTCCATCATGATCTGCTCTCTCCCGTCATTTTTTATGCTTTCGTATCCTGATCCTGAACAGTGCATCCACAATAAATATCGCAAGTGCGATCACACCGGCGATCTCCAGTGTCTGCATCAGATAATAGGATGAGCGCGCCCTGTCATCAGCTATGATGTAATAGACTGTCCGGTACATTCCAGCGCCGGGCACTGTCGGCAGGATACCTGCGATCAGGAACACAGTAACAGGCGCCTTAAATATCCTTGCAAATGTATGCGCCAGCAGGGAGATCACAAGTGCTGAGAAAAAGCTGGCCGGCACTGCGTCAAGTCCGTGCTGTACGCTGAAAAAGTACACGCCGCTGCCTGCAGCTCCGGCAATTCCGGCCTGCAGGATATATTTCCTCGGTGTTTCCACCAGGACGGCAAAGCCCGAAATAGCGACAAATCCGCCTGCTATTACCAGTAATAATTCTGTCACCACAGACCACCTCCCTGCAGAAATAGGTTCATCGACGCCATGCCCGCGCCGGCTCCGATGGCGACAGCCGCCGCTGTCACAAAAGCCTCCAGGGCTCTTGCCCCGCCGGAAATATAATCTCCCCGGAGCGTATCGCGTATCGCGTTGGTGATCGCTACTCCGGGCACGAGAGGCATGATACAGCTGATGATGACCGTATCCATATTCAGTGCCGGAATCCACATTTTAAGTCCTGCGGCTGTCACGGCAATGCCCGCCGTGCAGAGGATATTCAGAATAAAACTGCTGATCCGTACCCTCTTTCCGATTGTCATGAGGGCTGCCAGGATGATCCCCACGGCAGCTGAAGCGGCTATCTCGCGGAATCCGCCGCCGAACAGCGGGGCAAATCCTGCCGGGACGAGCACGGTCGCAAGATTATAGATCCGGACCGTATACTGTCTGCCTTTGATATTTTTCAGTTTTTGCTGCGTCTCTTCCGCCGACAATTCTCCTGCGCAGTATTTTCTCGAGATCTCATTCACTTCCACGATACGGTGCATATTGGTCCCCCTGTCATGGACCCTGCGCATGATCGTGACCGGTTCCTGCCCGGGACGGTTGATAGTGACGATGATACCTGTCAGCATCACAAGTGCTTCTGTCTCTGCCGTGCCGGCAGTATCCAGGATGTGTTTGATCGTATCTTCCACGCGGTAAGTCTCCGCTCCGCTTCTTAACATGATCTCTCCTGCAAGGACAGCCATATTTGCAATTGATTTGACATCCATACTCATTTCTCGGTCCTCAGTCTGTAATAGTATTCAGGCTCTCTGTCTCCCCACAGAACATATCTCAGATATCCGCATACCGGTACTCAAGCGCTCCGCTCGCCGGAATCTGACGGATGCCCGTTATATCCGGATTCACAAGATTCACACTCTTCATTGCATACAGCGGGATAATATAAAACTGCTCTCCCACTGCAAGCTGCTCTGCCTGATGGAGCAGTTCCGAACGTTTTACGGAATCTGCTTCGGAACTTGACGCATTCACAATGGAGTCATATTCGGAATCATTAATACCGCTGCAGTTATATGTACTGTTGGATAACAGCATAGACAGATACGTATACGGATCTGCGAAATCCGCTGTCCAGTTCATACGGCACAGGTCAAAGTCCCCCGCATATCTCGTAGAATAATTTGCCTGGAGCTCCTGGGCTTCAAGGTTGATCGTGATATTCAGATTTTCCTTTAACTGCTCCTGGATTACCTGAGCCGTATCCGAGTCCATCTCCAGCGTCGGATAGTTGTAGGTAAGTTCGGGGAATCCTTCTCCATTCGGATACCCTGCCTCTGCCAGAAGTTCTCTTGCCCGTTCCACATTTTCCTCAAAAGGCTGCTCTGCCTCATCTACAAAGTATTCTCCCGTTGTCTTGTCTTTCATATACTTCGCCACCAGATTGTAAGTAGGCTCTGTGTCGCTTCCTACGATCTGACAGAGTTCTTCTCTGTTGATGGCCAGATTGATGGCTTCTCTGACACGGACGTCATTCAACGGCTCAACATTCAGGTTCATATAAATGTATCTCGTTGCGATCTGATCAGTCACAAACAGATCTTCTGCACCTTCATACGCCTCCATGACTGTAGAAGAAAGCGATGTGGCAACGTCCACTTCCCCCGCTTCATATGCATTTGCCATTGACTGAGTGTCGTCAAAGAAACGGTAGGTGATCGTATCCAGGTTTATTTCATCCGCATTCCAATAATATTCGTTCTTCTCGAGAACGAAATACTGTTCCGGGACATATTCTGCCAGACGGAACGGGCCGTTGGCCAGGCTTGTCTCCGGATCTCGGTCCCATCCGCTGTCCACAGAATCCGCGTGTTCTGAACAGGACGGCGTGTAAACGGGAAGCCGCAGCAGGTCGAGGAAATAGACACAAGGTTCCGCCAGATGGAAGATAAGCGTATGGTCGTCCGGGGTCTCCACACCCAGCGTGTCCATATCCGCCTCACCGTTATAGATGGCTTCCGCATTCTCGATTGGGAACAGATAGTTTGCATAGCCGCTTCCAGAAGCCGGATCAAGAGCGCGCGTGATCGTATTCAGGAAATCAGCTGATGTCACTGGAGATCCGTCTGACCAGAGGGCGTCCTCTCTTAAGTGAAACGTCCATACTGTAGAATCGTCATTTACCTCATAACTCTCTGCCGCCCGATACTCGATATCACCGTTCTCATCATATGTAAGCAGTTCATCAAGTGCGCTCACGGAATAGGCGAGATAAGTAAGGGCAATGGCCCCGGCAGGATCCATCGTTCCCGTGTCGCTGCTGATCGCCACTGTAATCTCTTTTCCCTCTCCGTCTGCTGACGGATCAGCCGTGACGCATCCGCTCAGTATCCCTGTACAGAGCAGTGTCAATGCAAGTAATACTGCTGTCAGTTTTTTCCTCATGTCGTATCTCCTTACTATCTTCTGTCTACATTGTTCCTGAAAGCTATATTTGCGAAGTCATCCTGTAGTCGCTGCTTCTCCTGCCGCTGTGTCTGTCGGAGTACAGAAAACAGAATATCTCCCTCCCCTCAAATGCATAATCCTCCGGGATTTCCGAACCGCAGCACTCCATTGCGTATCCGCATCTTCCGGCAAAGGCACATCCGGACGGATTGATGTCCGCACTGTCTTTTACCGGTGCAGCCTTTATCTTAGCCGCCCTGATCGGATCAGGTTCCGGCACGGCTTCGATAAGCTGCTTTGTATAAGGATGCCATGGATCGGCACAGATCTTTTTCGTCTTTCCCGTCTCCACGATATGTCCCCCGTACATGACGCCGATCCGGTCACTGATCCTTCGGACCACATGCATATCGTGTGAGATGAACAGACAGGCGAATCCGATCTTTCTCTGTATCTGGAAGATCAGTTCCAGTATCTGCTCTCTGGTAGTCGCATCCAGTGAAGAGAGCGCTTCATCACATACAAGGATCTCCGGCTCCACAATAAGTGCCCGGGCAATCCCGATGCGCTGCCGCTGACCGCCGGAGAAATCCCGTGGATATCGGTCTGCATCCTCGGGCGTTAAGCCCGTCATCCTGAGCATTTCATCAATCTTTTCATCTGTCCGGGCCTGCATCATTCTGTCACGGTCCGTTTTCACACTTTTCCTGCATGCGGCGGCTTCAAGCGCCTCTGCAAGTGCCTCCCGCACAGTCAGGCATGGATTGAGCGACGCATACGGGTCCTGGAACACCATCTGTACTCTTCCTTCAAATAATTCCATACGTTTCCGGCGGTCCAGCACCTTCCCGTGATAATACACCGTGCCTTCATCTTCTGTAAGCATCCCTGTAAGTATGCGCGCCGCAGTAGTCTTTCCGCTCCCGCTCTCGCCCACAAGTGCCAGGATCTCGCCCGATCTTATCTCCAGCGACAGATCGCGGATACCCTCACTCGCATCGAATATCTTCGTAACATGCTCCATCTTGAGGATCGGTTCATCTTCCGCTCTGCATTTATCCGCCTGCCCGGCAAGACTGTCCTCTTTCTTCATACCCGACAGGCTGCCGCCGCGTGCGTCTCTGAGAAGGAGTTTCGTATACTCTTCTGACGGAGAATAAAAAATATCTTCCGCCGTGCCGCTCTCTTCGATCCTTCCCCCATGCATGACATACACTCTGCTGCACAGCGCCGCAGTCACTCCCATATCGTGACTTACCATGAGCATAGAAGTTCCCGTCTCACGGACGATCCGCTTAAAGAGCTGCAGGATCTGTGCCTGGACAAGGGCGTCCAGGGCTGTTGTCGGCTCATCCGCTATAATGAGTTCCGGCTCGCACGCAAGCGCTATAGCGAGGACTACTCTCTGGCGCATTCCGCCGGAAAGTTCAAAGGGATACTGCCGCATCCTGAGTTCAGGATTGCGGATCCCCGCCATTTCCAGCAGCTCCTGTGAACGGGATGCCGCTTCTTTTCTGCTGCATTTGCGCCGTGACCGCACTGTCTCCATTATCTGTCTTCCGATCTTGACTGACGGATTCAGGCAGCTCAAAGAGTCCTGAAAGATCATTGCCACGTTCTTCCCCGGCACAGGTGCTTCTCCGCTGACCGTGATCTGATCATACCGGACAGATGCACGTTCGCCCAACAGCCCCATCACCGCCAGCATGGCCGTACTCTTTCCTGAGCCGGACTCTCCCACGAGACCCGCGATCTCGCCTTTCTCCACTTTGAAACTGATGTCTTTTACAATCTCTGCAGCGCCGTTTTCCGTCGGATACTGTACGCTCAGATTCCTCACATCCAGCACACTCATCTGTTTCCTGTTCCTTTTCCCGAATGTTGTCCCACTCTCTGCTCCACTGCCGTTCCCGCCATATTAAGAGCGAGCAGCATCACGCAGAGTACGATAAGCGGGAAGATCATCTGATACGGATAGAGCATCATCTGACTCCGCGCCTCCTGAATGATCGTCCCGAGGCTGGCCGCCGGCGCGGCGATCCCCACTCCGAGGAAGCTCAGAAAAGCTTCGGTAAAAATCGCCTGGGGCACAAGGAAGATCATATTGACCACAATCGTTCCTGCGGCGTTCGGAAGAAGATGCTTCAGCAGGATACGCAGAGGACTTATCCCTTCCATCCGCGCTGCATAGGCATATTCCGTCTCTTTCAGTTTTATGATCTCTCCTCTGGCGATCCGCGCCATACTGATCCAGCCTGCGACACATAATCCCAGAATCATGCTTCCTACGCCTGCACCCATGACAAGTGTGATCAGAATCACATAAAGCATGGACGGAATTGCGTAGATTATATCCGCGATCCGCATGAGCGCCATATCAGTGCGCCCTCCCGCATAACCGGACACCGCGCCGTAGAGTACACCGATAATACCGTTTATAAGCGTGCTGAAAATGCCCACAGCCAGGCTGATCCCGGCTCCGTACCACACGCGCGTAAACAGATCGCGCCCGAACCGGTCTGTTCCGAACCAGTGCAGTAAAGAAGCTCCCTGGTTGCGTATTTCAGCGTTCTGCTCTGAATATGACCACGGTCCGAACAGCGGCACTGCTACTGCAAGCACGATCCATATCCCAAGTATAGTGCATCCGATGAGCGCCATCCGGCTGTTTCCTATGTAGTTTTTCCAGTGCTGTCGTATCCGGCGCAGCATGGCATTTCCTCCTTAAATCGATCTGCAGTTACTTTGCACTGTCCCCGGCTTTTTTGTACGCCCGGCGCGTCTGCGGGTCCAGCCACGCGCATAGAAGATCTGTCAGCAGATTGACAATGATCACCACAGCTCCCATAAATACGGTCAGACCGAGGATCAGCGTATAATCCCGGTTCGTGATCGAACCTACAAATTCCCGTCCGAGCCCCGGGATAGTAAAGATGCTCTCTATCACAAAGCTCCCTGTGAGCAGTGAGGCCGAAGCCGGCCCGATATAGTTAAGGACCGGCAGATAAGCATTCTTAAGAGCATGCGTAAAAATGATCTGCCATTTCCCTATTCCTTTTGCCCTGGCAAATAATACATAATCCTTCTGCAATTCTGAATCAAGTGTATTCCCCACCAGTCTTGCGATCATCGCCGCAGGGTATAGAGACAGAGCCGTGACCGGCAGAATATAATGAGCAGGACTTAAAAGTCCGGATGCCGGCAGCCATTTTAATTTTACACTGAATACTAAAAGCAGGAGGATCGCAGCCGCAAAACCGGGTATTCCCGCTGCCAGCATCCCGCCTGCCGAAATCAATTCTCTTACAAAACGTCTCTTCGTGACTGCTCTTAAGATCCCCAGTCCGGTTCCCAGAAGGACCGATACCGCCAGAGCCGTGATACCGATCGACGCCGTGACCGGCCATGCCCTCGCTATGATCTCCGTCACCCGGGTTGCAGGATCCTGATAAGAGACTCCCAAATCCCCCCTGAGCACATTCCCTATATATGAAAAATACTGTGTCAGTACCGGCTCGTTCAGACCGTATTCCTGCTCGATCGTCTCGACCACCTGCTCAGACACCCCACCCTGCCGGAACGGACTTCCGGGGATAAGGCGAACGAGAAAAAAAGTCACTGTCACAAGTACAAAAAGTGAGAGGATGCCTGTCAGTATCCGTTTCCAAGTATAGCGCAGCATCGTCTCACCTCCCTTTCCTTTGTATTGCCGTGTCTTTTACGACATAACGGCATACGCCCGCAGTATTTCCTAAAACGCTCTTTGATAAATATAACATATCCGCAGAGTCGTGTCACCACAAAAAGCATAGGGGCCAAAATACCTTTTGACCCCAGTATCATTATATTTTATTATAATTTGTTATACATTCTTTTTTTGCAATTATTTTGGATTACTAGTATATTTTTTCTTAAAACCACATATTTCTATCATTTTTTCCTAAAATATGTTATGATTTTTATACCATTTATGCAAAGGAGGGCGCTCTTTGAAACCCGCACTGTACACACTTGTTCCGGAACAGACTATCCGCTCCATGGCCGAGACATTTAATGCATGCATTGACCTGCCGATCCAGATCATCAACGAGGTTGGAGAGATTCTCGTCTCTGTCGGCGACACACCGACTTTCTGCCGGCTTTTCCAGAAGCACCTTCCTGTCTCGGAGACCTGCGAAAAACTGCATATATCAGCCAGCAAAAAGGCCGTCTCCCTCGGAGAACCTTACATATTCGCCTGCCATGCAGATTTAAACCATATAGTATACCCACTCATCAGCAAACAGAGTTTCCTCGGATCGATACTGGTCGGTCCTTTCCTGATGGACGCTCCTGACTCGATCCTGATATCTGATATTTCCAAACGGTACCGTATCCCGATGGACGATGCCCTGGAGCTCTATGATGAGGCAGGCGCCCTGCCTCTGATCACTCCTGCCCGCGTCAACCACATCAGCCATCTGCTCTTTTACCTGTTCTCCAACCTGATCACAGAGAGTAAGAAAGAGCTGCGCCAGAACAGCCAGAAGCTCCTGCAGCAGTCCAGGATCAGCGAATCGATCCAGCGTTACAAAAACGGGACCATACAGAAAGATTCCTATCCGTACGAGAAAGAAAAAGAGCTGATCGCCAGAGTGAAACAGGGTGATGTCAGCGAAGCAAATGCCGTGCTGAACGACCTGCTGGGTTATGTACTTTTTTCCCAGGGGAACAGTCTGGAAGCAGTCAAGCCGCGTGCCATAGAGCTTTGCTCACTCTTGTCCCGGACAGCTATAGAAGGCGGAGCCCCGACAGACAGCATCCTTAAGCTGAATAACCAGTTTCTCCAGAACCTGCAGCAGATCAACTCAATGGATACACTGTGCCACAAATTACAGGAGATCGTGGAGACTTTCTCGGAGAGCATGTTCAACTACATCCCCTCACGGAACAGCGAGATCATTAAAAAGGCCATGCTCTATATCTCCGACCATTTTAACACTCCGCTGACCCTGGAGGAAGTTGCCGCCCATGTCCACCTGCACCCCTCATACTTCTCCACTTTGTTCAAGAATTCCACCGGCTCCGCCTTCAAGGAATATCTGAACATGGTGCGGATCGAGGAGAGCAAGCGGCTGCTGGCAAATACAGATTTCTCTATCATCGATATCGCAGTGGCGACCGGTTTTGAGGACCAGAGTTATTTCTCAAAAGTATTTAAGAAGTACACCGGTCTGACACCGAAACAGTACCGTTAGGGGATTGTTTTATTCCGCCACTTCAGCAAGCTGAAAACGGACCACTTTCTCCAGATCCGCAAGCGCCACTTCAACCTGATATCCTATCTTTCCTGCGCTGAAGATGATCTTCTCATGTTCACCTGCACTCTTATCGATCGTTGTGGTAAACTGCTTCTTCATGCCGATCGGCGAGCAGCCGCCATGGACATATCCGGTCAGGGGAAGAAGCTCCTTCTGTTTGATCATCTCGATGCTCTTCTCACCAACACTCTTAGCCGCTTTCTTTAAATTCAGCTCTTTTTCCACCGGAATTACAAACACATAATGTTCCTTAGTCTTACCCACTGTAACCAGTGTCTTGAACACGATATCCGGATCCTCGCCGAGCGCCTGCGCTACTTCTACGCCGCCTATGGCCCCGGTGCTGAGATAGTTGTAACTGTTATACGGTATCTTTTTCTGCTCCAATATCCGCATGACATTTGTCTTTTCGTCTTTTTTACCCATGTCTGTCATCCTCCCGGGATATTGTAGCACTGATATCCGCGGGATGTCTATATGATTTATTTTCCGAAGATTTCTGCCGCCTGTCTCATATTCTCCATGATCTCCACTTTGAACGGACATCTAGTCTCGCACGCACCGCACCGGATGCACTCTCCTGCATGATGCGGCAGCACTTCATAATGCTCCCTCACTGTCTCAGGCACATTTCCCTGAGCTTTCGCCAGATTCAGGAACTTCGTAACGGACGCAACATCGATCTTCTTCGGGCACGGAGCACAGTGGCTGCAGTACATACAGTGCCCTTCCCAGCTTATGTTCGGAAAAGATGCAAAAGCAGGGGCATAGTCTCTCTCTTCTTCTGTCGCGTCTTCATAGGCAAGGCTGATCCGAAGCTGCTCGACTGAATGTGCTCCGGAGAGCACTGTGGCGACTGCCGGTCTTGTGAGCGCATAATGCAGACACTGGTTCACGGTGAGCGCCTTTCCTGCCGGAGAGAGTTTCTCATCGAGCAGATCTCCGCCGCCAAACGCCTTCATGACCGTAATACCCACGCCCATCCGCTGACAGACTTCGTAGAGTTCCTGACGCTCCGGGTCCATGTTGACAAGATGCTCCTCATAGTTCTTCTCTGCCCACAATTCCTCCACGTCTTCACTGGCAGGCTGCAGGTCATAGCACGGATTCACGCTGAACATGAGCACCTCAATATTGCCGCTCTTTACCGCCTCAAGAGCCACCTGCGGATTATGGCTGCTCAGACCGATGTGGCGAATCACCCCTTTGTCTTTCAGTTCTTTTGCATACGCCAGTACCGGACCTTCGGCAATCTCCTTCCAGTCCGCCAGAGAATCTACATAATGGATCATGCCCACGTCGATATAGTCCGTTTTAAGGAGAGACATCATCTCTTTCATCCCTGCTTTCACCTCATCGATGTTGCGGGTACGCTTGTACTGTCCGTTCTTCCACACGGAGCAGATATGGGACTGGATGATAAATTTCTCTCTTCTCCCTTCCAGTGCCTCGCCCACACTTGCGCGCACTTTCGGGTCCGACGCATAAAGGTCGAAATAGTTGACTCCCTGCCGTTCTGCCTCATCGAAGAGTCTCTTTGTATTGCGGTATTCATCCTCGGAAAATCCCTCGCATCCGAGTCCGATCTCACTGACTTTCAATCCTGTGTTTCCAAGTTCACGGTACTCCATCTTTTTCCCTCCTGCTTTTTTCTCTTTTCAATTTGGATTCTTTTTTATTACGCAGCATATGTATGTCCCCGGCATCCGCCGTCTGACTACAGATATCCTGTATTACCGGATATAATTCGTGCTGATGCGCTGTTCTTTCTCCGGCTGCGTAATCCCCGCTTTTCTTCCAGCCTCGATGCTCTTTAACAGCCACGCCATATTTTTGCCGAGCACACGCATGATCTGGACTCCTTCAGTGTCCTCGAGCACCTGATCCGGCGTCTGTCCGTGTACCATATTCCAGTAACGGGACGATACGACCGGCATCTGGGCATCCCCGTTATTCTCTGAGTGAAGGACATTATCCAGCGTGAACCCTCGATACTCTTCCGTTCCCTCGGTCACTGTGCCGGATGGTTCCTGAACATCCGATGAACCGCCCTGATCGCCGTCCTGCTGTCCGCCTTCTGTCTGTGCCGTATCTTCCGCAGAACCGGATGTCTGTGCCGCACCTGCATCCACGCCAGTGTTTTCCCCGCTGCCGCATCCGCTCAACAAAAGCATCATTCCTGCTAAAAGTAACGCTATTGTTCTCCGTTTCAATTTACACCGCCTCTTTTCCTGTTTCTTTCCCAGAAGGCGACAGCATCATTGATCCATCCTTCCGCCTCCGTTCCGATACCCAGTCCGAATCCATGCCGCAAACCGGGATAGAGATGGAATTCCGTATCCGTGCCAAATGCCTCCAGACATTCCAGACGCCTTTTTATCACGCGCCAGTCAGCGATCCCGCCCCAGAGAGAATACCCTCTCGTGTCCACGCCCAGTTCTTTTGCATGGTCGAAAATAAACCGGATTGCCCTTGCCAGATCCTCACACGCGGTATCCGCTGTACTCGTCCGGTATACAAGCGCGAATCCATTATATCCCATCCGGGAGAGTTCCAGTGCATGAGGCAGGCTCTCATGTATTGAGCCCACATAATAGAACCCGCCTCCTGCGCAGATCACGGCGAAGGGAGCATTGGCGCCGCCCCTGAAGAAGAAAAGACCTGTGTCCCGCTTTTCCGGATCCCGGCGTTTCTCCTGCTCTGTATAAATATCATAAAAGATTTTTTCTCCCTGCTTTCTCCGCGCCTCCATCTCCCGGATCACATCGATGGTTGTATCGGTATTCACATAGTTGTGATAGATCAGCAGAGAACCGACCTCGTCAAGAGTCATGGACGCAGACGGCCTTCCGAAAGCTGTGGGAAATATCAGCCTGCCATATCCTGCAAAGAGCGGATTATCTATTACATCTGTTACTTTTGTATCTGCATGTATCATCTTTTATCGCCTCCTGCCTGTTCATTTTCCGAGACCGCCGGAGCAGCCTGTGATCAGCCATATTCCCATCCTTTTCTTCTCCTTCCCTTTGCGAGAGAAAAAGGCGCGTCTGCCTGCGGGCAAATCAGCTCCCGCGGGCAGATCACGCCTTTCTCTCTGCACGTTTTATCTCTTTTATATTAAAAGCGGATACTCGAAACCCGCTTCATTCAATTTACATACACTCCATCAGGATGTCATAGATCTCATCACGGCTCAGCTCTCTCGGATTGCACTTGATCACATTACATGTGTCAGCTACATTTCTGAGAACCTCCGGTGTGATCTCGACCTTTGACTTCAACTCGCCCATCTTCGTCGGCAGGCCGCACTCTTTGATAAAGTCAGCGAGTGCCTCTACACCTTTCTCCGCTGTATCTGCGCCAAAGACTTCTTTTGCAAATCTCGTAAATTTCTCTTCCGCGTCTTTCACAATATGGCGGTAATATGCCGGGTGGATCACTGCCAGTCCCTGACCGTGATTACAGTCTGTATATGCTCCCAGCTGATGTTCAAGCTGATGTGCCTGGAAATCTGTCACCCTTCCGACTTTCAGAATGCCGTTTTCCGCCATTGCCGAATCCCACATCAGGTTTCCTCTTGCCTGAATATCATTGATGTTGCCCATATATGGAGAACTACCTGTTGGATGGGCGGTGCTCCATATCGAACAATATCGCAGAAAATATCGCCCGCCCCTATGCGATAGGGCGGAAAAACTTCCTGTTCCATGATACTGTAAAAGGCGCCCGGGCCAGTTCCATCATTTACAGTTTAGTAGAAACTGCAAAACTCAACAATCTGAACATCTACGCATATCTGGAGACTGTACTGCTCTATATGCCGGACTACAAAAATGAGCCCGAAGGTATAGAAGAGCTGATGCCATGGTCTGACATGATACAGCAGAGATGCCAGATCAAATCGAAAAGTTGAAGTTGGAGTATTTTACTTCAACTATAGTGTACATCCATGGAATGCTTTCTCTGAGACAGTCCTGGATTATCGGCCATCTGACGGAACATTTTCTGCCGGAAGATGTTTTTGAGGAGATTGTTGAAATGTTGGAGAAAACCACTGGGGAAGCGAAGACCGGTACAGTCAGACCGGAACAGCCGCGGTCGGTTTATCGGATGACATCCAGAATTATCGAGGAATCGGATATCCGTATTCTGATTTACAAGACGACATTTTATAATCTGATTGTTGAACGAAAGATTGATTTTTATAACTGCAAAATACAGCTGAACGCAAGACAGCAGAAACGCTGCCTGGAGTATTTTATGGATCTTGTATGCAATCATCCCAATGTACAGGTTTATATGATAGAAGGCAGAATTATAACGGATCTTGAATACAATGACAGACATTGCCTTTTCCTGAGTGAAATGGTTTCTTATCTCAGACTTGATGAAGCTCAGAACAACCTGCTGCTGATCAACCGTGTTGATATGAGAGAAAAGTTTTCAAAGACATTTGAAGTTATCTGGAAGTCGGAGGAAAAAGGGATTGTGAAAAATAAGGAAGTGATAGCTGCAAATATTCAGCATGTGATGCAGGGGATTTTTGCGGAGAAGGAAGCTTTGACGGATGGAACATGTGTCTGAAATTCCACGGGAATCATATTTATTCATTTTGATTCAGTAGGTTTATGGAAAATATTGTGATATAACAAACACATAGTCGTTTTTACTACGTGATGAAAAAGGAAGGAGATTGAATAATATGAGTAATCTGACAGGAAAACCAAGCGTAGATCGCCCGTGGCTGAAGTATTATCCGGAGCAGCTCAGACAGATGATAAAAGAACCGAAATGTACGGTGCTTGAATATCTGAAAAGTTATTGTCCGGGAGAAGATGTAGCCGCAATTGATTTTTATGGAAAAGAAGTTCTTTGGAAGACTGTTTTCGATCAGACGGAAAAGGTTGCGCGTTCTCTCAGAGCAATGGGATTTAAAGAAGGAGATCAGATTCCGGTGTTTTTGCTTTCGGTTCCGGAGTTTATTCCGATTCTGCTGGCAGCGGAAAAGATCGGTGCATCTTTGATCTGCCGGGACAATACAATTCAGGAAAATGTTGAGGCGGTAGCAAAATCAGGCGCAAAAGCTATGATTGCGCATGATTATCTGTCACAGCAGGAACTGGAGAAATATCTGTCAGAGACAGATGTTGAAAAAGTTATTCTGGTCAAAGCCTGTACGTCCTGTGATTTTGAGGATCTTCCGGATTATGTACAGAAGAGCCTGAAAGAGAGATATTCTTCTGAGAGTGCTCATGGTTCCGCTGTAATCAGCTGGGAAGATTTCCTGATGATGGGAGATTCTTATACCGGTATTGTGGAAGCTCCGGTTGATATCCATCGTCCGCTTTTCCGTGCGTACACCAGCGGTTCCACAGGTCCTTCCAAACAGGTAACTCATTCCGCTCATACCATGCTTTCGGTAGTGGCACAGATGAATTTTTATGCCGGAGGAGATGGCTTCAGACCAAATCTGCTGATCACGTCCCTCCCGCCGTGTCTGGTTGCAGTTGTGGTTTCCATGTATCTGATGGCGCTGTCTTCAAATAAACTGCTGATTCTTGCACCGTTCTGCCGTGTGGAAGATGTGGATCTGGAGATGATGCGTACACGGCCGACGTTCTGGCCGATCATTCCGATTTTTATGGAAACTGTTATGAGAAACGGACGTATTCCGGACGATTATGATATGTCACATCTGCAGGCGGCAGGTGTCGGATCGGAGTCTTACAACAATACACAGATGAAAAACGCTCAGGAATTTCTGAGAGCACATAACTGCAACATCCGGCTGACTACCGGTTACGGAAGCAGTGAGGCAGGCTCCAATGTATCCATGCCGATGACTCCGCATCCGATGGGATACGGAAATGTTGGTGTTCCTACTTATTTTAATACGATCAGTATTTTTGAACCGGGTACACAGAATGAGCTTACTTATAATGTACTCGGAGAGGTCTGCATCAGCGGACCGGGGTTAATGCTTGGATATGATAATCCGGAAGCTACCGCAAAGACACTTCAGGTGCATGAAGATGGCATGACCTGGCTTCATACAGGAGATATCGGCTTTATGAATGAAGACGGTGTTCTTTATGTTCAGACGAGAGGAACCGCTCCTCGCTATGGCGGCGGAGATCTGGCGACTCTTCCGATGGAAAATGTGATTGCTGATGCGGAGATAGAAGGAATTGATGATGAATTCTTTGTAGTTGTTCCGGACAGTACGCATCCCGGATATTACGTACCGTATTTATATATTGTTCCGAAGGAAGGCTATACGGTTGCGGATCTTGAAGATGAGATCAGAGAATGCCTTGAGGCATACATGCAGCCTGTTGAGATTATTGAGATTGCTGCACGGCCGTTTTTCCATTTCAAAACCAACCGCATCGGTCTGGCACGTGAACTTCTTCAGGACAGAAACTTTAAATTCGGAAGTATCATCAAAGCAAACCGCGAAGCCCGGGCATAAGGAATTAAATATAATTGCTGCAGTCTATGGTCTGCAGATTTTGCGGATACCATTGAAAACGCGGTATGGCGGTCATGAGCTTAATCAAAATCTGTTTCTGACTCATTTGTAAGACCAAAAATTTCTCCGTCTATATTGAGAATGCAATCAATATCAATCCGCGTCTTGTCCAGCAGAATCACTTGCTTTTGGTAATCGTCTATCTTCTTAATCTGTCCGGAAATCGTATGACAGGAACCGCCAGCTTTTCTGTTGCAAACAGCCACTTTCCGCGGCCAGCAGGGCCGCATTTCCCGGCCAGTCAAGGCCATATTAAGCGGTCGGCTTTAGAGATCGGCAGGGCAAGAGGGGCTCCGCCCTGCTGATCAGTATTGATCGGTGTTCCAGAAGAAAGCTATGCTTTCTCAATAAGTACAGTAAATCCTGTCGTTAGTCTGCGTCTGATCCCGTCAAGCTTACCGTAGCATTCCTTTTCGTCACTCAGCTGATTTCCCCACTCATCTGGAGAATACTGACAGCTGAAGAGTGTGGAGGTGCCAAGGTCATCCCGAAGTTTTATGAGATGATACAGGATCTTGATCCCTTCTTCTGAATACCTGCTTATGGCAAAATCATCAATGAACAGCAGCTGGATCCGTGCATAGTACTTGATCCTCTTACGGTACTTATTCAGATCTTCCTGCCGGTTGAGAACGATCAGTTCGTCCAGCAGATCACTATAGTCTACAAACTTACAGCGATAGTTCCGGCGAGTACTTCTCCGCATACCGCAGAATACCAAAGCAGCTTCGGAATGACTGCACCGGATAAGCGTATTTCTGAATGACTGCATCGATCAAAGCACGGGTGCTGGGGCCGATAGCAGATGCTTTCTGCTGGAAATAAGGCACCGTCCAATAGCCATAGTCTTTGTATTCGGCAGGCATATCCGAGGGGATGATCACCCAGTCTTTCGGTGTGTAGCTCCGCTTATGCGTCCGGATGAAGTCA
>NZ_VMSO01000060.1 GCF_008691045.1 Mediterraneibacter catenae
GCCATTCAGAGTCGGATTAAAAACGCCAATCTCAGTCAATTTAAAATCGCCAATGCATCATGTATGTTATTAACAGTTACGCATTTTTATACTCCGTATGTTTTGCGATACCAGCCTCAAGACCAAGTGTTTCCAGCTTGCGTCCCCGGTAACTGTCACCTTTGATCATAAATACAGTGGCGTCATCAAAAACCCGGTCTAAAGAACAAAGCAGCGTATCATCTTCGCTGAAATATTCGCCCCACTGGTTTGGTGTTTTGTTGCTGGTAAAAATCATGGTGCTGGGACCATCTTTATTATAGCGGCGGTCAATCACATCAAAGAACATACGGGTGTTCTCTTTATCGAACACACACCTGCCAATCTCATCAATGATCAGGCAGGAAGGCTTTACCAGCCCGTTGATGACAGCCCCCTCCTGGCCGTGTTTCCTTGCATCCGTCAACTTTTGGTTGAGTTCGCTTGCCCTTAAGAAATAAGTCTTATATCCTTTCAGGCAGCATTCCCGCCCAAAAGCCATGGCCAGATGAGTTTTACCTACACCCTGCGGACCAATAAATGCCAGATTTTTTCCTGCATACAGAGCGGACAGAGAAGAGAGGTTCTTCAGTGACTGCACATGCTTTCCATGGAGCCGGCTGAAATCAAATCTTTCAAAGGTTTTCGGCTCATTCATAGGAAGCTTGCTCAGTTTTAGCATTGTGTGGACCATGGAGTCATATTTTTTCTGCTCC
>NZ_VMSO01000061.1 GCF_008691045.1 Mediterraneibacter catenae
TCCACTACCTGATGGAACTTTTCAATCTTCCCTTTACTTTTGCCGCTCCGCGGTTTTGCATGGAGAACCCGGATCCCCAGTCTTGAAAGAGAGAGCCTGATCTGCCTGGCGATATACTGGGAACCGTTATCAAAGTAACAGGCGTCAAACTTTCCGTATCGGAGGACTGCCTGGCGGAACGTATCCTCAACAATGGCTTCCTCCTGACTGACATAGAAACGGGAAGCCAGCAATAGGCGGGAATGGTCATCGATTGCGGAGGAAAGATACGTCTGTACTCTGGCGCCATTTTTCCCAATCGGAAGTTTCGGACCGTACTTGATATCCCCCTGTACCAGCATCATACGGTGCGGTTTGCAGAAACGTTTGGAAGAACTTTCCCGCGCATCGCGGTACATCTGCATCTGTTCCCTTCCGTAACCAGCCCGGTACAGGTGCCGTTCCAGAGTGGAGCGTTTCAGGACTCCCGGCGCAGCATAGCCTTCCAGTTCCAGGATGCAGATGATCTGTGCGACAGACCGCTCCGGGACTTCCTTACGGAGCTGGATCGCCTGCTCAAGCAGAAGATCAAAGTTTTCCGGAAGCTTCTGTGAACGGCGTTTTTCGCGTGTG
>NZ_VMSO01000062.1 GCF_008691045.1 Mediterraneibacter catenae
AGAATGCGAGCGCAGCAAAAATGATGCTGTGGGGAAAGCTTGCTTTCCTAAACAGTATTTATTTTTGATGCATTGGCACGCAGTGCCATGAGCGATAAAGCCGTAGGCTTTAGAGCTTCGCATTCGTAACTTTGACTGATTGTTTATCAGTCATCAGAACCCAAATCTCCATTTGAACTCTGATCACTGGTAAACCCAGCGTTAACAGCACTGCCCTGCTGATTGGGTTGGCGCTGAGGGATTGTTGTCCCTCTCTGCCGGTATTTATTTTTAACTTCGGCAGCGCTTCTGCCTTAAGTCTCTCTCTTTTAAATTTGGCGGCCACCTACTCTCCCACACCGTCTCCAGTGCAGTACCATCGGCCGTCCGGGTCTTAACCATCGTGTTCGGGATGGGAACGGGTGTTGCCCCCGGACGCATCGCCACCAAAAGGCTCGAGTTCTTAGCGAGGTCTTTCCGAGCTTTAGAACGAAGCCTTGTTCTTCAGTCTCGGCGAGGTTTTCCACGAGCCGTTAGCCCGAAGAACTTCCTCCTTTTTGACTCTCCCTGACAACTC
>NZ_VMSO01000063.1 GCF_008691045.1 Mediterraneibacter catenae
TCAGTTCACGGGAATGAACTTCCATCCACACATGTATAGCGTTACATGCGTTGGTAATAGGCCAATTTTATTTGAGTCTGTTTTCTTCAGACTGTATTGCTAATGTTGTTAAATAACATTACCTCGGATGTCTTGTATAAGATATATAAGATCTTATATCATTGATTTTCTCTGTATGCAGTTTTCAAGGTACATACGGTTTCTTGCGAAACCGAGTGGAGAATACGAGAGTCGAACTCGTGACCTCCTGCTTGCAAGGCAGGCGCTCTCCCAACTGAGCTAATCCCCCATATTTAGTTAATACCTTTTCAGGTAAATGGGCTTAAGTGGGCCTTACCTCTTTTATCTGTAAGGCTTACCCGTCTGGGTAAATGGGCTTAAGTGGACTCGAACCACCGACCTCACGCTTATCAGGCGTGCGCTCTAACCGGCTGAGCTATAAGCCCATTTGATTTGGCGGCCACCTACTCTCCCACACCGTCTCCAGTGCAGTACCATCGGCCGTCTGGGTCTTAACCATCGTGTTCGGGATGGGAACGGGTGTTGCCCCC
>NZ_VMSO01000064.1 GCF_008691045.1 Mediterraneibacter catenae
TGCACGCAAAAAACGCCGTTCACAGAAACTTCCGGAAAACTTTGATCTTCTGCTTGAGCAGGCGATCCAGCTCCGTAAAGAAGTCCCGGAGCGGTCTGTCGCACAGATCATCTGCATCCTGGAACTGGAAGGCTATGCTGCACCGGGAGTCCTAAAACGCTCCACTCTGGAACGGCACCTGTACCGGGCTGGTTACGGAAGGGAACAGATGCAGATGTACCGCGATGCACGGGGAAGTTCTTCCAAACGTTTCTGCAAACCGCACCGTATGATGCTGGTACAGGGGGATATCAAGTACGGCCCGAAACTTCCGATTGGGAAAAATGGTGCCAGAGTACAGACGTATCTTTCCTCTGCAATCGATGACCATTCCCGCCTACTGCTGGCTTCCCGTTTCTATGACAGCCAGGAGGAAGCCATTGTTGAGGATACGTTCCGCCAGGCGATCCTCCGATACGGAAAGTTTGATGCCTGCTACTTTGATAACGGTTCCCAGTATATCGC
>NZ_VMSO01000007.1 GCF_008691045.1 Mediterraneibacter catenae
TGATTTGTATTTAGCACTCGTCCTGCTTTGCTAGTTCCTGTTATATTCTGTAACCGGAGCCGGAATCAATCTTCCTCCGTCCGTGGATACGTGAATTGTCTGTGCTGTATTAATCTGCTTTGTGCTGTTTTTCAATTATGAGCCTGTACGATAAATCCGAAATTTATTCCATCAGCTCCAGTTCAATTTCATCACTGCTTGTATGAATTTCCCCGTCTTTTGTCACAAACACGGCTTCTATACCATCCAGGCTTTGGATCAGTTCCAGTCCGTCTTCTAATCCAAGGGCGAAACAAGTAGTGCTCAGTGCATCTCCGTCCACGGATTCATCGGAGATGATCGTCACCTGATCCAGATCGTTCTGTATCGGATAACCGGTATCAGGATCAAGGATATGATGGTATATCACACCGTCTTTTTCGAAATATCTCTCATAATCCCCGGATGTCACGACAGACTGGTCATTTACAGTCACCGCTGCAATGACAGTTCCTGTATCGGCAAACGGCTCCTGCAGTCCGATCCTGAAATCACTTCCGTCATACCTTCCGCCAAGAGTCAGCATATTTCCTCCCAGATCGATCAGTGCATGTTCGATTCCCTGGCTTTCAAGATATTCTTTCAGGCGGTCTGCAATATATCCCTTTGCAATACCTCCGAGATCGATCTGTGCCTCGGGATCAGTAAGTGTCACAGTGTTCCCTTCTACCTGTATACAGCGGTAATCGATATGGCTGACAGCCTCCGCCAGTGCATCCTCATCAGGAAGTTCACCTTCCGGATTGTCAGTGAAGTTCCATAAGCTCGATGCCGGCTCGATCGTTATATCAAAGAGTCCGCCGGAGAGATCACCGTACTCGATTCCCTTTACGATCAGCTCGGCTGTTTCGTCAGAGACGGTTACTGGTTGTCCCTTTGCATGGTTAATCTCTGAGATCTCACTTGTATCTATCGTAGCGCTGAGTATCTGTTCGTATTCTTCACACATCTGCCTGCAGTGATCCATAATCTCCTGACTTGCTCCCCAGGCTTCAATCTGGACAACTGTATCAAAATACATTCCGTTCATTGTAAGAGATTCGCTTTTCGGCGGCGTTGAACAGCCGGTAAGCGCGGCAGTAAATAATATACATACTGCCGCCATACATGCCGTCTTCCTGCGAAATGGTATTCCGTGCATTAAAGTTATTTTCAGTTCCACTTGTGTCTTCCTTTCTGCAGTCTTCCCGTATATTTTTCTTTTACATATTGTACGTATTCTTTTGCCGGATTTCGGCCTATCCGCTATTATATCGGATTTTCGTCCGTAGCACAACAATCGAACATGTGATTGCATAATAAAAGTCGGTGTGCTATGATATCTTAGGTGAAGAGTTAACTATAGTTAACCAGAGGTACTGTTTTATGAAGAAAAATGATCTGATACTTGCAGCAGCCATTATACTTATAGCAGCAGCTATCCTGGCATTTCAGTTTTTCAGTCAGAGTGACGGGGAACACAGAGTAGAAGTGACAGTGGACGGAGAAAGCTTCGGCACCTATGATCTCTCCGAAGATCAGACCGTCGAGATCAACGATACCAACCGTCTGATAATAGAGGGCGGCGAGGCACGCATGGAATGGGCAGACTGCCCGGATCAGGTCTGTGTAAATCACAGGGCAGTCGAAAGAGACGGGGAGAGTATCATCTGTCTTCCCAATAAGGTCGTTGTATCGGTAGAAAGTTCCGAGGCAAATGAACTCGACGGGATCGCACAATAGAGAGGACTGATGTTTAAATTGAGGAGCAGAGCGGCATATTTCGGTGTACTGACAGCCCTTGCATTAATTTTCAGCTATGTAGAAACACTGATCCCGATCCAGTTCGGTGCTCCGGGAATCAAACTGGGGCTTGCGAACCTGGTCATCGTGATCGTTCTATATAAGACAGACTGGAAGGAGGCACTCCTGTTGTCTGTCGTCAGGATCGTGCTTGCAGGATTTATTTTCGGAAATTTATTCAGTATCATATATAGTCTTGCAGGCGGCATTTTAAGTCTGGCGGTCATGGCGTTTCTGGTAAGAACGGGCAGATTCAGTGTCGCCGGCGTAAGCATGGCCGGCGGGGTGAGCCATAATGTCGGTCAGCTTATCGTAGCAATGGTCATCGTTGAGACTTATCAGGTCGGATACTATCTGCCCGTACTTCTTATTTCAGGACTATTGACCGGGGCTGTAATTGGTATAGTGGCCGGAGAGGTACTGAAAAGAATCCGCAGCCTGGAATTTAAAACTACAGTAAAGGAAGAAAATAGATGATTTCATATGTCAGAGGAGAGCTTGCGTCAGTTGAGCCGGACAAGGCAGTCGTAGACGTAGGAGGAGTAGGATATGGAGTATTTATGCCTCAGCAGGCATTATCCATGCTGCCATCGCCGGGAAGTGAAGTAAAGCTCTACACATATCTAAACGTTAAAGAAGATGCTATGCAGCTGTTCGGTTTTCTTACGAAAGATGATCTGGAGATTTTCAAACTTGTCATCGGAGTGAGCGGAATCGGACCGAAAGGTGGTCTGAATATATTGTCGTGCATGACACCCGACGATCTTCGGTTTGCCATCATGTCAGGGGATGCCAAGGCCATATCCGCGGCTCCCGGCATCGGCAAGAAAACGGCTGAAAAGCTGATACTTGAGCTCCGTGATAAAGTAGATATCGAAACCGTGCTGGATCATGCGGCACATGGAAACGATACAGTCCAGGTTACATCCGGAGCCGCAGAGAGCAGCATGCAGGCGGAAGCTGTACAGGCGCTTACAGCTCTGGGATATGGAAACGCAGAAAGTCTCCGTGCAGTCAAGAAGACTTCGCCGGACTGTCAGACAGTCGAAGATATACTGAAAGAAGCCCTGAAATATCTTTTCTAGCTGTTTTCAAAATGATATACTATGGCAGTATATCCCGGCATATACAGACAGATCATCAGCGTTAGAGAAGAGGATTATATAGATTATCATGGGAAAACGAATCATTACAACAGAAAATCTTGAAGAAGATATCCGGCTTGAAGGAGAGCTGCGTCCCCAGCGTCTGACAGATTATATCGGACAGGAAAAAGCCAAACAGACTTTATCAGTATACATTGAAGCCGCAAAAGCACGTGGAGAAGCGCTTGACCATGTTCTTTTCTACGGACCACCCGGGCTTGGAAAGACGACACTTGCCGGCATCATCGCCAATGAGATGGGCGTTCATATGAAAGTTACGTCAGGTCCTGCCATTGAGAAACCGGGGGAGATGGCAGCCATTCTGAACAGTCTGCAGGAACATGACGTACTTTTTGTAGATGAGATCCACCGTCTGAACCGTCAGGTAGAAGAAGTTTTATACCCGGCTATGGAAGACTACGCTATCGACATTATGATCGGGAAAGGTGCGGGAGCAAGATCAATCCGCCTTAATCTTCCCCAATTTACACTTGTAGGCGCTACCACCCGTGCCGGGATGCTGACAGCGCCTTTAAGAGACAGATTCGGTGTTGTAAACCGTCTCGAATTCTATACGGATGAAGAACTCAAAACGATCATTCTCCGTTCTGCATCCGTACTTGATGTGGAGATTGAGGAGGACGGAGCTCTGGAACTTGCAAGGCGTTCCAGAGGAACTCCGAGGCTTGCAAACCGTCTTCTAAAACGCGTTCGGGATTTTGCCCAGGTAAAATACGACGGCAGGATTACTAAAAAAGTAGCTGATTATGCATTGGATCTCCTTGATGTTGACAAATATGGGCTGGATCATATCGACCGGAGTATCCTGCTGACTATGATTGAAAAATTTCAGGGAGGACCGGTAGGTCTAGATACACTGGCTGCGGCGATTTCCGAGGATGCAGGCACCCTGGAGGACGTATACGAGCCATACCTGCTGAAAAACGGCTTTATACAGCGCACTCCGCGTGGAAGAGTGGTGACAGAACTTGCTTACCGGCATCTCGGAATTCCGATGACTTTTGAGGGAGACTGAACCGCAGCTGCGTCGTAACAGTTCTAACAGTCCCTTATTTCTCGAAAAAACAGTTGGTTTTTACTGGTAAATAGTTTATAATAAACTGTATGAAACGCGAGGAGGATGTTATGAGTTCAGCAAAACATTTTACAGAAGTATTGATCGGGGGAAAGGTATATACTCTCAGTGGATTTGAAGGCGAAGAATATCTGCAGAAAGTATCTTCCTATCTGAATCACAAGATAACAGAGTGTGCGAATAGTGAGGGATACAGGAAACAGAGCGCTGACACCAGAAATGTACTTCTCGCCCTGAACATTGCAGATGATTATTTTAAGGCAAAAAAACAGGGGGACTCCCTTGAGAACGATATCGAACTGAAAGATAAAGAGATGTACGATCTGAAACACGAGCTGATCTCTGCACAGATCAAGTTGGAAAATGCCGAGAAAGAACTGGCAAAGATCAAAGATGAAAACAATGATCTGCAGATGCAGATCGTCAAACTTGAAACTGAGATGAAGAACCGTAGAAGGTAACTAATAAGGCTGTCCTAATCGACAGCCTGTTTCATTAAATAAGAGTATTTTTTATAGAAAGCAAAGGATTTTATTTGAAATATGACGGAAAGAAAGATCGAAATACTTTCACCGGCCGGTTCCTATCCCGCTTTTGAGGCAGCTCTGAAGGCCGGTGCCGACGCGGTCTATGTCGGAGGGGCCAAATTCGGTGCAAGAGCCTATGCGGATAACTTTACGGAAGAAGAACTGATACAGGCGATCCGCGAGGCTCATTTTTACGGCCGGAAAATCTATCTTACTGTGAATACACTGCTTAAAGAGAGTGAAATCGACGATTTATACGGTTATCTTGCGCCTTTTTATGAGAACGGCCTTGATGCGGTTATTGTACAGGACACGGGAGTTTTAGAATATATAAATACATATTTTCCCGGACTTGATATACATGCCAGCACACAAATGACAATCACCGGATCCTGCGGCTCAGAATTTGCTGAAGCGCAGGGAATAACGCGTGTTGTTCCGGCAAGAGAACTGTCTCTGAAAGAGATCCGTGAAATCCGTGCACAGACAGACCTGGAGATCGAGTGCTTCGTGCACGGTGCTCTCTGTTATTGTTATTCAGGGCAGTGCCTCCTAAGCAGCATGATCGGGGGCCGGAGCGGCAACAGAGGCCAGTGCGCCCAGCCGTGCAGGCTGCCCTATACTTTCAATGGAGATAAAAAATATTTTTTAAGTCCGAAAGATATCTGCACCCTCGAGATCATTCCCGATCTGATCGAAGCCGGGATCGACTCATTCAAGATTGAGGGACGAATGAAAAAGCCGGAATATGTGGCCGGTGTCACATCACTGTACCGCAAGTACACAGATATGTATTTGAAATACGGGCGTAAAGGATTCCATGTCCTCCCTGAAGACCGGCAGATGCTCATGGATCTCTACAACCGTGGCGGATCATCCTCCGGCTATTACAAGACACGTAACGGGCGGGAGATGATGTCTCTCGAACGGCCGAACCACGCAGGAGTTCCGGCTCTTAAAGTGCAGTATCAAAAGGGCAGAGAAGTACATGCTGCAGTCCTTACAGACCTGAATACCGGAGATGTCATAGAGATCACCGGCGGCAAGGATAATTATACTCTCGGAAGTGCAGTAAAAAAGGGCGGGACGATCACATTCCTTGTCCGCAAGCATATCCGGCTGCAAAAAGGCATGATATTGAACCGTATCCGGAATGAATCGCTTCTGAAGTTTATAGACGATCATATTATCGGGAAGAAACTGCAAAGGTCAATGACTGGAGAGCTGACGCTCAGGATTGGAAGTCCCGCCGTTCTGCAGGTAACTTCCGGAGGAATATCCTGCCGGACTATTTCCCATGAGCCTGTGCAGGCAGCGCAGAATCGTCCGATGGACAGTGCGCGCATCTGTGCGCAGATAAAGAAAACCGGGAATTCCGAATTTTATTTTGATCATCTTGATATCGAAATGGATGAGAATATCTTTCTTCCGGTTCAGCAGCTCAATCTATTACGGCGCAGTGCAATGGACATGCTGAAAGAAAAGATTCTTTCCCGCTATGAACGGACTCCAGGGACAGAGCCTCAGAAACCAAAAGAGAATACAGTACACAATAACTCCGTCGGTTCAGAATCCGTGGCAGTTCGTCTTTCTGTATATGCCGAAACTCCCGTACAGCTCAAAGCGGTGGCCGACTGGATCGCGCGGACTGAAATACCTCCGGTCCGGCTTTATGCCGGAACCGATATACTTGCTGCAGCTGGCAGGGAAAATGGTGCGGAGATCTCTGATCTGTTTCACAGGATCAAAGAGAAAAAGGTTGAGATCATCTCCGCATTGCCGCACATTTTTCGCAGCAGTGAATACGCAAATATGGAACACATTCTGAACGGGTCTGAAAGCATCCATGCAGACGGCGTTCTGATCAGGAATTTGGAAGAATTCCAGTTTCTCAAAAAGCGTGGATTTGACAAAAAGATAATTCTGGACCATAATCTATATGTGTTTAACAGATACGCAAAAAGATTCTGGAACAAACTCGGAGTCTCGGAATTCACGGCTCCTCTGGAATTAAACAGTGAAGAACTTGCCTGTCTCGGCCTAAGCGACTGCGAGCTGGAAATATACGGACGTGCTCCCGTAATGGTCTCCGCACAGTGCCTTTTCAAGACATCCGGCAGATGTCGGAGAGATTACGGGCTTTCCGGAATTACAGACCGCTGTGGCAGCATCTATCCAGTAAAGGCATACTGCGATTCCTGCTATAACGTGATCCACAATGACCGTCCGCTCTGTCTCGCAGGGGAGGCCCCTGAAATCAGACTTATGAATCCGCGCTATCTGAGAATCCGTTTCACTACAGAGGCTGCCGGAGAGACCGCGGAAGTCCTGAAGATGATGGAATCCGCCTTCTGCAGCACGGCAAAAGCGGATCAGCCGGAAGAGGAATATCTGCAGAGCAGGTATACTGAAGGGCATTTCAGGAGAGGCATTCTCTGAGGAAACGCAGAAGATATTAATAATTTGGTGATAATATGGTAAACATTATAATTCAACTGTCAAAATACATTATCATTGTCCTTATGGCAGCATATACATTTTCCTGTTTTTCCATCTTTACACGGAATTACGAGGATGAAGAGAAAAGAGTACTGATCCGTCAGGATGTACTTCTTTTCCTGTTGCAGATTGCAGCATTCGGTACAATGTATCTGGCGACGGAAGACATGCGGATCCTGTTTTTGTATATGGCTCTCGCAGTCGTATCACTCGCCATTATACTTTTGTACAATCTGATCTATCCCAATGTGTCGCGGCTTGTCATTAACAATATGTGCATGCTTATTACCGTCGGGATGGTCATGATCACCCGACTTTCAGCAGACAACGGCTCTCCGTATGGTACGGCAATCCGCCAGCTTATTTTCGTAGTACTTGGAATCACATTTGGGCTGATCGTCCCCGTCCTGATCCGGAAGCTCACATTTCTTGACAGCTGGACATATATTTATGCCGCTGTCGGCGGCGCAGCGCTGCTTGCCGTAGCACTGTTTGCCCCCAAATCAGGCGGGGCCAATCTAGGATTCGAGATCGCAGGACTTAATATACAGCCCTCTGAATTTGTCAAGATTCTGTTTGTATTTTATGTAGCGGCAAGCCTGAACAAATCGAAAGAATTTAAGAATATTGTAGTAACAACTGCTGTTGCCGCCGCTCACGTACTGATTCTTGTGCTCTCTACTGATCTCGGAGCCGCACTGATCTTTTTCGTGGTATATCTGGTCATGCTTTACGTAGCAACAAGACAGCCACTTTACGCAGTTGCCGGGCTTGGAGCCGGAGTGCTTGCCGCTGTTGCAGGATATCATCTGTTCAGCCATATCAAGGTCAGGGTAGAGGCTTGGCAGGATCCGATCGGAACATACAGTGGCAGCGGTTATCAGGTAGCTCAGTCTCTGTTTGCAATTGGCACAGGGAGCTGGTTCGGGACAGGTCTTTTCCAGGGGCAGCCGGATACGATCCCTGTTGCAGAGACAGATTTTATATTTTCAGCGATCACTGAGGAAATGGGTGTGATCTTTTCACTCTGTATTATCTTGATATGTGTAAGCTGTTATGTCATGTTTCTTAATATAGCAATGGAGATTCACAATACTTTTTACAAATATGTTGCTCTCGGTCTCGGTACTTGTTACATCTTTCAGGTATTTCTCCAGATCGGCGGAGTGACCAAATTCATCCCTTCGACCGGCATGACACTGCCGTTTGTAAGCTACGGAGGCAGTTCAATGCTGAGCACCATGATCATGTTCGGCATCATCCAGGGACTGTATATTCTTCGCGAAGATGAAGAAGAAAAACTAAAAAAAGAAAGGAAGGCAGCAGATGGCTTGGGAAGAACAGCGCCTCGAAAGACCAGAAAAACACCGAAGAGCGGGCCGAAATTCGAGGAAGTCCCCAAACAGCGGACACGTAAAAAGCAAAGAACACACTCGAAATAGAGAATTTGCATGGATCACTTATTTCTTTGTGATCCTGTTCATAGCGCTCATGGGATATCTTGTTTATTTTACTGTAGCGAGGGCGAATACTTTCGTCAACAGCCCTTATAATCAACGGCAGGAATCATTTGCAAAAAACGTTGTTCGGGGCAGCATCACGGACCGGAACGGCAATATCCTTGCAGAGACGCAAGTAGCCGACGACGGAACCGAAACAAGATATTACCCGTACGGATCGCTCTTTGCACATGTTATCGGATACAATGATCCGCAGCTAGGCAGGACCGGTCTTGAGTCTGTCGAAAACTTTGAACTGCTCACATCAAATGCGTTCTTTGTCGAAAAGATTCAAAATGAATTTGACGGCACAAAAAATCAGGGCGATACTGTTGTGACTACCCTGGATGCTGATCTTCAGCAGGCGGCAAGCGATGCACTTGGAAATTTTAAAGGGGCTGTTATTGTCATGGAAGCTGATACAGGCAAAATCCTTGCCATGGTATCAAAGCCTGATTTCGACCCAAATCAGATTGCGTCAAACTGGGAAACACTCAATACTGATGAGACGAACAGTCCGCTGCTCAACCGTGCCACCAGCGGTTCCTATGCCCCCGGCTCTGTATTTAAGATCGTCACGACACTGGCTTACATAAGACAGTACAGTAATTATAGCGATTATTCATATGACTGTGCCGGATCGATCACTGTAGATAATACGACGATCCCGTGTGCGGGCGGCAATGTACACGGGCATGAGGATCTGAGGAGCTCTTTTGCGAACTCTTGTAATTCTTCCTTTGCCAATCTCGGACTTCAGCTTGATATTGAAGGCTACAGAGATACTGCGAAGGATCTCCTGTTTAATTCCCAGCTGCCGAGCGTACTCGATTATACAAAAGGTTCTTTTGTGCTGGACGAAGAGTCGCCCACATCTGAAATCATGATGACTGCAATGGGGCAGGGCAGGACAACAGTCAGCCCTTATCAGATGGCGCTGATCACACAGGCGATCGCCAACGGAGGCACACTGATGGAGCCTTATCTTGTAGATTCGGTCACAAATTATACCGGCACTGAAGTTCGAAGGAATGTTCCCAAGAGCTATGCGCGGCTCATGACTTCTGCTGAGGCTTCTCAGCTCAAAGAATATATGGCCGCTGTCGTGAACGAAGGAACAGGATCCGTACTTGCGGGACGTTCGTACACAGTAGCCGGCAAGACCGGTACAGCTGAGTACAGTTCTGAAAGCAGTGACATGACACATTCCTGGTTTACAGGCTTTACAAATGTAGATAATCCGGAACTGGTCATCACCGTGATCACAGAAGGATCCGATGGAAGCGTCGGCGGAAGAGCAGTCTCTATCGCCGGTACGATCCTCGACTCTTATTATAATTAATTACCATATCGTGGAAGAAGAAGACTTATGCAGATGGAATTTTACTGTGATCTGTATGTCAGTGAATGCTGGCAGAAGAAAAAGGCAAGAATAATCAGAAAGCTGAGAGCAAACAGAGTTCAGCCGCAGGTCTATGTGGTGGCACTGTCTCAGGGCAGTCAGAACCAGCTTGAATTTTTCTCCGGCATTCTCCTCAGACAGCATGTATTCGCCCATGCGGATCTCTTTGTTGTCGGAATCGCCGACGGATATGATGAAGCTCTGGCAATGGTCAGGGATATTACGGAAGAAGTATATACTGTAACAGGAATGACCGACCTCAGAAAATATATTCTGGAGCGTCAGGAACAATATGTAAAGGCAGGGCAGTAGTTCACATGTTACATATTATTTTGTTTATTCTAAAATTAATCGGATTTCTGATCCTTGGAATACTGGCTCTGCTCCTGCTGCTGACAGCTGTCTTCCTCCTGGCTCCTTTTGTCTACAGAGCAGAGTTCTCTGCGGACAACAGCCCGGAAAGTATCAGGGGGAGTATCCGTTTCCACTGGCTGATGCATCTTATATCGGGCCATGTATCTTACGAAGACGGAACATTTACATGGCACATCCGGGCAGCGTGGAAGAAATTCGGAAGCGAAGAGGATGTTCGGGCAGAGAGCCCCCCGGAACGACGGGAAAAGTCAGAGCGTCCGGAACATTCAGAACATTCCGGACAGCCGACGCAAGAACAGCCTGCTGCCGCCGTCCGCCCGGAAGCCCCCTCCAGCACAGGCAGAGAAATCCGGAAAATAAAGACTGATAAAGAAATTAATCTAACTGACGAACCCCCCTCCCATAAGGAAAAACCGAAATCCGGACAGAATCAGCGGAAGGGGAGCAAAAAGCGCAGGTTTTCCGACCGAAAGACGCTCAAAGAAAAAATAACTGCGTTTTATGAAAGATTAAAGAAAATTCCGGAAAAGATAAAATATACTTTCCGAAAAATCTGTGATAAGATAAAATCGTTGGTAAAGAAGAAAGAACGACTCTCGGCCTTTCTTCAAAATGAAGTACACAAAAGTGCATTTTCACGTCTGGTGAGGGAAATACGCCGTCTGTTCCACTTTCTCCGGCCGTCAGAAGCTTCTGTGGATCTGGAATTCGGTTTTACCGATCCGGCATACACCGGCTACACACTTGCCGGCATCAGTATGATCTATCCGCTGATCGGAGAGTATGCACAGATCAGGCCTGATTTCGAACACAAAGTATTGAAAGGCAGTATATTTGTAAAAGGAAAGATTCGTATGCTGTATGCTCTGATTTTTGCCTGGAATATGCTCTGGGATAAAAACGTCAGAACCACATACCGCCATATACGCAGATTTAAATTATAGAATATATAACTGATTCTTTAGACAGATTTATAAAAGGTCATGCGAGGAGGATAAAAAAATGGCTGAAGAAAAGAATAATTTCAAATCAACACTGGAATCTCTGTTCAGAGGAATGGACGGTGTAGTATCGTCAAAGACTGTTGTAGGCGATGCGATCCACATAGGCGGGACGATCATCCTTCCTCTGGTAGATGTTTCTTTCGGTATCGGCGCAGGCGCTTTTTCCGGAGACAAAAAGGAGAAGGGTATGGGAGGCATCGGAGGCCGGATGACCCCCAGTGCCGTGATCGTGATCCAGGACGGAAAAACAAGGCTTGTAAATATTAAAAATCAGGATACTATTACAAAAATCCTTGATATGGTTCCTGATGTGATCGATCGTTTTACAGCCGGCAAGGAAGACCGGATGACGGAAAAAGATGTAATGGACATCCTCGATTCAGACGATGAAAACAAATAATATATCGAATATTTTTGCAGCTCACGTCATAAGATAAGTAAAGAGATTTATTCGGAAGTGACGACATGAAAAAAGTATGTGGTTTTGCTTTATTCTGGACAGCAATAGGGATGTTTATCATGATGCTGCTTCCGAATCTCGTTTGGGGCGTTATATTGACGATTCTTTTTCTCGTACTTGGTTACCGCCTGTTTTGCTGCTAAAAAAACCCCGGATCTGCTTCTTTACAGTTCCGGGGTTATTCCGTGTCATTCAAAAGGATCGATGTCTGATTAAGCACGCTCAACGCGTCCGGACTTCAGACAGGATGTACAAACATACATTTTTTTAGATCCGCCTTCTGTCTTAACTCTGACAGATTTTACATTTGATTTCCACATTTTTGGTGTTTTTCTATGAGAGTGGCTTACATTGTTACCAAAATGAGCACCCTTTTCACAAATAGCACATTTAGCCATGACTGCACCTCCTAACAATCTGAACTGGTCATTTAGACTCATAACAATGATATTCTAGCAGAAACGATTTGGCATTGCAAGTATTTTTTAAAAAAATCGAATGTATATTGTAAATTTAATGAAGTGATAGTATAATAATCATGTTATTTATGGCAAAAATCCATTAGAAAACTGGAGGTATACATTGATGAAAGGAAGTATGAGCACTGATCTGGGAATCATCACGGTCAACCCTGAAGTGATCGCCAAGTACGCAGGTTCCGTAGCGGTTGAATGTTTCGGAATCGTCGGTATGGCAGCGGTAAATATGAAAGACGGTCTTGTCCGCCTTTTAAAAAAGGACAGCCTGACGCACGGGATTCAGGTTGAAATCTCAGATGACAACGCCCTCACCCTGAATTTTCATGTCATTGTTTCGTATGGCGTGAATATCCTTTCTGTTTCTGACAATCTTATGAGCAATGTAAAATATAAGGTTGAAGAATTCACCGGTATGACGGTAGAAAAGATCAACATCTTCGTAGAAGGTGTGAGAGTGATAGATTAAGGAGGATATTGTCGTGGCTGTTAAAACGATAAATACGGAGATGCTCCGGAAGATGTTCCTTGCAGGAGCAGCGAATCTGGAAGCTAAGAAGGAATTCATCAATGAACTGAACGTGTTCCCTGTGCCTGACGGGGATACCGGTACAAATATGACGCTCACGATCATGTCTGCGGCTAAAGAGGTACAGGCACTTGAAGACCCGGATATGGTCTCTATGGCAAAAGCAATATCATCAGGTTCATTGAGAGGCGCCAGAGGAAATTCGGGGGTTATCCTTTCGCAGCTTCTCCGTGGATTTACAAAGGAAATCAGGGAGTATAAAGAAATCGATACGATCATTCTTGCCAAAGCATGCGACCGCGCAACTGCGACGGCTTATAAGGCTGTCATGAAACCTAAAGAAGGTACGATCCTCACTGTTGCGAAAGGCATCTCCCAGAAAGCCGCAGAACTTGCCGAAACGACAGATGATCTGGAAGTATTTCTTCCTGAGGTGATCAGTCATGCAGAGCAGGTACTGGAAGAGACTCCGGAGCTTTTGCCCGTACTTAAAGAAGCAGGCGTTGTAGATTCAGGCGGACAGGGTCTTCTTGAAGTGATCCGCGGCGCATATGATGCATTTCTGGGTAAAGAAATCGACTATACGTCAATCGAAACAGTGCCAGGCACAAAGATGGTGAAACCGGATCAGCAGGCTGAAGCAGATATTAAATTCGGCTATTGCACTGAATTTATTATAATGACGGAAAAACCGTTCACCGCTAAGGATGAGACAGAATTCAAAGCCTATCTTGAATCTATCGGTGATTCCATTGTCTGCGTGGCAGACGATGACATTGTAAAGATTCATGTTCATACAAACGATCCGGGACTTGCGATCCAGAAAGCTCTGACGTACGGACAACTCTCACGCATGAAGATCGACAACATGCGCGAGGAGCATCAGGAAAAACTGATCCGTGATGCCGAGAAAGTAGCTGTGCAGCAGGCTGAAGCTGCCGAACTCAAAAAGAAAAAGGAACCAAGAAAACCGGTAGGGTTCATCGCAGTTTCCATCGGCGACGGGATGAACGAAATCTTTCGGGAACTCGGTGTAGACTATATCATTGAGGGCGGTCAGACTATGAATCCAAGCACGGATGATATGCTCACTGCAATCGATGAGGTCAACGCAGATCACATCTTCATACTGCCGAATAACAAAAATATCATCCTTGCGGCAAATCAGGCACAGACTTTGACAAAGGACAAGGATATCATCGTAATTCCGACAAAGACTGTTCCACAGGGAATTACTGCAGTGATCAGTTACATGCCCGAGGCTGATGTAGATACAAACCTCGAGGCCATGCAGGATGCTGTCAAAAATGTAAAAACAGGACAGGTAACTTACGCTGTACGCGATACAAAAATCGATGACAAGGTGATCCATGAAGGAGATATCATGGGTATCGGCGATCAGGGAATCCTTTCGGTCGGTCAGTCTGTAGAAGATACGACAAAAGACATGCTTGCCCAGCTTGTGGATGAAGATTCGGAATTGATCAGCCTTTATTACGGACAAGACATCCAGGCGGAAGATGCAGAGAAATTCACACAGGCATTAGAAGATATTTATCCGGATATCGATATAGATGTCCATATGGGCGGTCAGCCAATCTATTATTATGTGCTTTCTGTAGAGTAAATTAATGTTGATATAATCGCAATCGACCGGGGCGTTCTTCCGACGGGAAGAACGCCCTGTTTAGCGAATGGACGGAGTAATTCCTTATTATTTCAGAACAGATAACGGAGCAATTGTATGAAAAGCAGATCAAGTATAGGAACTCTAAAGGGTATCGGTGAAAAGACAGAAAATCTGTTTCATCGGATGGGGATCTACCGGGTCGAGGATCTGATCAGGTATTATCCTCGTGGATTTGAAATATATGAGGATCCGGTTCCCATCAGCGAAGTAGAAGAAGGGAAGATCAATACGATCGCCGGCAGTGTATTCGGACGCATCGCCGTATCAGTAAACCGTTCAATGCAGATTACCACACTGAATCTAAAGGATCTGACCGGTACGATCAAAGTGCTCTGGTTCCGTATGCCTTTTCTCAGGACCACACTTGGGAAAGGCGGAACGCTCATACTGCGCGGGCGGGTGGTACGGAAAAGAGACCGGCTTGTAATGGAGCACCCGGAAATATTCTATCCGGCATCGAAGTATGATGAGAAGCGTTATTCCATGCAGCCGGTCTATCCGCTGACAGCCGGTCTGACAAATAATACAGTGATAAAAGCAGTCCGTCAGTCACTTGAAGCAGTGGATGACTCCTTAGACATCCTTCCCGCCGGTCTCGCAGAGAAATATGGGTTTCTCCCTTACAGTGAGGCGGTCAGACGAATGCATTTTCCAGAGGATAAAGATGCATTTATCCGTGCCAGAGAACGATTCGTTTATGAGGAGTTTCTGGTATTCATCCTCTCCCTGCGGCGTATGAAATCGAGTGAAAACCGTGCTGAAAATCATTTTAAACTGGAGGATCGTCCGGAAATCGATCAGTTTCTGGAAACACTGCCGTACGACCTGACCGATGCCCAGATGAAAGTATGGGGAGAGATTAAGAGAGATATGCAGAGTAATCATGTCATGTCACGCCTTGTACAGGGGGATGTGGGATCGGGAAAGACGATTGTTGCATTCCTCGGCCTGCTCCTCGCCGGGCTCAACGGATATCAGGGGGCTTTAATGGCCCCTACCGAAGTACTTGCGAAGCAGCATTACGAGAATATCTCCGAGATGCTGGAACGCTACCGGCTGTCTCTGAGGGCAGAACTGCTCACCGGATCGATGACTGCAAAACAGAAGCGCGAGGCGTATGATAGGATACGCTCCGGAGAGGCTGCGATCATCATAGGTACCCATGCACTGATCCAGAATAAGGTAGTCTATCATGATCTTGCACTCGTAGTCACTGATGAACAGCACCGCTTTGGTGTAAAACAGAGGGAATCCCTTGCCGGCAAAGGGTATATGCCTCACATTCTTGTTATGAGTGCCACGCCTATTCCCAGAACACTTGCGATCATACTGTACGGGGATCTTGATATCTCTGTAATAGATGAGCTGCCGAAAAACCGTCTTCCCATAAAAAACTGCGTAGTAGATACCAGCTACAGAGAAACAGCCTATCGTTTCATGAAGAAACAGGTATTAAGCGGCAGGCAGTGTTATGTCATCTGTCCCATGGTGGAAGAGAGCGAGAGTCTTGAGGCTGAAAATGTTCAGGATTATTCCCGCATGTTTTCCGAAGAAATGGGCGAAAACATTCGCGTCGGCCATCTCCACGGAAAAATGAAGCAGCAGGAGAAAGACGAGATCATGGAAGCTTTCGGACGAAATGAGATCCAGATCCTCGTATCTACCACGGTAATCGAAGTAGGAATCGACGTACCCAATGCCACCGTCATAATGATTGAGAATGCAGAGAGATTTGGCCTTGCGCAGCTTCATCAGCTTAGAGGACGTGTCGGCAGAGGCAGGTATCAATCCTACTGCATCTTTATGTCTGCGTCCAAATCCGACGAGACAAAAGAGCGGCTCGATATACTGAATCATTCCAACGACGGCTTCTTTATTGCCGGTGAAGACCTCAGGCTGCGGGGGCCGGGGGATTTGTTCGGTATCCGCCAGAGCGGCATCCTGGACTTTAAAATCGCAGATGTTTTCCAGGATGCGAAGCTGCTCCAGAGCGCAAGTAATGACGCAGGGGAACTCCTCTCAGCGGATCCTGAATTGTCCGCTAAGGAAAACAGCGGGCTGAAGCACTATATCGACCGAAAAATCAGTGAAATCATGCTTGAGACAACATTATAAACATTCACATAGAAAATTTCTCTTTCAGGAGGAAAGCAATACTCATGGAAAATTCATATGTCCTTCAACTTAAAAACAGAAAGTTCTCAGAATTTTATCTGTGTTACTGCGGCTATGCTAAATGCGAGTCTCTTCACAGTTTCGGTCCTGCAGTCCGTCCAAACTATCTGATTCATCTTATTCTCGACGGACATGGACGTTTCCAGACCGGAGATGCCACATACGAGCTCGCGGCAGGTCAGGGCTTTCTGATCGAACCCGAAGTACAGACGTTTTATCAGGCGGACAAGAACGATCCGTGGACTTATCTGTGGGTGGGATTTGGCGGAAGCCGTGCCGGGGAGTACTTAAGAGATATCGGTCTGGGAAACGGAAGCGGGACGTTTCGATGCGGCGAGACAGGAAAGCTCAAGAATATGCTGATTAATATTCTGAAGAAGAACACATATACGGTTGAAAACGACTTTTACAGGGAGAGTTTTCTCTATTCTTTCTTCGCCGTACTCTCCGGAAGTATAGATGGCGAGAAAATCTCCCGCGAAGAGACAGAGAACATTTATGTACGCGAAGCGCTTGAATATATCCAGAACAATTACCATTATGGAATCCGTGTATCTGATATTTCTGACTATGTGGGCATCAGCCGCGGATATCTCCATACACTGTTTACCAAAAATCTGAATCAGTCTCCCCAGGAATATCTCGTCAATTACCGGATCACACGAGCAGAAGAACTCCTGACGGTCACCGACCTGTCCATAGAAGGAGTAGCTCAATCCTGCGGTTATAGTGATCCCCTTGTATTCTCCAAACTGTTCAAGAAAAAAACAGGAAAGACACCTTCTTTATATCGGAAGTCAGACTGGGAAGAAACCCGTGACAGTCTGCGCAGAAGACAGCACCGGCTGGATACACTCTGATATATGCATCTATCCACTGCCAGTGTATTGCAGTGTACATAATGACTGTTTTTCCTTACATTTCCACCTGTTCCTTTCCAAAAAGATTCCTATAATAAGATTCAGTAAAGAAAACAGAGAGGAACAGGAGAAATCACACATGAACATTTCCGTAAACAGCAAAAAAGACACATTCCACCTTTACAACAATGAAATCAGTTATATTATGACAGTCCTGCCGAACAGACAGATGGGACAGCTTTATTTCGGAGCAAGGATCCATGAGCGTGAGGATTATTCTTATCTTCTGGAAATGAGATCCCGACCGATGACTGCATGCATCTCCGAAGCTGACAAAGTTTTTTCCATGGAACATATCCGTCAGGAATACGGCGTGTTTGGGTCTACTGATTTCCGTTCTCCCGCAGTAGAAATACTTCAGAAGAACGGGAGCCGTATCTGTGAATTCCTTTTTGAGGATTACCGGATTGAGAGCGGAAAACCGGAGCTGGAAGGGCTTCCTGCTACCTATACAGAAGATAAAAGAGAAGCGATGACTCTCGTAGTTATCCTGAAAGATCCGCTTACGCAGATACGTCTCGAACTTCTCTATACTATCTTTGAAAAAGGAGGTATTCTTGCACGGAGTGCACGATTTATCAATGAGAGCACCGACGACGTCCATCTGACCACTGCCATGAGCATCTGCATGGATCTTCCGGACAGTGATTACGAATGGATACAGTTCTCCGGAGCATGGGCGAGAGAACGTTATCCGAAGACAAGACATCTGGAGGCCGGTATCCAGTCTGTAGGAAGCATGCGAGGCCATTCCTCCCACAACCACAATCCTTTTGTGATCCTCAAACGCCCGACTGCAGATGAATTTCAAGGTGAGGCTATCGGTTTCAGTTTGATCTACAGCGGCAATTTTCTCGCGCAGGCGGAAGTAGATTCTTATAATACAACAAGATTTACAATGGGCATCCATCCGGCAGGTTTCGACTGGAAGTTATCATCCGGGGAGACCTTCCAGACGCCAGAGGCTGTCATAGTATACACGGACAAAGGTATGAACAGTCTGAGCCAGACGTTCCACCGCCTGTATCAGAAGCGCCTTGCAAGAGGTTACTGGAGAGACAGGGAGCGTCCGATTCTCATCAATAACTGGGAAGCTACCTATTTTGATTTCGATGAGGAGAAACTGCTGACAATCGCGCGCAAGGCAAAAGAATGCGGCGTAGAGCTCTTCGTGCTCGACGACGGCTGGTTCGGACAGAGAAACCATGAGCATGCCGGGCTGGGGGACTGGTTTGCAAACGAAAAGAAACTTCCAGCAGGGATCACCGGGCTCTCCGAAAAGATCGAAGAGATGGGCATGATGTTCGGGCTCTGGTTCGAGCCTGAGATGATAAATAAAGATTCAAACTTGTACCGCGAGCATCCTGACTGGATCATTGAGACTCCCGGGCGCAATACTTCCCATGGACGATTTCAGTATGTGCTGGATTTTTCAAGAGAGGAAGTAGTGGACAGAATATACGAGATGATGGCAAAGCTTCTCTCCGAGGCTAAAATCTCTTACATCAAATGGGACATGAACCGGAGCATCACGGAATGTTACAGTGCGGCATTTTCGCCGGACCGCCAGGGAGAAGTGTATCACCGGTACATCCTTGGCGTCTACAATCTGTATGAAAGACTCACAAGCAGTTTCCCGCAGGTTCTCTTCGAATCCTGCGCCAGCGGCGGAGGACGCTTTGACCCGGGCCTTCTTTATTATGCGCCTCAGGGGTGGACCAGCGACGATACAGATGCTGTCGAACGGCTGAAGATACAGTATGGTACATCCTATTGCTATCCGGTAAGCTGTATGGGAAGCCATGTATCTATCACTCCAAATCATCAGCTTAATCGTTTTACCCCGCTTTATACACGGGCAAATGTTGCGTATTTCGGGACCTTTGGCTACGAACTCGATCTAAACAAGCTGACGGACAAAGAATTAGAAGAGGTAAAAAAGCAGATTTGCTTTATGAAAAAAAATCGCAGCCTTATCCAGTACGGAACTTTCTACCGTCTGCAAAGTCCGTTTAAGAGCAATGTGGCAGGCTGGATGGTTGTAAATACAGATAGAACGAAAGCTATCGTCGGAAGGTACAAGATCCTAAACGGTGCAAACCAGCCATTCGAGAGAATGTACTTAAAAGGTTTGGATGCAGACACAAAATACCTTATTAACGGAACAGATACACACTACGGTGATGAGCTGATGAACTGCGGCCTGATTACCACGGATGCATCTGCAGGAGAGAGTGCGCCGGGAGAGAAGATGAGCTGTGATTTTGACTCAAAGCTGTATATAATTGAAGCTTTAGAAAAATAAAAGAGGAAATATTTCCAGTTTAAAAGATCGAATTCTCCACATACTACTGATGTAACACGAATCACCGAACAGCAGATGTATGATAACCGGCTGCAAACAAGCGGCAGATTACATACAGATGCAGCCGGTCTGAAATGTTACAAAACAAACGAGAGTAACTTCCAAGTCAAGTTACGAAAATGCAAAAGGAGGAAATTGATCATGGCAAGTCGTTCATCTAACAGAGCAGCAGTGCCTGAAGCTAAAGGCGCTCTGGACAAATTCAAGTACGAAGTGGCCAACGAGCTGGGGGTACCGTTATCTGACGGTTACAACGGCGACCTTACTTCCAAGCAGAACGGATCAGTAGGCGGATATATGGTCAAGAAAATGATCGAGCAGCAGGAAAAACAGATGGCAGGCAAATAACATCTGCATTTTCCTCAAACAGGAGAAAAGCGTCTGGGATTGACCTGGACGCTTTTTTCTGCTAAAATGCACCATATCAGGAAACGGGGTGGCATTTTATGAGAGTGATTGCCGGCAGCGCGAGAAGTTTAAAACTTAAGACACCGGATGGTCTGGATACCAGGCCGACAACTGACCGTATCAAGGAAACACTGTTCAACATCATCGGTCCGACAGTGTATGACAGCATTTTTCTCGATCTTTTCAGCGGAAGCGGCGGAATCGGTATCGAGGCTTTGAGCCGGGGCGCTAAAGAAGCTGTATTTGTCGAGAACGATCCCAAAGCGATGCGGTGTATCAAAGACAACTTGCGGTTTACACGTCTTGAGCCAAAAGCTGTCACTATGACGACGGATGTAATGAACGCACTGTACCGGCTTGAAGGTGAAAAGATATTTGACATTATTTTCATGGATCCGCCATACAACCGTGAACTGGAAAGAAAAGTACTTGAATACCTGTCCGGGTCGGATCTTGTATATGATGATACCACGATTATTGTCGAAGCATCGAAGGAGACGGATTTTTCTTATGCAGAAGAACTGGGATTCTCTGTCATACGCGAGAAAATCTACAAAACGAATAAACATGTGTTTATTGGGAGAGCGGGGGTTGAAGAAATATGTTAAGAGCAATTTATCCCGGCAGTTTTGATCCGGTCACATACGGGCATAGAGACATCATCGAAAGATCCTCTAAAATCGTAGATGAACTGATTGTCGGAGTATTGTGTAATAAAGCGAAAATGCCGTTGTTTTCTGTGGAAGAACGTGTTAAAATGTTAAATGAAGTGACAAAAGATCTCAAAAATATCCGGATCGTTCCTTTCGACGGGCTTCTCGTTGAGTTTGCTGCGAAGATGGAAGCAGATCTGATCATAAGAGGACTGCGTGCGATCACGGATTTTGAATATGAATTGCAAATGTCACAGACAAATCATAAACTGGAACCAAATGTTGAGACAATGTTTTTGACTACCAGTATTGAATATTCATATTTGAGTTCCACCACAGTAAAAGAAATCGCTGCTTTTGGGGGAGATCTTACACAGTTTGTGCCGGAAGCAGTGGCTGTGGAACTTAGGAAAAAGATGAGTACAAAAGGAGAGTGTAACAAATGAGCAGCCGTATTGAGCAGATTATCGAAGAGATCGAGGAGTACATCGACAGAGATTGTAAATTCCAGCCGCTGTCTACGACTAAGATCATTGTCAATAAGGAGCATCTTGACGAGCTTTTGAGAGAACTCCGCATGAAGACACCAGATGAGATCAAGCGTTATCAGAAGATTATCGCAAATCGTGACGCCATACTTGCTGACGCAAAGGCAAAAGCCGAGGCCATGATCGAGGATGCACAGGTACAGACGACAGAGCTCGTCAGTGAACATGAGATCATGCAGCAGGCATATGCGCAGGCGAACGAGATTGTAACTCAGGCGACAGCACAAGCTCAGGAAATTATCGACAACGCCACATCTGACGCCAATGCTATCCGTATCGGCGCGATCCAGTACACAGACGACCTTCTTGCCAATGCGGAGAGCATCATAGGTCATACACTTGACAGTTACACGACAAAATATGACGGTCTGATCAATTCCCTTCAGGAATGCTATGACACTGTCCGTTCCAACCGTGCGGAACTTGAGATTCCGGATGAAGATACCGGCAGTTATGATTCCCAGAATTAAGCGGACCTTAACTTCGGCTGACAAAGAAGACGGCCGGCGGCTATTATTCAGAACATACGCATATATAAAGCACCTGCCAGACTGGCTGCCGCTGCGGCAGTCAGTTTTTGTATGATGTAAGGCAGAAACGGCAGACCTGTATCTTTAATCATACATTGTGTCTGTGCTGCCGCACAGAAGCCACCGAATGAAGTAAGACCCAGTATGAGAGGATAACTAACCGACAGATCTGCCAGCAGTCTGTTGACCATAAGTATGCCATTGGTCATTTCCAGCGTCGGCAGAATCACGGCAAGTATTTTATTGTCTGCTGTAATATTTCCAGGCAGGGATATCAATATCGAAAAGAATATGATATATAACCCTACATTTACAATGGATTCAAAGCTGTCTGTCAGGCAGGCATCCAGCATCGTAAAATCCACTGTTTTTCTAATGTTTGTATCTTTTTGGTCCACATCCGGGAAATGTTTCTCTCCCTTTAAATAGAATCTGCGGAAAAGTAGACTGAGAAAGACCGGGACACCGACCAGGATCAGCAGGGTGGGAATCATAAGATCCTCTCTGCCAAGTGTCTTCCACACGATAAAATTCATAATAAAGACCGGGCTTGTATTATTACAGAAAGATAGAAGATACGCCCCCTCGTTCTGAGTTATCCTGCCCGCACGCACCAAATCTGCCGACACTTTTGCTCCCATCGGGTAACCGCACAGGAATCCGGTTATCACTGCAAATGCACCGTTTTTTGATGTTGCGAACAAAACTGAGAACATTCTGCCGAACAGCCGCGCTATAATATTGATGCCGCCTCCCGCATGCATCAGCCCGGAGATGAGCATAAATGGAAACAGGGTCGGAAATACGATCTGGAACCATAGAAGCAGTCCGCTTTCAGCCCCTTCAAAAACTGCTTTGGGCGAGAAGAGCATCGCAAGGAAAAGGAAAACTATTGGAAGAGCCGATATGATCTGTTTCATAAAAACGTCCCGCTCCTGTTTATCTAATAGTCAATTTAGATATATGACAATAGTATGTTCTTTATGAACAGCTCATATAGTAAAAGAAAAAAGGAGTCACTCTTGAAACACATTTTAAGATACTGCCTTCTTTTATTTCTTATCACTTTCTTCTGTTCACTGTGGATACCGAGACTTCGTTATATGAGTGAGAGAAGCCGGCTGTCTTCAGATATAGTGGAAAGCGCAGAATTCCGGCAGCAGACAGTCGACCAAGGAACGGCAGGCTTGATCCGTGACATGGATTCTCCGGGTGAATACCTGGCTGTATACTGGCTTGAGAGCAGGTTCGGTGAACGCAGCATCAATCTTTCTCCGGATGACGCCCTCTCTTTGAGAAAACGCTGGGAAAAAGCGGATGGATGGAGTGATTATTTAAGTACGTGTCAGGCCATCTGGGACGATCTCGTTTATTTCCCTGTCGCATCGTCAAAGACTGCCGATATTAATGTGACATTTGAAGATTCCTGGATGTTCGACCGGTCATACAAAGGAGAGAGAGTACATGAAGGCACAGATATCATGCCGGACAAAAACGAGCGCGGCGTCCTGCCTGTCGTAAGCATGACAGATGGTGTAGTGCAGAACAAGGGCTGGCTTGAACTGGGTGGATACCGCATCGGTATCCGTACTCCCGGCGGTGCGTACTTCTATTATGCCCATCTGGACTCCTACGCAGATATTGAAGAGGGGGATAAGATAAAAGCCGGAGACCTGCTCGGCTATATGGGCGACACCGGATACGGAACTGAAGAGGGAACGAAAGGAAAATTCCCAGTACATCTGCATCTGGGAATCTATGTATATGATAAGGGTCAGGAGATCAGCGTGAATCCCTATCCGGCCCTCAAATACGTTGAAGAGAAAAATATCGACTATCATGAAAGATAATGATATACTATCGACTATGGAGGAAAAAAATGAATCTGCCATCAGCGTTTGAAGAGAAAATGAAATACCTGCTCGGCACGGAATACGACGATTATCTTAATTGTTTTGACGAACCGCGCCATTATGGGCTCCGTATCAATACGGCCAAAATTTCGGTGGAGGATTTTCTTAAAATCTCTCCATGGCCTTTGGAAAAAGTACCGTGGATACATAACGGATTTTATTATGACGGCGAGAACTGTCAGCCGGCGAAACATCCCTATTACTATGCCGGTCTTTATTACCTGCAGGAGCCGAGTGCCATGACGCCTGCCGACCGCCTTCCCATAGAACCGGGCGACCGCGTACTGGACGTATGCGCTGCCCCTGGCGGAAAGGCGACGGAGCTGGGGGCCAGATTAAACGGTACCGGCGTCCTGGCAGCTAATGACTTGAGCACTTCCCGCGCAAAAGGTCTCCTGAAAAATATTGAACTTATGGGAATCGGTAATGTCCTCGTCCTGAGCGAGGAGCCGGGAAAACTGATTCCTTATTTTACAGAATATTTTGACAAGATCCTGATCGACGCCCCCTGCTCCGGCGAGGGAATGTTCCGCAAAGACCGAAAAATGATCCGTGCATGGGAAGAGCACGGTCCGGATTATTTTTCTAAGATCCAGAGGAGTATCATCACGCAGGCTGCACAGATGCTGCGTCCGGGCGGCATGATCCTGTACTCGACCTGTACGTTCTCCCCTGAAGAAAATGAACAGACGATCGAATACCTTCTGAAGCAGCGCCCTGATTTTGATATATGCGAGATGGAAGGGTATGAAGGTTTCTCACAGGGACTGCCTGAGATGACGGATTCCGGGGATGAGCGTCTCAGACATACAGTACGTATTTTCCCTCACCGGATGAAAGGTGAAGGGCATTTTCTGGCTTTGCTCAGGAAAAAGGAAACCGGCAGTCTGGAGGAAGAGATGGTGGCTGCCCCGTCCACATATCCAGGTGCAGGATCATGCAGGAAATCCGGGGCTCAGACTGGCGCAAGAACCGGCGCAGGGCGCAAAAAACTTCCGGAAGAACTTACCTCTTTCCTCGCAGACATAAATCGCCAATTTGATCCGGACCGGATGGATATCCGCGGTGACAAAGTTTATTATATGCCAGAGGGAATGCCGGCTTTAAACGGCATACGGTTTCTCCGCACAGGTCTCTTCCTCGGTGAACTCAAGAAGAAGAGATTTGAACCGAGTCAGGCATTTGCGATGAATCTGAAGAAAGAAGAGTATGCACGTATCATTGATCTGCCCGTGTCTGACGAGCGGGTCATTAAATATCTGAAAGGGGAGACACTGGATGTTGAGGACCTTGTATCTGCAAAGGAGAAGGGCTGGTATCTCGTCTGTGTGGACGGATATCCCCTCGGCTTCGGAAAACTTGCAGGTCAGGTTCTGAAGAATAAATATCTCCCCGGATGGCGGTGGCAGTCAGTATGAAGATCAGACTCGACAAATACCTTGCGGATATGGGACTCGGCACGAGAAGCGAGGTCAAAAAAGAAATCCGGAACGGAAGAGTTTCTCTCAACGGTACCGCAGTATACCGGCCGGAGATAAAGATCGATACAGATCAGGACAAGATCACATTTCAGGGTGAACCAGTCATCTATGAAAAATACGAATACTATATGCTGAACAAACCGGCTGGTGTTGTGTCTGCCACTGAAGACCGGAATGAGACAACCGTGATCGATCTGATCAAAGACAGAAAGAGAGATGATCTCTTTCCTGTGGGAAGACTTGACAAAGATACTGAAGGGCTTCTTATCATCACCAATGACGGTGATCTCGCACACCGGCTGCTCTCGCCAAAGAAGCATGTGGATAAGGTCTATTTTGCGAGGGTAAAAGGACTTGTAACAGAAGAGGATATACAAAGCTTTACACAGGGGCTGGATATCGGAGACGAGAAGCCGACTCTCCCTGCAGAGCTTGTCATCTGTTCTCCGGGCGGGATCTCCGAGATCTGTCTGACGATCCGCGAAGGGAGATTCCATCAGGTCAAACGGATGTTCCAGGCAGTCGGGAAAGAAGTCATTTATCTGAAGCGTCTCCGAATGGGCTGCATCACTCTGGATGAAGCACTGAAACCGGGAGAATATCGCAGACTGACAGAAGAAGAGGTAAAACGATTATGCTCACAGGAAAGAAAGCTGTAATATTTGACATGGACGGCTCTTTGGTAGACTCCATGTGGATCTGGCCCGAGGTCGACCGGATCTATATGGAGAAATACCATCTCACGGAGCCTGCCACTTTTCACAGAGATATCGAGGGCAAGAGTTACACAGAGACCGCCCGGTACTTTGTCGACACATTCCAGACACTGGACAGGACAGTAGAACAGGTTATGCAGGAGTGGCGTGACATGACGATCCGTCTCTACGCCACAGAGGTATTTCCAAAACCGGGCGCCGTTGAATTTTTAAAAGCTATGAAAAAGCAGGGCGTCTTACTGGGCATTGCGACCAGTAATGACCGAACTATCGCCGACGCCGCCCTGCAGGCGCGGCATCTTGCGCCGTACTTTGATTCTATACGCACTTCCTGCGAGGTATCCGCGGGGAAACCGGCTCCGGATGTTTATCTGAAAGTAGCAGAAGATCTCCGCATTGAACCGTCCTCGTGCCTTGTCTTCGAAGACGTGCCCAATGGCATTCTCGCGGGCAAGAACGCCGGAATGGAAGTGTGCGCTGTGGATGATGAATTTTCCAGAGGTCTGGAAGCGGAAAAGAAACGCCTCGCCGATTATTTTATCCGTGATTTTAATGATATTTTGAGACATACCTATGAAAGGTGCGATGAACAGACGTGACACGCAGTAAATTTTTACCTGTAGACAGAAATGATATGATCGAGAGAGGATGGGACAGCGTAGACTTTGTCTATGTGATCGGAGACGCCTATGTAGATCATCCCTCTTTCGGACATGCCATCATAAGCCGGGTGCTGGAATCCCACGGATACCGTGTGGGGATCATTTCCCAGCCTGACTGGAAAGATAAAAAGAGCATACAAGTTTTCGGGGAACCGCGCTTAGGTTTCCTTGTTTCCGCCGGCAATATGGACTCTATGGTCAACCATTACAGTGTATCGAAAAAACGCAGGAAGACTGATGCCTACACCCCCGGCGGTGAGATGGGAAAACGTCCGGACTATGCATGTGTAGTGTACGGCAATCTGATCCGTCAGACATACAAGAAGACTCCCATCATCCTTGGCGGGATCGAGGCCAGTCTGCGAAGACTTGCGCACTATGATTACTGGTCAGACCGTCTGAAGCGGTCTGTTCTTCTGGACTCGGGAGCTGATATCATCTCATACGGGATGGGGGAACGCTCTATCGTCGAGATCGCTGATGCACTGGATGCAGGAATCCCTGTAAACGAGCTGACTTATATCGACGGTACGGTCGTGAAAATAAAAGACAGGGACCGGATCTATGACGCAGAATTTCTTCCGTCCTACGAAGATCTGAAAGCAGACAAAAAGACTTATGCCGACAGTTTTTATACTCAGTATCTCAATACTGACGCTTTCAATGGAAAGCGTCTGGCGGAACCATACTCGGATCATCTCTTCGTCGTACAAAATCCGCCGTCAAAACCTTTGAGCGTATCCGAGATGGATGACGTCTATTCACTTCCCTACACGCGGACATACCATCCGTCCTATGAGGCAAAAGGCGGCATCCCGGCCATCTCAGAGATCCGGTTCAGCCTTATCAGCAACAGAGGATGCTTCGGCGGCTGCAGTTTCTGCGCCCTCACATTCCATCAGGGTAGGATCGTACAGGTGAGGAGCCATGAATCACTCCTGAAAGAGGCAGAGATCATCACAAAGGAGAAAGACTTCAAAGGTTATATCCACGATGTGGGAGGACCGACGGCAAATTTCCGCCATCCTTCGTGCAAAAAACAGACTGAACACGGCGTCTGCAGGAATCGGCAGTGCCTGTTCCCGAAGCCCTGCGGCAATCTAGATGCCGATCACAGCGATTATGTGTCCCTTTTAAAGAAGCTGAGAGAACTGCCAGGCATAAAAAAAGTATTCATCCGTTCAGGTATCCGGTTCGACTATCTTCTCGCAGACAGGAAACGGGATTTCTTAAAGGAGCTCTGTCAGTATCATGTGAGCGGCCAGCTCAAAGTGGCGCCGGAACATGTGGCTCGTCCTGTCCTCTCCCTGATGGGAAAACCGGAACACAGCGTATATGAGAAATTTACGGAAGAGTTTTATAAAATGAATGCGAAGATCGGGAAAAAGCAGTATCTTGTTCCCTATCTTATGTCTTCACATCCCGGTTCCACGTTAAAAGAAGCCGTAGAGCTTGCCGAGTACTGCAGGGATCTGGGGTACATGCCGGAACAGGTACAGGATTTCTATCCTACGCCTTCCACCTTGTCCACCTGTATGTACTATACCGGGCTGGATCCCCGGACAGGCCAAAAGGTATATGTACCGAAGAATCCTCACGAGAAGGCGATGCAGAGAGCGCTCATCCAATACAGGAATCCCGAGCTCTACGACCTTGTCCTGGAAGCCTTAAAACGCGCAGGGCGCATGGATCTTGTAGGCTTTGGTCCGAAGTGCCTGATCCGCCCCAGACGGAGCAATGAAAAACAGTTTTCCGGGACACGGACAGATAAAGCTCCCCGTCCCCGGAAGAAAAAGAAAACGATACGCAATATTCACAAAAAAAAGTGAGGCGATCTTATGAAAATAGCAGTTATAACAGGCGCATCCTCGGGGATGGGAAGAGAATTTGTCCGTCAGACCGGACATTTTTACCGGAATCTGGATGAAATCTGGGTGATCGCCAGAAGGAAAGAGCGCCTGGAACGTCTCCGAAAAGAGAGCCGTGTGCCTCTTCGTATCTTTGACGGAGATTTACTGAAAAAACAAGTATATAAACAGTATCACAGCGAACTTAAGGAATGGCAGCCTGAGGTGCGCATGCTTGTCAACGCGGCGGGTTTCGGAAGATCGGGAAAATTTGCCGATCTTGCTTCAGAAAGCAAGAAGCTCCAGACAGACATGGTGGATCTTAACTGCAGGGCGCTGACCCGCATGATCCAGATCACACTGCCGTATATGGGAAAAGGCGGACGGATCATCAATCTGGCGTCAGCCGCGGCGTTTTGCCCGCAGAACGGTTTTGCAGTATATGCCGCCACAAAAGCGTATGTCCTGAGTCTCTCAAGAGCGCTTTCCTCAGAGCTTCGCACCCGCGGCATCATTGTGACAGCTGTGTGCCCGGGACCGGTGGACACCGAATTTTTCCGCGTGAGCGGAGAGCTGACTGCACCGCTCAAAAAACTTACAATGGTCAAAGCGCCCGCAGTTGTCCGCAAAGCACTGAAAGACAGCCGGAAGAGGCGGGAAATCTCAGTGTACGGTGTTCCCATGAAAGCCGCGCACATCGGTGCGAAACTGCTGCCGCACCGGCTGATACTGCGGGCAGAGGAGATGTTATGAGAGAGATCATCATAAGGCCAAACGAAGCCGGCCAGAGACTGGATAAATTTCTTACAAAATATATGGCACTGGCGCCGAAAAGCTTTTTCTATAAGATGCTGCGCAAGAAAAACATCACGCTCAACGGCAGGAAAGCCACAGGACAGGAAAAGCTCTCCGTAAATGATACTGTTAAGCTGTTCCTTTCCGATGAGACGATCGATAAATTTACAGAAAAGAAGACGCTGCATCAACCGGCGGACATACCGCCGGCAGACCTTGACATATTATATGAAGACAGGCATACAATCTTTATAAACAAGCCTGTGGGAATGCTCTCACAGAAAGCGGCAAAAAATGACATTTCTCTCGTAGAATATATGATAGGATACCTTCTTAAGAGCCGTCAGATCACGGAAGAAGAGCTCTGCACTTTCCATCCGTCTGTGTGCAACCGGCTGGACCGCAATACAAGCGGTATCGTAGCCGCCGGCAAGACACTGGCGGCACTGCAGGAATTAAGTGAAATGTTCCGTGAGCGCAGTGTAAAAAAATATTATCTCTGTCTGGCGGCAGGAACTGTCACCCAGGGGGCGCACATCAGCGGATTCCTGACAAAAGATCCGCGTACAAACACTGTCATATACAGCACATCCATGACAAAGGGCGCCGCGCGGATCGAGACAGAATACCGTCCTCTCAGTACAGGAGACAATGTCACTCTGCTCGAAGTTCATCTCATCACGGGAAAAACACATCAGATCCGGGCACACCTGGCTTCGCAGGGACATCCCATCATCGGGGACTACAAATACGGAGACAGAAAGATCAATGACAGATACCGCAGCGAATACGGGCTGACCTCACAGCTGCTGCATTCTGTCAGGCTCTGTATACCTGAATGTACCGGTACTCTTTCCGGCCTGTCGGGGAAAGTCTTAACCGCACCTCTGCCAGAGCTGTTCCAGAGGATATGTGAGGACAAGAAAATACAGAGGAGCTTTTTGAAATGGCCACATGGGGTTCAAGAGGACTAAGAGGATCTACACTAGAGGAATTCATCAACCATACAAATGAACGTTATACGGAAATGGGGCTTGCACTGATCCAGAAAATTCCCACACCGATCACACCGGTAAAGATCGATCAGGAGAGCAGGCATATCACATTGGCTTACTTTGACAAAATCAGTACTGTCGATTACATCGGAGCAGTCCAGGGGATTCCGGTCTGTTTTGACGCCAAGGAATGTAAAGCTGATACATTTCCTCTCCAGAACGTCCATGAACATCAGATGGATTTTATGGAGAAATTTGAAAAACAGAGCGGCGTCGCATTCCTTCTCATCTACTTCAGTACAAGGGATGAACTCTATTATATGCGCTATGAACAGATAAGAAAGTTCTGGGACCGTGGAAAAGCGGGCGGGCGTAAAAGTTTCCGGTACGAAGAACTGGAGCCGGGATGGTTTATGGAACTTAAACAGGGTTATTTCGTGCCGTATCTTGATATGATCCAGAAAGATCTGGACTGCCGTGATGAGTAGAATATGCTTTCAGGGATTGACAGAACTCCGCAAAATCCGTATAATTACATAGGAATTTAACGTATTAGCACATTAAAGTGAAAGAGGAGAGCATATGGAACAGAAACTTCACACCCCGGAAGGCGTCCGGGATATTTACAACAAAGAATGCGAAACCAAACTTGCACTTCAGAAAAAGTTGAATACCGTACTCCATCTGTACGGTTACAAGGATATACAGACGCCCACATTTGAATACTATGATGTGTTCCGTGAGGAGATCGGTTCCACATCAACTCAGGAGCTTTACAAATTCTTCGACAGAGAGGGGAATATCCTTGCTCTCAGACCGGATATCACTCCGTCTGTCGCGCGCGCAGCGGCCACACTGTTTGAGAATGAAGACTTCCCCATCCGACTCTGCTATTCGGGAAATACATTTATCAATCATTCCAGCTATCAGGGCCGTTTAAAAGAGAATACACAGCTCGGAGCAGAGCTTATCGGACTGGATGCCGTCGAGGCGGACGCTGAAATGATCGCCATGGTGGTAGACGGACTGAAGAAGACAGGATTAAAAGAATTTCAGGTCAGTATCGGACATGTTGATTTTATAAGCGGGCTTATGAACGCGGCTGACCTGCAGGAGGAAGAGAGCCGTGAAGTACGCACGCTCATCACAAACCGGAATTTCTTCGGCGTTGAAGAGCTCCTTGACAGTAAAAATGTAAAAGAAAGTGTAAAAGATGCTTTCCGTATCCTTCCGGAACTTGTCGGCGGACCTGAAGTACTCGAAGCAGCGCTCAAAGTAGCACCGGATCTGAACGCCCGTCTGGGAGTATCCAGACTACAGCAGATCTATCGCCTGCTCAAACTTTACGGTGCGGAAGACCATGTGACATTCGATTTGAGCATGAGCGGAAGCTACGGATACTATACCGGCATTATATTCCGTGCCTATACATACGGTACGGGCGATGCGGTCGTTCGCGGCGGACGATACGACCATCTGCTCGAAAAATTCGGCAAGAGCACACCTTCCATCGGTTTCGCCGTTATTCTCGATGAACTGATGAACGCTCTGAACCGCCAGAAGATTACTGTGGATACAGTCCATCAGAACCTGATCGTATATACCGAACAGACAGAGAAACGTGCCATCCCGCTCGCCTGCAGTTTCCGTGAAAAGGGCCGGAACATTGAGCTGATCAAACGGGAACCGGAGGAGGAGAGAGAAGTCTACGAGGCGTATGCCCGCCGTATGGGTACTTCCGTTCTGCTCTATCTCAGAGATGATGAGAAGATCGAGATGGTCAATCTTATGACAGGCGAAGAAAAGATCGCAGATCTGTAATAGCAGGATTTAAAGGAGCATGACTTATGAGATATCTGACATTCGCCCTGACAAAAGGGCGCCTGGCAAACAAAACACTGGAGATGCTGGAGAAACTTGGCATAACCTGTGACGAGATGAAAGACAAAGATTCCAGGAAACTGATCTTTACAAATGAAGAACTGAAACTGAAATTCTTCCTGGCAAAAGGACCGGATGTCCCGACTTATGTTGAGTACGGTGCAGCTGATATCGGCGTGGTCGGCAAGGATACGATCGTAGAAGAGGGGAGAAAAGTACATGAGGTGCTTGATCTCGGATTCGGGAAATGCCGGATGTGCGTCTGCGGCTATGAGAGTGCGGCAGAGCTTCTCGGGCACCACGAACTGATCCGTGTCGCCACTAAGTACCCGAAGATCGCAAAAGACTATTTTTACAATAAAAAGCATCAGACTGTGGAAATCATCAAAATGAACGGTTCCATCGAGCTTGCCCCGATCGTAGGCTTATCCGAAGTGATCGTGGATATAGTAGAAACCGGTTCAACTCTGAAAGAAAACGGGCTTGTCGTACTCGAGGAAGTCTGCCCGCTCTCAGCCCGTATGATCGTCAATCCGGTCAGCATGCGTATGGAAAACGACAGGATAAAGAAGCTTATCACAGACTTAAGAGCACTGCTCAGAGAAGATGTTTAAAGTACGGGAGGAATATTATGCGAATCGAAAAACTGGACCAGAATACAAAAAAGAGCCTGCTGGAAACACTTCTGAAGCGCAGTCCCAACAGCTATGGAAAATACGAGGAAAGTGTCCGCGAAATCCTGGATACCGTAAAAGATAAGAGAGATCAGGCTCTCTTTGAATATACAGAAAAGTTTGACGGCGCCCATATCAATGCCGACAATATCCTTGTCACGGAAGAAGAGATCAGAGAGGCCTATGAGAATGTAGATCCTGAACTGATCGATATTATAAGAAAAGCGCTCAAAAATATTGAGTCCTATCACGCAAAGCAGATGCAGTACAGCTGGTTTGACAGTAAACCGGACGGAACGATCCTCGGTCAGAAGGTGACGGCTCTGGAGCGTGTCGGCGTCTATGTGCCGGGAGGTAAAGCTGCCTATCCGTCATCCGTGCTCATGAATATCATGCCGGCCAAAGTTGCAGGCGTGGAGCAGATCATCATGGTCACTCCGCCCGGAAAGGACGGAAAAGTAACTCCTACGACTCTTGTTGCGGCAAATGAAGCCGGTGCGGACCGCATTTACAAGGTAGGCGGAGCTCAGGCGATCGCAGCGCTTGCCTACGGGACAGAGAGCATCCCGAAGGTGGATAAGATCGTAGGACCGGGAAACATCTATGTAGCGCTCGCAAAAAAGGCCGTGTACGGACATGTGAGTATCGACTCCATCGCAGGGCCCAGCGAGATCCTCGTACTTGCGGATGAGACGGCAAATCCGAGATACGTAGCAGCAGACCTTCTCTCTCAGGCAGAACATGATGAACTTGCAAGCGCGATCCTTGTGACGACAAGCGAAAAACTCGCCCATGAAGTATCGGACTGGACAGATCGGTTTATCCGTGAGCTTTCACGGGGAGAGATCATTCAGAAGTCGCTGGACAATTATGGACATATCCTCATTGCCGACACGCTGGACGACGCCATCGATGCTGCAAATGAGATTGCTTCAGAGCATATGGAAATCGTGACTGCCAATCCCTTCGAAGTAATGACTAAGATCCGCAACGCAGGCGCTATCTTCATCGGAGAGTATTCAAGCGAACCGCTGGGCGATTATTTTGCCGGCCCGAACCATGTGCTTCCTACAAATGGAACAGCCAAGTTCTTCTCGCCGCTCTCCGTGGACGATTTCATCAAAAAATCCAGCATTATCTCATATTCCAGGGATGCACTGGAGAAGATACACACAGATATCGAAAAATTTGCCGAGGCGGAGCATCTGACAGCACACGCCAATTCGATCAGAGTACGTTTCGACGGAAAAGATTTTGATGAAAAATAACAGACGGAGATTAATAAAGGAGGACGATCATGGAACAGAGAATCGGAAGCTGTACCAGGAAAACAAAAGAAACTGATATCTCCCTGTCCATCAATCTGGACGGCCGGGGAAAGAACCGGATCGATACCGGAATCCCGTTCTTTGACCATATGCTGGACGGATTTGCCCGCCACGGCCTCTTTGATCTCGATGTAAAGGTGAACGGAGATCTCGATGTCGACAGTCATCACACGATCGAGGATACAGGTATTGTGCTCGGACAGGCCATCGCTGAAGCGCTCGGAGACAAGGCAGGGATCAAAAGGTACGGTTACTTCATCCTCCCCATGGATGAGGTCCTTGCACTCTCGGCAGTCGATCTGTCGGGCCGCCCGTACTTAAAATATGACGCAGAGTTTACCGTACCCCGGCTCGGCACAATGGATACTGAGATGGTCCGGGAATTTTTCTATGCTGTCTCATACAGCGCAGCTATGAATCTGCATCTGAAGATCATGGAACCGGGCAACAACCACCATATGGCGGAAGCTCTGTTCAAAGCATTCGGAAAAGCGCTTGACATGGCTGTTTCAGAAGAACCGAGAGTACAGGAAGTCTGGTCGACTAAAGGCACCCTTTGATCTGATATCATGATATTCCGGGCCGGGCATAATTTATATAAACTGACAAGAACTGATAAAAGGAGAACTGATATACATGAGCTATAAAAGACTGACTCCATGCATTTTCATCGATGGAGGCAAGGCAGTGCAGTGGTTTGATGACAGGACACTGCTGTCTGACGATGTCGTCGCCCTTGCAAAACAGTACTGTGACAGGGGAGCTGATGAGCTGATCGTATTTGACCTGTCCACATCGGACGAAGAGCATGACGAAGCGATAGACCTGATCAAGAAAATAAACCGGGTGATCAGTATTCCAATGATCGCCGGAGGAAATATACGACGCGCCGAGGATGTCAAGAAGATCCTCTATGCAGGGGCAAAACGCGCTGTCCTGAACTTTTCAAAATCTCTTTCCATAGACCTCATCGAAGAGGTATCCAAACGTTTCGGAAAAGAGAGGATCGCTGTTTCCCTGAATGACTTTGACGCACTGTTCAAAATGCAGCATCTGATCGAAGAGTACAGCACAGAGATTGTGTTCATGCACCGTCTCGATCTGAACTCTGTTATGAATATCACGAAGCTTCCCTGCGTCGTACTTACAGACACAATGGAGCAGAGCGAGATCCTGCGGATTTTAAAATGCGACGGTATCAAAGGCGTATCCGGCCTCTTTATCAGCAGGCTGGACATGGATTTCAAGGAATTCAAGGAAATCTGTGCAGATGCCGGTATCAAGATGACATCTTTCGAGAGCATTCTGGACTTCTCGGAATTTAAGCTGAATTCCGACGGACTCATTCCTGTCATCGTACAGGACTACAAGACAAATGAAGTCCTCATGATGGCTTACATGAATGAGGAAGCATTTGACCACACGGTAAAAACCGGACGCATGACATACTACAGCAGAAGCAGACAGTGCCAGTGGGTAAAGGGAGAGACCTCCGGTCATTTCCAGTATGTGAAATCACTTTCTATCGACTGTGATAAAGATACGCTCCTGGCAAAAGTAGAGCAGATCGGTGCTGCGTGTCATACGGGCAACCGTTCCTGCTTCTATACTACGATCGTCGGGGCTGACTACGACGCCAAGAATCCGCTCCAGGTATTCGAGTCTGTCTATAATACGATCGTGGATCGCAGAGAGCACCCGAAAGAAGGATCTTATACAAACTATCTCTTTGAGAAGGGCATCGACAAGATCTTAAAGAAAGTAGGAGAGGAAGCGACCGAGATTGTTATCGCAGCCAAGAATCCGAATCCGGAGGAGATTAAATATGAAATCTCCGACTTCCTGTATCATGCCATGGTACTCATGGTAGAGCGGGGCGTCACCTGGGAGGATATCACAAACGAACTGGCTGACCGATAAAGCTGTCTGATCACACAGCAGTTCCATATATCAGAACAGAAGAACTGTTCTAAGAAAGTATTCAGGGACATAGATTATGATAAATGATCTATGTCCCTGAGGTTTATTATGAATGATTCAGAAATGCGCCGGAGAGAACTGCTGAGACAGACGCGGAAGCTTTATGACGATAGAAGAGACATCCCTGCTGTCCATCCGAGATACGGGAGGATCTATCATGATCTCTACAAAAACGGGGATGAAGAGCAGGAAACACCCGGAGGTACATTTTACATACGGCTTGTGATCGGCATCCTGTGCTTTGTCTGCTTTGTCTATATGGATCAGAGTAAGGCGGAGATTGCGCAGGTAAACAGCACATCAATCGTAAATCAGATTGAGAAAGAGATGGATACCAATGCGATTATAGAAGCATGGAAGGCACTGTAATTTTCCGCCGTGATACTGATTGACTTCTATCTGCGCTTTGCAAAGGTTCTCTTTGAACGTTACAAAGGCAGAGTGAAATACTGGCTGACCTTCAACGAGATCAATATGCTCACCGAGCCGTTCGGCGCTGTATTCTGCGCCGGAATGCTCGATGAAGCAGACAACAACGAGGAGACACGCTATCAGGCAATGCATCATCAGCTTGTGGCAAGTGCCCTTGCAGTTAGAATGGCTCATGAGATAGATCCCGAAAATAAACTCGGCTGCATGCTCGCATATCATAACGGCTATCCCTACACCTGCCATCCGAAAGATGTATTCTTTGCGCAGCAGTATGGACAGATCCCTATCATGATCGTTGAGAATGGTCTGGGCGCAGTTGATGAAATCACTGAAGACGACCGGATTCATGACGATTACCGTATCGACTATATGCGTCAGCATATTGTAGAAATGAAGGAAGCACTGTGCGACGGAGTCGATCTGATCGGATATACCTGTTGGGGATGCACGGATGTTGTCAGTGCTTCGACCGGGGAAGTGAAAAAACGCTATGGTCTCATCTTCGTTGACAAATACGACAATGGCACAGGGGATATGTCCCGTAAGCGGAAAGATTCTTTCTACTGGTATAAGAAAGTAATAGAAAGCAACGGAGAAATCCTGTAAAATAGAAATAGGGCAGCAAACCGCCGGACTTAATGTCAAGCTCGGCGGTTTGTTCTATATCACTTAATATTTCTTTAAGACTAAGAAAGGAATGGAAGAATCAATGGACAGGAAATGGTGGAAGGAAAGTGTTGTATATCAGATTTATCCGAGGAGTTTTTACGACAGCAACGGGGACGGAATCGGCGATCTGAACGGTATCACGGAAAAGCTGGATTATCTGAAAGAACTGGGCGTTGATGTAATCTGGCTCTCGCCGGTCTACCAGTCGCCCAATGACGACAATGGTTATGATATCAGTGACTACCGTGCGATCATGAAAGAGTTCGGAACGATGGAAGATTATGACAGAATGCTCGACGAGGCGCATAAGAGAGGCATCCGCATCGTTATGGACCTTGTGGTAAATCATACTTCTGACGAGCATAAATGGTTTATAGAGAGCCGCAAATCAAAAGATAATCCGTACAGGGATTACTATATCTGGCGTCCAGCCAAAGACGGAAAGGAGCCGAACAACTGGGGATCCTGCTTCTCCGGTTCCGCGTGGGAATACGACAGTACAACTGATATGTATTTTCTCCATCTGTTCTCCAGAAAGCAGCCGGATCTGAACTGGGATAACCCAAAGGTGAGAAGAGAAGTATACGACATGATGAACTGGTGGCTGGACAAAGGAGTGGACGGTTTCCGCATGGATGTGATCAGCCTTATTTCCAAAGATCAGACATTCCCGGACGGCGAACCTGGCATCAACGGCTATGCAAGCTTCAATGAGCCTGCCAACGGTCCTCATGTCCATGAATATCTTCAGGAAATGAGAAGAGAAGTTCTGGACGGAAGAGAAACTCTTACCGTAGGTGAGTGTTCCGGCGTTACACTTGATGAAGCTAAAAAATACGCACGGAGCGATGGGAAAGAATTAAATATGGTATTCCAGTTTGAACACATGGATGTAGACGCGGATGGCACAAACAAGTGGGCGGATAAAAAAATGGATCTGCGGGATCTGAAAAAGATTCTGACAAAATGGCAGAAAGGTCTTGATACCATTGCATGGAACAGCCTGTTCTGGGAAAATCATGATCAGCCCCGCTCAGTATCCCGATTCGGGAATGACGGAGAATACCGTGAAATGTCCGCCAAAATGCTTGCCACCTGCCTTCACATGATGCAGGGCACGCCCTATATCTATCAGGGAGAGGAACTGGGCATGACTAATGTGCCATTTAAAGACATCTCAGACTTCCGTGATCTTGACAGTATCAACGCATGGCACGAACTGGTTGGACAGGGTGTATTCACTGAGGATGAAATGATGAAATACCTGCGGTACAAAAGCCGCGATAATGCCCGCACGCCGTTTCAGTGGGACGATACAGAAAATGCAGGTTTTACGACAGGCTCGCCGTGGATCATGGTTAATCCGAACTACAAGGAAATCAATGCCAAAGATCAGTTAGAAAGAGAAGATTCTGTCTTCCGTTATTACCAGAAGCTGATCCGCCTCAGAAAAGAGCATGAGATCATCGTGTACGGAAGTTATGACCTTGTTCTCCCCGAAGACAGAGAGCTATATGTATATACCCGGACACTCAAAAATGAAAAACTGCTTATTATATGCAATTTCTACGGAAATACACGGATATTTGCACTGCCTGGGGGGTGGACAAAAAAGACCTCAAAACTTCTGATCGGAAATTATGGGGATCTTTTGTATGCGAGAGACAATAGAAATACTGTGTTCATAAGACCATATGAGGCATTAGTGCTCAAATCTCTGTAAAATGCTGAAAATGGAAGAATTCTTATAACATATAATATTCCTATTTGCCATGGCAGGATGATTAGTGTATACTTAGCATGGTTTATTATTATCTATAAAAACATATATCAGGAGTTATTATGCGAAAACTTGCATTAAGTGATGAAATATTACTAAATATCGAGAAGCCTGCGCGTTACATCGGCGGAGAGATCAATTCAGTAATGAAAGATAAGGAAAAGGTGGATATCCGTTTTGCGATGTGCTTCCCGGACGTATACGAGATCGGTATGTCACATCTGGGTATCCAGATCCTCTACGACATGTTCAACCGCAGGGAAGACACATGGTGTGAACGGGTCTACTCGCCATGGCTCGATCTGGACAAGGTGCTGAGGGATAGAAATATCCCTCTCTTTGCGTTGGAATCCCAGGATCCGGTACGGGATTTTGACTTTCTCGGCATTACGATCCAGTTCGAGATGTGCTACACAAATATCCTGCAGATCCTCGACCTCAGCCAGATCCCGCTTCATGCGGCGGACCGGACGGAAGAGGATCCCATTGTGATCGGCGGCGGACCGTGCACGTACAATCCTGAGCCGCTGGCCGAATTCTTCGACATTTTCTATATCGGGGAAGGGGAGACCGTCTATGATGAACTCCTCGACACATATAAAGAGTGGAAGACATCCGGTGGCTCAAGAAGGGATTTCCTGCGGCAGGCTGCCCGGATCGAGGGACTGTATGTACCTCAGTTTTATGATGCATCTTATCATACGGACGGTACGATCAAGTCCTTTACTCCCAATGAGCCTGCAGCGCCTGAAAAAGTCAGGAAACAGGTCGTTATGGAAGTAAGCGATGCGCCGTATCCGATGAATCCGGTGGTCCCATTTATCAAAGTAACACAAGATCGTGTTGTCCTCGAAATACAGCGGGGATGCATCCGCGGATGCCGCTTCTGCCAGGCAGGAATGCTCTACAGGCCCACCCGTGAACGGAATGTAGAAAGGTTAAAAGAATATGCCCGCACAATGTTGAAAAATACCGGACACGAGGAGATCTCCCTAAGCTCATTAAGCTCCAGCGACTACTCGGAACTCAATGAGCTGGTGACCTTTTTGATCGATGAATTTAAAGACAAGGGGATCAATATCTCCCTGCCATCCCTGCGTATCGATGCCTTTTCTCTTGATGTCATGAGCAAGGTGCAGGATGTCCGAAAGAGCAGTCTGACTTTTGCTCCGGAAGCCGGCTCTCAGCGCATGCGCAACGTGATCAACAAAGGGCTGACAGAAGAGGACATCCTGACCGGAGCGGGACAGGCATTCGAGGGCGGATGGACGAAAGTCAAGCTCTATTTCATGCTCGGACTGCCCACGGAGACAGAGGAAGATATGAAGGAGATTGCCCGGCTTTCAGACCGGGTGGCACGCAGATATTACGAGATACCAAAAGAGCAGCGGCACGGGAAATGTCAGATCACAGCCAGTTCATCTTTCTTCGTGCCAAAGCCCTTTACACCGTTCCAGTGGGCATCCATGTATACAGCAGAAGAGTATGATAGAAGGGCGCATATCGTAAATGACGAATTCCGCGAACAGCTGAACCGCAAGAGCCTGAAATACAACTGGCATGACGCACAGGTCACTGTACTCGAGGGCGTGATGGCAAGAGGCGACCGCAGGATTGCTCCCGTTATTGAGGAAGCATATCGTCTCGGATGTCTGTTTGACTCGTGGACGGAGACATTCCGCAATGATCTGTGGATGGAAGCATTTGAAAACACAGGTGTGGATATCTCATTCTATAACCAGAGGGTGCGTGAAAAAGATGAGATATTCCCGTGGGATTTCATCGATATCGGCGTGAGCCGTTCCTTCCTGTACCGGGAATGGGAGCGCGCTCTAAATGAGACAGTGACTCCCAACTGCCGGGAGAAATGTTCCGGCTGCGGAGCTGCAGGATTTGGAGGAGGTGTCTGCTATGAAGGTAAGAATTAAATTCAGAAAATATGGTGTCCTGAGATTTATCGGACACCTGGACGTGATGCGCTTCTTCCAGAAAGTAATGCGTCGGGCGGACATCCCGATCGCCTTCACCGGCGGATTCAGCCCTCATATGATCATGTCTTTTGCCAGTCCGCTCGGGATCGGTCTGGAAAGTGACGGAGAATATCTGGATATCGAACTCAGAGAACCTATCGACAGCGACATAGCGGTGCGCAGGATGAATGAAGTTACGGTCGAGGGAATTGAAGTATTAAGTTTCCGGCAGATTGCAGAAGAAAAGAAAATGACCGGCATGACTATACTTGCGGCGGCGGATTATCTGATCTCCCCCAAACCCGGAATCACTGGGAGCGACAGCCAGACATCCGGCATGGTTTCTGACAACACACGCACAGCCGGCACACTTCCCGATCACTGGCAGGAACGGTTCACCTCCTTTATGAATCAGGACGAGATCCGCGTTATCAAACAGACAAAACGGAGTGAGAAAGAAGTCGACATACGTCCTTTGATCTATGAATGGGAATTCCGCGGAGATTCAGTCTATGTCCGGACAGCCGCAGGAAGTGCACAGAACCTGAAACCTGAGCTGATCATGGATTCATTTCTGAAATATGCCGAATATCCTTCTGCAGATACAGATTCACTCAATGCAGGATCCTTTGTCTACAGAAGACTTGAAATGTATGCCGATGCAGGAAAAGACGGGAATCGTGAACTTGTCACACTTGAGTCACTCGGAAGAGAAATAAGGGGAGAGATAAATTGAAACGGAAACTCCTGATTGAAAAAAGGGACAACAGGATAAGGACATATTTCATAGAAGACGGCGATATCGTAGAGATACACAGTGCTTCCGCTTCGCCATCGGAGGCGGACAGGCACCGTCTCGGTGATATTTATATCGGAAAGGTGAGCAACATCGTTCCTAATATCGGCGCAGCCTTTATCGAGATCGAGAAAGGCGTGAACTGCTACTACGATATGAAGGATGTAAAAAGCGCGATATTCACGCACAAATCCGGAAACAAACAGCTCTGTATCGGTGATGAACTCGTCGTACAGATCAGCCGTGAGGCAATTAAGACAAAAGCCCCAACCGTGACAGGGAATTTGAGCTTTACCGGAAGATACGCCGTACTTACGCACGGAAATACCCGGATCGGGGTTTCTTCCAAGATACCGAAATCTCTAAGGGAAGAATATAAAAGGGAACTTGCCGGTCTACAGAACGATGATTTCGGTCTCATTGTCCGCACAAACGCGAAGGATGCGCCGTTTGAGGATGTACTGGAGGAAATCAATGCACTGAAAGACGAATATTACAGCCTCGTCAGGACTGCGGAGACAAGAGTCTGTTTTTCATGCCTTAAATCCGCTCCGCCGTCTTATATCGCTGATCTGAAAAATGTATATATGGATGGCATGGAAGCGATTATTATCGGCGATCATGATTTGTATACACGTATACATATGTTTTTCCAGGCAGAACTTCCGGAAAAACTTGACTTGCTTGAACTCTATGATAACCCGTCATTTCCTCTGGATAAACTCTACAGCACACAGACCGCTCTCGACAAAGCGCTTATGGAGAGAGCATGGCTGAAAACGGGAGGATATCTCATTATACAGCCTACCGAAGCCCTGACAGTGATAGATGTCAACTCCGGCAAGAATACTTCGAAGTCGGACAGCGAGGACGGAGCCATGAAGGTCAATCTCGAAGCGGCAAGAGAGGCTGCCCGGCAGATCAGGCTGCGGAACCTGTCAGGGATTATCATTGTAGACTTCATTAATCTCAAAAGAGATGAGAACACACAGAGACTCCTGCATGAATTCAGATATTATCTGTCAAAAGATCCGATCCAGACAACGCTTGTAGATATGACGACTCTCGGTCTCGTAGAAGTCACAAGGAAAAAGGTCAGACGTCCCCTGTATGAAGAGGAGCGCCTGAAATAGTCTGCGGCACATATAACGCGGTATTCCGTAATGAGAAATTTCTCAAATTTTCGTTTACAAGCGGAAGAACCGGCGTTATAATATTGAGTCGAGAGTGCCCGCTTAAGGATGAGCGCGGGCGTACTGTTACGAGAATGACAGATATCTATTATTTAATGAAGAGACACATTTGGAGGAAATGAAGAAATGAAGAAAGTGGTTAAGTTCGGAGGCAGTTCTCTGGCAAATGCCGAGCAGTTCAAAAAGGTCGGCGCGATCATCACAGAGGACGAATCCAGGAGGTACGTAGTTCCGTCAGCACCCGGCAAGCGCTTTTCCAGCGACATTAAAGTGACGGATATGCTTTATTCCTGCTATGAGTCCGCAGTAAACGGCAATGATTTTTCAGAGCAGCTGTCACAGATCAAAGAGCGCTATCAGGAAATCATAGACGGGCTGAACCTCTCCTTTTCACTGGAGAACGATTTTGAAAAGATCAGTGAGGATTTCAGCAATCATGCAGGTCAGGACTATGCAGCCTCAAGAGGTGAATTTTTAAATGGAAAGATTATGGCGTCCTATCTTGGCTTTGACTTTGTCGATGCCGCAGAAGTCGTTCGTTTTGACGACAAAGGTGAATTTGATGCAGACACGACAAATGAGCTGCTCTCAAGAAGGCTGGAGCACATGCCGGCAGCAGTAATCCCGGGATTCTACGGAGCGAAGGCAGACGGGGAAGTCGTAACATTCTCCCGAGGCGGTTCTGATATCACCGGTTCTCTTGTGGCACTTGCAGTCGGGGCAGATCTTTATGAAAACTGGACTGATGTATCCGGATTCCTGATTGCAGATCCGCGAATCGTCAAAAGCCCGAAATCTATCGAGACGATCACTTATAAAGAGCTGCGTGAGCTTTCTTACATGGGCGCGAGCGTACTGCACGAGGACGCGATCTTCCCTGTAAGAAAAGCAGGTATTCCGATCAATATCCGGAACACAAACAGACCGCAGGACAAAGGAACTCTCATCGTGGAAAGCACCTGCCGCCAGCCGAAGTACACGATTACAGGTATCGCGGGAACGGACGGATTTGCCGCGATCACAGTAGAGAAGGCAATGATGAATTCAGAAGTCGGATTCTGCCGGAAAGTACTTCAGATCTTTGAGGACAACGGCGTATCTATCGAACATATGCCGTCCGGCATTGATACAATGTCGATTTTTGTCAATAAGGATTCTTTTGAAGACAAAGAGCAGAAAATCCTCTCTGACATTAATAAGACAGTAAATCCGGATCATATTGAACTTGAGTCTGATCTTGCGCTGATCGCAGTCGTAGGACGCGGCATGAAATCTACAAGAGGAACTGCCGGAAGGATCTTCTCTGCACTGGCGCACGCTCATATCAATGTCAAAATGATCGACCAGGGCTCCAGTGAGCTGAACATCATTATCGGTGTACGCCATGAAGACTTCAAGGCTGCCATACGAGCATTATACGAGATTTTTGTTCTTACTCAGATTTAGGAAAGGCGAGACACATTTAAGATGAATATCCTGTTCTTTTTAAAACCGAAAAGCGAAGTTGCATATGTATATGACTACGGCACTCTGCGCCAGGTCCTTGAGACAATGGAATATCATAAATACGCTTCCATTCCCATGTTAAACAAGGCAGGAGAGTATGTAGGAACGATCACGGAAGGCGATCTTCTCTGGGGGATCAAAAGATATACAAATCTGAACCTGAAAGAAGCAGAGAACATATTTATCCAGGACTTTCCGCGTAAAGCGGATTATGCTCCGGTTTCCATAGACTCTGACATGGAAGACCTAATACGCAAATCCATGGATCAGAACTTTGTGCCGGTAGTTGACGATCAGAAAAAGTTCATCGGAATTGTAACGCGCAGGAGTATCATTGAATACTGTTACGAAAAACTGAAAAATTTACCTGAAAAGTATTGACTGGATAAAAATCCATATGCTATACTACACTAGTATGCCGCACAGCGAGGTTATACAAGATCTGCCATCCCGGCAGACACCGAAGCTGGCGAGTAATGTTTATAGGAGGTGCCATATGTACGCGATTATAGCAACAGGTGGTAAACAGTACAAAGTAGCTGAAGGCGATATCATTAAAGTAGAGAAACTTGGTGTGAATGCCGGAGAGACTTACACATTTGACCAGGTTCTCGCTGTAAATAATGACAAGCTGGTCGTTGGTAATCCGACTGTTGAAGGTGCAACAGTTACAGCTTCTGTAATCGGTGACGGAAAAGCGAAAAAAGTTGTCGTTTACAAGTACAAGAGAAAAACAGGCTACCATAAGAAAAACGGTCACAGACAGCAGTACACGGCTGTTAAGATCGACAAGATCAATGCGTAATCATTCCATATGATCAGGGTAACCATTTATAAGACCGACAGGCATGAATATGCAGGCTTTGACATATCAGGACACGCTGGATATTCCGATTCCGGAAATGATGTCGTATGCGCGGCAGTTTCTGCGATCGTCATCAATACGATCAACTCGATTGACCGTTTTACAGATGACAGGACGAGCAGTGTATCTGATGAGGAGTCGGGTACAATTGAATTTCGATTCAGGCAGATACCCTCGCATGATGCCTCACTTTTGCTGGATTCCATGGTTCTCGGTCTGGAACAGATAGAGGACAGCAATGAATACGAACCATACATTGACATTATTTTCAAGGAGGTGTAAGAACCATGATGAAAATGAATCTTCAGTTTTTTGCTCATAAAAAGGGAGTTGGTTCTACAAAGAACGGACGTGATTCCGAGGCCAAGAGACTGGGTGCGAAGAGAGCTGACGGACAGTTTGTAAAAGCCGGAAACATCCTCTACAGACAGCGCGGCACAAAGATTCACCCGGGTGTGAACGTAGGACGCGGTGGAGATGACACTCTGTTTGCACTGGTAGACGGTGTCGTAAGATACGAGAGAAAAGGAAGAGATAAGAAACAGGTTTCTATCTATCCGGTAGCTGAGTAAAACAGTCAGGCCCCAGACATATACAGTCTGGGGCTTTTATCACATTATCAGAGAAAAGGAGACGTTATGTTCGCTGACAGAGCTAAAATATATATCAGATCCGGAAAAGGCGGTGACGGACACTGCAGTTTCCGAAGAGAATTGTACGTGCCCAACGGCGGACCGGACGGCGGTGACGGCGGCCGCGGCGGCGACCTGATCTTCGAGGTAGACGAAGGTCTCAACACACTGTCTGATTACCGGCACAGACGCAAATATGCAGCCGGAGACGGAGAACCGGGCGGAAAACGCCGCTGTCACGGAAAGGACGGCAAGGATCTTGTGCTGTATGTACCGGAAGGTACTGTCATTAAGGAAGCCTCATCCGGCAAAGTGATCGCTGATATGTCAGGCGAGAACCGCCGTCAGGTTGTTTTAAAAGGCGGCAAAGGCGGCCTCGGCAATCAGCACTTCGCAACAGCAACTATGCAGGTACCGAAATATGCACAGCCCGGTCAGCCGGCACGCGAGCTCGAAGTCAATCTGGAGCTCAAAGTGATCGCCGACGTCGGCCTGATCGGTTTTCCGAATGTCGGCAAATCAACACTTCTGTCCAGAGTGACAAACGCAGAGCCGAAGATCGCCAATTATCACTTTACCACACTTACGCCTAACCTTGGAGTTGTGGACCTTGAAGGAGCAAAAGGCTTTGTAATGGCTGATATCCCGGGACTTATTGAAGGGGCATCCGAAGGCGTCGGACTCGGACACGAATTTCTCCGGCATATCGAACGCACGAAACTTATGATACATGTAGTCGATGCTGCCGGGACCGAAGGAAGAGATCCTATCGATGATATTTATAAAATTAATACAGAACTGGAGGCATATAATCCCGAAATAGCAAAACGTCCTCAGGTTATTGCTGCCAACAAGACAGATCTTATCTATGATCCGGACACTGATCCCGTCGAACGCCTGAAACAGGAATTTGAACCGAAAGGAATACGTGTATTTCCGATCTCCGGTGCTACCGGAAAAGGAGTGTCCGAGCTTCTCTATTATGTGAGCTCACAGCTCGATACTATGGACAGAACACCTGTTGTATTCGAGCAGGAGTATTTCCCGGAGGACGAATTAATCTACGAATCACTTCCGTATACTGTAGAAGTGCAGGATGATATGTACGTCGTAGAAGGGCCTAAGATCGAGAAGATGCTCGGCTATACAAATCTTGACTCAGAGAAGGGATTTGCATTTTTCCAGAAATTTTTAAAGGAAACCGGCATCCTCGATGAACTGGAGGCGAAAGGCATTCAGGAAGGTGACACAGTCAGGATGTACGGACTTCAGTTTGACTACTATAAATGATACAGTAAACATCGCTTTACAGATATAGAAGGAGAAGGTAATGACAACAAAACAAAGAGCTTATTTAAAAAGCCTGGCCATGACAATGGAACCTATCTTCCAGGTAGGTAAATCCAGCATGACGCCGGGGCTCACAGAAGCAATCTCAGAGGCTCTTGCAGCCCGGGAACTGATCAAGATCAGCGTCCTTAAAAACTGTGCTGACGATCCCCGTGAACTTGCCGAAATAATCGCAGAGCGCACCCGCTCACAGATAGTACAGGTCATCGGTAAGAAGATTGTGCTCTATCGCGAAGGAAAAGATGACAAGAAGAAAATCTTGCTTCCACAGTAATATGCTTTCGGACGAAACACATCAGACACTAAAAGATACAGGTGAATACAATGAAAATAGGAATCATGGGCGGTACTTTTGATCCGATCCACATCGGGCATCTCCTGCTCGGAGAATTTGCCTATGAGAATTTCCAGCTCGATGAGATATGGTTTCTCCCAAACGGAAATCCGCCCCACAAGACAACCGATGAGAGCGGGGTCTCTCTGGATGACCGAATTGAGATGGTGAGGCTTGCCACGGATGATATCCCTTATTTCCGCCTGAACCTCTATGAGGCGACATCCGGAAAACACTCATATACTTACAGTACGATGAGAGCACTTCGCGCGGCATATCCAGAGCACAGCTTTTTCTTCATACTCGGAGCTGATTCACTGTTCTCCATCGAACAGTGGAAGAATTTCCAGGAGATTTTCCCGTCCTGTACGATCCTTGCAGCTATGCGGGATGACAAGGACGCAGAAAGCATGAAAGTACAGATACAGTATCTGCATGAGAAATACGGGGCGGATATCAGACTCCTGCAGGCTCCTCTGGTAGAAATCTCATCGACAACTATAAGAGAGCGCGCAGCACAGGACCTGAGCATTCGTTATATGGTACCTGAGGTCGTATCAGAATATATCCACGCCAGATCTCTCTACAAACATCGATCAGAGTAAAAGCGTAAAAGGAGACGTACGGTAATGACAGAAGAATTGAAGGATATCCGCAAGGATCTTTCCAAGAAACTGAAAAAAGAACGGTTCGAGCACACGATCGGAGTGATGTATACAGCATCATCTCTGGCGATGTGTTATGACGAAGATATCCAGAAGGCACTCACGGCCGGATTGCTGCACGACTGCGGAAAATACTGTTCTTCAAAGGATCAGATCAAACTGTGCAGGAAATATAAGATCAGTCTCACTGACTCAGAACTGGAGATGCCGGCGCTCATCCATGCGAAACTGGGTGCATATCTGGCAAGACATGAATATAAAATAGAAGATCAGGATATCATTGACGCGATCACTTATCATACAACCGGAAGACCGGGAATGACACTGCTTGAGAAGATCATCTATATCGCCGATTATATCGAGCCGAACCGCAAGCTCATCCCCGGACTTGCTGAAATACGCAGCATTGTATTTCAGGATATCGACCGTGCGGTATATCTGTCTGCCCAGAGGACAGTCCGCTATTTAAAAGACGGTGGGAGAGCAGTAGATCCCATGACTATAAGCACCTGTGAATATTATAAAAAATAAATGACCAATATATCATTTTCTATAAAGCAAAGGGAGGTATGAAATGAACCAGTCAAAAGAGATGGCGCGCATCGCATATGATGCACTCAGTGACAAAAAAGGCGAAGATATCAAAATCATCGATATCACCGGCGTATCCGTACTCGCTGATTACTTCATCATCGCAACCGGAAACAGCGACAGTCAGGTAAATGCTCTTGTCGACAACGTGGAAGAAGAGCTCCACAAAGCAGGTTATCCGCTGAAACAGCGCGAGGGCCGCGCAAATTCAAGCTGGATACTGCTTGATTTCGGCGATATCATTGTCCACGTATTTGACAAGGAAAACCGCCTGTTTTATGATCTGGAAAGGATCTGGAAAGACGGACGCAATATCACACTCGAAGAACTGAAAGAAGATTAGCAGATATGTTAAAAAAGCATGCACTTCACTTTATTGAAGCACATGCTTTTTTCATTACTTGAATAATCTGATCACACCGATCACTTTTCCCAAAATAGAGACCTCTTTCACAATGATCGGGTCCATAAAATCATTTTCAGGCTGAAGGCGGTAAACTCCTTCTTCCTTATAAAAAGTCTTCACAGTAGCACTGTCGTCTACAAGTGCCACCACCATATCTCCGTTAGAAGCAGTCTGGTCTTCCTCCACAAGAACCATGTCACCGTCCAATATACCTGCGTTGATCATGCTTTCTCCCTTTACTTTCAGCATGAAAGTCTGTTTATTCGGCATATGTTCGATCGGGATAGGGAAGTAGTCCTCGATATTCTCCTGAGCCAGGATCGGCTGTCCTGCAGCAACCTGACCGACGATCGGTACGTTCACCATCTCTCGTCTCGTAAGATTAAAATTGTCATCCAGTATTTCAATTGCTCTGGGTTTCGTAGGATCTCTTCTTATATATCCGTTCTTCTCGAGCGTCTCCAGATGCGAGTGAACAGAAGATGTGGACTTCAGGTTAACTGCCTCGCATATCTCACGTACTGCCGGCGGGAATCCTCTCTGCAGAATCTGCATCTTGATATATTCTAAAATTTCCTGTTGTTTTTTACTTATCTTTCCCTTTGACATAATTCCCTCCGATAATTTTACTACTTAATATACTACCACAGCAAACCTGAAAAAGCAAACATTTGTTGCGAAAATATGTTCGATTTTCTTGTTGACAAACAGATGTTCGCATATTATAATACTAATTACAGAACAGTTGTTCGCGCAAATAGATGTTCGATTGTAAGTATACTTGTATACAATTTGTTTTGTATGGAGTAAAGTGATTATTGCATTTCAAATGCTGTTTAAAAAGGGGATTTAACGATGAGAAAGAGAAGTTCAGTACGTCCAGGGAAAAAAAGTTTTAAGAGATTATTTGCCGGAGTTATTTTAATATTGATTATATGTGTTTCATTCGGTGCATTTTTTGTATCTGCACATGAAAAATCAGGCACAGACGATATTGTATACAAGTATTATAAAAGTATTGAGATCCATCCGGGCGACACACTTTGGAATATTGCTGAAGATACAATGACTGATGAATACAGTTCTGTTGCAGAATACGTACAGGTCCTCAAGGATATGAATAACCTGCATTCTGATGATATTCAGGCTGGACAGAATCTGATCATTGCATACAATGATACAGCTTACCTGGAGTAATCCGGTATAATATATGTGATAGATTTTTAAAGTTACATACATTTTTATTTTGGTATCAATATACATCCCTATGTATTGATATAATATATACACCCACTTAAAAAGACCGAACAGAAGGAAGACTGCTTTTGAAATACCCTAATTCGAAAGAAGAGTCTGTTTCGGTCTTTTATCATGGCATTTCAATCTATACGACAAATACTGATTTTTCCAAAAGATATAGACAATTTAATACCTTTCAACTATAATAAATATTGTAAATACATTGTTTTTGGATCAATAAGGGGCACATATAACTATGGAAACATCAAAAACTTATCATGAACAGAAATATATTGATAATACATTGAGGCTCAGGTCTATCCTTGAGACTCTGCCGGCATTTGCAAAGGATTATTTCCGGGCAGTCGAACCGACCACATCTGCAAGGACACGTATTTCTTATGCATATGATATACGCGTTTTCTTTCATTTTTTAATGGAAAACAATCCTGTATACAAGAATTATACGATCGATCAGTTTACGCTGCATGATCTGGAGCGTCTGGAGCCTATAGATATTGAGGAATATCAGGAATATCTCAAAGTCTATGAAAACGACGAAAAAAAACAGATTACAAATACCGAGAAAGGCCTTGCGCGCAAGATGTCGGCACTTAGAAGTTTTTACAGTTATTTTTATAAGAGACAGGCGATATCAAAGAATCCGACATTGCTCGTAGATATGCCGAAATTACATGAAAAAGCAATTATACGCCTTGAAACGGATGAGGTGGCTAAGCTGCTTGACTATGTCGAACATGGCGGCGATAATCTTACCGGACAGCGCAAAGTATATTATGAAAAGACAAAAAACCGGGATCTGGCAATCCTGACACTTCTTCTGGGTACGGGAATCCGTGTATCTGAATGTGTCGGGCTGGATCTGCAGGATGTCGATTTTAAAAATAACGGGATTAAAGTCACACGCAAGGGCGGAAATGAAATGGTCGTATATTTCGGGGATGAAGTGGAAAATGCACTTAAGACATATATGTATACTACACGAAAAGCCACTCTCCCGCTCCCAGGTCATGAAAATGCGCTCTTTCTCTCCACTCAGAGAAAACGTATGGGTGTACAGGCCGTAGAAAACATGGTCAAAAAATATGCCCGCGAGGTGACTCCGAACAAGAAAATCACTCCGCACAAACTCCGCAGCACCTACGGCACGGCTCTTTATAAGGAAACCGGCGATATCTATCTTGTAGCCGATGTTCTCGGCCACAAAGACGTCAATACGACCAAGAAACATTACGCTGCTATCGATGAAAACCGCCGCAGAAAAGCCGCTGGTGCTGTCAAGCTGCGCGAAGTGTGATATTTCCCATTAATTCTGTTATCTCACTCTTCTTAAGACAAGTACATAGAGCCGGGACAGATTGCGCGCATACTGAGTCATGAGTGATGAAAGTTCCGGCTCTCCTTCTATATAGCGCTGATACTTCATTCCTTCGATATTTTTCAGTTTTTTCTCCTTTTTGAGATGGAGCATCTCCTGGATCTGATTCAGCACATAAGAAGTAACTGCTGGAGCAGCAGACTGATCAGAGGCACTGTTGGAACCTTTCTCTTTTTATAGTTTCCCTGAAATATTACCGTAACCAGAGAAGCAATCGTTGTATACTCCATCCCGAAAAAGAAGATAACCGAATAGAACATGATCAGGAAAAAGACTATAACAGGGAGTGCCTGCAGGAACTGTGCCCACACGCTCTCAGCCCGGTCATGAAATTGTGGTAATCTGACTTGCTTCATATTCATTCAAGGTATCTCCTCTTGTAATTATATCTTCTGATCAGTATAATATAAAAATGTATCAAAAGAGAAAGGATCAGTATAATATAAAAATGTATCAAAAGAGAAAGGATCAGAAAGATATGCAGTTACAGCGCTTACTAAGTTATACAAGAAAAGCCGTGGACGAATACAATATGATACAGGAAGGCGATCATATTGCTGTAGGAATATCCGGCGGAAAGGACAGCCTGACACTCCTTTATGCTCTCCACGGTCTCCGGCGCTTTTATCCGAATAAATTCGAACTCAGCGCCATCACAGTAGATCTTGGATTTGATGATTTTGATCTATCTCCGATTCAGCAGCTCTGCAGTGAGATGGAAGTGCCATACAAAATCGTCAAATCAGATATCTATAATATCCTCTTCAATGTACGAAAAGAGAGTAATCCATGTTCTCTCTGTGCAAAAATGAGAAAGGGGGCACTCAATGAGGCGATCAAGGAAATGGGATGCAATAAGGTGGCATATGCTCACCACAAAGATGATATCATCGAAACAATGCTACTCTCCCTGATCTTCGAGGGACGATTTCATTCTTTTTCTCCGAGAACATATCTGGACAGAATGGATCTCACAGTCATCCGTCCTCTCATGTATGTTGATGAAATGGATGTGATCGGCTTTAAAAACAAGTACAACCTGCCGGTAGTAAAAAGCAAGTGTCCTGTAGACGGTTATACAAAGCGTCAATATGCAAAGGATCTGCTCCGTCAGCTCAACACAGAGCATCCAGGTGCGAGAGAACGGATGTTCCATGCAATTCTTTCAGGAAATCTTTCCGGCTGGCCGGAGCGGACAATTCGCGTACGGGAAAAAAGTGACATCGATTAAGGCAGCCCCTGCGGACCAATTGAAAAACCGGATGAAATATCTCCCGGCAGATACATCCTTTATCTGCCGGGAGAACTTTATCTCTGTGACATTCTGCCAGTTTACTTGTCGATACTACTATACCCGACAGGCTTTATATATGCCTCTCATCATTTCCAATACTTTCTTTTAGTCTGACATAATCTATAATTGCCTTTGCAGTTCCTTCGATTCCGAGCTCTGAACTGGTAAGACAGAGTTCATAGCTCTCCGCATCTGACCATTTCTTATTTGTATAGTAGTTATAATAGCTTGAACGTTTCTTGTCTGTCTTGATAATCAGATCCTTTGCCTTTGCATCTGTCAGATCATATATTCTGGCAATTCTTCTGATGCGCGCATTCATATCTGCGTGTATAAATACACTGACTACGTTTTTGTAAGATTCCAGCGCATAATCTGCACAGCGTCCTACCAGAATGCATGGACCTTCGTCTGCAATTTTTTTGATTGCATCAAATTGAGCCAGGAATACTTTGTGATTAATCGGCATATCGGTATACGTATTTCCCGAATATCCCATCGAATATGTATCCATCACGAGAGAATACAGGAAACTGTTTGTCGGTTTTTCATCATGTGTCTCAAATATTTCCTCACAGATACCACTCTCTTTTGCTGCACGGGCAAGCATCTCTTTGTCATACAGTTTGATGCCGAACGCTTCAGCCACTTTATAACCGATTTCTCTTCCTGCACTTCCGAATTCACGTCCTATTGTAATGATCGTATTTGTTTTCATTGTAAGTCACACTCCTTTACGCCATATATAATTGTGATTTTGCATAAAAAACAAGTGTCAAATCACCTCTTATATGACTATTATAACCATACATTGAACGTATTACAATGGAAAAATTATAATTTTCTCCTGAGTCTCATCAGCAGATCAGAAAAATATTCGGGAAGTGGAGCGTCAAATTCCATATATTCTCCTGTGGTCGGATGCGTAATGCCCAGTATTTTAGCATGAAGACTCTGTCCCTGCAGCCTGAACTGACATTTTGCCGGTCCGTACACTGTATCTCCCAAAATCGGATGACCTATACTGGACATGTGTACACGGATCTGATGTGTCCGCCCTGTCTCAAGCTCACACTCTATATAAGTATAATTTCCAAAACGTTCCAGCACCTTATAATGTGTTATGGCATTTCGTCCGTTTGGCGCCTTTGTGCTCATCTTTTTGCGGTCAACCGGATGTCTGCCGATCGGTGCGTTTACCGTACCTGTATCCGCTTTCAGATTGCCATGTACGATCGCATGATAACGGCGTGTGATTGAATGCTCCTTTAATTCCTCAGCAAGTATCTGATGAGCCCGGTCATTCTTGCACACAAGCAGGGATCCGGTCGTATCCATATCGATCCTGTGCACGATTCCCGGACGGAGAACGCCATTTATTCCCGACAGACGGTCTCCGCAGTGATAGAGGATCGCATTCACCAGTGTATGGCTGTAATGTCCGGGGGACGGATGTACGACCATTCCTTTCGGTTTATTCACAACAAGGATATCGTCATCTTCATAGAGAATGTCCAGCGGGATATCCTCCGGCACAATGTCAAGAGTCTCAGGATCCGGGACATATACGCTGATTTCATCCCCTTCCGCCACCTTATAGTTGGCTTTGACCGATTTTCCGTTTACGATAATATTTCCGTCTTTCAAAAGTTTCTGTATATAAGAACGGGAAAGGCTCTCAAGATCTCTGCACAAAAATCTGTCGATCCTTTCCCCTGAACTTTGGGACGTAAGATTTATTTTGTCCATCCTGTAAAGATCATCCTTTCTTCCTGTCAAGAAACTTAAAGTCATCGTCTTCTCTGTAGTAGAACAGGATAAGCAGAGCAAAGAGTACACAGGATATCACCACATAGCAGTCCGCGACATTAAAGATCGGAAAATCGATCAGCCTGAAGTAAAAGAAGTCGATCACATAGTTCAGCCTGATGCGGTCGATCATATTTCCTGCCGCCCCTGCACACAATAGCACTGCACACACACGAAGAGGCATATACCTGGCTGTATGAGGCATCCGTATATACAGGACTACAACAACAGCACAGACTACAACAGCTCCGGCCACAAAGAAATACTGCATATTCTGCATCATACCAAATGCTGCACCACGGTTCTCAAGATAGCGCAGTTCAAATACGCCATCAATGATCACTTTTGCAGACTTATTTTGCAGATTCAAAACAGCCAGATACTTCGTCAGCTGATCTGCTATAAGCGCTGCGGCAAACCCGAAAAGGGCGATGATATAACTTTTAATATTCTGTCGATCCATTTTCCTGATTCCATCCTTACTATTATCGTCTGTCCTGCTCCGGCTGAGGTGACTAAACATATCTGCTGATGACAACACTGAGTCTGTTTTTGCGTGTCCTGCCTCCTGCATATTCATATCGGAACTTTCCCATTCCACGCACGGAAATGATATCGCCTTCTTCCGGCTGGTATCCATTGCTTGTGATAAGCCGTCCATTGACATATACCTTTGCGCCTTCAATCAGCCCGGAAAGTCTGCTCCGTGATTGCGAAAAAGCGAGTGAGAGAAGGCTGTCCAGACGCACCGAAGCTACAGTGCCCCGGACTTCCTCAAATTTAGGTGTATACTCCACTTCTTTCAAAGATAGTGGCGCAGCCGAGACAGACGTGCGTCTGACTCTCGTAAGCTCTTTGCTTACAAAATCAGCAATATCATTATGTACAAATAAAAGCGCACCCTTTTCACCAGGTATAATATCGCCTGTCCTGGAGCGTTCTATGCCGAGATTTAATACCGCTCCGAGATAGTCTCTATGGGTGAGATCCTCGGCAAACCTGAAGTTCACAGGTGCAATTCTCAGAGCACAGAAAGGGAAACAGATTTCATCCATGGAAAGTTCTCTTTTACCGTAACGCAAATAAAGAGCCTCAGGGATGAATGCCGCCATCTGACGCTCTGCCATCTCATAGCCGCCAAAAGATACGACCTTTGTATAAAGTCTGTCTTTTGGCAGCGTATGTAATATGTTCTGTTCATTCAAATTTAAAAAATCCGAATATGTAATAATATCCCTCTGGTAAGCTGTCCGCGATAGCTCAGCAAGACGCTTTTCAAGGTTCTGAACCTCTTTATCCTGGTTCATCATAGTCCTCTTAATATCTTCCTCTGACGCTCGCAGTCTCCATAGAACCGCCGAGCAGATCCTGCAGATCTCCGGAAATGTCGACATTAGTAGGTGTTACAAGGAAAATATAATTTGAAATTTTTTGAAGATTACCGCTGATCGCAAAGGTCGCACCGGAAATAAAATCGATAATCCTCTGAGCGATCTCCAAATCCATCCCCTCAAGATTCAGGATGACTGTACGTCCTGACAGAAGAGTCTCTGTAATCTCTCTCGAATCGTCAACAGAAGACGGCTTTACAACACATACTTCCATATGTCCGCTGGCCTTTACGGAAGGATGTCTCATCGGTGTTACCTTGTTACTATTTGCAGAGGACTGGAATTTTTTATCCTCTTCCATGTCAAAATCGTCGTAATTATCTTCCTTTGTATTTTTCTTTCCGAACAATGAACGACGCTGTGATTTTTCTTCATAATTTTCGTCATCATAAAATTCGTCATCATCATAAAATTCATCATCATCATAATCATCGTCGTTTAATTTCATGATGTCCAGAAATTTATCAAATACACCCATTTTTACACTCCTATCCTGTGCCGTCGCCGCTGGCACTCTTTATTCTTTCATACTTTCTTTCCAGTTAAAACAGTCTATATGCTGTAATCTCTGGCACCAAAGATCCCGGTTCCGATCCGGACCATTGTGGCTCCTTCTTCGATCGCAACCTCATAATCGTTAGTCATCCCCATCGAAAGTATGCTCACAGTATCATTATCAATGTTTTTTTCCTTAATGTCAACATATAATTTATGTAAATCTGCAAAAATTGTACGATTTTTTTCGGGATTTTCAACAAAAGGTGCAATTGTCATAAGTCCCCGCACATTAATGTGAGAATACTGTAATATCTTATCGTACAGCGGAAGGACTTTTTCTGTTTTCAGTCCAAATTTGCTTTCTTCCTCAGCTACATTTACTTCAAGCAGAATATCAGCCGTGCAGTTATGTTTTTCGGCTTCTTTTTCAATTGTTTCTGCCAGTTTCAGGGAATCAACCGAATGGATAAGTCTTACTTTATCAACAATATATTTCACCTTATTTGTCTGCAGATGGCCGATCATATGCCATTCGATATCTTTCGGAAGAGCCTCGTATTTATCCCGGATCTCCTGTACCTTATTTTCACCAAAGACACGTACTCCCAGGTCATATGCTTCTTTTAGCATACTCACCGGTTTTGTCTTGCTGACAGCGATCAGTGTTACTTCCTCTCTTTTTCTTCCGGCTCTTTCACATGCCGCCTGTATTTTTGCTTCTACAGATTCCAGATTTTCTTTCAGCATTCCAGTAACTCCTTTCTCATTTTGCCTAGCAGCGTCTATTGAAACACTACCTCATCCGGGCTGACACTCTCTCCGTTCTGGACGATATGGTCATAGTTATATAGTCCGTAACTTTCGCCCTCCTGGACGATATAATACTCATCATTCTCGCAGAGGATATCCACTTTTTTGAACACTGCATATCCTCTGTTAATATTGTAGACTCCCTGAAGAGATTTTGTCTCACCCACCGTATAGGTTTCATTTGACTCAGGCTTAACAAGAACATCTCCTTCACTCAACTCATCACGGCTCACATAGATTTCTCCGTCATCTGATTCATCGAAAATATCTATGGCAGTAAATTCCACACCTCCGTTTTTCTGCTGTATCATAACCCCCTCTGCTGAGCTGTTTCCGCCTGTCGTCAGATAGTCGGCCGGAATAACGTAAAACTCTTCCTCAACAACAGATGATTTAGGTATTTTCAGTCCGCTCTCATCCTCAAGGATCAGCTCGACATTCAAAAATCTTTCTTCCGCATAACGTATCATTGAATTATCAAAGTCAAGGCATCCGTAATAAGAGCCATCCCTTTCTATAACCGAAAAATCTGCTCTCATTGTCTCGCTGTCTTTATCTATCCTCACCCGGATACTTGTAACTTCATCGGATATAAGCTGTTCAGCCGTATCCTTGTCAAGAGGAACGATCACTGACCACTTTTCGCTCGTAATAAGCCGATATACGGGATCACCGCTGCTGATCTTCGTCTGATCTGCAAGAACAGTAGTCTCATACTCTGTTGCATCGAAATGTTCTGCCTGAAACGTATCCTTTGTAAGCGTTTCATATCCGTCCACAGTGAAAGCCACAATACCGTCCTGAGCCGTAGTATAGGAACTGACTTCCTGACCGCTGGCAGCTATCACAGCATCGAGATGTTCCATTCTCGTCTCACTGTATGTATCCTGAAGTGAACTGCTGATTCCATTTTTCAGCGAATATACTGACGAGAAATCACCCGGATCATAATTTTCATTGAAATTCTGCACTTGAAGTATAATATTCGAAAGCGTACTCTGGGACACACTGGCCGACTCCTCTGACTCCGACGTATTTTCTTCCGTATTCAGTGGTTTCTCCGATAATGCGTAAATATTTGTCCCCGCTTTAACTTTACTGTTTTCATTCTGGTAATAGCTGACATACCCTCCCGATTCAGCCGTCACTGCAGACTCTTCTCTTATAATAAGCCCGGTATATGAATTGTCCCGTACAATACTTCCCTCTCTCACTTCATAAACCGAGATTTTGTTCCCGGTCAAATAGAGGATAACTGTTACGACCAGATAAATAAACACAATTGCAAATAAAAATATTCCGAGATTAAGCTCCTTCTTCTTTTTATATTTTTTTATATTAACTGATTTGCTTTTTTTTGATGCCAAATCAGATCTGCACCTCCCCGATGTCTTTATTTTTTCATCATTTTAACTCAAACAGTATAACATTTTCTGATGTATATTTCCAGTTTTTACGGGAATAATACAAATATTGAGATGAAAAAGGAGGAAATAAAATGAAATGGTTTGATTACACAGCACTGACGATCGTGATCATTGGCGCGGTCAACTGGCTGCTTGTAGGGATCTTTCGCTTTGACCTTGTCGCTTTTCTGTTTGGAAATTTAAGCTGGCTTTCAAGGATCATCTATACTCTTGTAGGTCTTTGCGGATTATATCTCCTCAGCTTCTTCGGCAGGATCAGAGGAATGTCAGAATAATATATAACTACAGAGTATAAAAGCCTTCGGTTCCGGTATCAGTCCGGCCCCGAAGGCTTTCTGTTCTTCATTCTTCTGTCTGCTGATTCCCATCGGATGACGAAGCATCTGTGCCGGTTATTCCCGCCTGCATAAGTTCATTCATCTGCTCATAAAGTCTTGTAGGCCCGTCTGCACCCATAATAACAGAAATATACGGGTGCTCGTTCAAATCCTCATCATAGAGGATCACACAATTACCGGCCAGCTCTGTTGTTCCAGTCTTGCCTCCCAGTACACGGATTCCGGTCGGCTCTGTCGCTTCACCGGCGCCATACGCCTGCGTCGGCGTCCAGGTTTCCTTCCGGACAGTCCCGTCCACTCCGGTGAGTGTCCCGTCATAGGAATCCATGGAAATAATCTCGACGAAACGTTCATCCTTAATACATTCATTAAAGATCAGATACAGATCATACGCTGTGGTGTAATGATTCTCATCATGCAGACCATGAGGATTTACAAAATGTGTACCTGTCGCTCCGAGCGATGCAGCTTCTTCGTTCATCATCTCAGCAAAAGCCTCTTCGCTTCCGGCAATATGCTCTGCGATAGCCGTTCCGCAGTCATTTCCGGAGTGCAGGAGCAGGCCGCATACGAGATCATACATTGAAACCGTATCTCCAGTACGCAGACCGCTGGTCACTTCATCCCAGTTAAAATCTGTGGCATTTGCGCTGACTGTTACTTCATCGTCCATATTTCCGTATTTCAGCGCCAGAAGAGCGGTCATGATCTTCGTTGTACTGGCCGGATACACCTTATCATAAAGCTTGTACCCACACAGTACGCTTTTGTTTTCGAGGTCAAACAGACCGGCTGCATGAAGATCGGCATCCGGTTCAAACCCTTCCAGATCGACCTCCTCCGCCGCTACGCACAGATCACTTGAAAACATTGATCCCTGATATACATTTGTGTTGAAATGGTCAGACTCATATGATACCGTATAGTTTTTCACCTGACCCCAAATAATGACGGCACCTGCCAATATCACACCGGTTAAAACGGCAAAACAGATCAAAAGAGCCGCAGCACGTCTCTGCCGCCTGCGTCTCCTTCTTGCATACATTCTTCTTTTCCCCTGATTCATTTTATTATTTCCCCTGGTATATTTTTCTATTTGTACATCTCCCGCCAGTCCAGATCACCTCTGTCCAGTGCCAGGATCAGCGCCTCCGCTGTCGCGATATTCGTAGCTATCGGTATATTATACATATCACAGAGCTTGACAATATCATTTACATCCGGCTCATGCGGACGCGGCGCAAGAGGATCTCTGAAAAATATAAGCAGATCAATATTATTGTGCTCGATCTGGGAACCAAGCTGCTGTTTTCCACCCAGATGTCCGGCCAGAAACTTGTGGATACTTAAATTTGTTACGCTCTCGACCAGGATTCCTGTTGTTTCCGTAGCATACAGCTCGTGTTTGCTGAGTATTCCACGGTAGGCAATACAGAAATTCTGCATCAGCTTTTTTTTCGCATCATGTGCAATCAGACCGATATTCATAACCGTCACACTCTCCTTATTGATATTTGTTAGGCTGCAAACCGACATTCAATACGAAACCGATCCCCATAAAAAAGCACACAACGGAAGTCAGTCCATAACTTACAAAGGGCAGCGACAATCCTGTATTCGGAAGGATCAAAGTAGCCACACCGATATTGATAAAACTCTGTATCCCTATCAGTGCGGCAACGCCGCCGCAGATGATTCGTCCCCCTGTATCTTTCGCTTTCAAGCCAACCATAATACATTGTATCACAATTAATAATATCAAAAATATAACGACACAACAACCCACAAATCCTAATTCTTCTCCGATAATTGCAAAAATAAAGTCTGTCTGCGGTTCGGATACAAAATTACCGTTCTTTACAGATGTCGTATCATCATTGTTGTAACCTTTGCCCGAGAGCTGTCCGGATCCTATAGCCATAACAGAATTGAGCTGCTGGTACGACTCGTCATCCGCATATTTCTCCGGCTCCAGCCACGCCAGAATACGTTCCTGCTGGTAATCATGCAGAAACGGCTGATTCGGCTGGACAGCGATCGCCAGAAAAATCACGACGGTCGGTACGGTAATAGCGAGGACTGTCCCGACGAACTTATAGCTCAGTCCGGCAAGAAAAAGCAGAGCGCAGAATAAAGCCGCAACACAAATAGTTGTTGAAAGATTCGGCTGCGAGACTATCATGGCCAGGGAAGGCAGGATTAACGCTACAGCCTGAAGGATAACTTTCGGATTGTTAATCAATTTCTCTCGGTCCGAAAGAAATCTGGCAAAGAATAGTATCATAAGAATCTTTGTCAAATCAGATGGCTGAAGTTGTGTAATCCCAAGATTCAGCCACCGGCGCGCTCCGTTGGATTCGACGCCAAGGCCGGGGATCCAGATTGCCGCCAGCAGTGCAAGATTCAGGAAATACATCGGCCAGTAGAAATTCAACACCCAGTTGTAATCGATCAGTGAGATCACTACCATGGCACCAATCCCCAGCAGCACTCCGAGAAGCTGTCTGCTCATCAGATCAGGCCGTGCACTCCTCACCATAAGGATACCGATCACTGACAATGCGACCACTGATATGACCAGGCCAATTTTATAATCTTTGATATTGTAGTGTGGTTTCAATTTTTTTAATAAAAATTTCACTTGTTTTCTCCCGCGTACTTAATATGTATATCACTCCTTGTGATCTCTATATCGAAATATTCCGGGGTGATTTCCATATATTTTGAAACAGTAAGATACAGATCTTTTGTCAGCCGATCTGCCGCATCCGGTGTACATTGCATCCTGTCCGCAATCAACAGGTTCTTAAGCCTTTCCTTCGCAACAAAAACAGAATGTACACTCATTTTCAGTCCCTCCTAATTCCTGTGAAAGAGACTGGAGAGTTTTTCGAGGAGACTCTCTGGTTTCATATAATCTTCCATCGGCACCTCTTCGCCGAGAAGCCTGCGGCAGATGTTCATGTAGGAAGAACCGGCCAGTCCTGCCTCGCCTACTACCGGTTCCCCCTGATTAGTAGCTATAACCACCTGTTCATCGTCCGGTATAACCCCCAACAGATCTACTGCCAGTATTTCTGTCACATCATCTACAGACATCATGTCCCCTCTTTTTACCATATCAATGCGGAGCCGGTTGATCAGGAGTTCATTTTTCCTGATTCCGGATGTTTCAAGCAGACCAATGATCCTGTCAGCATCCCTTATGGCAGACACTTCAGGCGTAGTAACTACAATCGAACGGCCGGCCCCTGCTATGGCATTCTGGAATCCCTGTTCGATTCCTGCAGGACAGTCAAGCAGAATAAAATCAAAGTCTTCACGTATGTCCTCAATCAGCTTCTTCATCTGCTCTGGAGAAATACTTGTCTTATCTTTAGTCTGGGCCGAGGGAAGCAGATAAAGCTCCGGAAACCGCTTGTCTTTGATCAGTGCCTGCTTCAGACGGCAGCTTCCTTCTATCACATCCACGATATTATATACAATCCGGTTTTCAAGTCCCATAACTACATCAAGATTCCTGAGCCCGAGATCAGTATCAATGACCAGCACTTTTTTCCCCAGCATGGACAGTCCGATTCCGATATTTGCAGTCGTCGTTGTCTTGCCGACACCGCCTTTTCCTGATGTAATGACTATAACCTCTCCCATATTGTTTTCCTCCTGCATAAGTTCTGACGTTGTATTAATCGCCGGCCATCTCGCTTCCCAGATTTGCTGCTTCTCCGGTGATCAGCTTATCTTTAAGATCCGGGTTAAAGTAGATCTGCGACACATCTCTTCCTATCTCGGAGGCATAACCTGAGTTATATCCGTTTACAATACGTACTGCTACAGATATCTCCGGTGAATCAGCAGGTGCATATCCTACAAAAAGCGCATGGTCTGCATGAAGCTCATTCTGCTGGGCCGTTCCGGTCTTTCCCGCCATAGAAAAATCCAGTCCTGAAAATGTTGCATGGCTGCTTACCATCAGTTCCATGCCCTGGTGCAGCTGGTCCCATGTACTCGAACTGATATCGTCCATCGTTCTTACGACTTCTGCCTCATTATCTCTCAGCAGGCTGCCGCTGGAGTCAGTAACTTTATCAATCAGTGTCAGGTCATAAACAGTGCCTCTGTTCGCCACCGCTGTAACATAACGGTTAAGCTGACTGACTGTAAAGTTATTATTTCCCTGCCCGATTGCTGACTGAATAGAATATTCATCAGATATATGCGGGGCTGCTTCATCAATCTCAAGTCCTGATTTTTCTCCCAGTCCATACATTTCAGCATATTTTGCGAGACGGTCCGTACCGCGAGTGCTGTCATAATTTCCTTCTGAATCCATGCCGAGTTCATATCCAATATTATAAAAATATACGTTGCATGAATTCTCGATTGCACCAACAGCATTGAGTGATCCATGACCGTTTGGATATACCCAGCACCGGGGACTGGGCTGAACTTCTGAAAATACACCGTTGCAGGAAAAAGTTGTGCCTGCATCGACAATCCCTTCCTCCAGCCCCGCGGTGGCAGAAACCATCTTGAATGTAGATCCCGGCGCAGTCTCCTCCTGCGTTGCTCTGTTATAAAACGGTCGTGAAGTACCACTGTTGAGCTGATTGTAGTAGGCCGAATCCATCGTATTAGCCAGACGGTTGTTGTCATATCCTGGATAGGAAACACAAGCAAGTACGTCGCCGGTGTTTGGATCTGTTACAACAAGACCTCCTGATCCCGGCTCGAGTCCCAACTGTCCCGGCGTAATCTCCAATGACTGAATCTTATCATACAGCCATCCGTAAGAATCGACAGTTCCCCTGAGCAGTCCGCTATAAGCGTCTTCATCCATCGGCAGTACCCCCTGTTCGTACACGATCGCGCAGATCTGTGTTCCGGTGACACTACCTGATTTTATAAGATATTCGTAGAGAAGTTTGTCGAAATCACTGTCATCCGTCAAATATTCTTCAATATATGTCAGAAGAGCCTGATATATCTCTTCCGAACTGGAATACGCGCTGTCGCCTAACTTTGATGTGTCAATCCAGTTCTGCGAGATAGCATAATTTAAATACGCATTAAGACTTATTGTTTCATCAGTCCTCCATGCAATATAGGTTTCGTCGGAAGTATCGATCTCACTGGTAAGCAAAATACCCGTCTTGTCGGCAAGTACATCGTTACAGATATAGGACATATATGCTTTCATTTCGTCTGACAGATCTTTGTATGCCGCTGAATCCGGGCTTTCAAGCTGTGACATGATCCCGGAAAGGGTTGATTCTTTGCTGTTCTGGAATACGGCATAAACTGCTTTTTCCGCTGTTCCTGCTTCATCATTGGCAAAATGATCCATGTCAATTACTTCATTCGCAATAAAAGCGTGATATGCATCGCTTATCGGAATGATAATATCACTCGCATCATTCTCGACCGATGGATCATAATCCAATATATTAGTCAGCTTACTCAGAACAATACCTGCAATTTTTTCCTCAAGCAGATTGTACGCATTGATCTGAAGATCTTTGTCGATTGTCAGGTATATATCATTCCCCGCTTTTGGGTCAGTCCTGCTTACTGTCTCGATTATTTTGCCCAGATTATCCACATAAAATGTAGATTTGCCTTTCACTCCCTGGAGCGTACTGTCAAATGCCTGTTCGATACCCGATTTTCCAACAAGGTCTGACAGAGAATATTTGTCTTTTTCATCTTCTGCAAGATTATCATATTCATCCTGCGACATAGGCCCGATATAGCCGATAATAGACGCAAAATACTTTCCATCCGGATAACGGCGCAGGGATTCTTCCTCAATATCCACACCGTTAAGCTTACTCTGATTCTCCATGATTGCGGCCACAGTCTCGTCGCTGACGTCCGATGCGAGAGTCGTAGAGAGGAACTGCTGGTAGCTGTTAAGCCCCATTGCATAACGCATATTCACCATTTTAAGAATATATTCCGGATCATTATTTTCGTCATCCAGGCCGTAACGTTTTGAACACAAGTGATGCATGATTCCGGAAGCAGACTGGTTTTTCTGTTCTTCAGTCAGATCATCAGTGTAAGCCTGTCCATATACGTCCGCGATAAAACGAAGTCTGAGTGTTTCATTTGTCTCTGCAAACTGATAATTTCCTGCCGAGTCAAGTATGATACCAAAACTGTCTATGACAGAATCTCCGTTATTTTCTACAATACTAAGCACCTGATCGAGCGTATTGTTGAGTATCTCGTTCTTATCTTCTGAAGATGTATTAGTAGGTACAGTGTCCTGTATAGTAACAGAGTATGCCAGTTCATTATAGGCGAGAAGATTGCCGTTTCTGTCATAGATATTTCCTCTGGTCGCTGCGATCTCGCTTGTTCTTCTGATCTGCAGCTCATAATTCTCCAGGTATTCCTCGCCTCTTACGATCTGGAGATAAAAAAGACGACCGATCAGAACGGAAGAAGTCAGGCAGAATACAATAATCAGTACCATCAGTCTGGACTTCATGATATATTCGATGCCTTCCTTTATCCTGTCAATGATTTCTCTAAACAAATTTACTTGCACTCCTTTTTTCTTCTGTCTCCAGTTTGTGATTGATAAACAGGAGCAATGGGTAAACAATAAGGGTAATTGCTATCGTATAAATAGTTTCCGGAATAATGATCCTGTTCAGATAATACAGAAAATTGAAGTCGCTCCTGAGCAAAAATGTCAGGAAATAAACGCCAAGTCCGTATACAAGATCGGTCCCGGCTATCAGGAATAGGGGCAGTTTGATATCTTCATCAAAATAAATCTGCTCAAACAGGCCGTTCACAAATCCTGCAGCCAGATAGATCAGCGCGTAAAATCCTATCATGTCTCCATGCTGGATATCAATCAGAAGACCGGAAGCAAATCCTACAAACATGCCTTCTCTCGGCCCTCTCATAAATCCGAATGAAGCGGTGACAATAAGCATGAGATTCGGCTTGACCCCTGCGATCTCCAGCGCCGGAAATACCGAGCACTGCAGAAGATAAGCGACAAGTATGATCACTGCCGTCACCACGATCCGTCTTATCTTTACTGCTTTCATGAATCACTTCTCCCCTATTCGCCTGTATCGTTCTCTCCGGTAAGCTCGGCTTTTGTAGTCGTTATCACAAGTACTTCCTGGATGTTCTTAAAGTCGACTGCCGGTGTAATGTATCCCGAACGTGTCAGGTTGTTGGAATCTACATTGATCTCACTGATCGAACCGATCAGAATTCCCTGCAGATATTTATCACTGATATATGATGTGACAATCTGGTCTCCGACCGATACTACATTGTCGTTATTCTCCATCTGGTCAAATGCGATCTGTCCGCTGCTCATGAGCGAGAGATCGCCGCTGACGATACATGTGTCGGAGGTTGAAAGGACCATCCCGCTCACATTTGTCGAGTCATCGATAATAGAACGTACTTTTGCCCACGTCGGTCCCACTTCCGTGACGATCCCGGCAAGGCCGCTTCCTGCCAGCACGTTCATATCTACTTCGATCCCGTCGTTACTTCCTTTATCGATCGTAAATGTATTAAACCAGTTTCCGGAATCTTTTCCGATCACATGAGCAGCCGTCTTCTCATACTCGGCATAGTTCTGGTCCAGTTCATACAATTCCTGCAGCCGTTCGTACTCGTAGCTCTCCTCCTGGAGATAGTTATTCTCTGTCGTAAGAGCGTCGACCTGTTCCTGAAGGCTTTCATTCTCGGCGCGGAGCTGTTCCATTGTCGAAAAATTATCTTTCATATCTCCCAGCCAGCCTCCGATGTAATTGATTCCCTGCTGAAGCGGGATAACCGTGACATTCGCCAGAACTTTGAACGGCCCGGCCGCCTTGTCTGAAAATGATGAGAGAACCATCATTAAGGCACAGAATAAGGAAAGTCCGAGCAGAATGTATCTGTTTGTATGTGATGTCTGATTCTTTTTTCTCATTATCTTAACCACCTGTAATCTTCATCCAACATAGAATACGTAAGACGTTTATAGTAACCGCGATCTGAAATGATCTTCCTGAGTCCATTTACTACACAGAGCTCAGGATCATCAACCGTAAGAACAGGAAGACCGATGCTCTCCCTGAGATATGTAGAGAGTCCCCGCAGATTCGCCATTCCTCCGGTCAGACATATTCCGGTCTTTTCTATAGCTCTGCGGACATCCGGCGGAGTCCGTTCGATCATGGACCGGATTGCTTTCACGCATTCCTCCAGAGGCTCCTTCATTGCCGCCCTGACCAGACTGATAGGAATATCTGTCTGAGACGGCACACCCGTAACAAGATCTCTGCCGGATACAGTGATCGCACTGTCCGTGCTCTGATCAAACACTCCGAATTCCCGCCGGAGTTTTTCTGCTGTTAACGTACCGATCAGGAACTCTCTGTTATGGCGCACAAGATCAGCGATGGAATTATCAAAGTTCTCCCCTCCGATCTTGAGCAGGCGGTTCATTACCATTCCGCCTAAAGACAATACTGACAATTCAGTAGTTCCGCCTCCGAAGTTTGCCACGAAGATCCCTTTCTCTCCGATCACATCCATGCCGAACCCCACGGCATCTGCAAGCCCTTTCTCCACGATCCGGACTGACTTGGCTTTTGCTTCCGAATGGAGGACCAGATCATAGAATGCTTTCTTCTCGACCTCGGTAACATCCGTCGGGACAGCCACTACGTATTCCGCGCCAAAGACAGAGCGCCTTCCTGTTCCCAGCAGGCTGCCGAGGAGATACTGCATATCGTCAAAATGCGCGATCACGCCGTTTCTCATCGGAAAGACAACCCTGATATCCACAGGCGCTTTCTCAAAGACTTCATAGGCCTCGTTCCCTACAGCAAATATATATTTTTTGTTTTTCATTGCTATGGCGTCTTTCTCACGCCATATCTTGTCCTGCTTTTTATCAAAAACCTTGATCTCATACGTACCGAGATCGAGGCCATAAACTTTTCCCGCCATAGTAAGACCACCCCTTATCAATTTACATCGACGGTCAGCTCCCTCTCTGCTGAAAGAACCCCTTTTCTTTCAGACTGATAAAACAATTGTTGCCTATGATGATATGATCGAGAAGTTCTATCCCGATCATCATTCCCGCTTCGTGGACCCGCCTTGTGATCCTGACATCCTCTTTGCTCGGAGTCGGATCTCCGCTCGGATGATTGTGCAGAAGGATGATCGACGAAGCATTCTTCTGAATCGCCTCTATGAAAAGTTCGCGCGGTGATACGAGCGCCATATCTACAGTACCGATTGATACATTCGTCTCCCCGATCAATCTGGAGCGTGTGTTCAGAAGAAGTAATTTCAGCACTTCTCTGTTTCTGTGGCGCATATCTTCCATATAGTAGCGCGCGATCGTAGTCGGCGAAGAGAAATCCAGTCCCTCGACAGCCGACTCTCTTGCCATCCGCTTCGACAGTTCCGACAGGCAGAGGATCTGGATCGCCTTGACACGTCCGATCCCCCGGACACGCATCAGACGCTCCATCGTCCACTGATGGATATTGTGGAGACCTGATTTACCAAAATCCGGATGAAGCAGACTTCTTGCCAGATCCAGCGAATTCTCGCCGCGCGTTCCGGTTCTCAGAATAACAGCGAGCAGTTCCGCGTCTGTCAGGTTCTCAGCCCCGAAACGTTCACATTTTTCATAAGGCCGTTCCTCATGATACATTTCTTTGATCGTATTGTTTTTGCTCATAAATTGACCCTTAGATCAGCGCGATGATACAATACAACGATTTATTTTAGCACAATTTAAAATATGTGTATAGGCATTACACATTAAAATTCTGTGAACAGTAACAGTCAGCCCGCATCATTTGCAAAGCCTGTACTTGCTGATCACTGCCTCCGCCACTTTGATCCCGTCCATGGCAGCCGATGTGATCCCCCCTGCATATCCCGCGCCCTCGCCGCACGGATAGATCCACGGGATACTGCTCCTGAACCCCTCATCTCTGCTGATCCTGACAGGAGATGACGTCCGGCTTTCCACGCCGGATAAGAGCACGTCTTTGTCTGCAAATCCCCGGATTTTATGATCCATTCTTTCAATTCCCTGCTGCAGCGACAGAGAAAGTTCCTCCGGAAAAATACCGCGCACATTTGCAAGGCTATAGTGTCCTTTTATATTCGGTTTTATACTTCCGAGCTCTTCAGACTTTCTGTTCTCACAGAAATCTTCAAACCGCTGGACCGGGACATTCCCTGCGCCTGCTTCCCACGCTCTTCGTTCCAGGTCTCTCTGAAACTGCACACCGGCAAGCGGATGGTCTGATCCGTAGTCATCGGGTGTGACTGTAACAATGACCGCACTGTTGGCATTCTCACCGGCACGCCCGTGATAGCTCATGCCGTTTACGGCAAGAAGTCCCGGTTCAGAGGAGGCATTGACCACATAACCTCCCGGACACATACAGAATGTATATACGCCTCTTCCGTTGTCCAGCTTCTCTGTCAGCTTATACGACGCCGCCGGAAGCCCGTCCCGCTCATCTCTCCCGTACATATTCCGGTCAATCAACTGCTGCGGATGCTCTACGCGCACACCTACTGCAAATGATTTTGCCTCCATACAAAATCCCCGCTCAAACAGCATCTCAAATGTATCTCTTGCACTGTGTCCGATAGCGAGGACAGCCGCTCCTGCCCTTATCTTCTCTTTGCCGTTTATTACAAGGCATCTTTCATCCGGAAGGATATCCGTGACCTGGCTGTGAAAACGGATTTCTCCGCCAAGCTCCGTGATCTTTCCCCGCATCCGCTCTACCACATCAATGAGGATATCCGTACCGATATGAGGTTTCTGTTCCCACAGAATATCCTCAGGAGCTCCGAACTGTACAAAGGTTTCCAGCACAAAACGGTTCCTGCCCGCCGCATCCTTTACGAGTGTATTCAGCTTTCCATCCGAAAATGTTCCTGCCCCGCCTTCTCCGAACTGTACATTGGAATCCGGATCGAGGAGTCCTGTCTCCCAGAATCGTTCTACATCCTTCTTCCGCTCTCTGACCGGAGCTCCCCTCTCAACAATGAGGGGGCGATAGCCTTCTCTGGCAAGAATATACGCGCAGAACAGCCCTGCCGGTCCGCTTCCCACGATCACCGGCCTGTCATGAAGTTCTTCCGAGCCGTGCTCCGGCACCCGGTATGATTCTTCGGATACTTTCACAGCCTTGCCTTTTAACTGTTTCAGGATCCGCTCCTCATGTTTCACCTCAAGATCGATCGAATACACATAACAGAGCTCCGGCTTTTTCCTGGCGTCGAGCGAGCGCTTCCTGATCCGGTACTGTTTCATATCATTTCTGTTGATCTTTAGTGTTTTTATGAGCTTTTTCTCCAGCTGCTCCTGCGTATGTGTAACCGGAAGTTTTAACTGATTGATCCTCAGCATAGATGTCTCTCGCTTTCCTTATATTTATAGGAAACGTCATAATAATGACGTTTCCTGCGCCGATTTTTGCTGTGCAAAGCACAGATCTTTCCTTGCAAAAATCGTGCGCATCCCCCGGAGGGTTTATAGTCAAGGGCAAATTATATTTGTCTTTGACTATAATATCACAGATACTGGACCGGCGAATGTCTGTTGGCTGTCTTCTGCTTCCCGTCCTCCGCCTCCTCAGGCGTACGGTACACTTTATCCTCCGGAACAGCAAGGGCGCCGCAGGATCCTACAAACTGTACAAAATACTGCCCGTCCTTTTTTGCGCTGACTCTCGCCCGTTTCACTTCATCATTTTCAATAATATAGCAAGTATCTCCGATTCCGAATTTCATCTGTATCATCTCCTAAAAGGCTCCTTCGTGTTCTTTCTTCTGTTAAGGTCTCATACCGCTTGGAAAAGGCGTGTTTTTGGGATTTTGGATGTATCTGATGCTGCCCTTTGACATAGTATAATAGACCCTGAAAAGAGTATAATCGTTTTTTTATCAGCTGTAAATATAGAATTTTCCGCCGCAGTATGAGCACGTTTCTATTTCACACCGTGATTTATGAATAGATCTGAATACGCTCTGTCCACAGTCAGGGCAAGGAACGTCGACGTAATGATTGTATAGTTTTTGGTATCAAAAAATACCCTCAGCAGGAACAGGGGCTTTTGCCCCCTAAAATACAAGGGATAAAAAGAAAGAAACAATCCGACAGAGAATTCGATTCCTAAAAAAGTACGAATTCTCTGGAATTGTCTCTTTCCCTCATATCAGAGGTTAAAATTCGGTATTAACCGGCATCCCCCTTTTACTCTAAACTATTTCGAAAATTTTCTGTAATGATATATTAAATATATTGAAAGAATGCCTGCAGCTATAATTATTAATAAAAATAAAGACACAATAAAGCTATTGTTATTTGGGAATGAAGCAGTTCCTTCAGAATCAACATCTGTAGTAAGCTCTTCGGCTTCTTTTATATTATCTAAGATTTCTTTTGTATCAGTATTACCGATGCTTTTTGTTCCCGGATTGTTTATGATACTTCTATAACATTCATGATTATTAGTTATAGTTAAAATACCCAGTTCAATATTAGCTGTCGGCAATTCAAGGAGATAAAAAGAATTAGTCGGGAGTTGACCGATAGCAGAGATCAGATCAAAATCATGCCAATATGAATATATATTCCACTTCTCTTTAAAAGTTATCCAAAACATCCCGATTCCTTTTCCGTTACTATCTACAGCCGGAATGACATATTCATTAGAGAACTTTAACGTGTCAGCAAGTGCAGTGCTGCTATTTGATATATTATCTGTTGTATATACGGGAAGTGTGTAACTATAATTAATTGTAGCGTTGCTTATTTCAGCAAAGTCACAAAACTCAGTCAACGAAATGTCTTCCTGAATTTCCATTATAATGTCTTTAGACGGAAGAGCCGGTTCTGCTTCTGCGGCTTCTGTTATTGCGCTGAATGAGCATACAGAACAAAATATGAGTGTAATCAGTAGAAGTATTTTTTTACACATATTGAATCCCTCCGTATTAATCGATGTAATCAACTACCCCGGTGCAAGCACTCAAGCACTGTGCTCGGCTCCTACGTCACCGCTCACAGCACTTGCCTTTCTCTCTTGCTCCCGCAAGATTGAAAGCGGGGTATGAAAATTTCTTTGTCTCTATTTTTACATATAATCGAATAAGCTCATTTGTCCATCCAGTCCTGTATTTCGAAATAATTTCTTATACTCATTTCCTTGGTTCTTTACATAAAAAAGCGCAGACCGCCCCTCCCTTCGATGTTTAGTGTTTTGAAATCCCTAAAATTATGCACTCTTTTTCAGCGCAAACAAATGGGTTCCCTTCTTTCCATTTTGAATCTTGTGATGAAGTTTTCTGATATTATGTGCAATTGCCAACAGAACGCTTTGCGCTTCTACATTTGCTTTTCCTCGATACCGAAATCTTCGAAAGCCTGTATCCTCTTTCAAATCACCAAAACTTCCCTCGGATTGGATACTCCGGTTCACCCGCAGCAGAATACCTTCTGCGCTGGTGATCCTTTCCAGATCTTCTTCCCGGTACTGGTTGAATTTCCGGGAAACATACAGGTTCTTTATCCTGTCTTTGTTTTTTTCTTTCTTTATCTTACTGACTTTCAGCCGTTTCCCGTTGTGGCAGGTGTAGGTGTCTTCCCGCGGATCATATTTCATATTTTCTGCCCGGCCGATGTCGTTTTGATAAGAGCGCTTTTTCCCAATCTCATAATTCGCCGGCTTGATAAATGCCTCTTTCTTTTCTTTCTCCAGATAAGCGTAATTCTCTTCGCTCTCATATCCGGCATCTGCTGTTACTCTTTTGTATTTGAAGTCATCTACATATTCTTCCAGATCCTTGAAAAAAGGGATCAGCGTTGTGGTGTCTGTAGGCTGTGGCCCAACTGTTAGCCAGGTGATATATTCAGAGTCTACCCCATGCTGGATGTTATATCCGGCTTTGAGCTGCCCGTTCCCCATTGCGTCTTCTTTCATCCTCATAAAAGTCGCATCATGGTCTGTCTTTGAATAACTGTTCCTGTCTCCGCAAACATAAAGTTTCTGAGTATATTCTTTTAGTTTTTCCAAATATTGCTCCAGTGTTTCAATACTTTTCTGCAATGGGGATTTCCTTTTCCCTGTCCCGTGTACAAACTCAATCCCTTCTTCCGCTTTCAGTCTGTACAGTTTTTTCCTCAGCTTTTTCAAATGTTTTACGGTAACTTTATTCTGGTAAACAATCCTCAAGCCATACATTTCTTCGCAGGACTTGACATATCACCAAATTCCTGTTGAGGTCTTATACTACTCGGAAAGCTAAGGTGCTGTCGTCGCTTTCTCGGGTCTTCTATTCTCTATGTTATGCTATTCAATTTTGCCTCTTTTTAGATAATTGGCTTTGCCCTTCTGCAGCGGCCGCCATACCCGCCGCATATCCGCTCGCCCATGCGAATGTAAGATTATACCCGCCGCACATGCCGTCCACATCCAGGAGCTCGCCTGCGAAGTAAAGTCCGGGTACATACACCGATTCCAGTGTTGCCTGGTCAATCTCTCTTGTGTCCACGCCGCCGCAGCATACCTGCGCCTTATCATAAGAATTCGTCCCGATAATACGGACACGAAATTCTTTTATCATGTGGGACAGACGCCTGATCTCGTCATCTGTAAGATCTCCCGAAGTTTTCTGCCGGGGAATCTTCACCAGCCTGATCCACAGGTCGCACAGCTTTTTATGAAAGAGTCCGATCAGAAACATTTCAGCACTTTTCTCCGGCCGTGTATTCGCTCGTGTTCTCAAAAACGCATACATCTGCTCCTCTGTAAAATCCGGCATAAAATCGAGTACCGCTTCCACTTCTTTCTTCGCATATAAAAGCTTTGAGGCATACCGGCTCACCTGAAAAACAGGAATGCCGGATATACCGTAATCGGTTATCTGGAGTTCTCCGGTATCTTTTGCAATACACGCCCCATCCGACCATATGGATACAGTACCGTTCACCCGTACTCCTGCAATGCTCTTAAAAAACTTTTCTTCACACTGCAGCGCAGTCAGGGCAGGAAGTACCGGAAGGATCCTGTGCCCGAGATTTTTTGCCAGATCATACCCGGAACCGTCAGATCCTGTCACCGGAGCAGCTTTGGAACCGGTACAGAGTATCACCTTGTCGGCGCGCACCGGCTGCCGGTCTGTCAGTACAGTGAATCCTTTCTTTCCCGGACGGATCTCTCTGCACGCGACTCCGGTGCGGATGTCCACCCCGAGCCGGTCAAGCTCCATGCGGAAGGCATCTAGGACTGCTGACGCCTGATCAGAATTCGGATATATATAGCCGTTTCTGTTCTTCGAGTATACCCCAAGCTGCAGGAAAAATGAGATTGCAGCCTGTGCGTCAAACTTCTGTATGACTTTCCAGGGAAACAGAGGATTTTCCGAGTGATAACAGATCGGTTCCTGATAGATGTTTGTGAAATTGCATCTTCCGTTTCCCGTGGAAAGGATCTTTTTTCCTATTCTGTCTTTGTGCTCCAGCAGGATCACATGTGCTCCGCCGGCCGCCGCTGTCACGGCTGCCATCATTCCGGAAGCGCCGCCGCCGATCACCGCAACTGTTCTCATAGCCGTATCCTCCCTTCCTTTTTATTTTTATATTATATCAGATCATAACCTGCCGCCGTCTATATCTTTATCATATCCGGCAGCGCACTTTCTCGATATCGATCACGCCCTCGTCGATCATGCTCTGGAGAGATTTCAGGATTCCCAGCTTCGCGTGATTCCATGTGAGTCCACCCTGGAAATACACTGCATACGGAGGTTTGATCGGTCCGTCCGCCGACAGTTCGATAGATGATCCCTGCACAAATGCCCCCGCAGCCATGATCACATCGCTGTCATATCCGGGCATTGCCCACGGCTCCGGCGTCACATAGCTGTCCACCGGCGCTGCCGCCTGGATTCCTTTGCAGAATGCGACTACACCTTCCGCACTTCCAAGCGTCACAGCCTGTATAATATCGTGGCGTGATTCTTTACCGTCCGGCACGACAGGGTATCCAAGATTTTCGTATATATTTGCGGCAAATACTGCTCCTTTGAGTGCGCCGCACACCACTGTAGGTGCCAGGAAAAATCCCTGATAGAAAGACTGCATCACACCAAGAGAGGCTCCCACCTCTTTGCCGAGCCCCGGGGAAGTCAGACGGTATGCACAGTTTTCGATCAGATCCTCTCTGCCTGCGATATAACCGCCGATCGGCGCCAGGCCGCCGCCCGGGTTCTTGATCAGAGATCCGACGATCATGTCAGCTCCAACATCACTCGGCTCGATGCGCTCGACAAATTCACCATAACAGTTGTCCACCATGCAGATTACATCCGGTCTTCTCTCTTTGATAAATGCGATCAGCTCGCCAATCTTTTCGACGGAATAGCTGGGTCTTGTCTGATAGCCTTTGGAGCGCTGGATCGTCACCAGTTTTGTCCGCTCGTTCAAAGCCGCTTCGATCGCCGGATAATCAAAATATCCGTCCTCCAGTAATTCCACCTGACGGTATGTCACTCCGTATTCTGCCAGTGAGCCGCATGAAGGCCGGATACCGATCACTTCTTCCAGTGTATCATATGGTTTGCCTACAGGAGAGAGAAGTTCATCTCCCGGACGCAGGTTCGCAGCCAGAGCAATAGCAAGTGCGTGGGTTCCGCATGTGATCTGCGGACGCACAAGCGCCGCCTCTGTATGAAATGTCGATGCATATACAGCTTCGAGCGTATCTCTTCCCATATCATTGTAGCCGTAGCCGCTGACATAGTTAAAGCATCCCTCACTGACACGGTTTTCCTGCATAGCTTTGATCACTTTTAGCTGATTATACTCCGCCGTCTCGTCAAACTGACGGAACCGCTCTTTTAAGCTTTCTTCTGTCTTCTGTCCGTATGTCCAGACTTCGGCTGAGATGCCGAGCTGCTCATACATAGATCGTGTTTCTTTATTTCCCATTTTTCCTCTATCCTCTTTAATGTCTATCCTTAAATTATATGATTTTTCTGTCTCTCAAGCAGTCCAGCATATAATCTGCCAGCTTTTCATCATCCTGCCCGATCACCGACCGGTCTGCCCAGACTACATTTTTCTCCCGCTTAAACCATGTGATCTGGCGTTTTGCAAAATGACGGGTATCGCGCTTGATGATACGGACCGCCTCATCGAGCGGATACTCCCCGTCAAGATATGCGTAGAGTTCTTTGTATCCAAGCCCCTGCATCGCCGTAGAGTCTTTGCGCACGCCGCGCTCCCTCAGAGCCCGGACTTCCTCGAGAAGCCCCTGTTCCATCATCAGGTCCACCCTCCGGTCAATCCGCTCATAGAGCCGGCTCCGTTCGTCATTCAGTACGAAATATGCATAGTTGTACGGTGATTCTTTCTGCCGCTGTGTCTCATTATGCTCGGAGATTTTCTTTCCTGTCTGGCGGTAAAACTCCAGCGCACGGATGATACGTTTGATATTGCGGGGATGGATCTCCTGAGCCGACTTTGGGTCTGTGTTTCTCAACATTTCGTAGAGTTCCAAAGCCCCCTGTTCGTCGGAAGCTTTCTTCTCCAGTTCTCTGCGGTACGACTCATCCCCGTCATTTTCCGTAAAGTCAATGTCATAGAGAAGCGCCTGAATATAAAATCCCGTGCCCCCTACGACCAGCGGGATCTTCCCTTTTGACCAGATTTCAGCTGCAGCATCCTTCGCCATATTCTGGAAACGTACAACATTAAAATCCTCCTCCGGTTCCAGTACATCCACAAGGTAATGCGGTACTCCTGCCATCTCCTCTTTTGTGATCTTGGCAGAACCGATATCCATGCCGCGGTATACCTGCATGGAATCAGCGGATATGATCTCTGCCCCGGTTTCTTTTGCCAGCCGGATCGAAAGCGCCGTCTTTCCCACCGCTGTAGGACCGGCCAGTATGATAAGTGGTTTCTTCGTCATTATACGATCCTCTTGAATTTCTTCTCCAATTCTTTTTTTGTCATCGCTATGATCGTCGGTCTGCCGTGTGGACAGTGATACGGGTTGTCCAGTGTGAGCAGCTCCCCGATGAGTGCGTCCACTTCCTGTGCGGAAAGCCGGTTATTTCCTTTGACTGCGGCCTTACATGACATGGACGCCACCTTCTCATCGATCAGCTCCGGTGTCATCGATGTGGAAAGACCGTCTGCAAGGTCATCGATCATCTCCATCAGCAGCTCTTTCTTTGCGATTCCAAACAAGTTGTCGGGCACTGCCCTGACCGCATATTCTTCCCCGCCGAAGGGTTCGATCTCAAAACCGATCCGCTCAAAACGTTCCATATTTGCCTTTAAGAGCTCTGCTTCCTGCATGGACAGCGACAAGATGATCGGCGGGCTCAGATACTGGGATGTAAATTCTCTTGTCTTCATACCTTTAAGTGTCCGCTCATAGAGCACTCTCTCATGTGCCGCATGCTGATCTATGATATAAAGGCTGTCCTGATACTGGACAAGCCAGTATGTATCAAATACCTGGCCGATCAGTTTATACTCTGCACGCACTTCGCGCTTCAGGAAATTTTCTTCGAAAAGATCAAGCTGCTGCGGTTTCGACAGTTCATCATCTTTTGCTGTGTCACATGCAGTTACCTTGTTGTCAGAAACTGCCGTATCAGTGACTTTCACCGTATCGCGGACATCTGCTGTATCCCTGGCTGTCTCTGCTGCTTCGCCGGAGACGCTGGTATCTGAGGGAAGTTCCGGTGCCGGCTTCGCATTATATACTGCAGCTTCACGGATGCGTTCCGCCTGCTGTTCCTGCCGGTAGATCCCGCTCCGGTCCGGCACCTCTGCTGATGAAGCTCTCCTGTGATAGGCCATAACGCGCTCTTTCATTTTCCGGATGAAATAATCTTCATCATGTACTTCTTCTTTTGCACTTGGCGGAGCTTCTCCGGAAGTTCTGGGTTTCAGGAGGAAAGGACTTTCTTTCACCGTCCGGGCCTTCTCCTCCTTTTTCGTTTCGGGCGTCACAGGATCGGGTACTTCCGCTTTCTGGATCAGTTCCGGTTCCAGAAGTCTTCTGTGGACCCCCTCAAAAACTGTATTGTAGACTTCCTGCTGTCGCTGAAATCTCAGTTCCATCTTCGTCGGATGGACATTGACATCGATCTGCTCTCCATCTACATGAAAATGAAGGACTGCAAACGGGAACTTGTGCTGCATTGTAAAATCCCGGTATGCATCTTCAAGAGATTTCGAGATCATCGGGCTTTTTACATAGCGCCCGTTTACAAAAAAGTTCTCAAAATTACGGTTTCCCCTCGTGATCACCGGTTTCCCGAGATACCCGGTGATCCGCAGGCCGCCCTTCTCATAATCTATATCAATAAGATTTGCCGCCACATCACGCCCGTATACGTTATAGATCACGTCTTTGAGCTTTCCGCTTCCCGAAGTGCGAAGCTTCTCCTGGCCGTTATTCAGGAATATGAATGCCACTTCTGGATGTGAGAGTGCCAGATGCATGAGCAGGTCCTGTACATGGCCTGCCTCTGTCATCGGCGTCTTTAAGAATTTTCTTCTGGCCGGCACATTATAAAAGAGCTGACGCACGAGAAAAGTCGTGCCGTTTGGTGCTCCTGTCTCTTCGATAGAGACTTCTCTGCCTCCCTCAATGACATATCTTGTTCCCAGTTCTTCCTCTGCAGTCTTTGTGATCAGTTCTGTCTGCGTCACGGCTGCAATGCTGGAGAGAGCCTCTCCCCTGAACCCCAGCGAGCTGATATGTACAAGATCCTCTACACTTTGGATCTTACTTGTAGAATGGCGCAGAAATGCACTCCTCACTTCTTCATGCGGAATTCCGCATCCGTTGTCCATGATACGGATCAGCGAGATACCGCCGTCTTTTATCTCTACCTTCACCGATGTAGCACCTGCATCAATGGCGTTTTCGACCAGCTCTTTTACGATCGACGCAGGACGTTCGATCACCTCCCCGGCAGCGATCTTGTCGATCGTTACCTGATCCAGTACATGTATATGAGGCATATCCGTCTCCTTTCCTGATTTATATCTACCATCTGTTTTTCAGTTTGTTCTGCAGCCGGTAAATCGTGTTAAGGGCATCTATAGGCGTCATATTGCCTACGTCGAGCGATTTGAGTTCCTCGAGGACATCGTCATCCTTCACCGTATCGAACAGCGACATCTGGGCGATATCGACCTCATCATACTTCTTTACTTTCGGTTTCTTCCTCGATACTTTATCTTTCGTGGCAATCTCACTGACCCGTGTCGTAATATCTCCTTCACTCAGTTCTTCCACGATCTCTTTTGCACGGTTAATTACAAGATCCGGTACGCCTGCAAGTTTTGCCACCTGGATACCGTAACTCTTATCTGCGCCGCCTTTTACGATCTTTCGCAGGAAGACGATATCATCACCCTTTTCTTTGACGGCAATACAGTAATTATTTACATTTTCTATTTTGCCCTCCAGCTCGGTCAGCTCGTGGTAATGCGTTGCGAACAGCGTCTTCGCGCCCAGGAGCCTGCTGTCGCTGATATACTCGACCACAGCCCACGCGATGGACAGCCCGTCAAATGTACTCGTACCTCTTCCGATCTCGTCCAGGATCAGCAGACTCTTTGAAGTGGCATTTCTCAGGATATTTGCCACCTCCGTCATCTCAACCATAAAAGTACTCTGTCCGGAAGCAAGATCATCCGAAGCTCCGACTCTCGTAAATATCCTGTCGGAAATGCCGATATTCGCACTCTTGGCCGGCACAAAGGAACCCACCTGCGCCATAAGCGCTATCAGTGCGGTCTGGCGCATATAGGTTGATTTTCCCGCCATGTTCGGTCCTGTAATAATAGAGATCCTGTGCTTTTTGTCATCCAGATATGTATCGTTGGCTATAAACATATCATTCGGAATCATCCGCTCTACTACCGGATGTCTGCCTTCTTTAATATCTATAACGCCTTTTTCATTGATCTTCGGGCGCACATAGTTATTCCGCTCTGCAACAAGTGCAAGAGAAGCAAATACGTCAAGTGCCGCCACCGCTTTCGCCGTCTGCTGTATCCGCTCTACTTCGGCCGCCACAGTCTCTCTGACTTCTGTGTAAAGTTCATATTCCAGAGCATAGAGCTTATCTTCTGCACCAAGGATCATATCCTCCAGCTCCTTCAGCTCCGGAGTGATATACCGCTCCGCATTGGCGAGGGTCTGTTTTCTCGTATAATATTCCGGAACAAGATCCTTGTAAGAGTTAGTGACTTCAAGATAGTATCCGAACACCTTATTGTATTTGATCCTTAAGTTCTTGATACCGGTCTTTTCTCTCTCATCGTTCTCCAGTTTGGCCAGCCAGTCTTTGCCGTCAGATTTGGCACGGCGCAGCTTGTCCACTTCTTCGTTATAACCGTCCCTGATGATATTTCCCTCTTTCATCGCAATTGGCGGTTCTTCCCGGATAGCATTGGTGATCAGTGTACACAAGTCCTCAAGGGGATCCAGCTCTTCCATGATCGATCTGAGCAGATCACACTGCATATCCTGCAGGATATACCGGATCGGAGGAAGCATCTCCAGAGAAGTCCGGAAAGCCGTCAGATCACGGGGATTCGCCGAACCATATGTAATCTTCATGATCAGACGTTCCAGATCATAGACAGGTGAGAGATACTCCCTGAGTTCTTCTCTTGAGATCGCCTGATTTTTCAATTCCTGTACTGCATCCAGCCGTTTCTCGATCTCTTTCTTGTCGATCAGCGGCTGCTCTATATATTTACGGAGCGTCCTTGCTCCCATTGCCGTCTTCGTCTTGTCCAGTACCCAGAGGAGAGAGCCTCTCTTCTGCTTCTCCCTGAGCGTCTCGCACAGTTCCAGATTTCTCCGCGTGGAGCTGTCGAGCATCATGAATTTACCTGATGTATAAGGCGTAATATGCGTCAGATTTGACAGATCATTCTTCTGTGTCTCAAGAAGATACTGGAGCAGCGCGCCTGCGCTGATCACACCACAGTCATAGTCTGCAAGGCCGAGTCCCGCAAAAGAGGACACTTTGAAATGATCCAGCAGTTTCTGTCTGCACACCGCGTCGTCAAAATACCACGCATCCAGCGAATATATCGTAATCCCAAGGCGGTCCCTCATACCGTCCAGATCCATTCCGCTCATATAGAACGCCTCATTGCAGATGATCTCCGACGGAGAGAACCTGTAAATCTCATCCATCAGTCTGGCGCTGTCCTCGATCTCCGTCACAAAATAATCTCCGGTCGTGATATCTGCCACAGAGACTCCGTACCTGTCTGCAATATAGACTATACACATAATATAATTATTCTTCGACTCGTCGAGTGCCTGCGTATCCAGATTCGTCCCCGGCGTCACAATGCGCACTACTTCCCGCTTCACAATGCCTTTCGCCGTCTTCGGGTCCTCCACCTGCTCGCAGATTGCCACTTTATATCCTTTGGAGACCAGTTTGTTCAGATAACTCTCCACAGCATGATAAGGGACACCGCACATGGGTGCCCGCTCTTCCTGACCGCAGTTCTTTCCGGTCAGCGTGATCTCCAGTTCCCGCGATGCCGTCAGCGCATCGTCAAAGAACATCTCATAAAAATCGCCTAATCTATAGAACAGAATGCAGTCCTGATACTGGGATTTTGTCTCCATATACTGTTTCATCATTGGTGTTAATTCAGCCACATTCGTACTCCTTTACTCTGTCTGCATACTGTCTTGCGCATGCATATTTGCCGATAAATTTTCCGCGGAAGTATTATAGCATTTTTGATAATCCACTTCAACTTTGTTTTACAGGACATGAAATCCCGGCATCTTCTCTCCATACAGAAAGTGCAGCAGATATCCGCTCAGCAGTATTCCGACGGCGCACAGTCCGGAAAAGATGATCGTAAAAGGCAGGCAGATCTGTCCCATGATCTGAAAGGGCTGATCTGTATAATCCCATACATTCCAGTGCATCACTTTGTTTACCAGGATTCCAGTTATGAATTCGCAGGCAGTCACAAAAATCACACACCATCCCACCTGTTTCCAGAGAGGTGCAGTCCATCCTGTCCACATGCCCTGCTGGGCAAAAAAGACAAGGCAGATCCCGCCCAGCAGGAACATGGACCAGTGAGAGAATCCCCGGAACATCATCTCAAAGGAATAGTAGAGCGTTCCGCCCAGCGCCCATAAAAATAAGTATTCGCTCAGTCGTTTCACGATAAGTATCCTTTCCATTTACAGTATTTCCCGTTTTTCATTTTACGCTCTGAAAAACACTTACGGATAGTCTGAGCTTTTTACGTACAATTTATAAGTGGAAATGATTGATTGATTTTACGGGCAAAGCAGTGATCACTCTTTCCGAAAGTTTTTGATCTCTTCCAACCGCTGTGCTGTTTTCCTCTCCTCCCCTTCAAGAGTGGGATGATAATAGGTCCTGTCTTTTAAACTGTCAGGCATGCACTGCATATGTGTCAGTTTTTCTTCCGTATCGTGTGCATATTCGTAACCTTTGCCGTATCCCTGCTCTTTCATAAGCCCGGTAACAGCGTTTCTGATCTGCATGGGCACCGGCTCTGCCCTCAAAGTTTTAACATCTTTCTTCGCCGCCTCACAGGCTGTATAAAGGGCATTGGACTTCGGCGCCATGGACAGATAGACGACCGCATGAGTGAGATGGACATCACACTCGGGCATACCAAGGAAATGACATGCCTGATAGGCTGCCACAGCCACCTGCAGTGCACGGCTGTCCGCCATTCCTACATCTTCACTCGCAAAACGGATCAGTCTTCTGGCAATGTACAGCGGATTTTCTCCGCCTTCCAGCATGCGCATCATCCAGTATATGGCCGCATCCGGATCGCTGTTCCTCATGGATTTGTGGAGCGCGGAAATCAGATTATAATGTTCTTCTCCTGTCTTGTCGTACAGAAGCGACTTCCGGCTGATACACTGCGCCAGCCCTTCTGTCGTGACGGTAATTCCTTTTGCACTGATCTCGCCGTTTAACACAGCCATCTCCAGGGTGTTGAGCGCAGTTCTTGCATCGCCGTTTGCGAACGCAGCGACAGCCCGAAGGTTTTCCGGGGATATTTCCACATTCTGATTCCCGAAGCCCGCGGGATTGCTCAGGGCATTTTGCAGCAGCTTTACAAGATCATCTTCCTCAAGGGCTTTGAGAACGAAGACGCGGCACCTGGACAAAAGGGCCGCATTGATCTCAAAGGACGGATTCTCTGTCGTCGCTCCGATCAGGATAATACTCCCTTTCTCCACATAAGGAAGGAATGCATCCTGCTGGGCCTTATTAAACCGATGGATCTCATCCACAAAAAGGACAGTGCGCATCCCGACTCTCCTGCTCATCTCCGCCCGGTTCATCACTTCTTTAATCTCTTTGATTCCGCTGGTGACGGCACTGAAGTTGATAAATTCAGACTTTGTCTTTCCTGCAATTATACTCGCAAGAGTCGTCTTTCCAACTCCCGGAGGTCCCCAGAAAATCATGGATGAAATCTGGTCTCTCTCGATCAGCTGCCGGAGGATCTTTCCTCTGCCGACCAGATGCTGCTGTCCGACAAATTCATCCAGTGAATCAGGGCGCAGCCTGCTTGCCAGCGGAGTCATCGCTCTGTTATTCCCGAATAATGACAACTGTTCCATGCCTGTCCCTCTCTTTTTTCACACAAAGTACAAAATAGACGCATAGCAGGACCATGATGCCCGGTCCTGCTCTGCGTCATATACTGTTTCCTCTTTTATCAGTTCTATTCAGCTACGTCTCTGATGCTGAAGCTGAATCTTCCCATCTTATCTTTTCCGAGGCATACTGCCTTGACAACGTCACCGAGCGCAAGGACATCCTCTACTTTATTGACTCTCTGTTTTGCAATCTTAGAGATGTGTACAAGCCCCTCTTTTCCAGGTGCAAACTCGAGGAAAGCGCCGAACTCTTTAATGCTGACAACCTTTCCTTCAAACACCTGACCAGCCTCAAAATCTGTCACGATCGTATGGATCAGTTTTGCTGCTTTATCCATACCTTCTTTCTCCGTGCCGCAGATGGAGACGAAACCATCGTCCTCGATGTCGATCTGCACGCCTGTCTGCTCGATGATCGCATTGATCGTCTTGCCTCTCTGGCCTACCACGTCACCGATCTTCTGCGGATCGATCTGCATCTGGATGATCTTCGGAGCATACTTTCCGACTTCCGGTCTCGGTTCTGCGATTGCCTTGTTCATCACTTCATCGATGATGTACAGTCTCGCCTTTCTTGTTGCTGCGATCGCCTCCTCGATGATCGGTCTCGTCAGTCCGTGGATCTTAATATCCATCTGGATTGCAGTGATTCCTTCATGTGTACCTGCCACCTTGAAATCCATATCGCCGAAGAAGTCCTCAAGTCCCTGAATATCTGTCAGGACAAGATAATCCTCATCTGTCTCTCCTGTCACGAGTCCGCAGGAGATACCGGCTACCGGAGCCTTGATCGGTACGCCTGCTGTCATAAGAGACATACTGGACGCACATACGCTGGCCTGAGAAGTAGAACCGTTAGACTCAAATGTCTCGGATACCGTACGGATCGCATACGGGAACTCAGCTTCACTCGGAAGTACCGGCAGCAGTGCTCTCTCTGCCAGCGCTCCGTGTCCGATCTCGCGACGTCCCGGTCCTCTTGACGGCTTTGTCTCACCTACAGAGTATGACGGGAAATTGTAGTGGTGCATATATCTCTTGGATGTCTCGGCCTCGTCAAGTCCGTCCAGTCTCTGTGCCTCTGAGAGCGGAGCCAGTGTCGTCACTGTACAGATCTGTGTCTGTCCTCTTGTAAACATAGCGGAACCGTGAACTCTCGGGATCAGGTCAACTTCGGCAGCGAGCGGTCTGATCTGATCGATCGCACGGCCATCCGGACGTTTGTGATCTTTCAGGATCATCTTTCTCACTGTCTTCTTCTGATACTGATATATAGCTTCACCCAGCTTGTCAAGCCATTCCTCTTTATCTGCGAATGCCTCTGCCAGTTTGTCTGTGAGCACGCGGATGTTCTCTTCTCTGGTCTGCTTGTCGTCTGTAAATACAGCCTCTTCCATCTCTGCAGGAGGAACGATCTCCTGAATTGCATCAAAAAGCTCCTGCGGCACCGCAAAGCTCTGATACTCATGTTTTGGCTTGCCGCACTCTGACACGATCGTATCGAAAAATGCGATCACTTTCTGGTTAAGATCATGGGCTGCAAAGATCGCCTCGATCATCTTATCCTCCGGCACTTCATTTGCACCAGCCTCGATCATGATAACCTTTTCCTTTGTAGAAGCTACTGTCAGCGCCATGTCTGACACTTCTCTCTGGGCAGCAGTCGGATTGAATACAAATTCACCGTCTATAAGTCCCACCTGTGTCGTAGAAATCGGTCCGTCAAACGGAATATCGGAAATACTTGTCGCAATAGAAGCTCCCAGCATAGCTGTCAGCTCCGGACTGCAGTCCTGATCCACTGCCATGACCAGATTCTCCAGTGTCACGTCATTTCTGTAATCCTTTGGGAAAAGCGGGCGCATCGGACGGTCGATGACACGGTCTGTCAGGATCGCGTTTTCTGACGCCTTGCCCTCTCTCTTGTTGAATCCTCCCGGGATTTTTCCGACAGAATACATTCTCTCATTATACTCTACACTTAAGGGAAAGAAATCAATCCCTTCTCTCGGTTTCTCGGATGCAGTCGCAGTACAGAGTACAGTCGTATCGCCGTAGTGCATAAGGACAGCGCCGTTTGCCTGCTTTGCCACTCTGTCGACATCTACGCGCAGCGTTCTGCCTGCAAGTTCCATTTCATACTTCTTGTACATTTTATTCTCCTTTTTCACTCGATTTTATCGTGCAGACAGATGTCTCCGAAACTACTGAAAAATGCACTATAACGACCGGTAATGCGCTTTTCAGTGGTCTCGGTTACGTAAAGCTGTCCGCAATCTAAAATATTATATCATATCATATTATGTAAGGCAATCACTTTCAAAAAAAGCAGGGCAGAATGCTCTGCCCCGCTTTTGCTTTCTTTTTGAAGCCTCCGACTATTTTCTAAGTCCGAGTCTCTCGATCAGTGAACGATATCTCTCAATGTCCACTTTCTTTAAGTATGCAAGAAGTCCTCTTCTCTGACCTACCATCTTAAGAAGTCCTCTTCTTGAGTGGTGATCCTTCGGATTAGCTTTAAAGTGCTCTGTCAGCTCATTGATTCTTGCTGTCAGGATAGCTACCTGTACCTCCGGTGATCCTGTGTCACCTTCTGTTCTTCCATACTCTTTGATGATTGCCTGTTTCTTGTCTTTTGCGATCATTTTCATTTCCTCCTTAAAATACTTTGATAAAACGCCTGGTATTAAGCAATGGTCGGAGTGATCCGATTACCGAACACCGGCTTTAACCTTGCATAGTATAGCATATGCTCCGGGTATTGTAAAGATATTTTTCATTCCCCGCTCTTCTCTCTCAGGGCGGCAAAATACCGCTCACCGTAGCGCATATCTCTCATGACATTGTTTTTCAGTTCCTCCACGGAGCCGAACTTAGTCTCCGGCCTCTCAAATTCGCAGAACTGTGCGGTGATCTCCTTGCCGTAGGCATCTCCGTCATATCCGTAGACATACACTTCCAGCAGTCTCCGCTGTTCGTCTGTCACTGTCGGCTTGATTCCGGCATTGCCGACGGCATCATACCATTTTCCGTCGATCCTGACACGGCAGGCATAGACACCGAACCGTGGAAGGATCTTATTTTTCTCCGGCTCAATATTCATAGTCGGAAATCCCAGCGTGCGTCCGAGCTGTTTCCCGTGCCGCACGATCCCCGTCATCTCATAAGGATACCCGAGCAGGCGCTCAGCAAGCTTTACATCCCCCTGTGCAAGCGCATCTTTAATGTAAGTACTGCTTATGACAGTTCCCAGATACCGCTCCTTCTCGATCACATCCACCGTATAGCCGTATTGATCCGCCATTTTCTGAAGCAGCGCCGCATTGCCGCGTTTGCCGTATCCGAAACTGAAATCCGTACCGACTACGATATGCGCCGCCCGCAGAACTTTGTGCAGGATACGGTCTATAAACTCTTCTGCCTCCATCTCCCGCAGAGCCTTTGTAAACGGCTGGTCGATCAGCCAGTCCACTTTCGGCTCAAGATGCTCACGCCTCTCCCGTCCGGTCATAAGAGAGTCTCTGTGCATATCGAAGGCACAGACTATACTCTCACATTCGTCGGATGTATAGGATCTGATCTTGTCGATCAGTTTCTGATGTCCCAGATGAAGCCCGTCGAATTTGCCGAGCGTGACTGCCGACCTCTTCTGCCCGCTGTAGGATTCGATCCCTGTAATATATTTCATGTCAATTCTCTTCTCTTTCTGTTACGATCTGCTCCGGATCCAGAAACATTTTCTCAGGTCTGAATCTGCCCTCTGTTCCATCATAACGGTAGATACCAATGAAGTTTCTCCTGCTGTCATAAACGCGTACCCGCTCGCCTGCCTGTATCTCATCCGGAACAGCCGGAATATCCCTGCTCTGTGTGCTTCTATCCTTCCCTGACGTTCCTTTTAAGACCTGCTTCTTTCCGACGGGATTTCCATTGTGCACCAGGGCATCATACTCCGGTTTGACCTGAAGTTCTTTTAACTCGTCAAAAAGGCAGTCTGTCGGAATAAGTATCTCCTCCATACGGCCGTCACGGACGATCTGCTCCACTTCATCCAGCTTCAGGCTCTCCTCCAGTGAAAAGCGCCCTACCCGGGTGCGCAGCAGCTCTTCCATGCATCCTCCGCAGCCAAGTCTCCCGCCGATATCGTGACAAAGTGTACGGATGTATGTTCCTTTGGAGCAATCCACCTCCATACGGATGCGAGGCAGTTTGATTTCCTTGATCCTGATATCACGGATCATCACCCGGCGGCTCTTTCTCTCCACCGTCTTGCCTTCGCGCGCCAGCTCATAGAGCTTTTTCCCTCCGACTTTCAGGGCAGAATACATTGGCGGGATCTGATCATACGCCCCGATAAATCCGCTGATACACTCTTCCGCAGATTTTTCTGTGACAGCTCCGCCCGGGAGTCCCGGATCATCCGGTGAATGTTCCGAGAGCACCTTTCCGGTAATATCCTGTGTATCCGTCGTTTTTCCGAGCAGCAGCACCGTCTCGTAAGTTTTATCCTTGTCTGTCAGCATGTCGCACACTTTTGTGGCACGTCCGAGACAGACAGGGAGCACCCCCTCCGCTTCCGGATCAAGGGTGCCCGTATGCCCGATCTTCTTCTGTCCCACGATCCCACGCAGTCGCGCGACAACATCATGGGAAGTATAACCTTTTTCCTTGTAAATATTCAGGATCCCGTTGATCATTTCTCTTCGTCCTGTTCTTCTTCGTGATTTAACTGAATAGCGATCCGGGCTGTGATATTGTTGATCACATCGTGGCTGGATCCCTCCATCGTCACGCCGGCCGCGCGTACATGACCGCCGCCGCCATAATATTTCGCAATCTCACTCACATCAACCTTTCCCTTTGAGCGAAGGCTGACTTTGAATTTCTGTGGACTTATCTCATGAAGGAAGATTGCGACTTCCACACCCTTTGTCTGGCGCAGCTGACTTACGATACCTTCCAGATCAGACGGCTCTGCCTGAAAGAATTCCATCGATTTCTGCCTGATCACGGATACGATACACTTCTTATCCATGATGAGCATACTTTCGAGCAGCGCACGTCCAAGGATCTGATTCTGTATGTATGTCTTCTCATAATAAGTTTTATCAATGATCTCGCTGCCGTTGATTCCTTTTCGCATCAGGTTCGCCGCAGTCTCCATAGTCTCCGGTGACGTGCAGGAATACTGGAATACACCGGTGTCATGCGCGATGCCCATATAAAGAGCCTCCGCAGCGGCTTTGCTTATCTTCCCGTCATCCAGCAGCGTATATACGAGTTCCGACGTAGAACTTGCATCCGGTACGATATAGTTATGATCCGCAAATGCCTCATTGCTGATATGGTGGTCTATACACACAGTCTCCTTTGCATTTTCAAACAAAGGTCCCGAGAATCCAAGTCTCTGTGCATCTCCGCAGTCCAGACAGATAAACAGGTCATAAATATCACCGTCTGCGATCTGCGACTTTACTTCATCAGTCCCTTTGATCATGCGGTAGGCCTCCGGCACTTCTTCAAGGTACACATCCGTACTGATCTGAGGATACTCGTCTTTCAGATACAGATACAGCCCCATACATGATCCCACGCAGTCGCCGTCCGGGCGGACGTGTCCGCCCAGCGCGATTCTGCTCTTTCCTTTCAGGATATCATTTAATACAATCTTCATGCTATTCCTCAGCTCCATTATCCAAATCTCTGGTTACTTCGTCTATCTTCTTACTGATATTCACTCCGTATTCGATAGACTGGTCCACTATGAACCGGATCTCCGGGGTGTTGCGCATATTGATCGTATGTGCCAGCTCGCGGCGGATATAGCCCTCCGCACTCTGCAGGCCCCTGATCGTGTCCTGCTGGGCTTTTTCATCCCCCAGGACACTGATATATGCCTTACATGTCTTTAAGTCCGGAGCAACTTCCACAGCTACCACGGAAGTCATCGGCGCAACCCTCGGATCTTTGATCCCGCTGCGTATGATGTTGCTCAGTTCCCGCTGGACCTCAGCGTTTACACGTGTATTTTTAATACTGTTTTTTCTCATTGCCGCTCCTTTTGTGGAGAGTTATTTTCTCTCTATCTCAACCATCTTATATGCTTCTACGTTGTCTCCTTCTTTGATGTCGTTATAATTCTCAAACACAAAGCCGCACTCATAACCGGCTCTAACTTCCTTGACATCATCTTTAAATCTCTTCAGGGATGCCAGCGGTCCGTCAAATACAACGATACCGTCGCGGATCAGGCGTACAGAACAGTTTCTCTCAAAGATACCGTCCTGTACGTAAGCTCCCGCGATTGTTCCTACGCCGGACGCCTTGAATGTCTGACGCACCTCTGCGTGACCAAGGATCTTCTCCTCAAACACCGGATCCAGCATACCTTTCATGGCAGCCTCTACGTCTTCTATCGCATTGTAGATGACTCTGTACAGTCTGACATCCACGCCCTCACGCTCGGCAATATCTTTCGCCGTAGCATCCGGACGGACGTTGAATCCGATGATGATCGCATTGGATGCAGACGCAAGGATCACATCCGACTCATTGATCGCACCTACGCCGCCGTGGATCACCTTGATCACTACTTCGTCGTTGGTAAGTTTCAGCAAGCTCTGCTTCATCGCCTCCACAGATCCCTGTACATCCGCTTTGACCACGATATTGAGTTCTTTAAGGTTTCCTTCCTGGATCTGGCTGAACAGATCGTCAAGAGACATCCTTGATTTTGTCTCTTCCAGAAGTTTCACTTTATTCTGTGCGATAAATGTCTCTGCAAAGCTTCTCGCTTCCTTTTCAGACTCGCATCCTACAAATACTTCTCCGGCGTTCGGCACTTCGTTCAGTCCGAGAATTTCCACCGGCTGGGACGGCCCTGCCTCTTTGACGCGTCTTCCCTTGTCATCCATCATGGCACGGACACGTCCGTGTGCACTTCCTGCCGCAATGGCATCTCCTACATGGAGTGTTCCTTTCTGTACAAGTACGGTTGCCACAGAACCTTTACCTTTGTCAAGCTCTGCCTCGATAACAAGACCTCTCGCAGCGCGGTTCGGGTTAGCTTTCAGCTCCATCACCTCTGCAGTGAGCAGAATCATCTCAAGCAGTTCCGGAATCCCTTCCTTCGTATGAGCAGATACCGGCACGAATACAGTGCTTCCGCCCCAGTCCTCGGGGATAAGTTCATATTCTGTGAGTTCCTGTTTTACTCTCTCGATATTTGCTCCCGGCTTGTCGATCTTGTTGATCGCCACTATGATCTCTACTCCGGCTGCCTTTGCATGGTTGATTGCCTCAACAGTCTGCGGCATCACGCCATCGTCCGCAGCAACTACAAGGATTGCAATATCAGTGGAGCTTGCGCCTCTCATTCGCATTGCAGTAAACGCCTCATGTCCGGGAGTATCAAGGAACGTGATTTTCTCCCCATTGATCTCTACTACATAGGCACCGATATGCTGTGTAATACCGCCGGCCTCACGATCTGTTACATTTGTATGGCGTATTGCGTCGAGCAGGGAAGTCTTACCATGGTCTACGTGTCCCATAACACAGACAACCGGAGGACGTTTCACCATCAGGCTTTCATCTTCCTCGTCCTCTTTAAGAAGTTCCTCGATCACATCGACAACCTCCTCCTTCTCACAGAGGACATCAAAGTCCAGTGCGATCTCTTCGGCAGTCTCATAATCAATTTCCTGATTAACTGTCACGACTTTCCCCTGGAGGAACAGCTTCTTGACGATCACGGACGGAACAACTTTCATCTTGTCGGCAAGTTCTTTGATCGTAAGGACTTCCGGAATAACAATCTGTTTGATCTTCTCTTCCTTTTTCTCCTCTTTCGGCTGCGGTCTCTTAGCCTCTGCAACCTGTTTCTGCTTTCTGCCTTTTCTTCCTTTGCCCTCGAATGCCTCGTCTCTGTATTCTTTCTTCTTATTATCTCTCTCTTTATCTTTGGCCTTGTTTCTCTGGCTCTTCTGCTGCTCCATAACCGGAGTGCTCATATCATCCCTGCGGGAATCTCTGCGATCCGGACGCGGACCCTGTCCGCCGTTTCTCTGATCGCGTCCTCCCCTCTCCGGGCGACCCTGACGTCCGCCGTTTCCGTTACCGAAGGAACGACCGTTCTGGCCTCTGTCTCCTCTCGGCTGACGGTCACCGCCCTGTCTGTCTCCTCTTGCCGGACGGTCAGATGAATTCCTGTTATCTCTTCCTTCGCCCTGACGTGTTCCATGTGATGCGTGCTCTGCCCGCGCCGGCCTCTCTGTTGACTGTCTTCCCTCAGAAGTCTGGCGGCCAGTCTGAGCCGGTCTCTCTGTGCGTGCCGGACGCTCTGTGCGTGTCTGGCGTTCTCCTGCCGGTCTTGCCTCTGCTGCAGGGCGCTCTGTCCGCGCCGGTCTCTCCGTCTGTACCGGGCGCTCAGCCTGTGTCTGTACCGGATGCTCTGCAGGTCTCTTCTCTACTGCAGGACGTGCCCCCTGGGCAGGACGCTCCGGACGTGCCGGTCTCTCTCCTGCCGGGCGTGCTCCATGCGCCGGGCGTGTTCCCGCCTGAGCGTTACGCGCTCCCTGCTGGCCCGGGCGTCCCTGGCGCTGTGCCGGACGGCTGCCCTGGATCCTGCTGCTGTTCTTGGAATTCTGCGGGCGGATTACAAACGCCAGATTTTTCTTCTTCGGCGCTGCAGACTCTGCCTGCTCTGCCGTTTTTCCGGCAGCCTTTTCCTCTTCGCCGGAAGTCTTCTTTTCTCCTTTTGAAGAGACCTCACTGCGGATCTCCTCAGCTATATTATCTTCGATCGTGCTCATATGATTCTTAATCTCCACATTTTTCTTCTGAAGAATATCTACAAGTTCTTTATTGTCCATCCCCAGCTCTCTGGCCAGTTCATGTACCCTCATTTTCGTCATATTTACTACCTCCTTTATGCAATATCCTCTCGATCTTTAAGCTCTTTTAGAATCCCGTCTGCAAATCCTTCGTCCAATATCGCCAGAGATGCACGGAATTCTTTTCCCATTGCATGCCCTAAGGTATCTTTATCTCCGTAAATACAAATTGGAACTTTGTAAAATTTACACATATCCCGAAATTTCTTCTTCGTGTTCTCTGATGCATCTGATGCGATGATCACAAGATGTGCGCGTCCTGACTTCGTCTCGCTCTCTGTCATCATCTCGCCGCTCGCGCATCTTCCTGCTTTCATTGCGAGTCCGATCAGGGACAGGACTTTATCCTTCTTTCTCAATCTCGCCCATCTCCTTTTCCAGCCTGTCGTATACTTCCTGCGGGATCTCCTGTTTGAAAGACCGCTCCAGCCCCCTCGACTTCACCGCGTTCTGAAAGCAGCTGAGCGAACGGCACAGATAAGCGCCTCTGCCGTTTTTCTTTCCGGCTGCATCCACAACGAACTCGCCGTTCTCGGTCTTCAGTATACGCATCAGTTCCTTCTTCGGTTTCATTTCACCACATCCTACACATTTTCTCATAGGAATCTTCTTCTTTACCGCCAAATAATCCACTCCTTCAGATCATATACTGTTATTTATCCGTCTCGACGAATTCGATCTCCTCCGGCTCTTCTGCGCTGTAGTCATCATAGTCTTCTGCATATCCGTCATTCTCGCCGTAAGCGCCGTCTTCATACTCATCGTAGGCACCGTCTTCATATGCGCCCTCTTCATACTCGTCTTCGTAATCTCCGGTATATCCTTCTTCGCCCATGAGACCCATCTGTTCCATATAATTCTCCGGAAGATCTCCTGCTTCGATTGCCTGGGTCTCGCTCTTGATGTCGATCTTATATCCTGTAAGTCTTGCCGCAAGACGCGCATTCTGTCCTTCTTTTCCGATCGCAAGAGAAAGCTGATAATCAGGAACGATTACATTAGCCACTTTTTCTTCAGGGTCAGCCATAACCGAAATTACCTTTGCCGGACTCAGCGCATTCTCGATCAGAAGCGCCGGGTTCTCATCCCAGTTGATAATATCGATCTTTTCTCCGCGCAGCTCCTGAACGACAGCATTGACTCTCGCTCCATTCATTCCGACGCAGGCACCCACCGGATCCACATTCGGATCGTTGGACCATACAGCCATCTTCGTACGCGATCCGGCCTCACGTGCAATGCTCTTGATCTCTACTGTCCCGTCTCTTACTTCGGCAACTTCAGCCTCAAAGAGTCGTTTCACGAGCTCCGGATGTGTACGGGACACTAGGATCTTCGGTCCCCTCGGTGTATTCTTGACCTCTACTACGTACAGCTTGATGCGGTCCGTCGGCTTGAACACCTCGCCTTTAACCTGTTCATTCTCTGTCAGCATAGCGTCGGCTCTTCCGAGGTTGATGCTGATATTCTTGCCAACATAGCGCTGGACAATACCGGTAACGATATCTTTCTCTTTCTCAAAATACTGGTCAAAAACAACTTTTCTTTCTTCTTCTCTGATTTTCTGCAAGATCAGGTTCTTTGCATTCTGCGTAGCGATACGTCCGAACTCTTTTGACTGCACCGGAATCTGGGCAATATCTCCGGCCTGAAGTGCGGAGTCGATCTTCTCTGCCTCCTCCAGGCTGATCTCCAGCGCCGGATTCGTCACTTCCTCAACTACTTTTTTCTCTGCGTACACGGCATAATCACATGTCTCGCGGTCCATGATCACCTTAATATTCTCTGCCGTACCGAAATGATTTTTACATGCGCTGATCAGAGAATTCTCAATTGCATCCATCATTACATCTTTGCTGATGTTCTTCTCTTTCTCAAGGATTGTCAATGCTTCCATTAACTCTGTGTTCATCTCTCTGTTTCCTCCTAAATAATTAAAAATCCAAAGCCAGACGGATCAGGGCTATGTCTGCCCGGTCAAATGTCTGTTCCGTATCATCTTCATACGCGATCGTAACCGTATTTTCATCATATTTCTTAAGGATCCCGGTAAATTCTTTCTGGCGGTCGATCGCCCGGTAAGTCCGGATCTCAACTTCCTCGCCGAGGCTTCTGGCAAAATCCTTCTCCTTTTTCAGCGGCCTGCCAAGTCCCGGTGAACTCACCTCAAACACATAGGAATCCTCGATATAATCCTTCTCATCCAGAATGTCTGAGAATCTCCGGCTGACCGCCTCACAGTCGTCCACGGTGATCCCGCCCGGTTTGTCAATATAGGCGCGCAGATACCAGGTGCCGCCTTCCCTGACATATTCTACATCCACAAGTTCAAACTCAAGCTCCGAGACGATCGGTTCTAAGAGCTGCTCCGTTTTCTGTTCATATTCTTCTCTTCTCGACACGCTATACTTCCTTTCTGTTACACCGTGCTTCTGCGGCATCGTGGTGCTTCTGCAATATTTTTCACACCAACAAAGAAGAGTGAACTTTCGTTCACTCTTCTGCCGGGTTCCTTATGTAACTATTGGTAAGTATACCACCAGTTTTCTCAGAATGCAAGGGCTGAAATAAAAAAATACAACTATCCCCTGTACTTAGTGCCTGCGCCGTCACGTTTCGCCTGTTTGAGACGGTTCAAAGTAACTTCTTTTTCATTATATAATATCTTCGTCTCTGTTCCCTCTTCAAAGAGATACACTTCCTCCAGCTCATCTTTCTTCTGGAGCCGTATCCCGCGAACTCCCACAGCGGCCTTCTTTTTCACCGGGATATCCGCTGCCGGGAACTTCAGGAAGTATCCGTTCTTCGTCCGGAGTACGGCATTCTGGAGGTCGTTTACTACTTTGACCGCAATGAGGGAATCTCCATCCTGCAGTTTTGTAGCTGCGATCGTCCTCTTCGTCACCTGGAACTCTGTCCCTTCCACTTTCTTGATCATCCCCTGTGCGGTCGCAAACATCAGATACGCAAACCGCATTTGCTCTGCATCGCAGACCATGATGATCTGTTCCTCACTTGTGGAGTAATTGCTGATATTATCGATCGGAGTTCCTTTGTCACGGAATCTTCCGTGCGGCACATCCGGCACTTTGACCTGATGCATTTTACCGGTGTCGGTAAAGATGCACAGCCTTCCGGTATTCATACAGTGCACGACATATTTATTCTCACTGTCTGCCGCCTCTTTATTCCTCTCATAGACAGATATGTCCACCGTCTTTGCATATCCGAAACGATCCATGAGGAAGACGACTTCCTGCTCTTCGATCTTCTTCTCCTCGAACACGGCCTCTTCCGCATTCTCGATGACCGTGCGGCGTTTACGTCCATATTCCTTCTTGAACGCATCCAGTTCTTCCATGATCACGCCTGCCATGGAATCATAATTATTGAGTATATCCTCATAGCGGGCGATATTTTTAAGTGTCTGCTCGTGCTCTGCCCTGAGCGCTTCGATCTCGAGTCCGATCAGACGGTAGAGGCGCATCTCCAGGATCGCCGTCGCCTGACGCTCGGTAAACCGGAGCAGAGCAGCCATCTTCTTCGAGATATTGGACTTAAATCTGATATTATCAGTGATACCATGCACGAGGCAGGCTCTCGCATCTTTCACCGATTTACTTCCCCTCAGGATCTCAATGATCAGATCGATCACATCGCAAGCCTTGATCAGACCTTCCTGCACCTCACTCTTCTCCTTCTCTTTCGTAAGGAGCGTCTGATACTTGCGGGTCGCAAGCTCAAACTGGAAGTCTACATGGTGCTCTATGATCTTCTTAAGTCCCAGCGTCTCAGGCCTTCCGTCCGCCACAGCGAGCATGTTCACGCCAAATGTATCCTCGAGACGTGTCTTCTTGTAGAGCATGTTCTTTAAGTTCTCTACATCCGCCCCCTTCTTCAGTTCCAGCACAATGCGTATTCCTTCTTTTGAGGACTGGTTGGATATATCTACGATATCTGTCGTCTTCTTCGTCTCCACCAGATTTGCCACATCATTTAAGAATTTACTGATGCCGGTACCGATCATCGTATAGGGGATCTCGCTGATCACGAGCTGTTTCTTCCCGCCTTTTAAATCCTCAACCTCAACTTTGCCACGGATCTTGATCTTGCCCTGGCCGGTCTCGTAGATATTCAGCAGGTCATCCTTGTTGACCACGATGCCTCCGGTCGGGAAGTCAGGACCCTTGATGTACTTCATGAGCTGTTTTGTACTGATGGCGTCATTCTTCATATATGCCTTGACCGCATCGATCACTTCGCCCAGGTTGTGAGTAGGAATGCTGGTCGCCATGCCGACCGCAATACCTTCCGCGCCGTTTACGAGAAGGTTCGGCACCCGCACAGGAAGTACAAGGGGTTCCTTCTCTGTCTCGTCAAAGTTCGGTCCGAAATCGATGACATTTTTATCCAGATCCGCCAGACAGACTTCCTGAGTGAACTTCGTAAGTCTCGCCTCGGTATAACGCATGGCAGCAGCCCCGTCACCCTCGATGGATCCGAAATTACCGTGTCCGTCCACAAGGATCTGCCCTTTTTTAAACTCCTGTGCCATGACGACCAGAGCCTCGTAGATGGAGCTGTCGCCGTGGGGGTGATATTTACCCATCGTATCTCCCACGATACGGGCACATTTCCTGTAGGGCCTGTCATAACGTATCCCCAGTTCGTACATATCATAGAGAGTACGTCTCTGAACCGGTTTTAAACCATCCCGCACATCCGGAAGAGCGCGGGCGATGATCACGCTCATAGCGTAATCGATATATGACTTCTTCATAAGGTCGGAATATTCCGTCCTTATGATCTGTGATTCACTGTTCATGTTCTCTCTCCTTCATCAGATATCCAGTTCCGCTTCGGTCGCATTCTCATAGATAAAGGCACGGCGCGGCGGGACTTCCGTTCCCATGAGCATCTCCGTCACACTGGAAGCCATCCTCGCATCCTCGATCTCCACGAGTTTGAGCAGGCGCCTCTCGGGATCCAGAGTCGTCTCCCAGAGCTGCTCCGCGTCCATCTCACCCAGACCTTTGTACCGCTGCAGCGTAAACGGACCGGTGTGCGTCTTCCTGTATTTTTCCAGCGCCTTGTCGTCGTAGAGGTACTCCTCCTCCCCGTTCTTCGGCATCGCTTTATAGAGCGGCGGCATGGCGATATACACATGTCCCTCGTAAATGAGTTCCGGCATAAACCGGTAAAACAACGTCAGGAGCAGCGTGGAGATATGGGCGCCGTCCACATCCGCATCCGCCATGATGATGATCTTGTCATAGCGCAGCTTCGTGATATCAAAATCATTGCCATATCCTTCAGAAAATCCGCAGCCGAACGCATTGATCATTGTCTTGATCTCCGCATTTGCAAGGATCTTGTCAATGCTCGCCTTCTCCACATTCAGGATCTTTCCCCTGATCGGAAGGATCGCCTGGAAATTCCGGTCTCTCGCTGTCTTCGCAGAACCGCCCGCGGAATCTCCCTCCACGATAAAGATCTCGCATTTCTTCGGATCCCGGCTCTCACAGTTGGCAAGCTTGCCATTGCTGTCAAAAGAATACTTCTGCTTTGTGAGCAGATTCGTCTTTGCCTTTTCCTCTGTCTTACGGATCTTAGCCGCTTTCTCCGCACTGGAGAGGACGGATTTGAGCGTGTCCAGATTTCGGTCAAAATACCGTACGATCTCATCTCCTGTCACCTTGCTCACTGCCTTTGAAGCGTCAGGGTTGTCCAGTTTCGTCTTCGTCTGTCCTTCGAATCTCGGATCCGGATGCTTGATGGAGACAATGGCAGTCATGCCGTTTCTGATATCTGCGCCGGTAAAATTCGCGTCCTTTTCTTTTAATATGCCAAGTTCTCTCGCGTACTGGTTCATGACCGTGGTGAAGGTCGTCTTAAATCCCGTCAGATGTGTTCCGCCTTCTGAATTGTAGATATTATTACAGAATCCGAGTACATTCTCGTGGAATTCATTCACATACTGAAGCGCCACTTCCACCTCAATGCCGTCTGCGGTTCCTTTGAAATAGACCGGGTCGTGGAGCGTCTCTTTCTTCTTATTCAGATCACGGATAAACCCGAGGATTCCGTCCGGCTCATGATATTCAATGTGCTCCGGCTCATCCAGTCGTTTATCGTCGAAAACGATCTTAAGGTTCGGGTTCAGATATGCCGTTTCATGAAGCCTGCTCTTCACCTCATCTGCGCGAAATCTCGTCTTCTCAAATATCGTGTCATCCGGAAGGAAATTCACGGTTGTTCCGGTCTTCCTTGTCTTTCCGATCTTCGGCAGCAGGCCGTTCTCCAGTTCGATCACCGGGATTCCTCTCTCATACCGGTCATGATGGATGTAACCGTCCTTGCTGATCTTCACATCCATATATGTAGAAAGAGCATTCACGACAGATGAGCCCACACCGTGCAGACCACCGCTCGTCTTGTACGCGGAATCATCAAACTTCCCCCCCGCATGGAGCGTCGTGTAGACAAGTCGTGCCGCAGAAACACCTTTTTCATGCATATCTACCGGAACACCGCGCCCGTTGTCCGACACTGTCGCCGATCCGTCCTTCTCCAAAGTGACATGGATCTCCGAACAGAATCCGGCCAGATGCTCATCTACCGCATTGTCCACGATCTCGTAGATCAGATGATTGAGTCCCTTTGTAGAGACACTTCCGATATACATTCCCGGACGTTTGCGGACAGCCTCCAGGCCTTCCAGCACAGCTATACTGCCGGCATCATATGTATTCTTATCCGCCATTTACATTCTCCTTTTCCTATCCGCCTTCCTGTACGGGTCAAAGTCCTGAACTCTTACCCTGAATGAACGGCGAAAGCCTCGTTCTTTTCTTTATCCTGCGCGAGCGCAGAACAGTCCATTAGATAATATAGCACCAGTCCCTGCGGTTTTCAAGCAGAAAAGCAAGGCGGTCCCTATTCGCCCGTGAGTACATCTTCAAGCATATCAGCCAGAACTTCCATGGCATTCATCATCTCTTCCACGGTGTTCGTCTGTGCCCCTGCCTCTACAAGAAGAGACTTGGGCATAAGGTGAAGATTATACCGGTACGCTCTCAGATAGATATGTCGGACAAAACCGGGATAGTTCTCTTCGGCGTTTATCTGCATCTGAAGGGAAAACGCAAGGTTATCCTGTATATACGGATTCGGCAGATAATCGATATTGCCGTTTGTCCGTGACCGGCTTAAGCCGTTGAAGAACATGATCTTCGCCGTCGGCTTCCCATTGATCTCCGTGACGAGGCGGGTACCCTCCGCCACGCCGTCTCTGTGCAGATCGATCAGTACTTCTACAGTGGGATTTTCTTCCAGTATCTTTTCCACCGCGGCTCCGGCATATTCATATGCATTGCTCCGGTCAAGCTTGCCGTTTATAATATCATAGACTCCTGTATCATGGATCGTCTCGATTCCCCTCTTATTTAAGAGTTCTGTCAGATACTCTCCCACGCCTACAATGCTTGTTGCAGTATCCCCGGGCGTCGAATCTGCAAATTCTTCCTGGGAATGTGTATGATAGATCAGCACTTTCGGGCCATCTGTACTAGTATCGATCTTCATGCTCCGCCCCAGAAGATCGTCAGCATTAAGCTGATCTGAGCCGATCATGGTAGAGCTGTCCACTGTATAGAAATTGCTCAGCAGATATTCAAAATCTCTCAATTTTTTGATCGATGTGTCAACCGTCGGAGAGACCGCAGCTGTATCCGCCTCGGATTCATCGGGCTCTCCGATCAGATTCCCGTTTTCATCCACCGCATTTTCATCATTTGCCTGGGCTTCCAGAATCTTTGCAAGTGTTTCTTCATCTTCTATGGACGAATCATAGGTCTCATGGTCTTCTGCATAGCTTATGAGGGGAATCCATGCCAGCGCTTTCTCTCTTATCCACTCCCCCGGCCCTTTTCCCGGCGTCCGGTTCACCCATGTCAGTACCGGCATATACATTTCCTGTGAGGTGTTCAGAATCTGTTTCTGAAGATGGTATATCCATCCACCCCCGTCTTCCGCCAGACCGGTACAGATAAGAAATACAATAAAAAGAACGGCAGATGCTGCCGTACCTGCCTGTCTTAAATTTCTCCTGACTGATCTTTTCATTCTGCGACAGCATCCCCTTCTTAACGTTTTCCTGAAACTGCAAGATGACATGGTAAAGGATCATACTTTTACCGTTTGCCCCGACTTCATTGTATGCTTGCTGAGCGGAAGTTATGCCTGTTCAGAAAACAACATGTTCAGCGCTTCGGAAATTGTATGACTGATGTGATGTATCATCTCATCTACATCTTTCGGCGTTACAAACATGCCATTTAAGTGAGGGGCTATCAGTTCTTTAACAAACTCATATTTCTCACCGGCATTATAGGATCGCAGTACTTCTCCTACTCCTTTTAATGAATCCGACGTCTCCAGCGCAGCAATGAAATTTTCCATCGTATCATTTACAATCGTGGCCGCATCCACCACCGTCGGGACGCCGATCCCGATAACAGGAACCCCCAGCGTCTCTTCCGTGAGCCCGCTGCGGTGATTCCCGACACCGGAGCCGGGATGGATTCCCGTATCTGCTATCTGCACAGTACGGTTCAATCGCTTGCTGTTGCGCGCGGCAAGTGCATCCACTGCAATGACCAGATCGGGATGTATCTCGTTTACAATGCCGCGGACGATCTCCGTGCTCTCCATCCCTGTCTGGCCCATGACTCCCGGTACTATTGCGCTGATCAGATTGGCATGATCCACGCCCATAGCATATTTACCGTATTCCTTTACAATGTGTCTCGTCACTGACAGGTGATCCGCCACATATGGACCGAGTGCATCCGGCGTCACGTTTCTGTTTCCCAGTCCGACAACAAGAACAGAGAGATCGTCCTTTTCCTCCGTATTCTTTCTGATCAGCTCCCCGATATATCCGCACAGTCTGGCTGAAATATTCATATGTGTCTCCTCATCCGGAATCGCCAGATTCGGCGTCTCCAGAGTCAGATATGTTCCCACCGGTTTTCCCATTGCTTTTGCCCCGTTTTCTGTCCGGATCTCAACCCTGGTAACCTTAAGCTCCTGTTCCTCATCATAATCTTCCTCCAGCACCACTCCCTGGATTTCAACATCGTCCGATTCAAACCGCTCCTTTTCCTCTAAGGCAAGGTCTGTCCTCACACTGTAATTTCTTAACATAGCCCATCCTCACTTTTCCTTGTGCTGTTACTATATTTCGCAATATTTCTGAAAATATGTATTGACAACCTCTGTTGGTTGGCATAAAATAAATGAGTATGTTTCAGCGGAACGTCCGTGTCCGAATCTGCTGGGATACATGATCTACATTTGAAATTTCATGTTATATTTGGAGGTGTACAGATTGGCTAACATTAAGTCTGCTAAGAAAAGAATTTTAGTAAACGAGACAAAGGCTGCAAGAAACAAAGCAATCAAGTCTAAAGTTAAGACTGCTGTCAAAAAAGTTGACGCTGCAGTTGCTGCTAAAGACGCAGAGGCTGCTAAGACTGCCCTGCATGCAGCGATCGTAGAGATTTCCAAAGCAGGAAGCAAAGGTGTTTATCACAAAAAGACTGTTTCCAGAAAAATCTCTCGTCTGTCTAAAGCTGTAGACAGCATTGCTTAATTAACATATAGAGTTTTCAAGGCATCCGCACCGTCAGGCGGATGCCTTTTTTAGTATCAATGCGGCTTTGCTAATGGCGCGGCTGAACTGTCTGTTCCCTTCTCCTTCAGTGTCGGCCATACCGTTACCAGCATTGTCACAAAGCACGCTGTGCCTCCGATCACATTCGAGACCGGCTCTGCCCAGAATACTCCGTCCGTTCCGAGCCCTCCGACCATCGGCAGCAGTATGGTGAGCGGCACAACAATGATCACTTTCCGGAACAGAGAAAAGAACACGGCCTGTTTTGGTCTGTTCAGAGCCACATAGGTGGACTGCCCTACAAACTGGAGCGCCATCATGAATATACCGCAGAAATAAATCTGCATCGCCGGGATGCCCTGTTCGATCAGATCTTTCTCCTGTGTGAACAAATGGAGGAAAAATCTCGGTTCCAGAAAAACAACCGCCCAGAGTATCAGAGAAAATATGATTCCCACCACTGTGATAAACTTGATCGCAGATTTCACTCTCCTGTAACATCCCGCGCCGTAATTATATCCCATTACCGGCTGTGCTCCGGAAGTCAGTCCATTAAGCGGCAGAGTCGCTATCTCCCTCACAGAATTGATCACTGTCATAATTCCCACATAAACATCCCCGCCATACCGCGCAAGGACCGCATTGCAGACGATCTGCACTGTTCCGTTCGTCACTGACATCACAAATCCGGAAGTCCCGAGAAACGTGATCTCTTTCACAACAGACGCCTGCAGTCTCATCGCGGCACGGTTCAGCCGGAAAAGCGCTTTCTTTCCTGTAAGGAATAAAAATACCCAGAGCGCAGATGCGCCCTGTGATATGACAGTTGCAATGGCTGCTCCCCGTACTCCCATATCAAAACCGAAGATCAGGATCGGATCGAGAATGATATTCATGACCGCTCCCAGAAGGACCGTCAGCATTCCCATTTTCCCAAACCCCTGTGCATTGATGAAATTGTTCATGCCAAGACTGACCATGACAAAAATTGTTCCCAGCAGATAAATCGTAATGTACTGATCCGCATACCCATACGTAGATTCACTCGCCCCGAACATGTACAGAAGAGGTTTTTTCACTGCAAAACAGAAGATCATGAGTACAGCGCCGGTCAGGAGCAGCATGGAAAAAGAGTTGCCCATTACAGTCTGCGCTCTCTTTTCCTGATGACCGCCCCGCGCGATCGAACAGAGCGGTGCTCCGCCCATCCCGAAGAGGTTGGCAAATGCCGATATGATCGTGATGATCGGAAGACAGAGCCCGATCCCGGTAAGTGCCTGTGCTGAAGCATGAGGAAGATGCCCGATATAGATACGGTCAACCACACTGTACAGCACATTGATCAGCTGCGCCAGCGTCATAGGTGCTGCAAGACTGAGGATATGCCGCACGACACTGCCCTTGCTGAAATCATTCTCATCTGACGGTTTTCTATTTTTATCTGTCCGGCCGGCTTCTGCCGCTGTATTTACCGCTTCCGGCAAAATACTCTCCCCCTTTCTCCCATCTTCCTTCACATCAATAACTATTCCTGCGTCAGATATATCAGATACAGATGACGAAACGCCCGGCAGATCTCTGCCGGGCGCCCCGCCGCTTACCTATTGTATGATCAAGTATTAGTTATTGATAAGTTTATCCTCATCACTCCAGCTGTACAGCTTTCTGATCTCTTCTCCGATCTTCTCTGACGGATGCTCAGCGGCAAGTTTTCTCATAGCACGGAAGTGTGCCTGACCGCCTGCCTCAGACATATCGAGAAGGAAGTCTTTTGCGAAAGTACCATCCTGGATATCGGAAAGGATCTTCTTCATCGCTTTCTTTGTATCCTCTGTGATGATCTTCGGTCCTGTTATGTAATCGCCATACTCTGCCGTATTGGAGATGGAGTATCTCATTCCTGCGAATCCTGACTGGTAGATCAGATCTACGATCAGCTTCATCTCGTGGATACACTCAAAGTATGCATTTCTCGGATCATATCCTGCCTCAACCAGAGTCTCGAAACCTGCCTGCATCAGGGCGCATACGCCGCCGCAGAGGACAGCCTGCTCGCCGAAGAGATCAGTCTCTGTCTCTGTTCTGAATGTAGTCTCGAGGATACCAGCTCTTGCTCCACCGATAGCGAGGCCATATGCCAGTGCTTTGTCAAGTGCTTTTCCTGTGTAGTCCTGCTCAACAGCTACCAGACACGGAGTACCTTTGCCTGCCTGATACTCGCTTCTTACTGTATGTCCCGGAGCCTTCGGAGCGATCATAGTAACATCTACGTTCTTCGGCGGTACGATCTGTCCGAAGTGGATGTTGAAGCCGTGCGCAAACATCAGCATGTTGCCCTCTTCCAGATTAGGCTCGATATCGTTCTTATATAAAGCAGCCTGCTTCTCATCGTTGATCAGGATCATAATGATATCGGCTTTCTTAGCTGCCTCGGCAGATGTATAAACTTCAAATCCCTGTGCCTCTGCTTTTGCCCATGATCTGCTTCCCTCATAGAGACCGATGATGACATTGCATCCTGACTCCTTTAAGTTCAGTGCATGTGCGTGTCCCTGGCTGCCGTAGCCGATGATCGCGATCGTCTTACCTTCCAGAAGGGAAAGATTACAATCTTCCTGATAATAAATTTTTGCTGCCATTTTGCATTCCTCCTAAAAATGATAAAAATTAAAAATATGCTACATCCTTGCTTCCTCTGGAAAGTCCCGTGATGCCGGTCCTTGCAAGTTCCAGTATCTCGTATCCTTTCAGAAGATTCAGGAATGCTTCCAGTTTACTCTGCGTTCCCGTGAGCTCCACGATCAGGGAATCTTCTTCCACATCGACGATCTTCGCCCTGAAAATATCAGCGACAGAGATGATCTCACCTCTCTGAGATGCATCGGCGCGAAGCTTGACCATGATCAGTTCACGACATACAGACTCTTCGTCCTTGAGTACTTTGATCGCAACCACATCTTCCAGTTTTCTGACCTGCTTCTCGATCTGCGAGAGAATCAGCTCGTCTCCGGAAGATACAACCGTGATGCGGGTGAATCTCGGATCTGCCGTCATACCTGCCGTGATACTGTCAATGCTGTACCCTCGGCGGCTGAACAATCCTGAGATCCGGCTCAGGACACCGGGATTATTGTCTACAAGTAATGAAAATACCTGTTTTCTCATCAATTTCTCTCCTTCCCGTCGCAAAAACAGATTGCACTCTGTTTTTATCTTTTATAATATTACCAAGTGTAATGTACTTTGTCAAGCAGGTTCATATACTTTTATGCCTTTTTATCAGCCAAGGCTCATTCCTGCCCGGCGATTTTTTCGGCGAGTTCATTCAGATACACCCACCGCTCCGTCTTTTCATCGAGAGCTTTCTGCGTCTCCTCCTGCTCTGCCAGCAGCTCTCTCAGCTTTACAGAGTTCGTCGCATTCGCTTCAATCTGACGTTCAATTGAAGAAATCTTCTCCTCAAGAGCAGCGATATCGTCATCTATCGTCTCATATTCCCGCTGTTCTTTATAAGTGAATTTCAGCTTTTTGGAATGCTGTTTCCAGTCCTTTGCGTCAGTTTTACTTTTCTCCGCCGCCTCTTCCTGATGCATGGCTGCTGCGCCGCCTGACCGGCAGATTCCGGCATTGCTGTTCTTACCATCTGCTTCGACGGCTTTCTCCCGCTGCTTTGCTGACAGATAATCTGTATAACCGCCCTCATACTGTTTTGCATGTCCGTTTCCGTCCAATTCAAAAATACGGTCCACCACATTGTCCAGAAAATATCTGTCATGGGAGACTGTGATCACGATCCCGTTAAAGGAGTTCAGATAATCCTCGAGGATCGTAAGCGTCGGGATATCCAGATTGTTTCCCGCCTCATCAAACAAAAGCACATTGGCGTTCTCCGCGAGGACTCCCAGCAGGTATAATCTGCGTTTTTCTCCTCCGGAGAGCTTTCCGATGGGGGCGTACTGCATATCCGGCGTAAAGAGGAACCGCTCAAGAAGCGCCGACGCACTGATCTTTCCGTCTGTTGTTGTGATATATTCCGCTATGTCTTTCACATAGTCAATGACGCGCTGGCTGTCGTCCATATGCTGCTCTTCCTGAGCAAAATATCCGATCTTAATGGTCTCCCCGATCTCGATATGTCCTGCGTCCGGCTCGACCAGACCTGCGATCATTTTGATCAAAGTGGATTTTCCGCATCCGTTCGGGCCGATGATGCCGAGGCGCTGATTTTTAAGGACAATATAGCTGAAATCCTCCAGAATCTTTTTCTCCCCGTAACTCTTGCTGATATGATGCAGTTCGATGGTCTTCTTCCCCATCCTCGTCTCCACGGAGCCAAGTCCCACTGTCTGATCCTGCACAGGCGCTTTTCCGTTTTTCAATGCTTCAAGCCGTTCAAGCCTCGCCTTCTGCTTCGTCGTTCTGGCACGGCACCCTCTTTTCGCCCACTCCAGTTCCATGCGGAGGACACTCTGCCTTTTCCTCTCTGTGGCCAGCTCCATCTCCTCCCTGGCTGCTTTGAGCTCAAGGAATCCGGAGTAATCCGCATCGTATCCGTACATCTTTCCCCGGCTGATCTCCAGGATCCGGCTGCATACTCTGTCGAGGAAATACCTGTCGTGGGTCACCATGAGGATCGTCCCCCGGTAGGAACGCAGATACTCCTCAAGCCAGCTGATCATCTCCTGGTCCAGATGGTTAGTCGGCTCGTCCAGAAGCAGCACGTCAAAGTCCTCAGAGAGCGTCTTTGCCAAAACGACACGTCTCTTCTGTCCGCCGGAGAGATGTTCGATCTTCTGGTCAAACTGTGTGATCCCCAGTTCCATCAGATTCGACTCCACCTGCCAGTCCTCGCCGTTCCCCTTTGAGAAAGCGTAGAAACGGATATCCGCGCCTTCGGGAAAGACCGGATTCTGCGGCACATAGGCGATCTTAAGCCCGTTCTGCCTTATGATCTGCCCCTCATCCGGTACTTCTTCCCCCGCGATCATCTTAAGTATCGTAGACTTTCCCGTGCCGTTGATACCTACTATACCGATCTTGTCCCCCTGCTGTACACCGAAAGACGCATCTTCATAGATGACCTTTTCGCCATAAATCTTGCTGATATGTTCTATATTGATGATATTCATAAAAAACTCCTCACAACTCTGCATTTAGAACTATTGTGCAGAGTTTGTGAGGAGTTGTCAAGTGCGGCTTTACGAACGCCGTGGAATGAACTGTTACTTTGCCTGTGCTGCTCCCTCAAGCCATTTCTTTACGATCGACACATTCTCTTCTACCACCTGTGCAATCTTTTCTGCCGGCATTCCCATACGGAATAAGTTGACCGCGGTTTTTTTATCGCTCTCGATACGTCCTTCTGAGCGCCCTTCCTGCCGTATTCTCTCCATAATCTCACACATAATCTCTGTTCCTCCTTCTTCCCGTTTCAGATATCGTACTCTCTTTGATAGTTCGCCTTCACTGTCGTCCTCTGGATCAGCGGTTTTGAAATATTGCATCAGCTTCGCAATTCTTGTACCGTCATCCACTTCCGTATTGACATAAATCACATGAGCGCCATCATCATGATCCAGTCCGGTTTCTTCAAAACACTTTTTTTCATGATAGATCGTCTTTCCGCTTTTCCATATATCAGAAGAACTGATATAGAAAATATACCGGTCTGGCAGTATACTGTAATCACTTCCTTTTCTGAGGAGCTCCGCATCCTCTACAGCTTCATAAAATCTTACACGTTTCGGATGATCTGTTTCGTCCCGATTCTCGATTTCAAGGTGGTAGATTTTTCCTCTTACATCCTCTGCAAGTACATCAAGCCTTGCTCCATGAGATATGATCCTTGAAATTACATACTGTGTTCTCACGTTTTTAACTGTCAGCTCACGATCTCCTGTCATTATCTGTAAAATATGCTGACACGCTTTTCTGTCGGAGAGTGCAACCGACATAAATACATCGTATCTGTTCTTTTCATCTCATCATTTCTCGGCTGCGATGATGAAAAACAATGATATTCCCTCTTGATATAAGTATCATAAACTGAGACAAGGAAAAAGTAAATACCAGGATTATTCAATGAGCTCGTTACATTTTTCACTTTCAACTTTTATAATGCACTGATCGTATCCACAATGGACATTTCATGGATCCTTCTGGAAGGCCCGCACACGGCTGCCGCGCCTGACAGTATCATCACGCCGATGATCACCACTACTGCCGTTGTCGGAAAATACCATGCATCACCCCATCTGAACGTAACCAGCATATCATATATCTTGTAGTTGAGCGGGAGGCCGGCGGCACATCCCGCGGCAATTCCCCAGAAGACATAAGTTGCAGTCTCCGCTGCCACCGTCCGTATCATCTGAGCGCTGCTCATGCCGATAGCACGCATGGCTCCGTATTCATTGATCCTTGCTGACACGCTCATAGCAATGCTGTTGATGATATTAAATATGGAGATCAGGGCAATCACCGCGAGGAAGCCATAGAGGAACAGGGCAAACGAATAATAAGCACCCCTCACCTCACTGTTGCCCATCCTGTAGTCCTCCACAGTAAAACCGTCGCCGGCCAGAGAACGGATCTCCTCCACATCCTGATCCGTCACATCTGCGGTGAACTGCACGTCAATCACCGAATACTGTCCAATGCCTGTCAACTCCTCAAAAAGATCCTCCGAACAGATAAACAGAACCGCCCCATCGGGCACATTGAACATATTTTCGGCAAGTGAACCGCATATTTCCACTGTCTCTGTTCCCGAAGGAAGCCCCAGTGTCATCTGTTCTCCCGGATCAAATGTCCGGTCCGGATCCATGTATACCGCCAGCACTCCGTTTCCGCTTACAGATCCCTCAAAAGAGCCATTTATCAGATCATCTTCTGCCCACCGAAACTGCTCCTCTTCGTAGGAGACCAGATAGACGGTAAATGATTCTCCGGAAACTTCTGCCGGTATATCACTGTAGTAACTCCTGCCGTACACCCTTTTTACCACCGGATTTTCTTTCAGTGTATCTGCAAGCTCCTTAGAAATACTGTTGTCATTGTCAGGAGTCTCAATGGAGAGATCCGGAGCCGACGGCTGCAGCGGTTTCAGCGCGTGGTTCATAAAGTCGATCGCAGGACTGAAGCTTAAGAACAGGATGATGCTGAACGCAAAAGATCCTGCCATAAGGATGAAGTTCTTCCGGCTGCCTGCAGCGTGGTGGACTCCCAACGCAGTCTCTATATGGAACATACGGGTATTGGCCGCCTTTCTCACAGCGCTGACAGTGCCGGCATTCCCGGAGACTGCGGTCAGCGGAGAGACTTTCGATGCCTTTTTTGCCGGAGAACGGGCTGCCAGTAGTACTGTGATAAAACCAATCAGCGCTCCTGCCGCAAGACCGATCGGGCTGATACCGACTGCAGGCATTCCCGCAAAATATGTCGGGCTTAAAAAGCGAAGCATGGCACAGAGTCCCCAGACAACGATAACGCTTAAGATCAGACCTGCCGGGATTGCGCTTTTGCACCATCCGAGAGCCTCCCGTCTGACAAACCGCCGGATCTGCTTCTGATCCGCCCCGAGACACCGGAGCATCCCGAAGAACTTCGTTTCACTCTCCGCACCGGTACTGGTAATCCGGGATCATGCCCGGTCTGTCCTCCAAAATATGATTTGACAGATACATTGCCTTTCCGTCATCCTGGATACGCATTGTGACTTCGTGTGTGTAAAAATCATCATTTCCTTTCTTCTCACACACCATATCCACTGTCAGCGTTATTGTTCCGTCTTCATTTTCCGTAATCCCTGTCACTTCCGGAACGGAAGTCCAGAAAGCGTTCGGGGCATAGTTGCCGACTCCAAGCCTTACCCAGTTGTATCTTTTATTCTCCGCATCATACGAGGCATATTCCCTCAGCTGTTCTGCTGTCACCGGCAGATATTCTGCCATCAAGCTCTCAAAATCATCCTGAGGGATCCCCTCGGAGCACTTATCAGCATCAATCTCTTTCCCGTATTCTAATTTGTAAAAATACTCATACAGTCCATTGTAATCGAGTCCTTCCATATTCTCCTCTGACCACTCCGAGCACAGCAGGTTATTTCCCTGATACCCGATCGGTTTGAGATACTTTGTCTGCATCTCGCGGTACTCTTCCTCAAGAGGTCTGATCCTCACCATCTCATAAGCATCAATGACCTCTGTAAGCTCCGGCGGCTGTGCAGTGCAGTATTCATAAGAGAACCATCCCTTCTCTGTATACTTCCACTCATTGATCCTGCTGTAGCTGCTTGTGCCGCATTCTGGTTCCATGGTGTCGGTCCATCTGCCTTTCGTATAGAGCGAGTACATGTCCTGCCCGTCAAAAGTAAACTTCTCTCTGGAAACCGTGCCGTCTGTATGGATTCTGTACAATACAGTTTCTGCCTCCTGTCCTTCTGACGCTTCTTTAAGGAACTGATCCATCACCTCGTAATTCAACATGTTCACGTCAGAACCACTGACCGCGGCCGGCACGCCTTCCTCTCCTATGCTCTTCTGCATATTTACCGCTGTATCCTGTGTAATGACCGCATTCACTGATGTCCCCTTTTCCGTATCTTCGTATATGGCACGGATCAATTCCATCATCTCTGTCAGATCTTCCTCTGCTTCTTCCTGCTGTGTGCTGTCAACCGGCAGATCATACCCCTGCTCATAGTCCTCTGCATGAGGCTGATCTCCCACAGCAGTCGGAGCATCCGTATCAGTATTGTCGGTGATCCGGCTGCATCCTCCCAAAACAGAGCACATAAGGACTGCCAATATAATCAAAAAACTTGTCCTGTTTTCCTTTTTCATAATCCTTCTCCGTAACAGAAAATATTATCATTCTAATCATATTACATTCGTAATATGATATTTTCTGTCCTTGTGTTTGTCAAGGATTTTATGCACGGACTGCCTTCGCCGTCTTTCTTCTGTCAAATACAAACCGGTTTATAAGGACAATCCCAAGGCTTACGATCAGCAGAAAATAGAAATTAATGCCTCTGCTCACTAGCATGGACGGGATCAGATAAGCTCCCGTAAATACATGAATAAACACCGTCTGATACATAAGCTCCGTGATGCCCTGCGCTCCGGGCAGAGGGAGCATATCCACCGCAATATACACTGCAGCCTGGAGAAGGATCACTTTCATGGCACTGGATCCCTCAAGGCCGAATCCCAAATAGACCATATAAGTCAGTACGAACACGCTGCATCGCTGCAAGAACGTCACGAAGAGTACGACAAGCAGGCTCCCCTTGTGTCCTTTAAGCCATGCAACAGCCTGCTGGTAGCTGTCAATAAAAGCATTGATCTTCTCCTCTCTCTTGTCCGACGGCTTCCATATCTTAAGCCGGATGAAAAGTCCCTCAAAGAGCAGCGCTGCCTTTAAGATAACCTTTGGGAACAGCATAACGCCAAGGATCAGGATTACAAGGATTACATTGAGCGCCAGCCCCAGAAGATACAGGAGAAAATAATTTCCCAGTTCCTGCCGGAGGGGATTGAGCCAGAATAAAAGGATTCCAAGCCCCATGATGACAAGAATAAATTTATAGGCCACTGCTACTGTCATGAGCACAACAGTGCTGTCCGATCCACGGTTTCCGTCTTTGTTCATATAATAGAGCTGTACCGGCTGTCCTCCTGTCGCCGATGGTGTAATGCCGGAATAGAAAAATCCAATAAATGAGTACTGGATGCACCTCGGCAGAGAGCTTGCTTTATATCCGTCTTTCTGTGCTTTCATAGAGCGGAGCAGATACCAGATCATGAATCCTTCCGCACTCACGAAAAATACTGCCAGCGCTATAGCAGGCACAAGATACCAGAATGACATGTTCATGATTGCCTGTCCGATCTCAGATAAATCTCTTCCACTGAACAGAGCATAAAATGTCAGCAGCATGATAACAAGAAATAAAGCGATTTGCAGCATCCTCTTTTTCATGCTCATAAGTTTACACCTCGTTTCAGGAAATTAATGATGTATGCTGCCCCTGCATATGCAGGCTGCATAAAGGAAAATGCAGGAAGGCGTTTTCTCTCTGTACGCCTGCGTCCCCCCGCTGTGAATTCATAAAGGCTTCCCTCGAATATCTTCTCCTTCTCTTCATATTCATAGAAATCTTTCGGAGTCACCAGTGAAAAGTGCTTGTCCCACCGACAAACTCCGGCCTGTTCCAGTAACCTGGCAAGATAGGACGAACATGTGTAGTGGTTCTTCTGATAGAACGGAATATTCATCAAGATAAACGGAAGTCCGAGGATGGTGTAATGATAGCTGAAACGCTGTTCCATCGCCCGGTACAGTTCCTGTTCAATATATTTCTTCTGCTCCGTTGTGCACCGGATTCTGCATATCATATAATCGGCATCCGGAAATGCACGGAGTATTTTATATTTATCTTCCTTCTCAAAACCTGCAATAAGAGGCACGGACGGGTGACGTCTGCCGATACTGTAAGTCTCTTCAAGATACGGATCCAGTGAAAGAGCCACATGGATATACTTCTGCTTTATCACACGTCGGATGATTCCGGCAAAAAAACCGGGCGTATCCACAAACGCTATGTAAATCTCTGCCATACTTTTTCTCCCCTTTTTGTACACCTGTTAAAACATCAGTCTTGCTTTTATTCTGCACAATACTACTGGAACTGGTAGATCTTTCTTGCGAAACGGTATCCGCTTACTGTCAGTTTCCCGCCGATCCTGCCCGGCAGATAAGTCAATCCGCTCAAAGTCGAGAACCGCAGCCGGAAATAGAGGGCTGAATTGTATGCACGTATCCTTTCCCACATATCCTTTCTCTTCTGTTCCGCCTCTGCCGTCTTTATTAACAGCAGATGTATCGACGAGATTGACAGCATGATAGATATATTCCGCGTCATATATGAAGCAAGCCTGGGATACTTTTTCTTTACTCCATTCAGATCTACTGATTTTGCTACAAGTTCCGTCACCCGGATCTGCTGGTCAATCCGTTTCATCAGCACTTTCTCGTTGACCGACTGATCTTCCCGTCCGAGATAATAGTGATAGAGATCGATATCCATGTAGTAGATGCTCTCTACATAAGGCAGCGGCTGATAAGAAAAAAGATTATCCACATAAAATGTATGTTCCGGAAGCTTTACTCCGGATTTTCTTAATATTTCCGTCCGGAACATGAGCGAATGCATGATCAGATACTGTGACGGGCGGAAATGTCCTATCGAATTCCAGTTACACATCTCCTCTGTCGGGAAAATATTGCGGTAGTCCATACTGCGTTTGGAGCCCTCGTCCAGATGGTCATACACGTAGTTGCATACGAAGAGATCCGGTATGTCATCTTCAAACTCCGCTCTTCCACCCCCGCAGAACTCCTTCACCCGTGCCAGCAATTTCCGGTATGCATCCCGGTCAAGCCAGTCATCCGAGTCTACTACTTTATAGTAAATGCCCCTGGCAAGCTCAAGTCCTTTGTTGACTCCTGAGCCGTGTCCGCCGTTCTCTTTATGAACCGCCCGGACAATATCCGGATAGGTAAGCTGATACTCGTCTGCTATCTGAGCTGTTCCGTCAGTGGAGCCGTCATTGATCAGAATAATCTCCACATCTTTCCCCCCTGTCAGAAGCGAATCAACACATCGCCTCATATAACTTTCCGAATTATAGCAGGGAACTGCAAATGTAATATACTTCATAAATACCCTCTCCTCATCTCTTTCATTACCTGTCTGCTGTTTCTGTGCCGGATACGTCTTTATCATCAGCCCGGCTCTTTTACAGATTTATCATACTTTAGTGTTCTTAAGATAACAGGAAGGTAATTCTTAAGATTTCTCAAAGATTTTTTAAACGATGTTAAAAGAGCCATTTATCTGTTAAATTTAAGCAATACCCTGTCTAAGGCCGACCACAGCCCTGATACAACAAACATAACAGCTCCGACCGGCACGATCACGACAATCAGAAATACAATCATAAGCCAGCCTAACATTCTCCCAAGCCGCCTTTTTGAATCCTTTTGCATTTTGTATTCCTCCTATTATGAACAGAATTTCCTCTTGCATATTTATAGTAGCAGACACCGTAAATATTCTTCCATTCAGACAGCTTACATTTTGCAGGGACGGTCTTACACTTTTGTAAGACAATTGGCCGGCATCAGTGTACAAAAATGAAATATTTTTAAAATTTCCCTGTGAAGCCTTGTGAATCTGTTGAAAACGCGCTACCATAAGAGGGATTTTTTGAGGAAAGAGAGGGATTCCATGAGTGATAAAAAGGAATTTTCTGATATATTTGATGATGATTTTGAAGTAACATATGAAGACGACAGCGGAATAACGTTAGATATCACTGACGCTTCCCGCACCTATGAACGCGGGAAACCAAGGGAAATGACCGGTTCTGACTTTGACACGGATTATGACGACGACTATTATGAAGATGATATCGACGACTATTACGATGAGGATGACAGTCACAAATCCACGTATGACGAAAGGAGACATAGAAAAAACGACCGTTCTGACAGAGAACCATCATCCGGACGCAGCTCATCCCGCCGCAAAAAAAGCCGCGGCGTTCCGCTGGCCGCACCGATCCGCAAAGGCGGGCGCACGCTCTCCCGGCTGGCTGCTGCACTCGTTCGTAGTCTCACAGCTATCCTGATCCTGGCGATCATGATATATGTTGGCTGGACTTTCTGGAGGGCGAGCACTCCTTACGGGGATATTATGGAAATGATACAGACGCGGAAGCCCACTATCACACTGGCGTCATATCTATGTGTGGCGGTGCTCTTCATCCTGTTTGAACTGATCTCACTTCTCTGGTCTATGACAAGGGTACGGGTAAGAAACGGCATCGACTCCTGGAAAGAAGACACTGGAAGGGGCATGTTCTCTTTCATCATCGTATTTGTCACCTCTTACCTTGCATTTCTGCTCAGCCCGCTCATACCGGAAGCTCCGGAAGCAGTATACGGCTTAAAAGGCGCACTGGATGTATATGGCTCCATGCACAACGTACTCTTCGGACTGTGCGCTGCGGGAGTCGTATCCTGTATCGTCCGTAAATATTTTGGCTGAGCACTACGGTTTCTCAATATGGATCTTCACAAGATCAGACGCATGTTTCTGCAGGTTGCCGCGATAGCCTGATCCGCGGTATCTGCGGATCTGCTGTTCTGTCCTTCCCATCTGTCTGGCAGCCTGTCCGTCTGTAGCGCCATAAGCAAACAGATTGAATGCACAGCTGTTTCTCACTGCCTGAGCACTGTAATTCCGGATTCCTGCAAGAGCACAGTATTTCTTCATCATACGGCTGATATACATCGTATTGAGTGGGCGCCTGCTGCGATTATAAAAAAGTGTGTCACAAACCTCCCTTTGACCCATATATTCCTTCAGGATACTCCATGCGTCATCCGGTATATAACAGGGCTCCTCCCTGCAGGACAGCATCACATAGATTCCATCATCAAATTCAATAAAATCATTCTCTCCCGATATTCTGATGATCTCAGTAGAAGTCATCCCGGCCCGGTACATCAGAACAAGGATCGTGTAGGCCATCATGTCATCTGACGCGGCCTTGAGAAGGGCATCCATATCTTCCACCGGAACAGAACCTGCAAGCGCCGACTCTTTTGTCATTGTCTTCAGATACGGATAGAAAAAATCATCTTCTCTTTCCGGCAGATATCCTCCATTCTCCATCAGAAATGAAGCAAATGAATGAAGCTCCCGGAATTTCTTTGTCAGTGTGATCCGACTGAGTCTTCCGCCCTTAACCTGCTCACACATCCTGTCGTAATATCTCTTCACATCTTCACTTCCGCATTCTATGAACACTTTTCCTGTTATGCGGCAGAACTCCTGTATATCTGACCAGTATGACGCTTCTGTCGTCCCACTTTTAAATTTTTTCCTGAATAAATTCCACATTTGCATATTGACAAATTCTTGTTTACGGTTTTGGCTCAACGGCTGGCTCCTCCCTGCTTGTGCGAAAGAATCAATGTTTTGTTATTAGTATTATTCATACTATAACATTTAGTTTTGTAAAAATCAAGCCCGCGGAATATGCGGGCTCAACTGTTACGATTTTCGCTTATTATTCATCAAATTCAAGCACGGCAATATGGAACTTCGGAGTTTCTTTCAGTTCTTTTACAACACCGCGTCTCGTCTTCAGTCTCTCTGCCTGTTTAAAATTTGCACTCATTCCGAGAGCATGCTCGATCATGTAATAATAGGACGAAGGAAGAACACCCTCCGACACATTTACTTCCATGCCTGGTTTGAGCGCTTCTGTATTCTCGATCGTAAATTCCATTGTCCTCATGTGTTGTCTCCTCTCCCTCGGCTGTCTCTGTCTGGACTAGTACAGCGTTCGATCTTCATGTCAGTATACCTTTCTCACGCAAGTTTCTCTGCAAAGTCCGCCATTGCCTCAGATATCTTGATCTGCTGCGGACAGACAGCCTCGCAGCTCCTGCATCCGATACATGCCCCCGGCTTCTTGTCGTCCTCATAGGAAGAAAGTGCCATCGGAGCGATAAATCCGCCCTCTGTAAAACAGTGCTCATTGTAAAGCTCGAGCAGTGCCGGGATATCGAGTCCCTGCGGACAGTGACTCACACAATAATGACATGCCGTACATGGAAGCGTCTTCTTCTCAAGCATGCTGTCAGCTATTCCGAGCAGCGTCTTCATCTCCTCGTCTTTTAACGGTTTCTCTTCCTCATATGTACGGATATTTGCCTGCAGCTGTTCCATATTGGACATTCCGGACAGAACAACTTTAACATCCGGCAGAGACTGTAAGAAGCGGAATGCCCATGCCGGGACATCCTCATCCGGCCGGAGCTCTTTTAACTTCTGCGTATTCTCGTCTGAGAGTGATGCAAGCTTTCCGCCTCTTAACGGCTCCATCACCCACACCGGAATGCCGTACTCGCGCAGAAGCTCTACTTTCGCCTTTGCATCCTGGAATGACCAGTCAAGATAATTGATCTGAAGCTGGCAGAATTCCATATCTTTTCCGTATGCTTCAAGGAAACGCTTGATCACGTCATATTTCCCGTGCGCGGAAAATCCGAGATGCCGGATACGGCCGTTTTTCTTCTGACTGATCAGATAATCATAAGTACCGTATTTTTCATTATCCAGGTAAGCATCAATATTCATCTCGCAGACATTGTGGAACAGATAGAAATCAAAATACTCTACCTGACATTTCTCTAACTGCTTCTCAAAGATTTCTTCTGCTTTCCCGAAATTAGAAAGGTCATACCCCGGGAATTTTGTCGCCAGGTAAAATTTGTCTCTCGGATACTTCTTCAGTGCATTTCCCATTACGATCTCTGACTGGCCGTTGTGATAGCCCCATGCCGTATCATAATAATTGATGCCGTGCTCCATGGCATACGCGACCATCTCTTCCGCTGCCGCTGCATCGATCCTGCTGTCATCTCCGTCGATCACCGGCAGACGCATCGCGCCCATCCCGAGACCGGAGAGTTTTAAATCCTGAAAATCTCTGTAAATCATAGTCTGTATTCCTTCTTTCCTGAATCTGCGCCGTTTGTGGCAGACGCTTTTCCTAATATTTCCATATCTATTATATCCGGTTATTTTCTTTCTGTCTAATACGCGATAGGTATGGCAAGGTATTCATTTTTTCTATGGATATAAAGTTTTAGCAGTCATGTTCTCTGAAAAGATCATTCGGGAAATGCTCTTCTGTATATCGCAAACTTCATATACATCACATCTCGATCACAAAATGATCTTCTTCCGGATAATCCACGACCGTACAGTCATTTGCATATGTACACTCCGGAAGGATGATCATCGCCTGCAGCTCCTCCGCATGCACCGGAAGCGGAGCGAGATGCCAGATCGCCGTATTGATCTTGACAAGAGTTCCTTTCGGCACGATAAACGCTTTTGTAAGTTCCGGTACCGGTGTCCCCGCAGAAGCCGGCGCCACATGCAGGATCATATCGTCATTGATCGGCAGGATGATCTCCGGTGTGGTCGTATGATACTCGGCCTGCGTGATCTTCATCACTTCCGGCTTCTTCACGAGAATCGGGGAAAATGCTGCTCTGGTCATGTATGACTCTGTCATCCGATCCGGAAAGAAACGATGGAGTTCTCCGTTCAGTGAATACCCGGAAGGCTCTGTCATATTATAAAAGGTTCCGTATGGAGCATATGCTTCGTGTGTCAGTGGTTCTGCTTTGATCGTTCTCATAGACTGTCTCTCCTTTTATGATTTATTTCGTATGGCATTATTATATCGCATGAAAATACGGACTGTCCACATCCTTTTGTGTACAGTCCGCTGCCCCATTCTGATTTTAATATATTCTTTTTCCGGTTTCACTTGATATCCAGTTCGATCGGTTCGTCCAGATGTTCTGAGACATATTTTCCGTTCTTTTTCCTCTGCCGCACGCACTCGGTCAGCAGGTATTCGATCTGTCCGTTGACCGAGCGGAAATCATCTTCTGCCCAGGCTGCAATGGCATCGTACAGCTTGGCGGACAGCCGGAGCGGAACCTGTTTCTTTTTCTGATCTGCCATATCTGTTCTCTTTTCCTGAATCTTAATACAGACTTCCGGAGTTCACGATTGGCTGGGCATCCCGATTGCCGCAGAGTACGACGAGCAGATTCGACACCATAGCAGCCTTACGTTCCTCATCCAGTTCCACTACACCCTTTTCATTCAGTCGGTCCAAAGCCATCTCCACCATACCTACAGCTCCGTCTACGATCATCTTTCTCGCATCTATAACTGCAGATGCCTGCTGTCTCTGGAGCATCACGGCAGCGATCTCAGGAGCATATGCCAGGTAAGTAATTCTTGCCTCGATCACTTCGATCCCAGCCTCCTCAACTCTCTTCTGGATTTCATCGCGGATCCTTGCTGCTACGATCTCGCTGGATCCTCTTAAACTTCCCTCGTCAGCGATGCCGTCGCCTGTGGTATCCACATTCGGCGCCACATCATAGGGGTAGATCCGTACGATATTGCGCAGGGCCGTGTCACACTGCAGAGAGAGATACTCCTTGTAGTTGTCCACATTAAACACTGCCTTTGCCGTGTCTACTACCCGCCACATGACCGCGATCCCGATCTCCACCGGATTGCCAAGACAGTCGTTGATTTTCTGCCGGTTATTGTTGAGTGTCATGATCTTCAGCGAAATTTTTTTACTCGACAGGTCCACCTCTGTCTTTCCCCCATTGAGAGCCAGGGACAAAGCGGATTTCTGACCCGCACCATTGTCCACATCCCCACTCTGGTGCAGATGGGTGGACGCCGCAGGATTCACACTTGAAGAAAAAGGATTTACAAAATAAAATCCTTCATTTTTCAAAGTACCCGTATACTTTCCGAACAATGTCAATACGAGAGCCTCCTGGGGTTTCAGGATACGAAGTCCGCAGTACGGGATCCATCCTATGCAAAGCCATACAATACTTACTACCAGCAGTACCGGGCTTTTGTCATCCGCGATCATCATGCCGCCAAAAATACAGCCTGCAACAGCTGCCAGATACACAAGTGTCGTCAGGACAAGGACGATCATACCGTTCTTTCTATGCTGCAATATCTTTTCTTCCATAAATCATTCCTCCTCACGCAGAATCATCTTTTTTGATATCAATATGATATCATTTTGTATTCTTATTGTAAAGAGGTTTGACACAATTTGTCAGCCACAAATTTTCTCTAGCGTATGAAGTTCGTATGACAGGCCGGCTCTTTCTCAGGCAGGCCGTACTTCTCTTTGCCCAGTGCAATGCTCTTCATAAGGAATGACATATTTCTTGCCAGTGTCCGCATCGTCTGAAGGCCTTCTGCATCCTGCTGTGCCTCCCCAGGCTCTCTGCCGTGGATACTGTTCCAGTACTGACTGGATGCCACCGGCATGCCGCAGATCGTAAAATACTTATTCAACTCGTCGAAAGTTGCGGAGAGTCCGCCTCTTCTCGCTGCCACAACGCTGGCGCCCACTTTCATCGTCTTATCAAAATGTGTGCTGTAGAACAGTCTGTCAAGGAAAGCAATCAGTGTCGCATTTGCCGATGCATAATACACAGGACTTGCCACCACAATGCCATCACATTCTTCGAATTTCGGAGCGGTCTCGTTTACAAGATCGTTAAAGACACATTTTCCCTTTTCAAAACAAGAATGGCAGGCAATGCATCCTCTGATATCCTTATTACCCACATGTACGATCTCTGTCTCAATCCCTTCTCCGGCAAAGATCTGCTCCATCTCATGCAGGGCAATGTAAGTGTTCCCTTTGGCATGAGGACTTCCGTTGATCATTAATACTTTCATCTCTGTTCCTCCTTCCGCATTAAATTATATCTCCGCAGACATCAGATTGCAAGAATCCTGCATCTGCCGTCCGCCGCAAGGTTTCTGTCCTTTTTATCCAGGTAGATCCTGGTTGTAAATACAGTCTCTCCTCCATTTACAAAAACTTCTACGATCGAGCTGTCGATCAGTACGAACAGTTCTTCTACCCGATCCTCCACACGACCGATACGCACTCTCCTTCCGCCGCCACATATAGATGGCTGTCCGTCACGGTTAAGGAATGTAAGCTCCACCTTGTTGCCCGCCACACGAACAGTCAGTCCGTTGTCCTCCTGCCCGATAAGCAAGCACCTTTCTCCGCCGGCAATTCCGTCTTCTTTGACCGCCACCGCCTGATCCGCCCAGTGATATTTCCTATACTTTCCATCTGCTTTGTCTGCTGCCACATCCTTCCACGGGAGATTCGACAGCTCACTGACCGGTTTCCTGAATATCTTTCCACTGTGATATACCAGCTCAGTGGGGAGTGTCAGGCAGTGCTGCCAGCCGTTTTCCACAGAAAGATTGCGATGCGCATTCTCTGTATCCGGTACGCCGGCCCAGCCGATCAGGATCCTTCTGCCGTCCTCAGTCTCAAAGCTCTGCGGTGCATAAAAATCAAATCCCATATCCCATTCTCTGAAGGTGTCTTCGGGATCCCACTCCCGGAACACAGAGTCTATTTTCGCTGTTATACCGACAGGCAGGATAGAATAACCTGACTGGTAGATATTCTGGTATTTCTCTTCCCCGGCCGGAAGTCCCTGAGGGCAGTATGACAATACCCTTGTACCGCTCAATACGAAAATATCCGGACACTCCCACATATAGCCGAACTTTTTATCAGGCACCAGCTCACTCCAAAGGCTCCAATTCTTCTTATCCTGTGACATATAGATCAGGACGCCGCCCCTGTCACTGCGCTCTCCTTCCTTGTCCCAAGCTCTGGCACGGGCCCCCAGTACCATGTAGTATGTTCCTTCTTCTTTCCATACTTTCGGGTCTCTTACATGCCGGGTAATATTTTCCGGATAGTCCTCCGCGCCGAGAAGTTTTGTTTTCCCGGACATATGCTGCCCATCATCGGATTCTGTCAGTATCTGAGTAGAAATCCTGCCGGAATCAATATAATCGTAATTTCCCGGCAGCTTCACATTGCCAGTATAGAACAGATACATATGATCGTTTTCAATGAGGGCAGAACCGGAATAGACCCCGCCTGCATCCTCCGGAATGTCTGTCGTAAGCACTGGTTCCTTATACTCCCAGTGAAGGAGGTCTGTACTTGTACAATGTCCCCAGTATCCACCACCGCCGTGTACACTTAAGGGCGAGTACTGGAAATAAGCATGATAGATCCCCCTGAACTGACACAAGCCATTGGGATCATTAAGCCATCCGACCGGCGGCATAATATGATATCGTGTACGGAAAGGACAGTTGTTTACTGTCCTCTCCATCTTCTTTAATTCTTCCCTTTCCTGCCGGAATCTGTTTTTCTGAATTTCACTTTCCATAGCGGTCCCTCTCACTTTGTGATCACTGCGATCTTCTCTCCTGCTTTGACCGTATGTTCCGGTTCTCTGTCGATGTGAGCACCGTCTACCGGTTCTGTAAAGATCAGGCAGGCGGAAGTATCATATTCTTCCGGTCAAATCCGATTCCCAGAACAAATGCAAAGAGGAATCCTGCTGCCAGGGCGATCACATGTGCAATGATATAGTTTACGTATCCGTTATTTGCCGGATCAGCAAGTGCGATGCCAGGCACTACTGTTGTCCCGAATCCGAGCGCCGCCAGATCTGTAAAGTAGACAACTGCACCTCCGATGGCGCCGCCAATACATCCTCCGATCAGCGGATAACGGTACCGCAGGTTTACACCGAACAAAGCTGGCTCCGTAATTCCAAAGAGAACCGAAATAAAGCTGGGGATACATAACTCTTTCGCTTTCGCTTCTTTTATATTTCTTGCAAGGTAACCAAGAACTGCTCCACCCTGCGCGATGATTGCTACAGACATCAGGGGATTCAGGAAATTCCGTCCTGTATCAACCAGAAGCTGTGACTCGATTGCCCCGAACACATGATGAAGTCCGGTAATGACGATAAGCTGCTGTACGCCTGAGAACGCCGCATAACCGATCACTCCCAGATGCTGTGTCATCCATACGAGCACCGCCGTGATCCCGTTTGCAAGTCCTCTTCCCACCGGTCCTATGATCATGAACAACAGGAAAGAGCTGACCAGAGTGGTGAGCAGCGGGGATACAAGCAGCCGGATCACCTCCGGAACTTTCTTTTCAAAGAAAATGTCCAGTTTTGCCGTCACAATACCAATCAGCAATGCCACGATAATACCGCCCTGGAAACCGATCAGATCAACCGGAATCCCGAAGATATGAAGCGTCGTCACTTCCACTGTCCCCTGTGCCGCCGCGCTGGCATCGGCAAGAGAATTGGTCAGCATGATACAGCCGATCACAATACCCATGATCGGGCGCCCGCCGAATCGCTTAACTGTGCTGTAAGCTACACACAGAGGAAGGAATCCGAAAATGGCTCCTGATGAAATATTAATGAGTCTTGACAGTCCGTACAATGTATCATTATTCTGAACGAAATCAATGTTGCCGAGCACACTGGAAAGTCCGGTCAGAAGAGCTGCAGCAAGGATTCCCGGCATGATCTCGATAAATACATCCGAGAGAGCTTTTACCGCCCTCTGCAAAGGATTCATGCGCTTGTTTGCCTTGGTCTTCAGATCACCGAGACTCATGCTGTCCATATGCAGGGAATCGGCCAGCACCTGGCACACATCATTTACAAGTCCTGCTCCGAAGATGATCTGCAGCTGGTCTCCCGCAACAAACACACCCTTTACAAGGTCTACATCCTCAATAGCGTGAATGTCCGCCTTGTCGTTATCCTCCAGCACAAGGCGCAGACGTGTAGCACAGTGTGCGATCCCAAGGATATTGCTTTTGCCGCCCGCAAGACGGGTGAGTTCTGATGCTATATTCTCATAGCGTTTTCTTTTTTCAGCATCCATTTTTCAGATACCTCCCATTTTATTCAATCCTTTATAAGTATCTGCATGCATATTGTATCTACCGCGGCACCGGTTACAGCCATCCTGTAACCGCCATGAACAAATGCTGTTTCATTTGTTCTTGCAATTACTATTATACTGGAATATAGTTTATATTATATAGACAAATGTTGTCTAACTATACAGATTTGTTGGCATTTGGGAGAGGGATATGAAAGACTATATATTTTCTAATGATTTTTCGAGAAACTTGGACGCCATGATCTATACATGCGGATATGAAACATGTGAGCCGTCCCACAGCTACGGCCCTGTGGTCCGAAGCGGATATCTGATCCACTATATTCTGGGCGGAAAGGGAATCTATAAGACGGACGGGAACATCTATCAGCTCTCCGAGGGAGACGCATTTCTGATCCGTCCGAATACGCTCATTTACTACGAAGCGGACAAATATCATCCATGGACCTACACATGGATCGGATTTCAGGGAATTAAGATTGAACAGTACTTAAAAAGAACATCTCTTCTGGAAACACCTTATTTCCACTATGGGAAAGACGACCGGGTGAGACTCTGCCACGAGAAGATGTTCGAGGCGTACAAACTGCCCGAGAACCGGGATCTGATGATGAACAGCATCCTGTATGAATATCTTTACTTATTGGCAAGCAAATTCCCCCGCAAATCTATCCCTCCGAAGGAAAAGAAAATCTCCTATGTAGAAGAAGCGCTCCGGTACATCGAAAACAATTATGCCCACACGGTCAACATTCAAGTCATTGCGGACCATTTGAATATTGAACGTACTTACCTTTACCGGCTGTTCAAGGACATTACGGGAACGTCTCCACAAGAATACCTGCTGGACTACCGGATCAGACGGGCGTGCTCGCTTCTGAAAGAAACAGACCTTCCGATCAGTGATATCGCCAGATCTGTAGGATATGACGATGCTCTGTATTTTTCAAGGCTCTTTAAGCAGAAGAAAGGGCAGACACCTACACAATATCGCAAGACAATGGTCTAAAAATAATCTATTCTGCTCCCCAATTAGAATTCCGATTTCCTATGAAAAAGACCGCATTGGCTTTCTATAACTGTAGCCAGTGCGACCTTTTCATTTGTATAATGTTCTATTTGAATTCATTGTAGAATCCTTCTGAGCTGTACTCAGCCCATTTTAAATACATTTCCTGATAATTCTGTTTTATAAATCTCTGTATGATACGAATTTCCTTATCTGTAAGAATTCCCCGATTTTTTAATACAGACTCTCCGGTATTCTCGACAAAAAATTTGGCCGAACCTGCTTCTGTCAGCTTTCGGTCGCTTGCATGAACATGCATACACTCAATTACACAATGCGATGTAAAATATAAATAGTATCCTGCAACTTTAAATTCATAATACTTAGGCATCGCATTCCTCCATAAATTCACTGTTTTTTCTCAAATAATCCCTTACGATCTGTATCTCAATATCATCCATGCTCGTCTCCAGTACATCTCCGGTTTTAGAAAGTACCACTGCTTTATCCGGACGATTCAGATTTAATACGCGATACCCCTCTGTACAATGTGTAAAAGCATACCCATTTACAATCATATCCGCCTCATTCGCTACTTTTATCACATCAGTCATCTGCAATCCTCACTTTCTCAATCGGCTTCAAAAATTCATCAGGATCAAAATACAGATTTTTTAAGATCGGAATTAAATCAATGTATTCTTCTTCTTCCTGTTCATTGTGAATATACTTTGCCATAGCAACCAAATATCCATGATCCCATTCCTTGATTTTCGTATATCTCTCCAAAGAATATGGTGCCTTGAATCGTATTATATGGTTATCGAACTGAAAAATTGTATAATTATTTTCACTGCTTAATATAGCTTCTTTTTTATCTGACATATGTTTTTCACCACCTATATGAAAAGTATAACATTATGTTTCAAAAATATGAAATTATTCAAGTTGTGAAAAAAGGCTTCCGACAACCTTTTATATTGTCGAAAGCCTCCAATTTTATGTCATTTATTAGAACTTGCCAGCCTTTGCTGCTTCCTCAATAGAAACTGCAACTGCAACAGTCATACCAACCATCGGGTTGTTTCCTGCACCGATCAGACCCATCATCTCAACGTGAGCCGGTACGGAAGAGGAACCTGCGAACTGTGCATCGGAGTGCATACGTCCCATTGTATCTGTCATACCATAGGAAGCCGGTCCTGCTGCCATGTTGTCCGGATGAAGTGTACGTCCTGTACCACCGCCGGATGCAACTGAGAAGTATTTCTTTCCTGCATCTACACACTCTTTCTTGTATGTACCTGCTACCGGATGCTGGAAACGTGTCGGGTTTGTTGAGTTACCTGTGATGGATACGTCAACGCCCTCTTTCCACATGATAGCTACACCCTCGCGAACATCGTTTGCGCCGTAGCAGTTAACTTTGGAGCGGAGTCCGTCAGAGTAAGCTGTACGGGAGACTTCTTTGAGCTCGCCTGTGAAATAGTCGTACTCTGTCTGTACATATGTGAATCCGTTGATTCTGGAAATGATCTTCGCTGCATCCTTTCCAAGACCGTTCAGGATAACGCGGAGAGGTTTTTTACGAACTTTGTTTGCTTTTTCTGCGATACCGATCGCACCCTCTGCTGCTGCAAATGACTCGTGTCCTGCAAGGAAGCAGAAGCAGTCTGTTGACTCTTCAAGAAGCATCTTTCCAAGATTTCCGTGTCCGAGACCTACTTTACGCTGGTCAGCAACAGATCCCGGAATACAGAATGCCTGAAGTCCTTCTCCGATTGCTGCTGCTGCGTCAGCAGCGTTTCTGCAGTCTTTCTTGATTGCGATCGCTGCACCTGTGATATAAGCCCAGCATGCATTCTCAAAACAGATCGGCTGAATGCCTTTGATCTGGTTGTAAACGTCCAGTCCGGCATCCTTTGTGATCTTCTCTGCTTCTTCCAGAGAAGCGATACCGTAGCTGTTTAAAACTTCATTGATTTTATCAATTCTTCTTTCATATGATTCAAATAAAGCCATTTATATATCCTCCTGATTTATTTACCTTTGCTGAGATTTTCGTTGTAAAATCTGCGATCACTCTTTACGCGGATCGATGATCTTCACTGCATCGTCAACACGGCCGTACTGACCTTTTGCTTTCTCCCATGCATCGTTCGGAGTATCGCCGTTCTTTACGAAGTCTGTGAATTTTCCAAGGTTTACGAACTGGTATCCGATGATCTCATCGTTATCATCAAGAGCGATACCTGTTACATAGCCCTCTGCCATCTCAAGGTAACGGGGACCTTTTGCAAGTGTACCATACATAGTACCAACCTGAGAACGGAGTCCTTTTCCAAGGTCTTCCAGTCCTGCACCGATTGCAAGTCCGTCTTCGGAGAATGCACTCTGTGTTCTTCCGTAAACGATCTGGAGGAACAGTTCTCTCATTGCTGTATTAATCGCATCACAGACAAGGTCTGTGTTCAATGCCTCTAAGATAGTTTTGCCTGGAAGAATCTCAGATGCCATAGCAGCGGAATGTGTCATTCCTGAACATCCAAGTGTCTCTACCAGCGCTTCCTGAATGACTCCTTCTTTTACATTCAGTGTCAGTTTACATGCTCCCTGCTGAGGTGCACACCAGCCTACGCCGTGTGTAAAACCGGAGATATCCTTGATCTCTTTTGCTTTTACCCATTTCGCCTCTTCCGGGATCGGAGCTGGTCCGTGATTCGCGCCCTGAGCCACCGGACACATCATTTCTACTTCATGTGAATAAATCATGTTAAAACTCCTTTCAATATGTATGATTTTCTTCGCATATGACGCCGACACACCGCTGCCTGATGCGGCTCTTCTCGTCTGCCCCATATATGATTTATTTTCTCATAATTTGAATCATTCGTCAATCACGCGCTGACAATTTTTTCACAAAACATCGACAATTTATTATTATATCGTCTCCTGCTCAAGCGCCTCCTGCAGCATGGCCAGTGCCCTCTCTACCGTGTGCATCCTGTTTTCCATACGGTTTCCCGCAAAATGGCACTCTTCTACAGTTGTCCGTCCGTTCAGATAACATCCGATATACACAAGTCCTACCGGCTTTTCAGCTGTGCCGCCGCCCGGTCCTGCAATTCCGGTGGAACTCAGTGCCGCATCGGCTCCGGCTGCTTTGGCGGCTCCTTCCGCCATCTCTCTGGCAGTCTGTTCACTTACTGCGCCGTATCTTTCCAGCGTCTCATGCCGGACACCGACCAGCCGCTCCTTTGCCTCATTGGAGTAAGTCACATATCCTTCATTGAGCACATCTGATGCCCCGGCTACATTGACTAGCGTGCCGGCGATCAAACCGCCGGTGCATGACTCTGCAGTAGTGACTGTCAGATGTTTTTCGGCAAGAAGCCCCACTACCTTTTCTTCAAGACAGTTTCCGTCGTAGTTATAATTTCTCTGGCTATCTTTCTCATTCATCTCAAGTGCCTCCCGCTGTAATCGGATTACATTCCGCCGTGTGTGAGCACCTGGCGGTTCTTCCATATATAATCGATCAGCGAAATAATAGTGAGTGCAAGAGCGATCCAGATAAGGATCTCGCCGATCAGGTCAAACACTCCTCCCAGATCCGCGATCAGCACAATGATCATCGCCATCTGGAATACCGTCTTAAACTTGCCCCAGTAGCTCGCAGCGATCACGATCCCGCTGTCAGAAGCTACAAGGCGGAAACCGCTGATAATAAACTCACGGGCAATGATAATGATCACGATCGCTGTGTTCAGCTTGCCCGAAGGGATCAGGCAGATCATAGCCGAACAGACGAGCAGCTTGTCCGCCAGCGGATCCATGAACTTTCCGAAGTTCGTCACCAGATTATATTTGCGGGCAATTTTTCCATCCAGCATATCGGTAAGGCTGGCAATAACAAACAATGCAAGGGCGATCCACTTGTTTGCCGGTCCGCCCACGTCAGTCAGCATAAAAAACACAAAAAACGGCACCATGATAACTCTAAGAACAGTCAGTTTATTTGGCAAATTCATAATAATTCTCCTATCAGATCATAATCTACAGCTCCGGTAACTCTCACCCTTGCGAAATCACCGGACAACAGTTCCTCATCCGTGTTAATGAAAATAAGTCCGTCCACATTCGGTGCGTCCCTGTAGGTACGCCCAACGTAAGCATTCTCATCGGCTACTTTCCCTTCGATCATCACGAGCACTTCACGCCCCACCATGTCCTGGGCATTGTCAAATGCAATCTCCTGCTGCAGCTCCATCAGCTCAGCCTGCCGGTCAAGCTTTACTTCCTCGTCGATCTGATCCGGCATCTCTGCTGCCGGCGTATCTTCTTCCGGCGAGTATGTGAATACGCCCAGTCTGTCGAACTCCATTTCATCCACAAATTCCATCAGTTCCTCATGCTGCTCCTGCGTTTCTCCGGGGAAACCGGTGATCAGCGTAGTCCTCAGACAAATATCCGGTATCTCACTCCTCAGCTTTCCAATGATATCCACAAGTTCCTGCTTCGATGTCCTCCGTCCCATCCTGCCGAGTATCTTATCATTTGCATGCTGGATCGGAAGGTCTAGATAGTTGCAGATCTTCGGCTCTTCCTTTATAACCTGGATCAGCTCATCTGTGATCTCCTCCGGGTAGCAGTAGAGAATGCGGATCCAGCGGAGTCCGCTGATCTCACAGAGTTTCTTCAGAAGGGTATGGAGCGATTTCTCCCCATAGAGATCCTTTCCGTACAATGTCGTCTCCTGCGCCACAAGGATCAGCTCTTTCACGCCCTGATCAGCAAGCTCCTGCGCTTCTCTGACCAGTCGTTCCATTGGAACACTCCGGAAGTTTCCACGTATTTTCGGAATAATGCAGTAGGTACAGTGCTTGTCACACCCTTCTGCAATCTTCAGATATGCGAAATGCCCTCCTGTCGTCACAAGGCGCCTGGTATCCGGCAGAGGAAGTGCATCGAGCTCCGACAACATCACTTCATGCTCTCCTCTTAGCGCCGCGTCTACTGCATCTAGTATTTTATCATATGCTGTCGTTCCCAGCACTTCATCCACCTCGGGGATCTCGTCTATGATTTCCTGGCGATAACGCTGTACCAGGCAGCCGGTCACGATAAGCGCCTTCACAGTTCCCCGCTTCTTATACTCCGCCATCTCCAGGATATTTTGAATACTTTCCTCTTTTGCATCGTGTATAAAACAGCATGTATTGATCACGATCACATCAGCCTGTGTCTCGTCGTCCGTCATCTCATATCCTCTCGAGGCAAGAAGCCCCAGCATGACCTCCGTGTCAACAAGGTTCTTATCGCACCCCAGAGAGATGAACAGTATCTTCATATTATGTCCTCCTCGCAAAAAAGGCAGATACCACATGTGCATCTGCCCTGTCTGAACCTATTCCTCTTCCTCTGCATTCTCGGCCAGGATCTTCAGTTTTCCCTGATTGAGCTCATCGATTGCGATCGAGAGCGGTTTCTCTCCGTCTTTCGCATCTACAAGAGGAAGATCACCTGCGATCAGCTGTCTTGCTCTCTTTGATGTTGCCATAACAATAGAGTAACGGCTGTTTACAATCTTTGTATCGCCCTCCTCTACATCTTTGTTTACTACTTTCATCAAATCTGTGTAAGATGGGTGCAGCATAGTCTAACATTCTCCTTTCCATATTTGAGCTGTACTTTTCACAGCGAAATGATATGCTTTCATTGTTTCATTCTTTCTAGATCTTCTTTTATTTCTTGCATAAATTCACGGTTGCGCGAACTTCTGCGATGCTCTCCGCGAATAATAGCATGCATCTCTTCCACGCAGCTGTCAAGGCTGTCATTGACGATCAGATAATCATAGTTCTCCATCCCCTGTGCCTCTTCGCAGGCCCGGTTCATACGAGACTCAATGACATCCATCGTCTCGGTGCCTCTGCCTACGAGACGCCTTTTCAATTCCTCTGCGTTCGGCGGAGTGACAAACAGGAGCAGAGTATCCGGGAACAGTTTCTTTATATTGAGAGCCCCTTGGATCTCGATCTCCAAGATCACGTCCCTGCCTTCCTCCAGCTTGTTTTCTACGTAATCCCGAGGAGTACCGTAGTAATTTTCCACGTATTTAGCATACTCTATCAATTTGTCTTTGGCAATCATTTTTTCAAATTCATCCTTAGATACGAAAAAATACTCTCTGCCATCGACTTCTCCCTCCCTTGGTGCACGTGTCGTCGCCGAGATCGAGAGCGCATATGTATCCGGATACCGTGTAAGGAGCTCTTTCATGAGCGTACCTTTTCCCGCGCCGGAGAATCCGGATACTACGATCAATATTCCTTTATTATTCATGTCCATCCCCCTTGATATCTTCCATCTCAATCCAGTCTGCCCTAAACAGACGCTCAATATGCTACTCTATATTCTGGATCTGTTCTCTGATCTTCTCGATCTCTGTCTTCAGGCTGATCGCATGGTCGGACACCTCGATATCATTGGCCTTGGACAAAATCGTGTTCGCCTCACGGTTCATCTCCTGTGCAATGAAATCAAGCTTTCTTCCGATCTCATCCTTTTCTTCAAGAGTGTTCCTCATATGGCTGATATGGCTCTTGAGCCTTACAACCTCTTCATCTGTACAGATCTTATCTGCAAAAAGAATCACTTCCGAGGCGATCCTGCTCTCCTCGATCTGTGTGTCAGCCAAAAGTTCTTTCATCTTATCCTCAAGCTTTGCACGATACTCTGTGACGATCTGAGGGGAACGCTCTTCTATGAATCCAATGTGCTCACTCAAAATATCCAGTTTTGAAAGGATATCCTTTTTCAGATTCTCTCCTTCTGTCTGTCTTGTCTCTACGAACTGTGCAAAAGCTCCCTCAAGTGCTTCTTTAAGACCATTCCAGAGTTCCTCCTCATCCTCGCTCTGCTCCTCCATCGTAAAAACTTCCGGATAGCGGGAGAGAGTAGAGATGCGGACATCATTCTCCAGGCCGAACTCTTCTTCCATCTGCTTTAAATACTTGAGATATTCTGCTGCAAGCACCGCATTATATTTCACGGACACCTGCGTCTGGGAAAGATCTTCATATGTAATGAAAATATCTACCTTTCCTCTGTTCGCATAGGACTTTAACAACGTCCGGATAGCGGTCTCGAAAAAATTCAGCTTCTTCGGCATCCTGATATTCACATCAAGATATCGGTGATTCACGCTCTTTAATTCTACCGTGAACTTTCTTGACTCTTTTTGAATCTCGCACCTGCCGAAACCGGTCATGCTCTTTATCATGTCAAACCATCCTCTGTACTTTATAATCTGAAGATAACAGTTCAGCCATCTGATAAATGGAGACGGATTCTGAACTGGTATATCTAAAGTATTATACCCTCTGGCACAGAAATGGTCAACAAGATTCCATTTTTTCTGGAAAACTCAAATTCATTGGAAGGCTTTCTCGTTTGGACAAATTATGATATACTCTCTCATAGCATCGCAGATATCATATGGCAGAACATTTATATATCAGCTCATTTACAATTTAGAAAGGACACAGTAATTATGGCTTTTGACGGAATCGTTGTGGCAGACCTTGTCCACGAATTCAGAAAAGAACTGCTGAACGGGCGCATCGCGAAGATCGCCCAGCCGGAGAGCGATGAGCTCCTGCTCACAATAAAAGCATCCGACGGCCAGAAGCGACTGCTGATCAGTGCAGACGCTTCTCTCCCGCTCATTTACCTGACAGATTCAAATAAACCCGCCCCTATGACAGCGCCGAACTTTTGCATGCTTCTGAGGAAACATATCGGAGGCGGACGTATCGTTGATATTCGTCAGCCGAAGCTCGAGCGTATCATCCACTTTACCATTGAGCATCTGGATGAAATGGGAGATCTCTGCCGCAAAGAACTCATTGTAGAGATCATGGGAAAACACAGTAACATCATTTTCTGCACAGAGGGCGGCAAGATCATCGACAGTATCAAGCACGTCTCCGCACAGATGAGTTCCGTGCGCGAGGTCCTGCCCGGACGGGAGTATTTCATCCCGGATACAATGCACAAGGCAGATCCGCTCACTGTAGATAAAGGAACTTTTAAAAGACTTCTTATCGAAAAACCGGCGCCGGCTGCGAAAGCACTCTACACGAGCTTTACCGGAATCAGCCCGGTCACGGCAGAAGAGATCTGCTTCCTCGCAGGCCTGGATTCATCTGTTCCTGCGAAGGAATATTCGGATGATATCCTGTTTCATCTGTATACCCAGTTTTCGATCTACCTTACTGGTGTGAAAGAAGGACGTTTCTCTCCTGCCATCTACTATGACGGCAGGGAACCAAAGGAATTTTCCTCACTTCCACTCACACATTTTGCACAGTATGAATGCAGAGAGTATACTTCTATGTCTGAAGTCCTGCGCACCTACTATTCCGTGCGCAGCCGGCTCACACGGATCCGTCAGAAATCCGCAGATCTGCGTCACATTGTCCAGACTGCACTGGAGAGGAACCGTAAGAAATACGACCTGCAGATCCGTCAGTTAAAGGATACGGAAAACAGGGAAAAATACAAGGTATACGGGGAACTGATCAACACTTACGGTTACAATGTAGAAGAAGGTGCAAAAAAACTTGAAGCCCTGAACTACTATACAAATGAGATGATCTCCATCCCCCTTGACCCTACGCAGACTCCCCAGGAAAATGCACAGCGCTATTTTGCAAAGTACAATAAACAGAAGCGTACGTTCGAGGCACTCTCCGAACTGAGCCGTGAGACAAAAGATGACATCACCTATCTGGAATCCATACAGACTGCACTTGACATCGCCCTGACCGAGGACGATCTGGCCGGAATCCGGGAAGAGCTTGTAAATACCGGCTATATTAAGCGGAGGTTTACAAAGAAAAAGGTAAAAATAAAAAACACGCCGCTCCACTATATTTCGAGTGACGGCTACCATATATATGTAGGAAAGAACAACCTCCAGAATGATGAACTCACTTTTGACTTTGCAGCGGGAAACGACTGGTGGTTTCACGCCAAACAGGCGCCCGGCTCCCACGTGATCGTCAAGACGAACGGTGACGAACTGCCGGATACGACCTTCGAGGAGGCAGGAAGGCTTGCCGCGTACTACTCCAGCATGAGGGGAAGTGAAAAAGTCGAGATCGACTATGTGGAGAAAAAACATGTTAAGAAACCCAAAGGAGCGAAACCGGGGTTTGTCGTGTATTACACGAACTATTCCCTTGTGATAGACAGTGATATCAGCAAAATACGGGAAGTTACCGACTGAGTAACTTCCCGTATTGCTTTTCTGATATTTTCTGTATCGTCCACCTGCCGGCAGATATAGACGTCCTACTCCTGCCCCAGAAGATAATCGATAAACTGCTGTGCCGTCCTTCCCGACAGTCCGCCATGAGACAGTTCCCATTTGTTTGCCTCAAGCAGCAGCTCTTCTTCCGGCATGTCGATGCCGCCCCGCTTTGCCAGGACTTTCACGATCTCCTGGAATTCTTTCTTCTCGGGTGAACCGAAATAGATCGTCACACCGAAACGGGCAACGAGGGATAACTTCTCCTGCACCGTGTCATTTGTATGAAGATCTTCATCCCGGTCCGCCTTATCCCGGAATGTCTCACGGATCAGATGCCTGCGGTTAGATGTTGCATAGATCAGCACATTTTCCGGCTTTCTCTCAAGACCTCCCTCGATCACTGCCTTCAGATATTTATACTCGATCTCAAACTCTTCAAAAGACAGGTCATCCATATATATAATGAACTTATAGTTACGGTTCTTCACCTGGGCGATCACATCATTCAAATCCTTGAACTGGTGTTTATACACTTCGATCATGCGCAGCCCCTGATCATAATACTGGTTCAGGATCGCTTTGATAGAGGAGGATTTACCCGTCCCCGCGTCTCCGAAGAGCAGGCAGTTGTTCGCCCGGCGCCCCTTTACGAATGCCTCCGTATTGTCGATAAGCTTCTTCTTCGCTATTTCATATCCTACCAGATCGTCGAGATGTACATGGGCGATATTTGTAATTGGCACGATCTCCATATCTCCCCCTTCGGGATGCTCAATACGGAATGCCTTATGGAGCCCCAGTTTACCCACTCCGAATTCCTTGTAGAACTGTGTCATCTTCTGCTTAAACTCTTCTGCATCAGCAGCTTCCCCGAGAGCTTTCGCCAGCGTGCAGATGCGGTCTCTCACCCTGCGGTTAAATATCTTTCCCGCCCTGCTGCCGTTCGTATAGCCCATGAGCACCTGAATGCAGCCGGCGCCAAGGACATTCTCGAGCCCGCTGAAATCATAGTCGAACAACTCTTTGAAAATGCTGAAATCATGGAGCGCGACCTCATTGATGCTGCCTTCGATCTCTCCCACTATCTCACAGGAGGTACTGTATGCATTCTCGTCGTTTACAAGGAGGAACGTCAGATATGTATGCCACAGATTCCCCTCAAATCCATGGCTCACTGAGAGTTCCAGCAGCTGGTTGACACACTCAAAGAGAAGACTTCTCAGATCCTCTTTATTGTAGAATTCACTATCGTAATTCTCCATGAGAAATGTCATATCCTGCAGAATATCTCCGTAATCCATATTTTTATAAAGCATCAGTTCATTTGTACGCATGTTGGTTTCCTCCCACTCTAATAATTCCCGAGAATCTTGAGATTCTGCGACTCTTCTCTCAGTCCCCGGATCGCATTTTTAACCGCCGGATCTTCCAGGTTTCCCTCGAAATCTACGAAGAAACAGTACTCCCACGGTCTTCCTTTGATCGGACGGGATTCAATCTTCGTCATATTCAGGTCATTGTAAATAAAATGCGACAGTATTCCGTAGAGCGAGCCACTCTGGTGAGGCAGTTCGAACCGGATACTGATCTTGGATGCATCCTTTAAGAATACTTTCTGGTTCGTAACAACGATAAAACGAGTAGAATTATCGTCGTCATCATTAATTCCGTCCACAAGAACAGACAGTCCATGTACCTTTGCCGCATAAGAGCTGCACACCGCCGCCTGGGAGATATCATTCTCCTCGAGCACTTTTTTCGCCGCGATCGCCGTATTCACAACACTGATCCTCTGCCAGTCCGAATGTTCATCCAGAAAACGGCTTGTCTGCATCAGCGCTTCTGTCTTGGAGTACACTCTTTTGATATCTGTAAGTTTCGCTCCCGGAAGCCCTGACAGTGTATGTACGACAGGCAAGATTGTCTCAGCCACAATATAATTTTCAAATTCATCGAGAAGGTCGTACATCTCGATCACCGGTCCTGCGGTTGAATTCTCGATGGGAAGTACTGCATAGTCCGCCGCTCCTTCCTCAATTGACTCCATTGCCTCACGGAATGTCCTCACATGAAAGCTGTTCACATTTTCACCAAAAAACTGCCGCATGGCAGCCTGACCGTACGCCCCTTCCGTCCCCTGGAACACAACGCGTGCATTCTGCTTGTCCAGATCATTAATCTGGATAAACGGCAGTCTTCCCAGTGCTCCTGCCTCGACAAGCTGCCGGTACTGGAGCTTGCGGCTCATGGACATAAGCTGCTGGTACAACTCCTGTATCCCTTTCTTATTAAAATCGCCGGACACCTTTGACGCCACATCAGCCAGCTTCTCCTTCTCCCTCTGTCTGTCAAATACCTTGCGTCCCGCTTTTACTTTATATTCACCGACCTGACCGCAGACATTCATCCTCTGTTCATAGAGCGCGGCAATCTGGTCGTCGATCGAATCTAACTTTTCTCTGAGTACTTCCAGTGATTCCATCCATTTACTCCTTTCGATTTCATACTGTAAATCAGTATAGTACATTTCTTTTATAAAATCTACTTTGCGGTTGAAAATCGCCCGGATTTATTATATTATTATGTGGAGAATTTAGGGAGGTACACAAATGAACGTTACTGAATGTTTAAAAACGCGAAGAAGTATCCGCAGATACAAAGCGGACTCCGTTGACCATTCTGTTATTGATTCTATAGTTTCTCTGGCATCTTATTCCCCTTCCTGGAAAAATACTCAGATCACCCGCTATATCGCAATTGAAGACTCTTCTCTTCTTGACGAGATCGCGGACAAGTATACCCCGGAATACAATTCAGACATCATACGTCAGGCACCCATGCTGATAGCTGTCACTTTCAGAAAAGGACGCTGCGGCTATGAGCGCGATGGTTCTTTCACGACCAAAAAAGGGGACCGCTGGCAGATGTTTGATGCTGGAATCGCATGTCAGAGTTTTTGTCTCGCAGCATGGGATCACGGTCTTGGCACTGTGATCATGGGCGTATTCGACGAAGACGGCATCAGCAGACTGCTCGATCTTCCCGAAGACCAGGAGCTGGCCGCACTGATCGCGATCGGGCATCCCGATATCGAGCCTGCCGCCCCGAAAAGGAAAAACGTCGATAAACTGCTTCAATACAGATAATACAGATAATACGGACATTTGGTAAATACACATTTATATATTTAAGGAGGACATTTATGAGACATTTGATGAGCCCACTGGATCTTACCGTGGAAGAACTTGACCAGCTTCTGGACCTTGCACAGGATATCGAGGCGAATCCTAAGAAATATGCACATGCATGTGACGGAAAAAAACTTGCAACTTTATTCTATGAACCAAGCACAAGAACGCGTTTAAGCCATGAGGCAGCCATGCTGAATCTTGGCGGAAGCGTGCTCGGATTTTCATCAGCTGATTCCAGCTCTGCTTCAAAGGGCGAGAGCGTTTCTGACACAATACGTACAGTTTCCTGCTACGCAGACATCTGTGCCATGAGACATCCAAAAGAGGGTGCGCCGATGGTGGCCTGCCAGCACTCCTCTATCCCGGTCATCAACGCGGGAGACGGCGGACATCAGCATCCGACTCAGACACTGACAGATTTGCTGACAATCCGTAATGTAAAAGGAAGACTCAACAACCTGACAATCGGTCTGTGCGGCGACCTGAAATTTGGGCGTACTGTACATTCTCTGATCAACGCGCTTGTGAGATATGAGAATATCCGTTTCATCCTGATCTCTCCGGAAGAATTAAGACTCCCGGAATACATTCGTCATGATGTTCTTGATCGCAACAATATTGAGTATGAAGAAGTCGTACGCCTGGAGGAAGCAATGCCCAGCCTCGACATTCTTTATATGACACGCGTACAAAAAGAGCGTTTCTTCAACGAAGAAGACTATGTACGCATGAAGGACTTCTACATACTTGATAAGGCTAAGATGAAGCTTGCCCCGAAGGATATGTATGTACTCCACCCACTCCCGAGAGTAAATGAGATTTCTGTTGAGGTGGATGACGATCCGCGCGCAGCTTATTTCCGCCAGGTGCAGTACGGTGTATATGTCCGTATGGCATTGATCCTGACACTGCTTGACATCCACGTTGACTGAGCAAGATATAAGTATAACCAAAAAACAACTGTACTGATCACATATATAGAGAAAGGAAACAGCTATGGTAAAAAATACACTGAATGTAGGAAGTATCTCAGAAGGTTTTGTGCTCGACCATATCGAAGCAGGCAGGAGCATGGATATCTACAAATATCTGCATCTTGACAAACTGGACTGCTGTGTTGCCATCATCAAGAACGCAAAAAGCAATAAAATGGGTAAAAAAGATATTATCAAGATCGAATGCCCCATCGACTTCATGGATCTGGACATCCTCGGATTCATCGATCACAACATCACGATCAACATCATTGAAGATGAAAAGATCGTTGAGAAGAAACAGTTGAAACTCCCAAAAGAAATCCGCAACGTGATCCGCTGCAAGAATCCGAGATGTATCACATCTATCGAGCAGGGACTGGATCATGTATTCGTGCTGACGGATGAGGAGAATCAGATCTACAGATGCAAATACTGCGAAGAGAAATACCGCAGAAGAAGATAGTTTTGGATTTATCGGACTGACTGGCGATAAATAATAATGTCCGAAAACGGATGGAGATGAGGCACTGAAATACTTTTTTAAGGTGACCGGCATGTGCTTCAGGCTCCGCTCCATAATCTGAGAAAAATTAAAGAGTCTGGAAACTGACTAAATGCAAAGCCGCAAAATGGACAACTCGCCTTCGGCTCAGACAATCCATTTTGCGGCTTAACATCAGTTCCCGGACTCTTAACTTTTTCTGACAGATTATTTCGAAGTCGCCTGCCTCACATGCCGTTCACCTCTTTTCCGTCTTTCTATGCCTCACTTCCGTCCGTTTTCTACTTTATCTCTATCAGCAGACATTCCGACAAACCCGAAAGCTACTATTATGTACCGTTACGTCGGGTAGTGTAAAAACGTGTGCGATAACAATACATACCTCCCGGCGGATGTTTTTTCAATCTGACAATTCCGAATTTATCAACACTCTTCTGCAATCTTGTAGATGAGTCTCTCTGTATCTTCCCATCCAAGGCACGGATCTGTGATTGATTTTCCGTACACTCTGTTCTCATCGATCTTCTGGCACCCTTCTTCAAGATAGCTCTCGATCATAACTCCCTTGACCAGTTTTTTTAATTCAGGATTATAATTCCTGCTGTGAAGCACTTCACTCACAATACGGATCTGCTCTCGGAACTGTTTATTTGAATTGGAATGGTTGGCATCCACGATGGCAGCCGGATTTTTGAGATCTCTCTGCTGATAAGACTCAAGAAGGCGGACCAGATCCTCATAATGATAGTTCGGGATGCAGGTACCGTATTTATCTACACCTCCTCTTAAGATCACATGGGCCAGATCATTGCCGTTTGTTGTCACGTCCATTCCCCGATAGATAAATGTATGTGAACTCTGTGCTGCGACAACAGAATTGAGCATCACAGCAAAATCACCGCTGGTAGGATTTTTCATTCCCACAGGAATATCCATGCCGCTTGCTGTCAGGCGGTGCTGCTGGTTCTCTACCGAGCGGGCTCCTATTGCCTCATAGGAGAGAATGTCATCGAGATAACTTCGGTTCTCCGGATAGAGCATCTCATCCGCCGCTGTAAGGCCGCTCTCTTCGATCGCACGGGTATGCATCTTCCGGATAGCAATGATACCTGCCAGAAGATCAGGAGCCTGATCCGGCTCCGGCTGGTGGAGCATCCCTTTATATCCCTCGCCTGTTGTCCGGGGCTTGTTCGTATAGATCCTCGGGATGATCATAAGCCTGTCGGAAACTTTTTCATTCACTTCTGCCAGACGGTTCACATATTCGCAGACAGAATCTTCGTTGTCCGCCGAACACGGCCCCACGATCACGACAAACTTGTCTGATCTTCCCGTAAAAATATCTCTGATTTCCCGGTCTCTTCTTTCTTTTATCTTCACAATATTTTCTGAGAGCGGATATTCCGCCTTCAAGTCTGCCGGCAGGGGCAGTTGTGCATTTATCTTCATTCCCATAGATGCATCCTCTCCTGTTTATAATAAATTCAGCCGCAGGACAATCAGCCAAAACTCCTTCTTCCGGCTGTTCCTGCGGCTCTGTACCTGAACCTGCTTCAATTAATAACAGGTAACGATTGTCATATTAGTGTCAAGCAAGACGATAAGCCGGGTTATGTCGTTGGACGATCATCTGTCTAGGCGCAGCGTCGCCGCTGTGCTCGAGCGACCTACCTGAAACGTGACGGGCAGCCACATAGTTTCTATCCGGTCTTGCTTCGGATGGGGTTTACATATGCCCCTGCCGTTACCGGCAGGGCGGTAGTCTCTTACACTGCCTTTCCACCCTTACCGGGGAAATCCCCGGCGGTTTATTTCTGTTGCACTGGCCTTGGAGTCACCTCCACCGGACGTTATCCGGCATCCTGCCCTGTGAAGCCCGGACTTTCCTCGTCTGCAGCCTTTCGGCATGTGCAGCCGCGATCGCCTGTCTTACTTGACACAGTTACTGATTATACTATTTTCAGACGCCTTCGTCAACAATGAGCTTATCTCCGTCCGCCGCTGTCGTAGCCAGCTCATCACACCGCTCATTCTGAGGATGACCGTCATGTCCTTTCACCCAGTGAAATGTCACGCTGTGCTTTTCTTTTGCCGCCAGCAGCCGTTTCCAGAGATCCACATTTTTGACCGGCTCATTCTTTCCTCTCTTCCATCCCTTTTTCAGCCATCCGTCCACCCAGTGCTTGTTGAATGCATTCACCACATACTGGGAATCAGAATATACTTCTACTGTACATGGACGGTTCAGCGCCTCAAGTCCTGCGATCACTGCCATCAGTTCCATCCGGTTATTAGTAGTGCGCACATAGCCCTGGGAGATTTCTTTTACATGGAGTTCTCCCTTTGTGTCCACATATTCCAGTACACTGCCGTACCCTCCCGGACCGTCCGGGTTACCCCTTGCTGCTCCGTCTGTATATATTTTTACAAGCATACTTCCTTCCTCTCTTATATTTCCAGCAGAAATGTCTGTCCTTCCCGCTCGATCTTCACGATCCTGTCTACATACTCTTCTGTACATTTTTCCAGCATCAGCCGGTCAAAGACTTTATAATTCTCCCAGAAATGCATCGGAAATACATACTTCGTATCCGTCCGTTTCATAAAACAGTCAAGCCCCCAGCAATACTGCTCGCCCAGCCTGGGATCAACGGGAACAAAAGCCAGGTCGATCTTCTCCTGTTGAAGTTTATTGATCTCGGACTGATAGGTGCGGCGGATCATCTTGTTGAATGCCTCTGATTCCCCTTCCCAGTGCCACCAGTTCAGATCTCCCGCGTGGTAGATTGTTCTGCCTCCACAGTGAAGCAGATATGCCACTCCCTGATCATTTGACCGCAGCGTCCGTACGTTCATCCCGAATACATCCGTCTCCTCATTTGGTCCTATGAATAGGATATCCTCATCTGCAGGAGTGTCAATATCTGAGGACAAGATAAAACAGATATCTGAAAAATAATCCCGCAGCCGGAAAATTTCTTTTCCAAAATGGTCATAATGGGCATGGCTTACAAACACCGCCATTTTCTTATCGCAGTCCCACTTTGGAAACTCTCCTCTATAATAGTCAAAAAGGCAGTAAATACTTTCCATTTCCAGCAGAAATCCGCTGTGTCCCAAATATGTTACCTTCATCATAAACTGATATTCTCCACTACCTGCACAACTTCCGGCAGAATGTATTCCATATCTTCCTTTGCCGTTTTTGCACTCTCCGGCAAATTGATAACAAGTGTCTTATTACGGATTCCCGCTGCCATAGATTCCAGGATAGCTTTCTTAGAATATCTGAGATTATAAGCTCGCAGCGCTTCCGGTATCCCTGGCAGAAGTCTTTCCGCCGCATCAGTAACTGCTTCTGCTGCACAGTCTTCATCCTGATATCCTGTTGCTCCTGCAGTCAGGATCAGCTCTACTGATTCAGCATCAGCCAGCTGTTTGATCACCGATTCAACTACTTCTTTCTCCTGTGGAAGTATCCCTGCTGCCTTCACTTCAAATCCAGCCTGTTCCAGAAGGCGTTTCAGTGCGGTTGCCGCCGCGCTTTCCGCTTTTGCCTTATATGCACCTGTATCAATCGCAAATATTGCTGCTCTCATCATATGTACCCCTTTCCTGATAATTTCATATTATTTATCTCCCGTTTCTCTCACTCATCACTATTTCCCGAGAATGCGCTCTGCAATCCGGTTTGCATTTTGATAAATATCTTCTTTTGTTTCTCCGATCCGGAACTCTCCGTCCTGATAAAGGATTCTGCCTCCTATCATCGTCATTTTCACATTTTGTTTGCTTGCACTGTAAACGATATTTTTCTCAATATTGTGAAGCGGCTGCATGTTCGGCTGAGACAGATCTATCATGATCAGGTCAGCCCTCTTTCCAGGTGCGATCGCATCACAGTCAGTAAGCCCCATAGCATGTGCGCCGTTTGTAACAGCCATTTTCAGCACATCTCTGGCCGGAACGGCCTCCGGATCATCGCACATCACTTTCTGGAGTCCGGTTACGAGGAACATTTCCCGGAACATATCCAGACAGTTGTTGCTGGCCGGCCCGTCTGTTCCGATTGCCACTGGTATTCCAAGTTCAAGATAACGTTTCACCGGTGCAATACCACTGGCCAGTTTCAGGTTAGATGCAGGATTAGTGACAACATATATTCCATGGTTCTTTATAATATCGAAATCAGAATCATCCATATGCACTCCGTGGAACAGCACCCCTCCATGACGGAAAAGCCCCAGGGAATCCATATATGCCACAGGTGACATACCGGAGCGTTCCCGGCACTCCTCCACCTCTTTCTTCGTCTCGGAGCAGTGGACGCATACCGGCGCCTGATGTCTGTCCGCGGTTTCTGCAAGACTTTCCATCAGTTCACGGCTTGTTGTGTACTCTGCATGGAATCCCATCTGATAAGATATCAGACTGTCTTTGTCTTTGTTATATTTCAGATAATCATTCTCAACATCCTGTGCCGTCCCACCAAAATCATTGATATCTCCACACAGCACCATGCGGAAACCCGTTTCCTCCGAGGCTCTCGCAGTTTCATGCTTTAATTTGTACATATCAAATGAAGACGTAATTCCACTCGTCAGATATTCCATGATCGCAAGTTTAGTCAGCCAGTAGATATCTTCTTCCGTAAGTTCCGCTTCTGCCGGAAATACTTTGTCATACAGCCATTCCTGCAGTTTCATATCATCTGCGTATGACCTCAGGAAGGTCATCGGGGAATGTGTATGTGCATTCTTAAACCCCGGCATGATCAGATTACCGCAGGCATCAATTTCTTCGTCCCAGATTACGTCATGTTTCCTGCCTGTCCCATTATTATCATCGCAGGACATCACACTGGAAATCTTTCCGTCTTCTATCTGGATCTCTCCTCTGAAAATTTCTGCTCCATCTTCCATTGTGAGTATTCTTGCATTATATATCCTTGTTCTCATTCATAACTCCTATCTGTATGTTTTTTGCGGCCAAATATATTGATACCGGGGCAAAATCCCCTAATTATGTTGTCTGCAGATATATCCGCTACATCTTCTCGATGCTTTTTGTTACAAGCCGCTCAAATTCTGCTGCGCGCTGGTCTGCCACAGACTGTACGTCCAGATGGCTCAGCTCCTCATCCGAAAGTCCGCTTGCCATATTGGAAATGCAGGATATGCCGCAGACACGGATCCCCGCATGACGGGCGGCGATTGCCTCACAGGCAGTGCTCATTCCTACTGCATCGGCTCCGAGCACACCATACATACGTATCTCCGCCGGACTCTCAAAATTCGGTCCTGTCGTCTGAAGATAGACTCCGCTCTGTAATGGAATTTCTTCCTCATCGGCAGTCATCCGGATTATCTGCATCAACTCCTCGTCATAGATGTGCGTCATATCAGGGAAACGCTCTCCCAGTTCAGATACATTCTCTCCGATCAAAGGAGACGGTACAAAACTGGAAATCTGGTCAGTGATCATCATAAAATCACCCACGCGAAATGCCCGGTTAATGCCGCCCGCAGCGTTCGTCAAAAACAAGACTTCGATTCCCATGCGTTTCATCAGTCTTGTAGGCAGCACCACGTCTTTCATTGCGTATCCTTCATAAAAATGCACCCGTCCCTTCATGACAACAGCCGGCACATCTCCGATATATCCAAGCAGGAACTTTCCGTCGTGTCCCTGTACGGTCGACACCGGAAATCCCGGAATATCCCCGTAAGGAATCTCCATCTCCACTTTCATATTCTTTGCATATCCTCCCAGACCGGATCCAAGTATCAGTCCTACCCTGGGAACAAAATCAGTCAGTGATCGATAATATTCATAACACTTTTCAAGCTTCTCATATAGTCTGCTCATCGAACTCCTCCTTTACTGCCTTAATTTACATGCCCTAACCCGTATTATAAACTCCCGTACATCCCTGTTCAAGCTTAACTTGTCCAAAGAATAACGCATATAGTATTCATTATACCCTTTCAAACCAAACTTGTCGAGACAACTTCGGATTTATCGTACTGGCTGATAGTACAGACAACGTCCGAAATACAGCAAT
>NZ_VMSO01000008.1 GCF_008691045.1 Mediterraneibacter catenae
TTACCGGCCTAGCTTCCGCCGTGCACAACTTCGATTTCGCTCCGCTCCATCTCAGTCGCGGGCTGGCGCCCTATGGAAAAAGGGAAGAGAACCCCGCAGAAGAATGCAAGCGCTCTTCTGCGGGGTTCTCTTCCCTTTTTCCGCACGGCTTGTAGCCATCACGAAAGCTCTAATTTTCCTGTGTATAACTGATAGTATGTTCCTTTGAGTTTGAGGAGTTCTTCATGTGTTCCTCTTTCGATGATGCGTCCGTGTTCGAGTACCATGATCGCATCGCTGTTGCGGATGGTGGATAGTCTGTGGGCGATGACAAATACGGTACGCCCTTTCATCAGATTATCCATACCTTTCTGTACGATGCTCTCGGTTCTTGTATCGATAGACGATGTTGCCTCATCAAGGATCAGTACCGGCGGATCTGCGATAGCTGCCCTTGCGATTGCGAGGAGCTGTCTCTGTCCCTGGGAGAGTTCTTCTCCGTCTCCGCTCAGATGTGTATCATAACCGTTCGGCAGCATACGGATAAATCCGTCTGCGTGAGCGAGTTTTGCTGCATTTACAACTTCTTCGTCTGTCGCATCAAGCTTGCCGTAGCGGATGTTCTCCTTGATCGTTCCGGTGAACAGATGTGTATCCTGAAGAACGATACCGAGCGATCTTCTCAGATCTGCTTTCTTAATCTTGTTGATATTAATATCATCATACCGGATCTTACCGTCAGCCACGTCGTAGAAGCGGTTGATCAGGTTAGTGATCGTTGTCTTACCTGCTCCGGTAGATCCTACAAACGCCAGTTTCTGTCCCGGTTTCGCATACAGTGTCAAATCATGGAGCACCATATGATCCGGTGTATATCCGAATGTCATATCGTAGAAACGTACATCACCTTTGAGCTCCTGATATGTGATCGTGCCGTCTGCCTGATGCGGATGTTTCCAGGCCCACAGGCCGGTACGCTCCTCACACTCTGTCAGACTGCCGTCCGGATTTCTCCTTGCATTTACAAGTGTCACATATCCGTCATCTACTTCTGCCGGCTCATCCATCATTCTGAAAATACGTTCTGCTCCGGCCAGTGCCATAATGATAGAGTTGAACTGCTGGGCAACCTGCATGAACGGCTGAGTAAAGCTCTTCGTAAACTGCAGATAAGAAGCCATGACTCCCAGCGTAATATTTCCAATTCCCGCCACGGAAAGGAATCCTCCAAATACCGCGGTGAGCACAAACTGAAGGTTTCCGAGATTACCGATGATCGGCCCCATCATACTTGCAAATGTGTGAGCATTTGAAGCACTTGTAAAAAGCCGCTCGTTGAGTTCGTCAAACTCCTGTTTAGAGATTTTCTCGTGATTAAATACCTTAATAACTCTCTGCCCGTTCATACGCTCTTCAACAAATCCGGTAATGTCCGCCAGGTCAAGCTGCTGACGGATAAAGTACTTTCCACTGTTTCCGGTCACAATCTTGGACACGAGAATCATGACAATAATCATCAGAACGGCAAGTACTGTCAGAATCGGACTCAGAACGAGCATGGAAATAAATGTAACCACGATCGTAAATGCCGACATCAGCACCTGCGGAATAGACTGATTGATCATCTGACGGAGAGTATCTGTATCATTCGTGTAAAGACTCATGATAGAGCCATTCGTATTCTGGTCAAAATACCGGATCGGCAGTGTCTGCATGTGTTCGAACATCTCATCACGAACCCGTTTCAACACACCCTGTCCGATCACTACCATCATCCGGCTGTATATAAATGTCGAGATCACGCCTAAGAGGAAGATAGTTCCCAGCACAGTCAGAGCTGTATACAGCTCTGTATAATCCGGGTTCTTCTGTCCGATCAGCGGGATAATGAAATCATCCAGCAGAAACTTCAGTGACAGAGATACAGAGATTGAGGCAACCGAACTCATAAGGATACATATCAGTACAATGATAAACTGTATCTTATAAGTGCTTACGACGTAGCCGAGAAGCCGTTTTGCCGTCTTGATCGTACCTTTAGTAACCGCCGGACCGCCGCCTGCCCGCTGCTGGACATTGCTGCTGTTATTCTGATCACTCATCTACAGCACCTCCTTTCACCTGTGATTCATATACTTCCCTGTAAATATCATTTGTCTTAAGAAGTTCTTCTGATGTACCTATTCCGTTGATTTTTCCATTATCCATGACAATGATCATATCCGCATCTTCAACGGAAGAAATCCTCTGCGCAATGATGATCTTCGTTGTATCCGGGATTTCCTCGCGGAACGCCTGGCGTATCAGCGCGTCAGTCCTTGTGTCTACAGCGCTTGTAGAGTCATCAAGAATCAGGATCTTCGGTTTCTTGAGGAGCGCTCTTGCGATACAAAGTCTCTGTTTCTGACCGCCGGATACATTGTTTCCTCCTTCAACGATCATCGTATCATATCCCGCCGGGAACTCCTGGATAAATCCATCAGCCTGAGCCAGCCTGCAGACTCTCTGCACTTCCTCATCACTTGCATTCTCATCCCCCCAGCGGATATTTTCATAAATACTTCCCGTAAAGAGCACGTTTTTCTGAAGTACCATGGACACCTGATCCCTCAACGCTTCCAGGCTGTAATTACGTACATCCACACCACCGACTTTTACGGATCCGCCGGTGACATCATAAAGTCTCGGGATAAGCTGCACAAGCGTAGACTTGGCACTTCCCGTACCACCGATGATACCCACGATCTGGCCGCTCTTGATATGTAAGTCCACATCTTTAAGAGAGAGATTGCCGCCCTCTCCAGCATAGCTGAAGTTCACATGCTCGAAATCAATGTCACCATTCGGCACTTCCCTGACAGCATCAGCTGCATCTTCCATCTCCGGCACTTCATCGAGCACCTCAGTGATACGGTCTGTCGACGCCTCAGCGATCATGATCATAGTAAATACGAAAGTCACCATCATCAATGACATGAGAATCTGAAGTGCATACACAATAACACTGGTCAGTTCTCCGGTCTGCATTGTTCCTGTAATGATGCTCTCACCGCCGATCAGCACCATAATAATAACTACAGCATACACTGTAAACTGCATGATCGGTGAGTTCCATGCCACGATTTTCTCAGCTTTTGTGAAAAGCTTAAATACAAGCGTGGATACTCTGCCGAACTTCTCAACCTCATGATCAGCACGTACATACGCTTTTACAACTCTGGCGGCATTTACATTTTCCTGGACTGTATTGTTAAGCACATCGTACTCGTCAAACACCTGAACGAAATGAGGATGAGCCATCTTCGCGATAGCGATCAGCGCTCCGCCGAGAATCGGCACTGTAATCAGCATAATGACCGCGATCTTTACACTGATCGTCAACGTCATGATCAACGACAGGATAATCATGATCGGCGCCCTGGCAAGGAGACGGATCGTAAACATATACGCCATCTGTACGTTTGTAATATCCGTCGTCATCCTCGTCACAAGGCTTGATGTTGAAAAGTGGTCAATATTTCCAAATGAAAAATCCTGTATCTTGTAAAAAATATCATGGCGCAGATTCTTCGCATATCCCGAAGATGCAATTGCGCCCATCTGTCCCGCCTTCGCACCGAATACAAGTGCAAGCATCGCCATTACGACGAGCAGTACTCCTGTCCGGATGATGTAGCCCATATCACCGTTCGCGATTCCGACATCGATGATATTCGCCATCAGAAGCGGAATCAGGACTTCCATCAGCACTTCAAGACAGACCAGCACCGGGGTCAGAAAAGATTCACGTTTATATTCCCTGACGGAACGAAGTAATTTTCTATTCATGGTCTGTTATCTCCTCTCTCCTTTTTTCGTCTACCGACAAATTCTCAGACATCTTTTCCAGTACGTCCCTGCAGACAGCAAGCTTTTCCTCCGGGATTCCCCGTGCAAGAAGTTCTTCTATATAACGGATATTCCCGAGAATATGCTGGCGTACTCCTTTTGCCTTATCCGTAGGTACAAGCTTCTTAAGGCGCGCATCCTGCTTTACCGGCTCTCTCCTGATAAAGCCGTTCTTCTCCAGAATCTGAAGCGTACCTGTGGCCGTAGATCTGCGGATCTGGAATTCTTTTTCCACATCCTTCTGGTAAATATCCCCTTTCATTGACTGAAACAGGATATAATGCAGCACAAGCCTCTGCATATTAGTCGTCAGACTGTCTTCCTCTTCCCGAATACACATCTGCCGTTTGAGCTGATGTGACAGTGTATTGATCAGTCTGCCTACATCATGGCTGTTTTCACCTGTTTCAGGAGTCTCCCTGCTGCACATTACTGTCCCACATCCTTTCCGGAATCAAAAATTTGTTCGGTTACTAACAATATAGTATATGCGGTTATTTTTTTATTGTCAATCCTTAAAATTTTCTGCTCGAAAAAACTACTTTCGTCAAAAAAATGGCAGATTTTACATTCCATTATCATTCCGTATATTTATTTAACGAAATTCTTTTAAATTATAGGTAAGAAGTGTAGAAATGTACCAAAAAAATATGTATAATAGAAAACAGTAAGAATGAAAGAGAGGGCTCATTATGAAGCAAAATAACATGTTAGCTATGATTTTAGCTGGCGGCCGCGGTTCACGTCTGCATGATCTGACGAAAAAAGTGGCTAAACCGGCTGTTTCATATGGCGGGAAATACCGCATCATTGATTTCCCACTAAGTAACTGCGCGAATAGTGGTATTGATGTTGTAGGCGTTTTAACCCAGTATGAATCTGTTCTTCTGAACAGCTACGTCGCAGCGGGACGCCGCTGGGGCCTCGATGCAAAAGACAGCGGCGTATATGTTCTTCCGCCCCGTGAGAAATCCGACGCGGATCTGGATGTATACAGAGGAACCGCTGACGCGATCTCCCAGAATATCGATTTTATTGATACATATTCACCGGAATATCTGCTGATTCTTTCCGGCGACCATATTTATAAGATGAATTATGCAAAGATGCTTGCATATCACAAAGAGTGCCAGTCAGACGCAACTATCGCTGTCATCGAAGTTCCGATGAAAGAAGCCAGCCGCTTCGGTATCATGAACACGGATGAGACAGGCCGTATCGTTGAATTTGAAGAGAAGCCGGAACATCCGAAGAGCAATCTTGCATCAATGGGTATCTATATCTTCAACTGGAAGACTCTCAGAAAGATGCTTCTTTCAGACATGAAAGATCCGGATTCTTCTCATGACTTCGGAAAGGATATCATTCCGACCCTCCTGAACGAAGGTAAGAATGTATTTGCTTACAAGTATAAAGGTTACTGGAAAGATGTAGGAACAATTGATTCCCTCTGGGAGGCGAATATGGATCTGCTCAACAAGAACAACGGACTGGATCTTAACGACTCCTCATGGAAGATTTATACAGAAGATGTGACTGCACTTCCTCAGTATATTGGAGCCGATGCAGTGATCGACCGCGCATTTATCACTCAGGGATGTGTTGTTGACGGAGAAGTCAAGAACTCCGTACTGTTTACCGATGCCAAAGTCGCAGCAGGAGCCAAAGTCATTGACAGTGTACTGATGCCGGGTGCCGAGGTAGCAGAAGGAGCGGTTGTAACACGCGCCCTTGTAGCTGACGGTATCAAGATCGGTAAGAATGCCGTTGTCGGCAGTGCTGACAGCGAAAATATCGAACTTGTCGCAAAACGTGTAAAGGGGGATGAATAAGTATGAATAAGGCATTTGGAATTGTTAATTTTGCCGGAAATCACATCCATGTAGATGGTCTTCAGGAGTACCGTCCGGTAGGAGCTTTCTCCTTCCTCGGCAGATATCGCATCATCGACTTCCCAATCTCTAATATGAGCAACAGCGGAATCGATAATATTCAGGTTTATGTACGCAGGAAACCGCGTTCTCTGACCGAACATCTCGGAACCGGACGCCACTATAACATTAACTCCAAGCGTGGGAAACTCAGCATAATGTACGCTGAAGAGGGCCAGATCGGCAATATCTACAGTACAGATATCGCAGCTTACATTGATAATCTTGACTGCATCGAGCGCATGTCTCAGCCATATGTAGTCATTGCACCGAGTTATATGATCTATACTGCGGACTACAGCGAATTTATCGATGCACATGTAGAATCAGGCGCTGATATCTCCATGATGTATCATTCTGTTGATAATGCAAAAGAAGCATTTTTAAGCTGCGACACGCTCAACATCAACAAACAGAAAGGTGTTCTTTCTATCGAACCAAACCGCGGAAATGCAAAGAACAGGAACATTTCCATGGATACGTATGTAATGACAAAGGAACTTTTCCTTGAGCTGGTAAATAAAGCTCACAAAACATCTTCCATGTATACATTTGCCGATATCCTTGATGAGGAATGCGAAGAGCTCGACATTCGTGCTGTTCCGCACAGAGGATTTTTTGCAGCGATCACAGACTTCAAGAGCTACTATGATGCTAATATGTCTCTGATCGATCTGAAAAACGCTATGAATCTGTTTGATGACGAGTGGCCGGTATATACCCGCACAAACGACTCCTGTCCGACACAATATTTTGCCGACAGCAAAGTTACTTCTTCCGTAATTTCCAACGGCTGTCTGATCGACGGCGAAATCGAGAACTCAATCATCGGAAGAGGCTGCGTCATCAAACCGGGCGCTGTCGTTAAAAACTGCGTCATTTCTGCTGACGTTGTAATCGGCAAAGACGTTCACGTAGAGAACATGATGGTTGATAAACACGCAAAACTCATTCGTGGAAAGAGAATCATCGCTTCTCCAGAGAAGCCAGGCTATATCAAACGCGGTGACACACTGTAAATAATCACCAGTCAATCACAGATAAATAAAAGGCTGTTATAAATCATCAGTAAATAATACCTGATTGATTTATAACAGCTTTTTTGCTTTGCTGCTTACGCAGCTCTCACCGTTCGCTTTATTTCTTTCTATTCTCCTCCATCCCGCAGAGCAGTGCTTTCAGCCGGCGTATCTCTTCCTGACTCGCCTGCAGGTCCGCATCCTTTTCAAGAAGCTGCGCATTCTGCTTTGCTATCAGATCCTGCTGCTCTTCTATCTTTCCTCGCTGTTCTTCCAGCTTCCCTTTCTGCTCTTCTATCTTTCCACGTTGTTCTTCCAGTTTCCCTTTCTGCTCTTCTATCTTTCCACGTTGTTCTTCCAGCTTCCCTTTCTGCTCTTCCAGTCTTTCCTCCGATTCTTGTAACTCTTTCAGTTTAGCATCAAGCTCATCCTGCATCTCATCGATCATATACTGTACGGTATTCTTATCCAACTGCTGTAATTCCTTGGAAAACATGCCCATCACCTTCTCTACATTTGTGCACAGCGTGTATATTTCCTCGTAATATTTTTTAAACTGCGGATATTCCTGTATAAGCTGACCGATCAGCTCAGGAGAATCCGCGCTGAGAAATGTCAGCCACGCCTCCAGCTTGTTTCTGATACCTTTATTTTGCAGAATAGAGTGGAAGATGTCAAGCGGAATGAAAGCGTATTCCTGAAGAAGATCAATCCTGATACCAGTGTTTGCTCTTTGCGCGGCCCGATGGAGATAGCACTCCGGACAGCATCGAAATTCTTTTGGACTGTGCTCATAAAAAATAATTGTATACACCTTTTTGATATCACGATAGCTGAATGCTTTGCCTTTTTCACTTTTTACTCTTTTGTATTGCCGCAGCAGCAAATCCGCAGAGTAACAGGCGCTCCGCTGCCCTGGGAACATATATCCCAGCTTCTGTACCTCAACATTTGCTACACTGTGATCTGCCAGCTCAATTACAATATCCATGATAACAAGGGAGCTTTCATCTGCAATACGCGTGGAGTCATTCGGAAGTACAGTCAAAATTTTCACATTCTGATCCAGTATGAGAGAAAGAAGCTCTTCCAGACGTTCCGGCGCACTGTCCGGGTCCATGACCTCTTTAAAAAATGAGTCATACAAAATCTTAACACCTTTTATACCTGTACAGAAATCAAGGAATTCCTTCTGCTGTTCTTCTTTCCAGCTTAAATAGAGTTCCCACAGGCGCTCATTTCCGGAAATATCCTTGAGCACCTCTCCCCGGCTCCGAATCATAGGGAAATACTGTTTTAATACATTTACCATACACTTTCCTCCATTATTTTTTGAATCACTTAATGTTCAAGTTACATTCATCATCGGGTATGCTGCTCCGATCCGGAACATCCGAAAATGAGAAGCCAAAAAGGCATGAACGATATAGCAGCAAGAGCGCTGCTGTTATCAATAAAAAAAGAATAGCATATACAACCAGAGAAAACAATATGATGCAATGAATAATAGAAATTCGGAGTTTTCGTATTGGCTGATAGTACGGAAAACGTCCGAAATACAGCAATATACATTAATCTGACTCACGTGTACGCAGAGGGAGAAAAAGGTTGCGCCCGGCTCCGGTTACAGGAAATAACTCAAAGTAACAAAGCAGGAAAATGGATAAAGACAAGTGAAAAAATGACGAACTCGCAAGCTCAAACACCCTCATTTTTTCACTTAACACCATTTCCCTGCTTTTAACTTTTCCTAATTTCCTTCCAAAGTCACCGTTCTCAACCTTTTTCTCACTCTGCGTAAGGTGCATCAGTGCGGATGTGATCGCCCGATTTGACGTTTACCGATTAGCGACTAACAAGCCAATCCTAAAAATCCTCATACAAACAGGATGAAAGCGTGAGTTTCCTGTCTAAGATTTCATGGATTCTGGCTGATATAGTATTAGTTAATCTGTGGAGGCGAATTCGAGCCGCTTTGTGCTGTTTTTCAATTATGAGCCTGTACCATAAATCGAAAGCTACAAAAATGGTAGAAAAGGGATTGTAGTCGAGAGAGTTCCGGTCTTATTTCTTCCGTTGAAATTCGATTTTCGGGAGGGGAAAGAAAGCAGCCGGGAGGTATGTATTGTGTACGCACCGTTGGAGCGGCGTCGGTACTTAGAGCGCATCTTTTGCACTCTTATGTACCGCTACGTCGCGACCGAGTGAAAACGTGTGCGATAACAATACATACCTCCCGGCGGACACTTCCCTAATCCGAGAAATCGAAATTTACATCTCTGCTTTATAGTAATTGATCAGGCATCCGTCCAGTATGATCTGTCTCTCTGCATCTGTCAGATCTCCAAGTCTCAGGTTGATCTCATCGAGGTCGTCGCCTACTACATATGCTTTGATGACATCTGCCTTCTCCTCTACTGCCTTTCTCACATCCGGCACGAAGATATAGTCGCCGTTCTTAAACGGCAGATGCTCATGATCCGCATCTGTCAAGAACGGAAGCATTCCCCAGTTGATCAGGTTGGAGCGGTAACGTTTTGTTGCGTACTCGATGGCAATGTTCGCCCAGCCGCCAAGGACTTTCTGGCAGGAAGCCGCCTGCTCTCTGGCGGAACCGTCACCCGGTTTTACAGCGAAGATCGTGCTTCCGACACCGATATTTCCCTCACCGACTTCCGGATATGTCTTCTGGATCGTCGCCATTACCGGTTTAAGCTCTTCGAGCGCGTCGAGAGGACATGTGCCTGCCTCGATTGCCTTCTGTGCTTTCTGTACTTCTTTTGCGCGTCCCACGTATGCCGGATCTTTTCTCGAGAGAGCGAACTCTGCAAGGCCCAGCGGATTGGAACGATAAGATGAAGTCTCTCCTGACGGGATAAGCTCGTCCGTCGTTGTGACCGGATCGTGGATCTCGGATACGACTTTGACGATCAGGTTCTCCGGCAGTGCGGACATCTCCGGCCAGTCCTTGATATTCGGTCCGAACTGGATCTCCACATCCGGATCTGCCACGCCGTGGCTGTCAAATACACGATTTGCGTAAATATTGCTGTCAAAATGATATTTCTGTCCTTTGTACTCTACATCCAAATCTGTCGCTGATGTGAGGTAACCTTTATTTGCCGCTGTAGCAGCGATCGAACGTGCATCCATAAGTGCCACGGATGAGATCTGTCCGCTCTGAAGTTTGCTTCCCTCACGGTTCGGGAAGTTTCTCGTCGTGTGACGGATGGAGAAGGCGTTGTTCGCCGGCGTGTCCCCTGCGCCGAAGCACGGTCCGCAGAATGCTGTCTTCACAACAGTTCCGGCCTCCATCAGATCAGCTGCCGCGCCGTTTTTCACAAGTTCCATATAAACAGGCATACTTGCCGGATATACGCTGAATGTAAATGCATCGGAACCGATATTATGTCCCTTGATGATGTCTGCTGCCGCGCAGATATTTTCAAATCCGCCGCCCGCACATCCTGCGATGATGCCCTGCTCTACATAGAGTTTGCCGTCGCGGATCTTATCCTGCAGGGAATACTCTACCGCACCGTCCAGACTTACGAGCGCTTTCTGCTCAACATCGTGAAGGATGTCTTTTAAGTTTGCATTTACTTCATCGATCGTATAGACATTGCTCGGGTGGAACGGCATAGCGATCATCGGCTTGATCTCGCTTAAGTTCACATAGACACATCCATCATAATATGTACATGCCCCCGGATTAAGCTCTTTATAGTCGCCGCTTCTTCCGTGGATCTCGTAGAACTCTTCGATCTTCTCATCTGTTGTCCAGATTGAAGACAGGCAGGTCGTCTCTGTAGTCATAACGTCGATACCGATACGGAAGTCAGCGCTCAGCTTCTTCACTCCCGGTCCGACGAATTCCATTACTTTATTGTTTACATATCCGTTTTTAAATACCGCTCCGATAATAGCAAGAGCCACATCCTGCGGTCCGACGCCTTTCATCGGTTCGCCGTCAAGGTAGATAGCGATCACACCCGGCATCTTGATATCATATGTTTTGTTAAGAAGCTGCTTAACGAGCTCCGGTCCGCCCTCGCCCATGGCCATGGTTCCGAGAGCTCCGTAACGTGTATGGCTGTCAGATCCAAGGATCATCTTTCCGCCGCCTGCCAGCATCTCACGCGCATACTGGTGGATGACTGCCTGATGAGGCGGAACATAGACGCCGCCGTATTTCTTTGCGCAGGTCAGTCCGAACATGTGGTCATCCTCATTGATCGTGCCGCCCACTGCACAGAGACTGTTGTGACAGTTTGTCAGAACGTAAGGAATCGGAAATTTCTTGAGTCCCGAAGCACGCGCTGTCTGGATGATCCCGACGAATGTAATATCGTGGGACGTCAGCTTGTCAAACTTGATCTGCAGATTCTCCATATTACCGGAAGTATTATGCGCACTTAAGATGCTGTATGCCATCGTGTTCTGCGCAGCTTCTTCCTTTGAGAGGGGAACCTGTACATTTCCTGTATCTTCCACTATCTCGGTGCCGTTTAAGAGATAAACGCCGCCGTCATATAATTTGATCATGTAATCCTCCTTCTTGAATCTTATACTTCATGCGGTATGAGCGTGCCATGCAGTGTGAACAAGCCGTACAGCATGAGCACATATGCTCAACAGGGCTATTTTACCACATTTCGCTATCTGCCACCACATCTTTTTTGAAAGCCATTGTATTCGTACCTGTTTTATTCTGTTGCATATATCCCCGGATTATCCGCATCGAGCATTCTATACTGAAATGCGACCATATAATCTTCCTGATCAGTCGTCAGGGAATAGTGCGCTTTATATTCACTGAAGACTGTCCTGCCGTATTTGCTTGATTCATGAAGACTGGCATTTCCTGCATAGTCCTCTGCCTTTCCCTGGTATTTCAGTACACCTTCACGATCCGCCGCGTATGTTCGTAATACTCGATCGTGACAGTCCCGCCCTGCGGCAGCCTGCTATACTCTTCCCCTGTTATCTCTGCCCGGAGCGTCACGCCATTATTATCAGAACCGGTCAGATAATAATGGTGCGAGAAAATCCCGGTATGCGCCTGCGCCTTACTCAGCTGTATGTCTGTCAATGTGGCCGTCTGCGGACCTGCCGCAAGATCGAGCCCTATGTCTTTCGAAAACCAGAGTGCAACAGCGATACATACAATAACGGCCGCCACCCCCGCCGCTCTCCCGGAAAAGGGCAGCGCGGTCCTGTTCCGCAAAACCCTCACGATCACATAGATACACACGATCCATATGACCGCGACATCGCAGAATTCATCCAGCAGAACGAGATTCCCTGTCTCAGGCAGCAGCAGACCGGCTGCTATGACTGCCAGCACGAGAATACAGAGAATGATCTCATGATTTTTTATTTTTCTTCCTGATTTGCCCATGATGTTTCCTTTCCCGGCATACTTTTTATCTAAACAGCCAGATATTCCATTTATACTTTTTTAAGTAATCTCTGTTTGTAAAACACGCTGCAGCTTCTCTATTGCGTCACGAACGTCTTTCTCTGTCAGATTCTGTCCTCCATCAAACTTATAAGACCATTTCTCCATGAATATTCCTTTGCATAATCAATGCACGCTTTTCCAAAACTGTCCTTTTCATAGATGTTTGAACCGTGATCTATTAAATATTTATATACCGGCATAGCCGTCTCTGTCGGCAGCTTTACAACGGTAATCGCATATTTAAGCGGAATTGCGCCATATTTGTCTTTTTCGTTTATGTCCACCCCCGCCTCGACCAGCAGCTGAGTTACTTTTAGCATGTACTGTGGATCAGGTCTCAATACCGAAAAGTAAAATATATGCAGCGCATTTCTTTGATCTTTTGGACTTTTAAAGTTAACATCCGCCCCCTCAGATATTAAAAATCGAATCATCTTTATTTTTTCATCTGTATTATGGTCATTGACAAACACTAATTGAAACAAACTTAATCCTGTATACTTATTGAACAGATTTGGATCTCCTGTATAAAACTTCAAAAAATCCGAATAAGTTCCATCTCTTACCGCATCAAAAATATCTGTAATCCTCATAAATCTCCCTCCTCAATCAGCTCATTCATATGCTGCAGCCCCTCTATGTTTTCCAGACTGCATATATCGATATAGCCATTATTACTTAAGCATTCTCTTATTTCGGAAAGGGAGCGACTCAGCATTTTTCTGATCAGAGGAATATATTTCTTTTCATTTCCATCTTTAGAGACTTTAAACTTTATTTCACTCATAATGTATTCTCCCGGTCTGCTTTCCACTGTTCCATCTTCTTTCTTGTCTTCTCAGTCCACCATACTTTTTCGTCAACCTTTTTCAAATATGACGGCATTCTCTCGATACATTTCTGCCGCAGTTCTCCCGCATCTTCTATAAGATCCGCAAGAACCCCGCTCTCCTTCTCCGGTTCTTTTTCTTTCAGATAATCTGTGTAAACCTCCCCGAATATACTGCTGAGTTCTTCTGTCTTTTTCCCGTCTGCCTGTCCTGGGAAAATATGATGACAGGACCAGAGATATGCGTTAAGTTCCCGGATTTTCGGAACACTAACCTGAACTCCAAGGTCAATTTTCACCATATCACCGGTCGCATAAAGGAAAATCACCGGTGTCATGTCCCGGTTCATTATATTGCCGGTTACTTCAGCCCCTCCTAAGATCACAAGTTCTTTTGGAATATATCTTCCATTGATCCGGAGCCAGTGCGCACTTTCAGCAATATCTGTCCACCGCAGTGATTCTGTCTTCAACTCAGTGATCGTCTCAAAATTTTCGTTTTCGAGCAGTTCCTCCTGCTCTTCTTTTGTAAGCCGCCTGTTCAGAGCGGGCAGACTATGGTATGTTGTTCTGTAATATCTGAGCAGGCGCGGCAGCGTCAGGACTGCGCCCGCCAATGCAAGAACACACGCCGTCAGCGACGGAATATTCTCTGGGTGCGACAGTATTCCGGTGAAGCCTGCGAGCGACATCATTACCCATGCACACAACGCCAGGTTTTTCTTAATGGGGTATCCTCTCCGCCATTCTGTTTTTCTCAACTGCTTCATTACTTTCCCTTTAAGTCAGACTATATCTTCTCTTCCTCTTTCACGACTTCTATACTTACAAACAGGCGGTCAGGTAAAAATCCCGCCGAAAGAAAATATATAAAAGTGGCACATGCGACAAGAATTATTATCTTCCAATCCATTCTCTCCGGCATTATTTTCCCTCTGACAGCTTCGCAATTTTATCTATCTCAAAGAGTATAGGACTTTGATAATCCGTCGTTTCGTCAGCAAAACACCGCGCTATGCTGTTCCAGTGAATATCAGGAAGTTCATTGACATTATCGCAGGATATAATCTGCAACATAGTATCGTATATTTTTTTGATTATTCCCGAATACTGTAACTGCGTATTATAATCGGAACGGAGTATCTGTATGACTTTTTCACAATGCTGCTTTATCTCTTCCATATGCTTTGGAGAACCTCATCTAACCACTTCATAAAAATTTCGCTTGAATCTGTCCCTGTCTTTGCGGAACAGATACTTTCATATTTATATTTCGTGTCTATTTTACCACTTTTACAGTCATAGATCATTTTTAATTCTGTGGGGACAGGTTTTCCATAGTGTATGCATATTTGTTTTATCTTCTCCAGATCCGATTCGCCAAGATCCAGGAAATCCCATATCGAGTCTGTATCGGCAGCTATATTATTTGTTGTTTTAATCTGACCGTCAATCTTGAAAAATGCATTGAAAGAAATACTGCTTTCTTCGATGGAGCCATAGGCATAAACCTTATCAGCCCTATTGCCCGCAAATTCGACACATAGTGAAATAATCTGTGACTGCGCATCCATAAATTCATCTTCAAATTCTCTATCCATGGCGTCCTCCTTTGAAACAAGACTCATTTTTTCTCTAACTTCCACTGTGTTCTCCTGACAACAGCATTTCTCTCACTTCATCGTACTCGTCCGGCAGCACCTGCGACAGTAAGCCGGACGCTTTTACACGGAACACGGTCCCGTCCTCATATTCCACTGCCAGTACCATGTACTGGGGATCTGTGATCTCCTCTTCATCTGTTCCAGATTCCCAGCTGAAAACTCCGTACTTATCCAGCGCCTCCACCATTTGCTGTCCGTCCGCATAATACTCTGGCTCTGTCTGGTACAGATCATCAAAGAGATACGCATTCGACGTTTGATATCGTTTTCTATCCGGCAGATCGTAATATACACATTCTGTACTTGTATTCTTGTTTTCCATAAAAGCAATGGCATATACATTCTCTGTAAAATCAGACGTACGTTTTTCTATGTCATCTTCAATGAGATAACTCACATCGATCAGCCCGTCTTTGCGGTCCGGTTCGTATTCTTCCAGAAGTAAAGGTATGTTGAGCGCATCCACATCTTCCTCCGTGATGGCAAAATCTTCAATAAACTGTTCAAGGTCGGCTCCGCGGTACTGTTCTTTTGTAAGTCCTGCCGCCCGGATCAGTTCTTCCGGAGTGATCAGCCTCTGTTCTGAGAACCTTTCTTCCTTGTCTTCTGTCACATAGATTCCCGGTTTCTGATCCAGACTCCAAAGAAACCAATCCTTGTTAAAAGTTTCTTCTGTAGTGATCTCTATTGCAGTAAGCCCTGCTTTATCCGGTTCTTCTCTGTGAAAAGGAATATAAATATATGCTATTTTATATTGTGCTTCATCTGTAATAACTGAATACTGCCCTCTCAATTCCCGCCAGATTGTTTTTCCGTATTCACTTTTTTCATGTGAACTTGCATTTCCTTTCCAGCTTTTACATTGGCCCTGAAAAAACTCTATGAATTCTTCTGCCTGTTCAGCTAAGTTTAACGTACTATCCTCAGCATATTGCGAAAATAATTCTGTCAGTGCTTTTGCATCTTCCTTTTCTGCGCAATCGATAATGTTTTCTATCATTTCATCAGCCAATTCTTCATCAGAGCGATATTCATTGGATGATCCTCTCCTGAAAACGATGCATCCGCTCAAACTGCATACAAGGGCGCAGCATACCGTAAGCAATAAAATCTTCCTCATGATATTTCTTCCTCTCAGTTAATACACTGTCACTTTCCCGCTTCCGGAGATCGCGCACTCCGCCTCTCCTGTATAAATATCTTCCCGGAGCTTATCCTCATAACCGGATCTGTCGATCTGCTGCCATGCTTCGGACTCTGTCATACGCAGATAAATCCCCGCCGGCATGCCCTGACAGTTCTCTGCGAGCCAGTCCGGCACAGCCTCCAGAAACGCCTCGTACTGTCCCGAACACAGGGCGTCGTCCATAAAAATATACGTTGCGGCGGATACCTCGTTCAGAACCGGTTCTCCATCTGCCGCGCCGCTGCCTCCACTCTTTATCTCCGTGTAAATCTTTATCCCTTCGGAAGGCAGATACTGCTCTGCAAATGTGCGGACCTGCTCTTCGTACGCAGGACGCATCAGAATTGCTCCGTAATCATCTTCATACCGGTACAGCCCGTTTTCATAGGTGCGGTACACCGTCACAACATCCGATTCACCGCCCTGTTCCGGATACACCTTCAGGTGCTCCCGCTCGATCGCGTCTCCCGGCGCGTAGGATATATACTGGAATTTCTGCTGGTATTTTCCTTCAATCCAGTCCAGCATCTGCCCGATAGAAGTAACGATCCCTTTCTGGGTATCTGTCAATTTCTCATAAGCCCCGGTAAGGCCTGCCATAGTCATAACCTCTTCCTGTCTGGCTCTGAGCCATGCACCGTCATCATAACTGGCCTGCCATTCATCAGGTCCGAAAGTGATGCTCCCGTCCGGAAATGTGCCTTCACCTACAGTCAGACCCGTGTGGCAGTTCACGATCTTTGCACGGGCATTCCAGTCTGGATTTCCTGTTTCCATAATTCCGGTCAGAACATCAGAGGTCGTGATCATCAAAAGCATCTTCGCCTCTAAAATACCGTCAATCTTCTCATCATAGTGATATACAAAGCAGCTGTGGTCTTTGTCTGTCTCCACATAATATCCCTGTTCTTCTTCTGCCATATCTTTCAGCACATCGTCAATGGAACCGGCGTATATCTCCATAAGCTCTTCTTTCTGCGACGGGGTAACTTCAATGATCAGATCGTCCCCGTCACGTCTTACGCCGGTACAGTAATCTCCGAACTCATCCATATTATCTTCGATATCCGTATTTGCGAACCTAAATATCGAAGCCGGTATCCTAATCTCCTCTGCCGTCTCCGTCAATGCTTTTTCAGCATCTGGTTCTTCGGCAGGATCTGCTGCCGGAATGACCGCGCAGGCGCTGCAGGTAAGTATCACGGCTGCCGTCACCACCGCAAAAACTGACTTATATACCTTTCTCATAATCGCATTCCCCTGAAAACACATTTCTCTGCTCCTGTTAATAATACCTTATTCAGGATGTTAAGGTTACTGATTTTACGAAATTTCTTTCAGATTTTCTGTCCGGTCAGATGGCTTCTGTAATCAGCGCGGGCTCTCCTCCACTTCTCCCGGCCAAGATCCGGCCACAGCTTCCCCTAATAAAAACCGGGAGCACTGCATGGCCTTTCGTCCATACTGCACTCCCGTATCTCACTTTTTCATATCTTTTACTCAGGTTCTAACTGCTTTTTGTCTGATTCGATCATCCTCTCCTGCCGTTACCCTTCATTCTCGATGTTGAGCGACACTATCAGACCTGTCTCAGGATCAATGCTGGCGTTGAAGCCGCTTGCTATAACGTCATCACCATACCAGTAGTATGAATTTCCATAATTCTCATCCTTATACACGTCGTCCGCTTCTCCGTATGCTGCCAGCAGGTCAGCCTCCGGGGAACCTACCTGTATGCCGCCAGGAAAGATTACTGTCAGCCCGCCTTGCGTCATGCTGTAAGCGTCAGCACAGACAGAACCTACAAGACATTCCTTTATCTCTTTCGGTTCGCTCCCTGTATTTATCATATCCACCATAATAGCAGCGCCGCTGTCTGCCTTGAACCATGCCAGCTCATACTCACCTGCATTGACGACATAGCCGGACGGTGTATACTCTGTATCCAGCTTCACGCCCGCAGCTTCCAGATCAGAGACCGTACACGGAAGCGTAAGCACTGTATTATTTACCTGAACCGTATAGCTCTCCCAGCTGTCTCCCAGATTGCTGTTCTGCTCGGCCGGTTCTGCCGGTTTAACCACACTTTCATCTCCATATATATCATCCTGCGGCAGATCAAGTCCGCCTGCCGCCCCGCTGTCCGTTGCCGAGGAAACCGCCTCTTCCGGAACTGTGATCTCTTCTACTGTATCATATTCCATAAATGTCATATCTACATAGCATTCGGAGATCGTCACTCCGGAATCCTCCATTGCCGGAGCCATGGTATCTTTCATATCAAAATACAGTCTTGCCGGAAGAATACTGTCTTTATAAATGTCTATCGTACACGGGAATACCATGTCAGACAATTTCTCCTCATCAATTCCGTATCCTGCCAGAGAATCTGTCATATCGGTCTGCATCATCTCGGAGAACAGATCTCCGTCCAGTTCGCCGGTAAGCTCAAAGCACTCCTTATCATTTACTGTAACAAGGTCTTCCGCCAGTGTAAACTGGTCTGCATACTCTTCCATATTATCGGCGATACTTTCTACTTCTCCGGTTATTTCCCCGTCGTCTGTCACTTCTTTCGTCCACTGGTCTTCAATCAGTGTATAAGTAACATACTCATCATCTTCCTGCACAGAGTATGTCTCTGTCTCTGCACTGAAATCTATGCCTCCCATATTAATAGACACCGTGCCTTTCCCATGGGCTGCCTCCGGTTCAGTCGTTGTCTCCATATTCATGTCCATCCCCAAACTGATATCCGTCGTTCCGTCTCCCATGGCCATTTCCATCTTAAAATTCAGCAGGGAGGATTCTGTTTTCTCCGCGTTCTTCTGCATATCACGCAGGAGATTCTCCGGCGTCGCCTTTGTAGCGCAGCCCGAAATCAATCCTGCCGCCATAGCTGCCGTAAGTCCTATTGCCACTGATATTTTCTGTTTCTTCATGTCTTTTTCCCTCCATTTTGTTTCAGATATTCATCCTGAATGCTTTCTCAATATTCATCTGTAAGATAGATGACTCCCATCCAGTAACAGCCTCCCAGTTCATCGGTTCCGTATCTGTCAGCCGCCTGCTGTGCGATAGTCATAAACTGCTCATCGCTAAGCGTATAATCGGTCCTAAGGAGTGCCGTTCCTTCTTCCCTCAGCTCCTCTGTCAGAGGCGCCGTGATCTGATCCTGCTCATAGAACCGGTTATTGATATGGTAGTACTCCTTCTCGTCTGTATTTGCCTGATAACTGTCAAGCTTGGAATCCAGGACATATCTTTCATCCTCCACCAGCACTTTATCCGCCGCAGTGTCGGGCAGATTGAGGAGCGCATTAAAGATCAGCTCGCTGTCATTGTTCGTGCTGTCCACAATCTGCCACTCCCCGTCTATCTTAACCTTGTTCCACGCGTGTGGCAGTTCACCGTCCAGATATCCGGTTACTACGATACATTCCAGTCCTGCCTCTTCCGCCAGAAGCTTAAAGGCTCCTGCATAGCTGGAACATACGCCGGCCTTGTTGAGCAGCACTCCGTACGGGGTAAAGGAATCATTGAACTCATCATCCACATCTTCAAAATCATTTTCCCCGGCGTTTTCCAAAGCTGCCGTATCGTATTCTGCCGTATCGCAGAGATACTGATTGATCGCCATCTCCTTCTCCAGCTCGCTCATATCATCGGTGATGATTTCCGAGACGACACGTTCTGTCTCTGCCGCGATCTCCTCCTGTTTCTCACGGATCGCATCCGCCTCTGTATCGTAGGTGACCGCGAGCATCTTTCCATTCCCGCAAATGGAAGCATTTGTAACTCCCAGTATCATCGGATTCTGATACACTGCTTCCTCCCATGCATCCTGCAGATAGGACTGGTCTGAGCTTTCCGGGAAATCAGCAAGGCTGATCACCGGACTGGCATTCATCATGTTCACTGCCAGATACTCGCTCAGCGCACTGTTTGCCGTTACTTCATACCCCTGCTCCGGTTCTGTGACTGCTCCGCCGTTTTCATTGACCGAGTCGGCTTCTTGCTGAGTCTCTTCTTCCGCCGTATCTTCCTGCGTCAGTACAGGGATTCTTGTTCCGCCCTTTGTCCTGAGCTTTTCCTGCCGGTTGCGGATTTTCTCGAGTTCGTCCTCCCATGTATCCGGATCATACTTCTCGATTACCGCCACACCGGTAAATCCGGTTCCGTCTATACTGTACGGTACTTTGACCAGATTCATCTCCACCAGCTGCAGATCGGACATATCCTCTTTCTCATACTCCGCCCATGTCTCGGTAACCGGCTCTGCGCTTTCAAAATCATAGTTGATGATCTTCTGTACAAGCGTTCCGTCACACATTCTGACCCATTTATAAGCAGGCATTGCCTCGAAACTCTCCACGTAATCAGAGCCTTCCTTCGAGATGCTCATGGCTGTCTCCTCCGCATATGGGACCATACGTGCTATATCTTTCACATCAAAGACATTACTGATGGCCGAAGTTCCGTCCTCTGAGACTGCGATCACACAATAACAGGTCTCATACACTTCCTGCCGGTCATTCTCTGACACTGAATCTATGACAAACCGGGCGGCGGAGTCCGGTATCCATTCCGTCTCTTCCGTACTTCCCATGACAAATCCATTTCCGGAGTATCCGTTCTCCTCCGACCAGTTCACTGTCATAACATAATATTTCTCCGCTCCCGGCACCTCATTCCAATGGAATACGGGCAGGCCTTCCTCATTGATCTCCATAGACATCTCCGGTGCCCGGCTCACTTCGTGATCTACCGTAAATACAGTGACTACCGGTTTATCCAGCGTCTCTCCTGTCTCTGTATCCACATATCTGACCATATAATACCGGGGTAGATTGCCCCAGTCTTTCAGCTCACCTTTGTCAAACAGAGAGTCCTGTGCCGGATCATATCCCGGATCAGATTCGTCCAGACCGGCAGCCGATATACCTCCTGCCTCCCATCTCGGAGGAGTAACCGAGAGTTCTTTCGTCTCTGCGTCCCACTCAAAATGCGATCCCGCCGGGTGCTTCAGCTCCGCGTCCTGATATACATTTACGATCTGGGTATACTCGGTGAAATCAGTGTCATAGATATCAAATCCCAACTGCAGCGTCAGCTTCTCATCTCTGGCGATCCCCGGGACCGGATCTGTATAATCATACTGTTCGTCATACTTCTGACGGATAGAGCGGGCCAGTTCCTGCGCCGCCGCGGACGCCTCCTCTTCCCGGCTGTCCGGGCCGCCCTCTGTTCCCTGACATGCCGTAAACGCCAGCGCTGCGGCTGCCAGCAGGGATATCCCGGCTCTGTAATGCTTTCTTTTCATAGGCTGATTCCTCTTAAGCTTCCTGCTTGTTTTATAAAATGTCTTTCAGATACTCTGTCAGCTCCTCTTCCGCCGCACTGTCAGCCTCCGCGAACCAGTACGCACCGTCTTTCTCAAACGCTGCGTACCATGTATCTTCCGATCTGCCGATATATACTTCCCGCCGGTTGATCCTGCTCGGTTCCAACTCCCACATCTCCTGCGGGATCTCATTCTTTGAATCGTACTTTTCAACTCTTACGTCCGGGCTCTTCGTGTTCTCCTTCTGCGTATCTGTATCTTCAGGTCCGCCGCCTTCTGCAGGGATCTTCTGTATCTGCGCTCCGTCTCCGGAAGCGCCGTGTCCGCCCAGATTCATTTGCGCCCTGAATTCATCTGCGCCGATCTCTACGTCCTGCACAACGATCCTGTCCCTCACTGAGAAGTTCCAGACGCCAAAACCGGCCAGACATAGACAGGCAGCAGCAGCGACAGCGGCATAACGCCGGATGGCATATATCTTCTGTCTCTTCTCTTCCTGCCTGACCGCAGCTTCCGTCCGGCGGACCAGATCTTCGGGCGCGTGGATCCTGTCATTTGCTTTCCTGTACTGTTCCTGCACCGCCATACTCTCCTTTCAGTGTATTCTTAAGCTTTCCCCTTGCACGGGACAGACGCGTCTTCACCGCAGTCTCCGACAGACCAAGCAGCTCCGCGATCTCACGCACCGAATACTGTTCGTAGTAAAACAGATGGATCACGTTCCTGTAATCATCCGGCAGCCCCAGCACCGCGTCATATACGGGATCTCCCGGCAGCTCCATCTCGTACGTCTGCTCCGAACCGATCTCCCGGTCCATCGGTACGGTCCTTCTGCGGTATGCACTGTCAAACTGCTTCTTGCAGCAGTTGACCGTCACCCGGATCAGCCACGCTTTCAGGTGCTCCTGGCCCTCTATCCTGTCCTTATATCTGACAAGTCTCAGAAATACATCCTGAAATACATCCTCCGCCTCGCCCGGATTCTTCATCTGCACCAGCGCGAGACGGTAGACCATATCCCCGTATGTATGAAGCGCCGCCTCCACATCGACTGCTTCCCTCTTTTTTAAAAGTTTCCTCATAAGTATTACCTTTTATCCCTTTAGATGGTTGCATATTTACCCTTTATTCCGAAATTTTATTCCCGAAATATGCCACGATCAGATCCACCATCCTGTCATAGCTCTGCACGCCGTCCGCCTGCCCGTTTGCCTTGAGATATGTATCATTGATCCGCTCCGCCGTCTCGGATATCGTCCCCTCGTATCTGTCCCAGAATTCATTGTTCGCTGTCAGATCAGGCTCCGCCGCAGCATCCAGCATCGTCCTCACTTCCTGCCAGCTCTCATAGTCCGCCCGGTACAGCGCGTTCATGCAGTACACCCATCCGGACAGATAGCCGCTGTACTGAAAGTCCGTCCTTTCAGATCCGATACACGCGAGAAACGCGATAAAGTTCGCCTCCTGCTCCTCCATGAATCCCCGCAGATGGGACAGTTCGTGGCACACGGTAAAGGGCTTGTCATATGCGGGCATATCTCCGTTATAGTTAGCTTCCACAGTGAACGGCAGATAGATGCCGGTCAGTCCCTGATAAGACAGGACTTCCGATAAGATCAATGCCTTCGGCTCCGGATAATACCCCCGCAGGGAAGGGAACTCTTCCGCCAGCATATGCATGGCATCCACCCCTCCGCTGCGCTCTGATGCTTCCAGCGCAAGAAGGCCTTTTTCGTCTCTTGCCACTGCATCCGCACGGCTGTTCACCTCGTCCGTAAGCCAGACGCAGATCTCTTTCAGTTCATCTGCGCTGTACCGATATGTAACGATCCCTTCCTCCTCAGAAAAGGATCTCCTGTGATAGTTGATCCCGCAGCAGGCCGTATAGAGAAATGCAAGGACGCCCGCCGCCAGGACACATGATATCCATGAGGAAAATGCCGGATCCGGCGTGCGGTCTTTCTTCGCGGTCCTTATAACCATCCGTATCATCGTCACAAAAAATACCGCCAGCAGGATATAGATCCCGGTCTCCGAGACCGAAAACGGCAGCATACCGCTGATGCGCCCGATACTGTTCACTGCCAGCGGGTATATATATTCCGAATACCACTCTGCAAATGCAGGGGCTTTCGCCGATAATATCATCAGGGCGGCGCTTAAAAGGAGCAGGAGCACTGATGCGGCAATCCGGTGTTTTATACTTTTGTTTTTCTTTTGATTCGTATTGCAGCTGTTCATTTCTTAATTATATCCTGTTTTCCCGCCACCGGCAATAAGGCAATGATTACCGGAAGATCCTGGCAGATCCTGCAGGATTATTGCGTAAAAATTACCGGTCAGACCTGACGGACCGCCGGTAATTATTCCTGCTGCGCTATCTGTTATTCTGACTGTTTCTCTGTGTACATTCTCCGGTACGCCTGATAGATCCTCGATCCCGTGATCCCCCGGATCACATTCGCCGCGCATTTTATCAGCGCCGTCCTGTCAAGCTCTCCCGACTTCAGCTTCTGTCTCAATTCCCTGACCGCGCCTTTTCCGCCCGGCATGATCAGGTCGTTTCCGGCTTCGATCGCAGCGCTGTGGCTTCCCACGTCTTTGCCCGTCGCGAACCAGTCTGTCATCACCACGCCGTCGAATCCCCACTCATTTCTCAGTACTTTTGTGAGCAGGTCGTAGCTGTTGTTCGCATAGGCGCCGTTGACCTTGTTGTAGCTTGTCATGAGAGCCTTTGCGTGCCCTTCCTGCACGGCGATCCGGAATCCTCTCAGATAGATCTCCCGGAGCGCCCGCTCATTTACATTTGCGTTCGTATGGTTCCGGTTATCCTCCTGATTATTGCAGCAAAAATGCTTGACCGTCACATAGCAGCCTCTTCTGGACTGTACGCCCCTGCTCATGGCGGCCGCCATCTTTCCTGTCAGAAGCGGATCTTCGGAGTAATACTCAAAGTTGCGTCCGCACAGCGGATTCCTGTGGATATTCATGCCCGGCGCCAGCCAGTAGGTCACGCCGTATCTCTCCATCTCTTTGCCGACCGCCTCGCCGACACGCTCCACAAGCGCCGTATTCCAGGACTGCGCCAGGGCGAGCCCTGCCGGAAATGAAGTTGCGAACTGGTAAACGCATGGCCGTTTCTGAGGATCCCCGAGGATAAATTTCTTCGCAAGATCCGGAACATACTTCATCGCCGAGAGCATCGGTTCCACACTCTTCAGCCTGCCATTATGCATTACGGCCGAGATCTTCTGGAGACGCAGCCCCGCAGGTCCGTCCGCCAGGCAGACATTGGGCAGTCCCTTATCGATCAGTTCTCCCGTAGTATATCCGGCAGAGCCCGGCGCCTCGAAGAACTTCGGGCCTCCTCCCGTCACGCCGGCGCCTGTCACCACATCGCACAGTTCGTCGTCCGACAGGACGTCAAGGACTGCATCGACTACAGGGTCGGAATATATCTCCGGATCTTCATAGCGGTGCCCGGCAGTCGCAATGTCCGCCGCTTTCACCGGAATCCGCTCCAGATCTGTATCCTGTTCATCCGCAGTGTCTGACAGCATCGGCGGTTCTATTTCTTTTACCTTGAGTACGACAGGGCAGATATTCTCACACTGTTCTGTCACGACGTCTTCATCCAGAACCAGTACCGCCGCTGCGGAAGTATCCCTGCTGGAAGTTCCAGGCCTTAAGATATAGTCGCCCTTTTCCAGTACGTAGGCTGCATCTTTCTCCCGGTAGGAAGCCAGATCCGCCATATCGAAGGCAAGCGATACCTCTTTGCTCTCTCCCGGCTTTATCTCTTCAGTCTTGGCAAATGCCGCCAGCTTCTGGTATTCCTTCGCCATCCCGGTCTGCGGGCAGGTCACATAGAGCTGGACAACTTCTTTTCCGGAATATACGCTTCCGGTATTCGTTACTTTCGCGGTGACGGCGACTTTTGTCCCGTCCGCTTCGACCTTCTCTGTCTCCACTGAGAAACCGGTGTAAGACAGACCGTAGCCGAACGGATACCTCGGCTCCACATCATAGCTGTCGAAATACCGGTAGCCGACGTAGATTCCTTCCCTGTAATACTCCTGATCCACATCTCCGTTCAGATAGCTGTAATCCATGGCGAACGGGATGTCTTCGTATTTCTTCGGCCATGTATCCGCCGTCTTTCCGGACGGGGATACTTTCCCGCTGATCAGGTCTGCGAATGCTTTTCCGCCCATCATTCCCTGCTGTGCGTAATAGACGACCGCGCCGATCCCCGTGATCTCGTCGAGGAAGCCCATGTCAAACACAGAGCCCACATTGATCACCACGATCATTTTCTCATAATTCGCGGCGCACATCGCGAGATTTGCTTTCTCTTCGTCAGACAGGGAATACTCGAAGTTCTTCAGCTTCCGGTCTGCGCTCTCGCCCGCCTGCCGTGCGATAACATAGATACACGTATCTGTATCAGATCCGTTGACGTCCTCAATAGTCACCGGCTGTCCGAACGGATGCTGATATGGTGTTCCCATCATATTTACTATATCGAACTTCAGCATCCTGCGCCGGAACTCCGCCGCATATTCTTCCTCGCCCTTCCTGTACTCCTCTTCGTATCCCTTAAGCCAGTTCTTCGTCGTCACGGTAAAGCCTGCCGACTCCATCCCCTCCAGGATCGAGACCGCATGGCGCTCATTTACTTCGCCGGAGCCTGTCCCTCCTTTGATGGTCATGCCTGCCCCCGCTCCGTACAGCGCTACCTTGCCCGGTGTGATCGGAAGTATGCCGTCATTTTCCAGGAGCACGATCCCCTCCAACGCAGCCTCATAAGAGACCCGGGCGTTTTCTTCTTCCAACGGCGTCACTTCATCCGTAAATGCCGCTTTGTTACGTATTTTCATTTTCATCGGATACAGCCTCCCTTATATTATTCTGCCGGATGATCGTCCGTTCCTCCATCTGAAAGTATAGACGGTCACAGCGTTTTCTATGCTTCCAGCATCTCGGCTTTCTTCGCAAGGATCGCTTCCACAGCTGCGCATGCCGGGCAGTCGCAGTATTTCGCGCCTGCTGCCTTGATCTCTTTCGCATGGGCCGCTACTTCCTTCGTCTTCTCGGCACCGAATACCTGTGCCCCGCCCTCTGACTCTGCAAATGCGATCAGGTTGTCGATCGGCATGATGTCCGCTTCAAGCTCTGCGATATACTTCTCTGTCTCCTGCGCTTCGTTCTCCGTCCCGACTGCATCCAGCCACGCCTGTCCGGCAGCCTTTGCCTCCGCGCTGCAAGAATGCGCTTCCATCATCTCATGTGTTTTCTCCGCTACATAGTCCAGTACTTCTTTCTTCATTACTAAAGTCTCCTTTCTGTTTCTGATATCTTCTATTCTATCACACACAGGAGCAATTTCGTACTCCCATATCAAGATCACGGCATAATATCGCAGCTGAGATCAGACAGCGGAACTGCTGCCCTGTTATTGTATTCCCAGGGACGCCAGCTTCATATCCTCATTAAATGCAAATGTAAAGTGTATCTCCGCATTTTCATAATCCGCTGTCACATACGCTACCGCCGCCGTCACGCCCCGCTGCGTCACTTCCATTGCGGTGATATCCGACACTTCCCGGAATGCTCCCCAGTCTTCCGACACCCTCGCCTTTGCCTCGTCCATTCTCTCTTTATTCATAATGGTGGACATCTCATCGACAGACATCTCTTTTAATCCGTCGAAGTCCTCTTCATTGATATAGTCCACGGCCTGCCGTGCGAGCGCTTCAATCTCCGCCTGGTCGAATATACTGCTCTGTGAAAGAGCTTTATTTTTCGGCATTGCAAAGTAGATCGCCGCTGCCGCGATCACCAGGATTACTGCTGTTATCACGATATTTCTGGTTCTTTTTCTCCTCTGTTCCGCCGTCTGGACCGGCTGGAAAAATACATGCTTCTTTTGCGTCATAATTTATTTCTCCCTTTAGTACTTTTTCCACAAATCCTTTCCCTTTTGGAAAGATTTTAAGTTTTCTATTTTCCTGTAATACAGCTTTTTTAACAACGGAATCCTGATCTGTCGTTCCACAACATCCATTTCATAAATTGAAAAATCCATCTCTGCTTTATCGATATCCACAAGTAATCGATCCCGTACATATTGAAGCAGCCTGTTTTCCCGCTCTACAAACGAATGAGTCCTGATCTCGTCCAGTTTTATATAAGACAGTTTTTCATAAGGTGTGTTATAAAACATCGAATTACCCGAATCATAGATCGGAGCAAAACCCAACAGTCGCAGTGTGTCCGGATCCCTCATAACTGCAATGTTATTCATATGTCTATCCGTATTGCTTATAAGATAATCTGTCATGATCTGATAATCCAGAAAACGTGTAAAAGCCTCTTCATCCATTCCCAATTCGAGGCATACATTTTTTAATGGATAGTAATAAGATTCCTTTTGCCTGACTTTCACTGTCTGCAATAATTCCCACGCGCTGATGCACTCAATGTTCTCACTGCAAAAATCATAGCACATACATCCTATTCCTTCAATATTTCCGTCAGTCTGTACCTGGACAAGAGAATATCGGGTATAATGAGGAAATCTCTGCTGTTCATGTAGTCTTGTTGCAAATACCTCATTCAGACTCTGTTGATAAGACTGCCCGTAATTACCTTTGATCATATAACGCCGTCCATTCTTATCTATGCACCATTTCTTCTGCAATTCTCCCTGTGAGGTTGCACAATTAAATCTGGTTTCTTTTCTGAGATCGATCATATGGTCCTGATTAATCGTAAGTTCTCCGAATGTGTCAACAAAATCATTCGTAAATAAATTAACATCTTTCCATGTCAGATCTTCCCCACGGGGACGGATCCAGTAGCAGTCGGACAGACTTAACGCAAGATTATTAACCAAGGCACTATTCGTTGATGAATATCCCAGTCTTTGAAGAGCAGTCTCTGCTCCATGTCTTGTCTTTGGTATCGCCCGATCCCTCCACCATTCATGAAACTTCATATTATTCATCTGACCACCCAACGGGAAATGATCCGCTGCCGCTTCATTTCTCCTTACACGCCCTAAGGCTCCGTCATCTGAGATTTCCATCAGGCACACCGGAATATCTTTATGCATCAGATAATATTCTTTCGCATATCTTGCCATACATTCTCCCCTTTCCCTAGCTCCACAAAATATCTTCTTTTTTGTCATATTGGCAGTCTTGTTCAAATCTTTCCTGTATCTCGTAAAAGCTTTCATACAGATCTTTCAGATACAGCACCAGGTTCTTTTCTTTTACCCCTTCCAGATCTTCCTTGATGTAGATCTTGTTTCCACGCGCGTCCGAAACTGCCTTTTGATTTTTATCGTAATAAAAAACCGTCCCGTCTTTTCCTGCTATTTTTTTAAGTCCGGAGTCTGTGGCAGGCAAAGTCCTGGCGATCAGATTTACGACATACGGCGCCGGAGACGCCTCTCCCTGTTCCCACTTACGCAAGGTACTAAGCGGTATTCCATACATCGCGGCAAACTTCTTTTGTGTCAGTCCTGTAGATTCCCTGAGTTCTTTTATTACGTAATACATGTTCATCCTCCACGAAAAATACCCAATATGGATATACTGATTTATATTATATCCATATTGGGTATTCCCAGTCAATATTATTATTAAATTAATGCCACAGCGGCAATTTACAATTCCTTGATCACACTTCGCGGATCATTTCTCGATATCTGCTATAACGGTCTCATACCCCCGCAGGCAGATTTTCTCTTTCTCAATATTAACGTCCTTATGATTAGACAGCAGGATTTTCTTCACATTCCATCCAAACGGCAGTTCCTGGGGCGCTGCCTTCAGATTACAGATGACCAGGACGCATCTGCCCTGATATTCTCTCTCATAGGCGATCACGCCGTCTGTCTTCTCATAGACAGGAATGAGACTTCCGTAGATAAACAACTCGCTGTACTCGTCTGATTTCCGCAGGGCGATCATCTTCCGATACCAGTGGTACAGAGATTCTTCTTTCCCCTTCTCTGCTTCCAGATTGATTTCCTTATAATTCGGGTTCACCGCAAACCAGGGAGTCCCGTCCGTAAATCCGGCGTTTTCCTGTGCATTCCACTGCATAGGTGTCCTGGCATGTTCCCGGGATTCCACGTTGAGCTTCTCGAGCGCCTGTTCCTCAGTCATGCCCTCCTGAAGATAGCCCCGGTACATATTGAACGTGGTCGGATCCCTGAACTCATCTATGCTCTTCTTCCTGTAGTCCAGCATCCCGGCCGCCTGCCCCTGATACAGAAATACGATTCCCGGGAAGAAGAAGTTGACGCTTCCCAGTGCGGACATGCTGTAATAGCCGATGTCCTCCCGCGGGATAAATCTCTCTGCAGACCTCGATGTGTCGTGGTTATCAAGGAAATTACAGAGGAATCCCCTGCCGTTTACGTATTCCTGCTTCTGGAACAGTGCATCACGCAGGTCATTTATCATCTCCACCGGGCGGTCTTTCCACTTCGGGTGATTGACATGGTATCTCGTGTGGCAGAAGTCAAATATACTTGAAAAATATCCGTCTTCGCCGATAAAGTCCTCCAGATCTTCAGGCGCCACGTCGTCCGCTTCCGCCAGTGTAAATGCATCATGCGGCAGGAACGTCTCTTTCTTCAGCTCATTTAAGAATGTTTCAATTCCTTTTACATTCCTGAAATACGGGAATCCGTTCACATAACCGTCCACGCCGTCCGCCGGAAGGTTCTCGTAGGTAAAATCTTTCTTCAGGTGGCTGATCGCATCTATCCTGAAGCCGCCGAGCCCCATGTCGAGCCACCGGTTGATCATCGCATAGATCTCTTCTCTTACTTCTTTGTTCTCCCAGTTCAGGTCAGGCTGCCACTTGGTAAACAGGTGCAGATAATACTTGTCCGTATCTCCGATCCGCTCCCAGGCGCTCCCGCCGAAGATGGATCTCCAGTTGTTGGGCTCTTTTCCGTCCTTTCCCTCGCGGATGATGTAATACTTTCCATACCTGCCGTCCGGGTCTTCCAGCGCTTTCTGAAACCATTCGTGCTCGGACGACGTATGGTTCACGACCAGGTCCATCAGCACCCGGATCCCTCTTTTGTCCGCCTCTTTGATCAGACGTTTCATATCGTCCAGCGTGCCGAACATGGGATCGATCTCGTCATAATCCGAGATATCATATCCGTGATCCGCCATCGGGGATTTGTTGACCGGACACAGCCAGATCATATTGATCCCGAGCTCTTCGAGGTCGTCAAGATGTTCTATGATCCCCGGGATATCCCCGATGCCGTCTCCGTTCGTATCCTGAAAGCTTTTCGGGTAGATCTGATACCCGATCGCATTGTGCCACCATTTCTTCTGCATTATGTCTGATTCTCCTTGTTGATTATTGTCCGGCTTCCTGTCTTATCCTTTCACCGCTCCGCTCGTGACGCCCTCTACATAGAATTTCTGCATGTAGATAAAGAGCAGGGAGATCGGGATCGCGATAATGACGCATCCGGCGGTAAAGACTGTAAACATTGTGTTTACATTTGCCTTTGTCATCATTGTATACAATCCGATGGCAATTGTATAGTTCTGAACGTTATCTCCCATGATAACTTTTGAAAAGATAAAGTCCATCCACGGGGACATGAACGCTGTCAGGGATGTGTAAACAATGATCGGCTTCGCCAGCGGGAACGTGATCTTCGTAAATATCTGGAATTTCGTCGCGCCGTCGATCTGTGCCGACTCGTCCAGCGCCTTCGGCATCGTGTCGAAGAAGCCTTTGGACACATAGAATGTCAGCGCCGATCCCGCCGAATATACAAGCACCAGCGCCGCAAGGCTCTGCGTCAGGTTCATCGCCTTTAAGATATAGTACACGGCGATCATGCTCATGAATGCCGGGAACATGTTCAGCACCAACGCGATCTTCATGATCGGCTTTCTCATCCGAAACCTCAGCCTTGACAGCACATATGCCATAGACGTTGTCAGGAATGTACTGATGATACATGAGAATACTGCCACGATAAATGTATTGCCGAACCATCTTAAGAACGGATAGTCCGAGTTCGTAAACAGCACTTTATAGTTGTCGGCAGTGAATTCGTGCGGGATGAAATAAGATACAAACTGTCCGCTCTCTCCTCTGAATGAAGTAAGTACGATCCATATGATCGGGAATATCCAGATGATGCTTACCACGATCAGGATAATATATGTAATTGCATTTCCAAACTGTGCTTTCTTTTTCATTGGAACATATCCTCCTTGTTATAGGCAGCCGATCTTGTATACGCGATCAGTGAGAACACCGCGCACACCACGAATGTGATGATACCGATCGTAGACGCGAGGTTATAGTCAGCCTTTTCCACCGTCAGTTTGTACAGCCACGTCACCAGAAGATCCGTATCTCCCGCCGCGTAGTAGTTGCTGTTCATCGGCGCTCCGCCGGTCAGAAGGTAGATAACATTGAAGTTGTTGATATTTCCGATAAACTGCTGGATCAGCGTAGGCGTCATGATGAAGATGATCTGCGGGAGCGTGATCTTGCGGAAGATCTGGAATGCATTCGCCCCGTCTATCCTTGCGGCTTCGAGCTGGTCTTCCGGCAGGTTGGTCAGCACGCTTGTCACGATCATGATCGTAAACGGGATACCTACCCACATATTTACCGCAATGACCGTGATCTTGGCTGCAAGCGCGTCCGTAAGGAACGGAAGCGGCTCGGAGATCAGACCCAGATTCTCGAGCATGGAGTTGATCGGCCCTGCCGCGTGGAGCATGTTTCTCATGATCAGCAGAGAAACGAACTGCGGTACGGCGACTGTCGTCACGAAGATCGTGCGGAAGAACTTCTTGAACTTGATCCCTTTCTTGTTGATGAGGAGCGCCAACACTACGCCGCCCAGGAAGCTGCTGAATGTAGCGAAGAATGCCCAGATTAGCGTCCAGACGAGCAGCGGGAAGAATGTGCCCGCGATATTTCCTCCCAGCATCTTCCCGAAGTTGGACAGTCCGATCCAGTCGAACAGGTTCTTCGGCGGAAGATGATTGTGGTCATAGCTTGTAAATGCGAGAAGTATCATATAGAGAAGCGGCAGTACCGTAAAGACCAGGACTGCTGCCGTAGGTACGGTAAGGAGCGTCACATGGAATCTGCTGTCCAGGAGCAGGGCCGCATCTTCCCGGAACGAGCGGATATGCTCTCCTGACTTTCTGCATTCATACACTGCCGCCGCGCTCCTTGTATTTACCACATAGAAGACCAGGAACAGCGCGATGATCATGATCGTGGCAAGCCCGTAGATCATGCAGAGCATGGAGTTGTCTCCTTCCACCTGTACCTTGATGCCGAGGCTTTCGTCCATGACCCAGCCCTGGGCCTGTGTCCCCAGAGTGATCAGTCCGACGATAGATGAAGCTCCCGCCATGACCATATATGCGATAAAGCCGATCTCGGCAAGGAGGAAGATAAGTCCTTTGATGATCTGTCCGTTCCTCAGATTGGCAAATCCCATGATCAGGTATGACAGCCTGACAGAGATATCCCCCTCACGGAACCCGTTTATATACTTTTTCCACCAGGTATTTTTCTTTACTTTCATAGATGAGATCCTCTTTTCCATTTTATAACATAAGAGCCTGACAGCTCAGGCTCTTATGAATTGAGGTTAGTATTGTGATTGCTTCTGTTATTCTGCCGTCGCTGCGGAATCAGCCACCAGATCGTCAAGCTTTGTCTGCATGTCCGCTTCTGTCAGGTTGCCGCCGTATGCGTCGATGATGATCGGGTCGAGCAGATCCCAGAAGGAGCGCAGCTCCGGAAGTTTCGGCATCAGGACTGTATACTCGTCTTCTGTCATCTGTGATACCACGTTCGTAATCGGATCGTTCTTAACCTCATCTGTGTCACGCAGTTCTTTGTTGCACGGAATCGCTCCGACCGCGTCGAATCTCATCTTCTGGCACTCTGCGTTGGATAAGTAGTCCGCCAGTTCCATCGCGTCAAGCGGATACTCTGTCGCTGCATTTACCGCCAGGAGCTTCACGCCCTGGAATGCGCGCATCTGTACCGGGCCGTCGCCGAAATCGCAGGTCGGATATACTGCTACCCCGAGGTCATCTCCCAGTGCGTCCATGATATCGTTCTTGCCCCACGGACCTGTAACCATAGCCGCGATCTTTCCTTCTTTCAGCAGTGATACGGACTCGCTGTTGCATGCCACCACGTTCGGGTTATCTTTCAGGGATGCGATCCATTTCGTAACGTTTACGCCCTGCTCATTGTTAAATGTTGTTCCCTCGAGATCCTCTCCACTATCTCCGTAGAGCTTGCAGCCGTTGGCAAGATACTGCGGAGCGATCGTATAGTTGGTTCCCTCTTCGGCAAGGTTGAAGCCGATCGGCGCCTTCGCCGTGATTCCCTCAAAAGTCTTGACATCTTCATCTGAGAGCATGGATTTGTTGTATACCAGATACATGGATTCTACCTGGTACGGATATCCGTATACAGCTCCCTGATATGTAGCCGCCTCATAAGCTGTCTCGGTATCCTCTTCCTTGATCCGGTCCACATATTTCGTGTTCTCATAGAGGACGCCTGATTCCACCATCTGGCCGAGCTGGTCATGGGGAAGGGCGATAACGTCCGCTGCCGCCTCCGGGTCTTTCTTTACCTCTTCCTCAGCCTTTCCGCTGTCGCCGAGCACAACTTCGATGTCATAGTTCTTGTCCGGATGTTCTGCAATGAAGTTATCGACCATCGTCTGGGTCACTTCCAGGATATCCTGATCCGCCCATACCTTCAGGCTGACATTTTCGCTGTCACCTGCGGCGGCCCCTCCTTCCTTCTCCTCACTTCCGCATCCTGCGAGCAGTCCGCCTGTCATCAGGGCTGCCATTCCAAGTGCAAGAATCCTTTTTGCTTTCATAACACAGTTCTCCTTTCCCTTTGGGGAGCGCCTTTCCGGCTTTCTCCCGTTTGATGCCACTTATTTTAGCAGTCATGCCTCTGCCGGAAAATGAATAAAATAAACTTATCCTGTGAAAAAAATAAACTTCCCGGGTGAAATTATTGAACTTTAAATTATCAGATGATAAAATTTCCTTAATTTAAGCGGCGCCGCCCGCCGCACGTAAAAGAGAGGACTGAAGCCCGTGAAATTATTCCGGAGGATAAAGAAACTTCGCACAAAACTGCTGATCATTTTTACTTTTCAGGTCTTTCTCCTTCTGGGGATCGCACTGTTGGTCAGTTTTTTTCTTGCCAGAAGCTCCAGCCGGAAAAACCTTCAGATGCTGAACCAGCAGTTAAAAACACTTGCCGACAGCGATTTTCAGGATATCTTCGACGAGATAGACCGGGCTTATCTCTCCATTGTGGCAAGCTCAAATTTCTCTGAACTCTATAATGCACGCTCTGACAGCACGCCTCTGGAAATCTATGAACTTTATTACGATGTCGACAACCTGCTCACGGCGCCTCTGGCGTCTTCCCGGTATATCCACAGCATCAACTACCTGACGCCGGACAATAAGATCCTTATTTCAAGCATTGCCGGAGAACTGAGTATGGAGAGGGACTTCTCCGTGGAAGAGAGCCCCGAATGGTTCTGGCTCCACACCCGTCTGCTGAATACAGTAGGTTCTCTGTCAGAAACGTATATCCCGCCGCACCAGGAGCTGTACTACCAGCGCACCTCCAGTTCAGCCAACCGCACAGTAGTCTCTGTCGTCCGCAAGACCGCCAGCTTTGACACCGGTTATAAGAACCGGGGGCTCCTCTACTTTAATGTAGAGCTCTCTGACTTCGTCTCGCTCACGGATTCGCTGAACCTGTACCCGGACATGGAGACCGTCATACTCACGGACACGGGGCGTGTCATCCATGATTCTTCCGGGAGCATTACCGAACAGACCGGCAATATCTCGCTCCTCAGAGAATGTACATCCGAGCAGCCCATCACCCTCGACGGGAAGAAATATATGGCAGTGCCTGTCACTATGAAGGATCCCGGATGGAGCATCTGTTCGCTGATCCCATGGTCTGTATACACTGCAGATATCCGTGACTACACCGTATACAGTCTGGTATTGGGCATGCTCGTATTCATTGCAGGTTTTATCATGACATGGATCATGTCCGCAAGGATCTCCGCCCCCGCAGAGGAGCTGTCCCGCACTATGAAATCCGTGCGCAGCGGCAATATCCGCCAGCACGCCAGCGTCATCTCTTCCGATGAGATCGGCGAGCTCTCCGCTACCTTCAACACGATGCTCGACCGGATCAATCTCCTGATCGAACAGGAATACCAGCTCAAGGTAGAGCAGCAGGACGCCCAGATGAAAGCGCTCCAGGCCCAGATCAACCCGCATTTTCTCTACAACATCCTGCAGTCGATCGCGAGCATCGCTTCTCTCAATCATCTGCCCGAGATCTCCGTTATGGCGAATTCTCTCGGCAAGATGATGAGATACAGTATTAAAACGGAAGAAAATACGACCACTCTTGATGATGAGCTCATCCATGTCGCCCATTATCTTGAGATCCAGAAGATCCGATTTAAGAACCAGCTCGATTATTCTATAGATTCCTGTGAAGCCTACGGCAGGTATCCACTCCTGAAGCTCACATTGCAGCCCCTCGTGGAAAATGCGGTCATGCACGGTTTCACGGGGGATCACCAGAAACTCTTTATCTACATCCATGTATATCAGGAGGGTACTTATCTGGTGATCGAGATCTCGGACGACGGCGCCGGGATGACGGAGGATGTCCTCGCAAAAGTGCGGCGTTCGCTTTCCGATTCTTCCACCGGATTTTACAGCGATTCGCAGCAGAGTATCGGGCTTGCCAATGTGTATACGCGGCTGAAACTCTGTTATCAGCACCAGGCCGTGCTGGATGTGGACAGCGAGCCGGATGTCGGAACTGTCATCAGTCTGAAACTGCCGTTCTATTTCAATCATCAGGGGGATAAAGAACATGATCCGGACAATTTTATGTGAAGATGAATACTGGGTGCGCAAAGGACTGATCCGCCAGATCCCGTGGGACCGGTACGGTCTTGAACTGGCGGGTGAGTTTTCCAACAGTTCGCAGGCCGTGGAGTTTATGAAGAACAATAGGGTCGATCTGGTCATCACCGATATGAACATGAAAGACGGGGACGGCCTGAGCCTTCTGGATCATATCATCTCGTCCCATGCGGAATGTGAGATCATCGTCATCAGCGGCTATACGGATTTTGCCTATACGAAAAAGGCGATCCAGGCTTCTGTATGCGAATACCTCTTAAAGCCTGTGGAAACAGAAGAGATATGCAAGGTCCTGGACAAGATCATCCTCCGCGTCCGGGAGAAAGAGAAGCTCCAGGAGCGCGAGGCGAAGACGGCCCCTCTCCTTCAGGAGCAGCTCTTAAACACGCTCGTATCCGCAGGCAGTCCGGAAGAGACCAGTCAAAAGATCGTAAATGAATTGTCACAGATGGGATTCTCCCTCAGCGACACATGGTTCACAGTGCAGATCTTCGCCCTAAGGAAAGAGTTTACCGGCACGGACGGTATGCTCACTGACAGCGAACTGCAGCGCTGGTTCAGGAACACCGAGCCTCTGGTCAGCTCTGACAACCGGATCTTCTTCCGCACAAAGCGGAGCAGGGAGCACTTTATCCTTCTGTGGCAGGGCACGGACCAGGCGCCGGTCTCCAAAGCTGACTTCATCCTGACTTACAGGAAACTGGCGGAACTGTGCCCCTACCTGCTCAAATCCGGGATCAGCGACAGTGTCAAGGGCTATTCGGGGATCCCGCTCTCCTACAGACATGCCGCAGCCTGCCTCGACTATGAGCTGGCGGAATTCGGGCTCGCACGCCCTGTATTTTATGAAGACATCTCACAGCTCTCGCCCGCTCCCGCCGATCCTGTCATTATTGACGAGGCTGTCCTGACAGGGATCATAAAGTCCGGCTCAGTCTATGAATTCAAGAAATATATGTCCGACCTCTTCCTGCCCTGCTGCCGGAATTCCTACTGTTATCTGCCTTCATACCGCAATACCGCTTCCAAGCTGGCATTGTCGATGGAGAGGATCGCCGCAGGAAAGAATTTCTCATTTTCCGAGCTGTCCGGTGCGATCCGGTATATCTCCGGCATGATCTCGGCAGAGGAGATCCGCAGTTTCCTGTCGGTCTGCTTCCAGAAGATAGCCGAGTCATGCAAATATGAGAAAAACGCTTCAGCCAAGGATGTTGTCGCCGAGATCAAGGAATATGTCCGGCTCAATTACAGTGAAGAGATCAGCCTGATGGAACTGGCGAGGAAGTATTATATCAACCACATCTACCTGAGCCGCCTGTTCAAAGCCGAGACCGGAGAAAACTTCAGTTCCTACCTGACACGCATCCGCATGGAAAAAGCCAGAGAGCTTATCCTGAGAGATACTTTTAAAATAAAGGAAGTCGCCGAGATGGTAGGCTTTAAGAATCCCTATTATTTCACTAAGACATTTAAGAAATACTATGAATCCACGCCTGCCCTGCTTGAAAAGATAAAATAAACGGAGGTCTGACCATGAAGAAAAGATTATCCTGTGCCGCGCTATCTGCCGCCGCTGCAGCCGTGATCGTCACCGGCTGTCTGTGGGCTGCCGACGAACCGGAAGCCGACGCTCTCGAAGAAGAGCAGATCGTTCTGCATGTGATGCACAATAAACAGGAAGCCCCCGAGACTTATCACAAGCTTGCGGAGGCTTTCCACCAGAAATACCCTGATATCACCGTGGAGTACGAAGTCCCCACAGACTTTGACCTGGAGCTCCAGAAACGCATGAACCGTGGCGAGACGCCTGACATCTACACCGCAAGTCCCGTCCAGGCCAACGCCGGGCTGCTGCTCGACCTCTCCGGCCAGGAATTCCTCGCCCGGATGCGCCCGGTCCACTATGACACAGTAACCCGCCCGGGCGAATATTTCTTCCCGATGGGATATTCCGGAGCCGGCATCATCTGCAATGAGACCGTGCTCGCCAGATACGGGCTGGAACTCCCCCGGACACTGCGCGATCTGGAGGATATACACGATACCCTCTCCCGGAACAATGTCTATACGTTCGCGCTCGGCTTCAAAGATCTGTGGACGGCCCACTACTGTTTCCGCCCCGCCTATTATGCCGTCTATGCCGGCCAGCCGGACTGGAACAGTCTCCGCTATGAAGACAAGGTCAGCTTCTCTGATACTCCCGGCTGGAAAACAGTGGGCGACGTGGTAAAAGATTATGTATATGCATACGGAAATACCGACACGGCATTTGAAAGAGGCTACATGGACGCCTGCAATATGCTTGCCCAGAACCGCGCCGCCCTTCTTGTCCAGGGCTCATGGGCTGCCGCGATCATCGAGGACTATAATTCTAATACAACCCTGCGCATGGTACCCCTGCCGGTCTCGGACGATCCCGATGAAAACGTGATCAACTTCTACTGTGATTATTCACTCTCCGTCAGCGCGGATACAGAACATCCGAAAGAATCCCTTCTCTATCTGGATTTTCTCGCATCCGAGGAAGCCGCAGAGATCTATGTCAAAAACACCGGGTCATTCTCGGGCCTGATCGGCGCCCCCATGCCGGACAGCAGCATTGCGCAAGATATCATGGCTTATGTAGACGCCGGAAAATATATCGGCAATCCCTCCGACGGCTGGCCGCCCTACTTTTATACAGATGCCGAGAGGATCCTTGCCGAGTATATGTTCGGCGGGAGAGATTACGAAGAAATGACAGAGGCGCTCGATTCCGCATGGGATATGAGGAGCGGGGATCTATAGTAGGGTGCTGCCACAAGATCACGCTCCTTGTCAAAAAGAAATATCCTGTATGATTTATCTCAGATTCTTGATGGTATCCTCATAAGATACAAAATCTTCTGTAAAATAACTGGTGACAGACTGATAATCTTCCTCATAGAAGGAATTATCGCAAAACTCTGTAATGATGGCAGGTACATCTACTCCTTCTTTCGCGGACGGACATACTGTCATTTGAGCCCGATGCTCCCTGACCTCTTTGACTAAAGAGACAAACTTATCATCAAAATCAATAAGAGGAGTAAGTTTATAAATATCATACAAATGACGTGAATATCTCTTTGATTTTCCCTGCATATAGTAATCACAAAGAGCAAATATCTTATCAATATAAGTTCTTTCCAATGACTGCAGATTCATTGAAAATCTGTCAAGGTAGAATCCTTTTGCCAGATCTGCCCGATTACGCTCTTCCAGATAGTCTCCAATATAATTATGTATCTCTATTGACTGTGTCGGAAATGCATAGGAACCCAATGCTGTTTCCAGCTTTATATACTGCGGAAGTCTTTCATCTTCCAGTTCAAATACAGAGGTATACGAAAAGAAATAAGCATTATAATCCCTGTCGCTCTGGATCTCATTCCAGTTTGCGATCGGCATTTCCAGTTCTTCGCTTATTCCTTTTAAAACAATGTTCTTAAGTTTTTTCCTTCTGCTCTCTCCAATATGTTCTTTAAAAGTGATATCAATATCTTCTGAAAAACGATCGATCACATGATACCCTTTGGATAAAGATGTTCCGCCTTTGAATACACACAGTTCAAGCTGCTCTGCCAATAATTTCAGGATCAGTGTAACATAGTAGTCTTTTTCTACCACTATAGCAGTTCGTCCCATTTGCTCAGCAGTCTGCTCTATTATATCCTTAAACGTTTCTCTATCCTTATGAAGATACATACTCTACCTCCGTTTCATATATCGCTTTATATATCTTAATCGGATAATTGGTAATAAACCGGTCGATCTTTTTCTTTGTAATGCTATTTTTTCTGGCAAATTCCGTCAAAATCTTTCCGCATTTTTCCAGTTCCATCTCTGTACATTTCTCAATGTCTTTCAGACTGTCGAGAAACTGCAGAACCGATACATTTTCTTCTGTCACTTCCACCACTGGTCTTCTGATAATGTATTGCCTGTTTTTAATCTTCATTTTTCTTACCAATGCCGGAGCAAAATTGCTGCTTATCTCCTGAATAAACGGAACCTGTGTGGATAATCCCATACGGTTTGCCAGTGTATAGCCGGAATAGTACCCCACCCGCTTTCCCCTGCGCATGATATACTTATGAACAGCTACTGTATCCGGAGACAAAGACATCCTCTCGCCAAAAATATCCGTTTTGGGGAAATAGTATACTCCCGGCTCAAATCGGCATATGGCTCCGCTGTCAGTAAGTCTCTTTAAATGATATCTGAGATTTTCTTCTGTCATCCCCGGGATGTCAATATCTCCGGTAAAAATAGGTTCTCCTGGAATATAATTTTCTTTCAGATAATGATATAACATAATCATTTCCCTTTCAATAAGTAAACTATTCATTTACTTATCGTTAGTATACTTAAGATTATTTTCTTTGTCAATCACATTTGACTATTTCATGCCATTTGAAAACCACCATTTATTGCACGCTGTTTTCTTCTTCCTGCAGCAGCCAGTCGGTGATATTATAAATCTCTATTCCCTCGCGGCTGTATTGGGGATGCCGCGTACGGGCGATGATCTTCTCTATATAGTCACCCGCTTTCAAAACTTAAAATTTTTTTATTTTTTGAAATCCGATCAGATATTGTTTGCCAACTCATATGCATCATGAATCGCATAATAAATATTGGCAACGTGGTTTGAATCTCCTACATTGTATACTTCTGGTACAGATGTGTTTTTAACAAACTCCGGATATATATCATTAACAGGCTCATACCCCACAGCGATCAGAACCGTATCAGCAGGGATTTCTTCCTTACTTCCGTCCTTTACTCCTTCGATCTCTACACTGTTCTCCGTGATCTTTGATGCCTTTGTATTCATATACATATGTATGTCGTAGTAGTCTGTATATAAATGTGCCATCTCGATATCGCCTATCGGAGTATTCTTTGTTCCGCCCATGATCTGGTCTGTGAACTCTACAACAGATACCTGTTTCCCGAGTTTAGCCATCCATATTGCCGTTTCCATGCCAATTTGTCCGCCGCCGATAACAGTTACTTTATCTCCAAGTTTCTCCTGATCATAATATACTTCATGGGCATAGAATACATGATCCTTTTCTGTTCCCGGTATGTGGAACGGTCTTGCCTTTGATCCGGATGCGATAAACACAACATCTGCATTCTGGTCTTCCAGCTCTCCTGCCGTCATTTCATGCTTCATGACAACCTGAACTCCGTTGTTGTTCATTTCAGTCTTGAACCACTCGACCAGTTCAAGAATATGATGTTTATAAAGCGTAGCTCCTGCGTAGACAAGATTTCCTCCCAGATGATCTGTTTTTTCATATAATATAACCTCATGTCCTCTGACAACCGAAATAAGAGCCGCCTCCATTCCTGCCGGTCCCCCGCCGACGACGACTACTTTTTTCTTTTTCAGGATCGGGCGCAAAGCATTTCTTCTTTCCGCATAGCACTGGGGATTTATGGCGCACCACACAGTTGATTTGTTAAATATATTTGTAATACATCCGTAATTGCAGGAGATACAGTGACGGATTCTTTCAGGCTGGTTCTTTTCCAGTTTTGAGACAAGATAAGGATCTGCCAGCGCCGGTCTGCCAAGTCCGATCATCTGGCATTTTCCGCTTTTTACTGCGTCCAGCGCCATATCCGGCTCGTCCATACGGCCTGCGACCATAACCGGGACGTCTACAGCCGCCTGCAGTTTTGCCGACATATCCAGGTAGATCCCATCTTTTGTAAAGATATTGGGATGGCTGAGATAGTGAGCCTCACAGCTTCCTATATCAGAGTCAAATCCGTCATATCCGGCTTCCTGCAGCCAGCGTGCGGCTTTCAGCCCCTCCTCCAGGTCACGTCCCGCCTCGTGAACTGTATTTTCCTGCTCCGGAAGAATGCCGGTCTTTCCATCTTTCATATAGTGTTTTACGGAATACCGAAGAGTTACCGGGAAATTTTTCCCGCAGACTTCCTTTATCTTCTGTACGATCTCGCAGGGTACACGGTAGCGGTTTTCAAAGCTGCCGCCGTACTGATCCGTTCTGTGGTTCCACTGTTCCATGGTAAACTGGTCCAGAAGATAATCTTCATGCAGCGCATGGATCTCCACTCCGTCGAATCCGCATTTCTGCGCGATCTGCGCCGCTCTTCCAAAAGATCCGATCATATCTTTTACTTCCTGCGTGGTCATCGCACGATGCTTAATTGATGGATCATACATATTATCTGCATCCGAAGGCGCAATCTTCTTGTTTACTTTGACCACTTTCGCCGTGCGCCCGAAGCCTGCTGTAAGCTGTAAGAATATTTTTGTTCCATAGGCATGTACACGTTCCGTGAGCTGAGAACATTTCTGGATAAATATCAGAGGATTCTTTTTAATTACAAGGATAGACGGCGTCTCCGCCTCTTCGATCGCCTCATCAGCAATGCAGTATCCTGTAATAATAAGACCGATTCCTCCTTTTGCACGCTCTACATAATAATCGATCCCTTCATCTGTCAGAGCTCCTTCTGCGTCTACATGTCCGAAATTTCCCATTGGAGACAGGAAAAAACGGTTCTTTACAGTTACTCCGCCGATCTGAAGAGGCTGAAACAGACTTTCATACTTGTTTTCTTTTTTGCTCATCATACTTACCTCCGCATTTTCAGATTTCTTTTGTTTAATGGAAATATAAATCCTGTAGTAACTGCAGAGTCAAGCCATATTTGCATAAGAAAAAGCGCGTCCTGTTTCAGAACACGCCTTCCGTCATTTATTCCCGCGAGCCGCGGAGTTTTTGACTTCATAGATATCATATAGGTTCAATGGGGATCCATATTTCCATATATCGTACATCTTCATCATCTTCTCTCACCGATGCGATCTGATTTCCCAAGATATCGCCGGCAAGCCTGTATCCCTGTTTCGCCATAAAATCAAAAGCTCCCGCAAGCATTTTATGTGAGAAATATTCCTTCTCTTTTGCTTTCAAAATCGTATAAATAGACTGTACAGATTCAATATAATTCATCCGTTCATCGATTCTTAGATTCAGTGCGTCCGCCCATTTCTTTTTAATTGTAAAACCCCATTCAAACTCTTCTTCCTGCCGGCCGGAATCAAACCATTCTTTTCTGATCCGGTATATATTCTCCACAAATGTATAATTTGCAAGCAGTTCTTCAAAATATCCTCCGCTCTCATCCGCCCGTGTATACCGGATTTTTTCGCCCTGATACCATCTGTTGATAAAATAGTATCCTGCCGGCCTGTTCACGATAGGATATTCCCCTATGATCAATGGGATATTTTTCAGTACATTCCGGTAATTCTGAAGTTTCAGCATTTTAAGCTGGTACAGATTCATCTTTTTCTCGGCTTCATCGATTTTTTCCTGAAGCTTATCTGTGAACCCTTTAAGACTTGCCGACTGAATGCTCTCCAGTGATTCATTAAGAGAAAATTCCAGCTCGCGGTATTTTTTATAGTCCAAAAGACGGTTCATATCCCATATATCATAGTAACGGTAATTGCTGTTTTCGTCTTTTTCCGGGTGGATCAGATTCTTTGTTTCATAAAACCGGATCGTCTCCACCGGGATATTCAGGATCTTCGACACTTCTCCTATCTTGTACTTCAAAGTCTATCTCCCCCTTTTTCATCTTACTTCTCAAAACAGGTCTTTTATTTAATATACCGTAAAAGATTTTTCTTTTCCATATTTTTTACTTGACTCTGCAGTTACTACAGGATTTATCTTCATCTTAAATAAAGGAACCGGGCCTTAAAACGTTAAATGAAAGGAATGTGAAACAATGACCAACAAAGAACTTGCAGCAAAAATAATTGCAAATGTGGGCGGCGAGCAGAACATTTCTATACTGACGCACTGCGCCACACGTCTGAGATTTAACTTGAAAGATAACAATAAAGCCGATCTTGAGGCGCTGAAGAAACTTGACGGCGTTCTGACCGCCCAGATCAAGAGCGGACAGCTTCAGGTCGTTATCGGGGCCAAGGTAAATGCGGTCTTTGATGAAGTATCCGCTCAGGTACATATTACGGAAGGTGAGGCAGCTGTCACGGAACCTTCGAAAAATAAAGTGAGCGCCGTCATTGAAACCATTTCCGGTATCTTCGCGCCTACACTGTCTGTCCTGATCGGATGTGGTATGTTCAAGGCAATCGTTTCCCTGATCACAGGGTTGGAACTTCTGCCGTCAGATAATGATTTTGTAACTCTTCTCTCTATGATCGGAGATCTCATATTCTACTTCTTCCCGTTCTTCCTTGCGGTCAGCGCGGCCAAAAAGTTCCGGGTAAACGAATATATGGCTCTGGCTCTGGCAGCTGCCTATATGTATCCGACGATCATAAACGGAGCCGCCGCGGCTGAGGAAACCGGTGTGACCGGACTGAATATTCTGGGGATAACGGTTCCCTTTATAAGTTACAGTTCTACCGTGATCCCGATCATCCTTTCCGTCTGGGTATTAAGCCTGATCTATAAACGGATCGACAGGCTGGTCCCTGATTTTCTCAAGATCCTGCTTACATCCATGATCGTCCTGTTTATCATGGTACCGGTGGAACTGATCATTCTCGGACCTATCGGATCTTACGCAGGAACTTATATCGCCCAGTTTATGGACTGGTTCTACTCCATAGGCGGATTTGTCGCTGCTGCACTTCTGGGCGGCACCCGTTCTCTTCTTACAATGATGGGAATGCATTACGCCCTTGCGCCGCTGCAGATCCAACAGATCGCAGAAACCGGCATTTCCACGCTCCTTGTCAGCGCACTGACGGCAAACTTTGCCCAGGGCGGATCCGCTTTCGGCGCCTTCCTTGCTCTGAAGGATAAACAGATGAAGTCGGTTGCAGCCAGCGCGTCTCTTTCTGCTGTGCTCGGTATCACTGAACCGGCTATGTACGGTGTCAACCTGAGATATAAACGTCCGTTTGGTATTGCTATGGCTTCCTCTGCTGTGGCTGCGGCATTCCTTTCCTTCTTCCACGCAGGAGCAATGGCATATGCACCTCCGGGAATCTTTACGATCATTACTTATACGGCGGACAGTTTTGTATTCATTATCCTTGGCGCAGCACTTTCCTTCGGACTTGCCGCACTGCTCACCTTTTTCTTCGGCATTCCGAAAGAAGAAAATAAAGCTTCAAAAGAAGAAAAGACCATTGAAAATGAGAATGATCCTGAGGCAGATACTTTGCCGGACACATCTGCTGCCGCAGGCGCTGAACTGACAGTTTATTCGCCGATCCACGGAAACGTGGTCCCGCTTTCTGAAGTTCCTGACGAAGCATTTGGCTCAGGGGCCATGGGACAGGGCGTAGGGATCGAGCCTGATGAAGGAAAAGTATATGCTCCATTTGACGGAACTGTAGAAATGGTATTCGACACAAAACATGCCATCGGCCTTACAAGCAGCGATGGGATCAGTCTGCTCATCCACGTCGGCCTGGATACGGTAGAACTGAACGGACAATATTTTACTGCGCATGTTTCTGCCGGAGATCCGATCAGAAGGGGACAGCTTCTTCTTGAATTTGACCTCGATAAAATCGCGGAAAAATATAAAACTGTAACGCCTGTCCTTGTGGTCAATACAGATGAATACGCATCTGTCAGCGGAATTTCAGGCATAAAAGCCGATAATGATACTCCTGTGATCAAGATCAACGCATGAGTCGCAGAAACGGACAAAAGGAGGAAAAATCTCATGGGAAACAGATTACCAGACAACTTTTTATGGGGCGGCGCTACAGCCGCCAATCAATATGAGGGCGGATATCTTTCCGGCGGAAAAGGACTCTCTACTCTGGACGCTATTACAGGAGGAAGCCACACCTCTCCTCGCAGAATTACATTTAAGACAGCCGACGGCAGAACCGGCAGTGTGACACGGGAAGAGCCGCTTCCGGAAGGCGCTGTTGGCTATATTGCCCCGGATATTTATTATCCCAGCCACGTAGCGACAGACTTCTATCACCACTATAAAGAGGATATCGCCCTGTTCGCTGAAATGGGTTTTAAATGTTTCCGCATGTCCATTACATGGTCAAGGATCTGCCCCAACGGTATGTACGACGTCAATGAAGAAGGGCTGCAGTTTTACGATGATGTTTTTGACGAATGTCTGAAATATAATATCGAACCGGTCGTTACAATTAATCATTTTGATACGCCCATGTATCTGGCGGACCATTATGACGGATGGGCGAACAGAAACCTCGTGGATTACTATTTATTTTTCTGCGAAACGATCTTTAAACGCTATAAAGATAAAGTGAAATACTGGATGACATTTAATGAGATCAACTTCCTGCGCAGCTGGACGCAGATCGGGATCCACAAAAATGACGCAGCCACAAAAGCCCAGGCTCATCATCATATTTTTGTGGCAAGCGCAAAGGCAGTCAAACTGGGGCATGAAATCAATCCCGATTTCAAAATCGGTATGATGGTATCTTATATTCCCAGCTATCCCATGACCTGCCGTCCGGAAGATATGTGGGAATCCATGCAATTCAACCATGAAAGAGAATTCTTCATGGATGTGCAGTGCAGAGGGAAATATCCGAATTACCGACTGAAAGAATACGAACGTAACGGGATAAACCTTGTCACAGAAGAAGGCGACGATGAAATCCTGAAAGAAGGCACTGTAGACTATATCGGCTTCAGTTACTATATGTCAACCGTCTCAACAACAGACAAAAACGCTGCTAAAACAAGCGGCAATCAGGTTATGGCATACCGCAACCCTTATCTGAAAGAATCCGAGTGGGGCTGGGCGATCGATCCTTTGGGGCTGCGTATTTCCCTGAATCAGATCTATGACCGTTATCAGCTTCCCATGTTCATTGTGGAAAATGGCTTCGGGGCTGCCGATGCCGTGGAAAAAGACGGTACGATCAACGATGATTACAGGATCGATTATTTCCGTCAGCACATTCAGGCGATGAAAGACGCCGTGCTCATCGACGGCGTTGACCTGATCGGATATACTCCCTGGGGCTGCATCGATCTGGTCTCCTCAGGAACCGGAGAAATGAAAAAACGTTACGGTTTTATCTATGTTGATATGGATGACCAGGGAAAGGGAACGCTCAAACGCTCCCGCAAGAAATCATTCTACTGGTACAAGCATGTAATTGAAACAAACGGAGAAGAATTATGAAATCCGGTTAACAGGCGGGGCAGAATTAAACCGACAAACAAAAACAGCGTAGAATTTTGATGTTTCTACGCTGTTTTTTTCGCCTGCTCTGCTGTATTCTGCGCCATAACGCCCACCAGCGCATGGGGCACAACTACCCCTGAAATTTATCCTGTAACCAAGGGAGCCATAAAGCCTTATATATAACGGCTTTGTGGCTCCTCTGATGTCTGTTAAGTGTCAAAGACAGGATTATAACGGATTTTTGCGGAATGCTCAAGACATGGGGGAAACTCTCAGACATTCGCCTGAAGTTCCTGTGCTGCCACGCTTTCGCTCGGAGTGGAGCGCAGCGGGCGCTTAGTCCAGACTGATGGCAGTGAAATACCCCTCTTCCACTGCGTTGATGAATTTCGCAGGCCGTTTAGCGTCGCCAATGACAGTGACATCATAGCCTCTGTCTTTCAGGGCTCGGGCCAGATCGCCGCCAGCGGAGCGCTGGCCGACTGCCGGTATCACCAGGTCAGCATTCACAGCCTTTTCCACTTCTTTAGCATCGGCTTTGCAATTCTCCAGAGAAACCTTGCAGTATTATATCAGGCAGATAGAATCTCAGAAGGGGGAACCTGTCCCTGAGAGCCTTCGCATCCAGGCCATTTTCTTTACAGATGGTATTACAGCTCTGTACACCAACTGGCTTCAGAAAAAAATCAAGGTCACTCCCCAGCAGCTTGTGGATATTGCGTTTCAATGTATGCCTGTGGAAATGGCCCGCTATTTTCTATAAACGGCAGGACTGTTCTTCTGTAAGATAATCCATCGGAACACTTTGACAAACATGTCTGTATTGTTCCGCTAATTCAGGATATTTCAAACGGTTTCAGATTCTTGTCATTTTTTCCTTGCCAGAAACGCCGCTGTGACCGCAGACGCCACCGGCACTGTGATAACGATACCGAATGTTCCACAGATTCCCTGAGCGATCTCGATCGTCAGATAGTTCGAATTAAAGAGCTGGTTGAACTGTACCTGATAGGACAGAAATACAAGCAGCGTGATAAACGCACTTCCTATAAACGCAAGGATCAGCGTATTGGTCATCGTGCCGATCATGTCCTTTCCCATCTCGATCCCGGACAGAAACAGTTCCTTCATCTTCAGCCCGAACTGTTACATAAGCGCCTGGAGCGGCATTACCGACCGCAAAGCTTCCGCCAAGGACAAATGCCATAGCTGTCAGGCCGACCTTCACTCTGCGATTAACTTTTCTCATCGCCATAAAAACTTAAACCTCCTTATTCTGTCTGCGGCTCACTACATTGGAACCCGAAAGTATTTTATCGTCTCAAAAAAGAGGTTCAATATTATTTGCAGTCATTTAAAATACTTTACAAATATTTGACTTGGCCGTTACAAAACTACCATTCCCTTATTCATAAAAACACCCGGGGATCATATTGATTTTAGAACTATTCCCGGATATAATGATAGCGTCAGTGTACAAGGGGCAACACGCTCCAAACCGCGTAATTTCGGTTGTTTCCGGAATTGCTCACATTCACGCGGGCCTTTCAAAAAATGCAGAAAGAAGGAGAAACAAAATCTATGAAAAAGAAACTTATTGTAATCATGCTGGCCGGGATGCTTGCTGTATCCACTGCTGCCTGCGGCGGATCCGGCGATGATTCATCTGCAGATAACGCACAGGAAACAGATAAAGGAGGAGATTCCTCTTCAGAAAAAAATATTGAGATCCAGACTGGTCAGTACGCTGCAGGCATGTACAAGATTGGAACAGATATGCCTGCCGGTACATATCTGGTAACAGGAGATGAAGGCTATGTTGAAGTATCCAGCGATTCTTCAGGAGAGCTGGATTCTGTCCTCACGAACGACACTTTCACAGACCGCACTTATATAACCGTTTCTGACGGACAGTATCTTCAGTTCGAAGGAACAGCAACCCCGGCAGATGACGCGCCTGCCTACGAAGCAGAAGACGGTTACTATCCGGAAGGAAAATATCTTGTAGGAAAGGATATCCCGGCCGGGGAATATAACATATCGGTAGTTGAAAACAGCGATCTTGATTATGGGTATGTAGAGATTTCCTCCGATGCCAGCGGATCTGTAGACGCTATTATTTCCAGTGAAAATATCGAAACTAACATTTACCGTACTGTTGAAGACGGACAGTTTCTGAAAATGGTCGGAGCTGAGATCAAAGGATAATCCATGACAGAAGTGGCATGCCGCATGCGGCATGCCACTTCTATGGTAGTCTTTCCTACAGTTTTTCATGAACGATCCTGCATTTCAAGAATCCATCAGTTCTTTTATAAAACCTGTTTTATCGATATAGTAGAAGCCCTCTGTACGTATTTTTCTGAATCTTTCATTTCCAACCGGAAGTTTTTTCGCGATATTATCTTTCATTCTGCCACCTTCCTTCTACGGATGCTTTTCTGCTATTATACATCAGGAGCGGGAAGAATGAACCCCATATTGGCTTCCGCCTGTTGTTTAAACAGAAATCCTGTCCAGTTTTGAGACAAGATGAGAATCTGCCCCAATCCCATACAGATGCGTGATATATTTAATTCTGAATTCCCGAATCTCGCATATTTCATTATGAATCAGCCTCCATCTCTGCGATAGTTTCTAAATAGTGATGTACACGGCAGAGATTCCCGAAAGCGACCGCTTTCTCAGGTATTGATCTTGTTACTACGCTTCCGATAAAATCAATCTTTTTTACAGTTTCTGATTGCCCGTAGACCAGACATGTTTTTCCTTTGCCTGCTCTGCTGTATTCTGCGCCATAACGCCCACCAGCGCGTGGGGCACATACGGTTCTTCCAGATAATCGATCTCTTCCCTGGTCAGGCACAGGTCAGCCGCCTTTGCCATTCCCTCCACATGGGAGAGCTTCGTGGCGCCCACGATGGGGGCAGTCACCTTTGTGAGCAGCCATGCAAGGGAGATTTCTGTCATGGACACGCCGCGCTTCTCTGCCAGTTCCGCCACCCGCGCTATGATCACACTGTCCTCATCGGCTGTGCCGTTGTATTTCAGCTTTGCATAGTCGTCTTCCTGCAGCCTTTTTGATGTTTCTCCCGGCTTTTTGGACAGCCTGCCGCCTGCCAGGGCGCTGTACGGCGTCATTGCGATATTGTCTTCCCGGCAGAGTTTCGCCATCTCCCGTTCTTCCTCGCGGAAGATCAGGTTGTAATGTCCCTGTATGGATACGAATTTCGCAAATCCTTCCCGCTCCGCCAGTGCATTTGCCTTTGCAAGCTGATACGCAAAGCAGTTGGAAATGCCGATATATCTTGCCTTTCCTTCTTTCACCACATTGTTTAATCCTTCCATGATGTCATACAGCGGCGTCGCGTAATCCCACATATGATAAATATAGAGATCCACATGGTCCATCCCGAGATTTTCCAGACTCTTGTTGATCATCCGTTCAATATGCTCCTGGGCCGGAACGCCCTGTTCGATTTCTTCCGGTGTGCGGGGAAGAAACTTTGTAGCAACTACCACTTCATCCCGTTTTGCATAATCCCACAGCGCCCTTCCCAGGTACTGCTCGCTTGTGCCGCTCTGGTATCCGATGGCAGTGTCGTAAAAATTGATCCCGGATTCCAGACCTTTGCGGATGATTTCCCGGGTATGCTCCTCATCGATGGTCCACGTATGCTGCCCGTTCTTTGCGTCCCCGAAACCCATGCATCCCATACAGATGCGTGATACATTTAACTCAGAATTTCCTAATCTTGCATATTTCATTATGAATCAGCCTCCTCTGTCATACCGATACTGACAAGCCATTCTGCCACATCATCTGCACAGTCCTCCGTTTCTCCGTCTCCAAGGGAAAGTCCTTCTGTAATCTCTGCCTCCGGCTCCATCTCTGCGATGGTATCAAGGGAATCGGAAAATCCACTGCCGCCGCTTGTATTAAAGGGCACGACTGTCTTTCCGGAAAGGTCATACTCATCCAGAAATGTATACAGGATCATGGGCATATCTCCCCACCAGTTCGGGAAGCCGAGATAAACGGTATCATACCCGGACAGATCCACAGTCTCTGCGATTGCCGGGCGGGCGTCGCTGCTCTGCTCCTCCTGTGCGATATCCAGAAGTTCATTGTAATCGTCCGTATAAGGCTCGGCCGGAACGATCTCAAACAGATCCGCACCGGTCTGTGCCTGGATTTCCTGGGCTACAGCCTCTGTATTGCCTGACCAGGAAAAGTAAGCGATCAACGCGGCGCCTTCTCTCGCTGCTGTATCTGTACCCTCTTCTTCTATGTCAGCTGTCTCTCCTGCGTCTGCATTTTCTTCTGTCTGCGTCTCTGTGCTCTCTTCGGTCTGAGTCTCCGTCTGCTCTTCTGTACCGGTTCCGTCGCTGCAAGCGGCAAGACTGAATACTGCAGTTCCCGCAAGCATGACCGAAAGAAGTCCTTTCAGCAATTTTGATTTCATAAGCGTCCTCCTGACTTTTGCTTCTTTTCTCTCCATCTGTTATTGATCAAGGTTCATACATTTCCCTATGACATCCCCTGTACGGAGATATTCGTAGGTGGGCATTTCGAAAAGAACCGGCTTCAATGTGCGGTAGTCAATTTTTCCTGCTTCATTTAAAACATTTTCTTCCGCATAAACGCCGTCTATTTTGCAGATAAAGCTCTCAAACCCTTCTGTTTCATAGATATCGTCTACCGTACAGTCCATCACCACCGGCGCCTCGTCGATGACCGGCGCCCCGGTCCCTTCGGTGTGGAACTGGAACATCTCTGACTTATCCACTTTATTTCCGCTGACACATCCGGTCCGGTCTGCTTTTTTCAGCATGGCTTCGTCTACAATATTCACGGTCAGCGCCTTTGTCTCTTTGATTCCCTGATTGGTGTAATGGGGTTTTGCAAGGCTGACCATGATCCGGTCATGCCCGATGATCCCCACATGTCCCACCAGGACATAATTCGGCCTTCCGTGTACCATGGTTCCCACTACCACAAGCGGTGTGGGATAAAGCGCCAGACCTTTTCCAATATTTTTCTTCATGTTCATGCCTCCAATCCGGCAGGGGTTTTCCTGCCTATATGTATATTGTAAGAAGATTCTTCACTTAAGTCTAATACCTGTCGTTTATCATTTTTCATGCGTTTCAGGAATGATACTTCTTCTGCCCAATTTCAGTAAAATCACAGACAGATAATATGCGATCCAGATAAACAGCCCCAGCATAGACAGATAATCTATATAAAAAGATATCGGGGACTCGCTGTAATCCAGGAACACAAACTGTGTCCTCAGGAACATGTAAGTCGCCAGATTTCTTGTCACAAATACATACAGGCCGTAACCTGCAGTTAAAACGCCGGCAATCCGGAGTACCATACGGCGGATTCCGGAGCTCCTGTCCATCCCGAACATCTGCCGGAACCGCGCCAGCATCATGCCCCAGTGGAGTCCCAGATGGAAAGACATCAGTATGAATCCCCAGTAGCAGGCAGTCATGTGGATCAGCCTTGCTGCTCCCATCCCGCCGCTGATTGGAAGAAATGCGAATACATGCCGGGACATGATAATACCGCTTGCCGTCAGACAGATCATCACTGCAAAAAGCACCAGATCCATCGCACTCGTCAGGATACGAACCCCGGTATATTTCCCCCGGAACATGCTTTTGTACCAGGCGCCGTTCAGCACATGGTGGGCGATAAATAGCACAAGCATGAAAGCGCCCGCCCACTCATGAGCGGATTCTCCCCAAAGCTGATATCCCATCAAAAACAAAAGCGTCAGCGTCATCAGGATATCCACCGCAAATTTTGATTTTGATTTCTTCTTTATTTTTTTCTTCCCATTATCCATTACTTATCTTCCTCTCTGGCGGGAAATTTTGCTCCAGCCATCCCTGTACGATATGGAGTAACCTTTCACCGCTGTTTTCCAATACATACAGGCTGTTCTTCATGTCCGTTCCCGGGCATCTGCATCTCACAGCCTGTTCCATCCCCTTATCTTCTCCTCCGCAATGACTGAAAAAAGGAAGGATCACTTTCCCTGTCATATCACTTTTATCCAGCCAGGCAGCCAGGGGAGGAGCGATCGTTCCACACCAGTTGGGCGAACCGGCAAAGACAATATCATATCCAACGGCGCTTTCCGTTATGGGAAGCAGCGCAGGCAGCTTTCCTGATCTGTTTTCCTCTCTCACCTGTTTCAAAAGGCTTTCAAAATCTGCCGGATAAGGCTGTCTCGGATAAATCTGGCTGATCCTTCCGCCTGTCTGTCTCTGTATCTCTTCTGCAATCCTGCGGGTTTTCCCGGAATAGGAATAATACACGATCAAAATATTTTCTTTCATATATGTATTCATCCTTTATCTCTTATTTCTCAGCGGCATCTAAATAACGATGCACACGGCAGGGATTGCCAAAGGCGACTGCTTTCTCGGGTATTGATCTTGTTACTACGCTTCCGGCACCGATCACTGCGTAATCTCCGATCGTCACGCCTGGAAGGATCACTGTCCCGCCGCCGATCCACACGTATTTCCCGATATGCACCGGCTCCGTCCTTGTTTTGATCGCAATTGCCTCATCTCCCTGAAACCAGAAGCGTTCTGTCCACTTTGTTTCATGGACTGCCGTGTATATTTTTACGTCAGGTCCCAGCAGCGTATTTTCGCCTATTGTGATCGCTCCGGTATCCAGAAGCGTACAGTTCAGATTTATAAATGCATTATCTCCAAGAAAAATATTCGTTCCGTAATCGATGTAAAACGGCTGATTTATCCGGCAGTTTTTCCCGAAGCTGCCCAGCATGGTCCGCAGCAGGTTCTCTTTTTGTTCTGTATCTGACGCCGGGATATCGTTGTATTTCTTCATCAGTTCTTTCGCCCTGTTATGAGCGGTACGCAGTTGTATATCCCGGGTGTCATAAAACTCCCCTGACTGTTTCTTTTCTAATTCTGTCATGTCCTTTGACCTCTTTCTGTTCAAAACTCTCTCTTCTGTTGTCTCCATTATAAAATTCTTCCGTTCCCACTGTCTAATACCTGTCTGCTATGAAAAACGATACGTTCTCGGTATATTAAAAAACGGCTGTGACACCAGTGTTACAACTGATATCACAGCCATTTTTAATGTTCCTGTATTGTCTGTACGAAAAGTGACGCCGCCTGAGAAAACAGATGATTCTTTTTCCACAGGATCACACTCCTCGTCGTATGCTCCGGCAGGAGCCGGCGGAAACAGAGAGCGGGATCCGCATGTATGGACAGTGCACCGTCCAGACAGACCGCACAGCCCATCCCGGCTTCTACCAGCAATGCGGCGTTGGAAAGGAGATTGTAATACGCCGGAATATTCAGATGTTTTTCCTCACAATGCATCCAGTGGAGGACCTCGTTTTTGGCGTTCTCCCTTCCCGGCATGATCAGAGGATACTGCCGGATGTCCTCCACGGTTATCGTATCCTTTTCTGCAAGCTCGTGATCATTTCTCAAAAGGAGTCCCCAAGTCTCTTTCTGGGGAAGCCTCACGTATTCAAACTTCGCAGTATCGATCGGCTCCAGCACGAGTCCCAGATCCAGCAGGCCGCGCTCGAGCATCTCCTTGATATTGTCCGCCATCCCATTGTAAAGATCAAACTGGACATCCGGGTATTTGTCGCGGAATTCTTTCATGTAAAGAGCCAGCGCCCGGCATCCTACTGCTTCTGCCGCGCCGATCCTGATCGTTCCGCAGACGACACCTTTCTTATCTTTAAATGTATGTTCCAGCTTGTCCGAGAGCTCTACGATCATTTCCGCCTGCTGCTTAAACAGAAATCCTTCATCTGTCAATGTCACTGACCGTTTCCCCCGGATCAGCAGCGCCGTTCCCAGTTCGTCTTCCAGCTCCATAAGCTGGCGGCTTAAGGTCGGCTGGGTAATATGAAGAATATCCGCAGCCCTTGTAAAGTTTCCTTCATCCGCTACTGTCAAAAAATATTTCAGCACGCGCAGTTCCATCTCAATCGCCTCCGATTACATCTTCCTGTGATATCCCTATCTTCGATTCAAATCAGGATTTTTATTTCTTTGTAGGCATTGGAATAAATTCCAGTTTCAACTGCATTCCTAATCCCTGTGCAAGTTTTTTAACCATACTCAGGCTGGGATTTCTCGTCCCGTTTTCAATGCGGCTGATATCTGCCTGCGTGATTCCTGTCCTGGCTGCTAAATCTTTCTGAGTCATATTCTGTTCTACTCTTGCCTCGATCATTGCCTGAATAATATCATATTCCGGCTGCAATGCGTCATATTCCGCTTTTACTTCCGGATTTTGTAATGCTTTTTGTTTATAAGCTTTGTAACTACTCATCTCCATACCTCCGTTCATAGTCTGCTTTATATTTTTTTGCCAGTTCCTTTTCTGCTTTTGGTGTTTTCTGAGATTTTTTTACAAATCCATTTGTCAGTATTGCCTTCTTGCCTATGACAAAGAAATATAGAACTCTCGTAATATCTGATCCCTGCTTGGTGCGAAGTTCAAATATTCCATTTTCCAATGGTTTGGAATAAGGGTCTCTCAGCAAAGGACCGTTTATTTCTAGCAAATCAATCGTTCTTAATGTTTTTGCCAATAGCTTAGGTTCCAAGGAATCTAAAAATTCCCGCACCGGACATCTTCCATCTTCTGTATCATATAGGATTATCTCATACATTAGTATGCTCCTTTCTCTTTAATATCATAATATGTTGTATTCAACATATTGTCAAGCGCAATTGTTGAAAAATAATTGATGATACAGCCGTTTCCAAGAAGATAAAAAGTATTCTTATCAACACACAGGATTATACACACCCCATAGAAAAAACGAGGTGACCATGCCCTCGTTTTCCCAATTACTATAATTACTCTGAAATCCGGTAATGTGTATTCCGTCCTTTTCCTTCCTGAATGATCTGTCCATTCCCGATCATCTTTTTCAACAACCGCCCGGATGTTGACTGGCTGATCCCCAGCTCCTCCTGAACATCCTTTCTTGTAAATGTACCCTGCTTTTTCGCCAGAGAAAGGATCATTTCTTCCTGATCTTCCTCTGCCGGCTTGTTAACGACCGTCTTCTTCGTCTCAGTCTGAACATTCAAATTCGGAAGTATGATCTTAAAAGCATTTTCAGAAGTTTCAATATCAGGCTTTTTCTCTGTTTCCGCGTAAGCCTCCCTTATTTTCCGCATCCCGGTTCCGTATGCTTCGATCAACTCCAGACGGTAAAATATATTGGCCAGTTTTACATTTCGGCACACGGAAATCCCCATCATCACATCGTTCAGGGTAACTCCGCTTAAAAGCCCTCCAATGGAAGTAAACTCGATCCGGTCTGCGTAAAGACTTACAAAGCTGCTGGCGCGGTAGGAATATTCACGATGGATAAGCAGATTCAGAAGTGCCTCCCTCACCGCTGTCTCCGGATAGTCTCTCTGGTCGATCCGGTACAGTTTCTGGAATGAAGAATGGATCTGATTGCGAAAATCAATATAATCATACACTTCGTCCATCTGCTGAAACAGGGAGCCGGAAAATTCCTTCCGATCTTTAAACTGGCTCTGTGTAGTTCCTTCAAAAGCGGCCACCTTGATCGTATGCACACACTGATCTGACAGCAGCAGCCCTAGGTTTGTATAAACTCCGTCGTGCGTCATAATCCCCAGCGTTTTCATCTGTGCTTCGCCCAGAGGAAGATCCTTTTTGGCAAATTGCTTTTTTGCCGCTTCAAAAGTCAGTTCCTGATTTAAGGATCTCATATCCTCGAAATGATCTCCGTCCGTTTCTTTGATCATCCGGCGGATTGCCGTATTAGTCGCCGGTACTGAGGAATACCCTTGCCGAACATAAACCCCTTCCGGACGCAGCCCCTTTTTTGCAATATAATAAGGGCGTTCCGTTCCCTGCTGGATATCAACTGCAATGATCTGCTTTCCATCCTCATTTAACGTCTCATAGTGTAAGAACATCGTCAGATCCGGCTTTATTGCATCCCGGACCATATTGCTGACCTGCAGGGCTGCTCCGTCCGGGTCATCCAGTCCGATAACCGTTCCATCGTCCTGAACGCCAATATATAATTTCCCGCCTTCGCAGTTTGCAAACGCTATAATTTCTTTTTTTATATCATCCACCACAACAGATTTTAATTCCACTGTTTCGCTTTCCTTAAAAACCATCTTCTCTCCCTCCCAAAACTATTCTACCCACATTCTAACCTTTCTAACCACTCTTGTCAATTATTGGTTAGAAAAGTGGTTAGAATAGCCAAATAGAGGATAAAACCTGTGCCCAAAACCCATATACCATGATTTTGTCACGTATATTATAGATTATTCGTGGCATATTCTAACCATTCCTTTCATTTTATGGTTAGAATAGAAAACTGACCACAACAGATTATTATTGTTTTCTTTCAGGCGCTCGGCAGCTCGATCCAGTCTCGCATCAGGCACACGCTCGGCTCATCTTCTCTGGGAACCAGCCGGTAGCTGCATTCCCCGAACACTGTGCGCTTATCCTCAATCTCCATTCGGTACGCCTTATAGAAACGGTACTCCAGATTGGAAAGGATACAACGAAGCGTCTGCAAAGCCTCCCTCTGTGACGTAATGATCAGCTCCCGGTCAATGCTGCGCTTTAAGAATAACAGCGATTTATACAGCTGAACTTCCGTCCGGTAAGGCCGGTATCCTTTTTTCTCCAGCCATCTGCAGAAAGCCACAGGACCGCTCTCGACAATAACCCGCTCCGGATGATAATACTCATAACATTCCAGATTTGCCGTATTCAAAAGATACAGCATCTCCCGCACCTCATTTTCCGGCATCTCATAAAAGCGCAGGAGAGAACGGTATAGATGGACATATCCCGGTAACGTGACAATGTATCGTGTACTCAATATCTCCCAACTGACCATTTTCACACCGGAGGCGCCGTCTCGTCAGATATCCATACCGTTCCAGTTCTTTCAGCGCAGTACCGATAGAATCAACTCCCTCCTTACAGATCTGCGCCAGCCCTTTCGTGGTATAATCCCAATCCTCCGGGAGCGACAGCATCAGCGATAAAAGCCCTTTCGCTTTTAAAGACAGCTTCGGATTGCGAAGATGATGGTTGCTCATAATCGTAAAATCTTTTGTCTTTTCCACACGGAATACAGCCATACTGCGCGCCTCCTCTCTGTTGTCCTATTTACAAATCGCGGTCTCTATGCTCATAATGCAGATGCCCTGCTGATACCTTTGCATGATTTCTGATCTTAATATGCCTGTTCTCCTGATTTTTCAGGGCTTTCTTATACCCTTCATCCGTCAGGAAAAGACGCATCCGGTCTCCTTTATCTCCAATTGGAGAGTCAGAAGATAATACATCAAAGACGATCATGTGCTTTGTATCCTCTGCAAATCTCTCCAGAGCCATAATGTCATGTCCTTTCAGTTTATCCGCCCGGGACTGCCGTCTTGCTTCCGCAATCATTTCTCCGACTGTGCGGGGAGGATAAGGCAGCTTGTAATTGCTCTGAATATCTTTCACTAGATCCATACATTCATCCGCCGACATATTCCGCAGCTTATCTGCCAGACTTTGAGCCGCTTCACGCTGCTTAGGATCTGTCGTATACCGGGCTGTAAGATAAAGCTCATTGAGCACTTTTGTCTGACAGTCTCCCTCGACCTGAAAGAGCTGCCGTTTTTCCAATTCATTCAATTCCATACTGTGTTCCCCTTTCTAAAAAAGGCACAAAAAAAGCCCGACAGTAAAACTTAAAATTTACCATCGGGCAACATACCGGAACCCATCCAGCAACGCAATTCCGGTTCATTTTTCGGTTAACAATCTAATGCCTGCTTTTTCAGCAGACGGTCTATTTTGCCCCCGAGGGGCATGTTGCAAAGTCAAAGACCACGATGGTCTTTGACTCTCGCAGCAGTCGCCAAATGGACATGCAAGCATGTCCGCCTGGCTCGTTGCCCGCGGAAATAAATAAAACCCGTAAACGTTGAATTTACGGGCTTTGTGAGCTCCCCCTGTTGGACTTGAACCAACGACACTTCGGTTAACAGCCGAATGCTCTACCGACTGAGCTAAGGAGGAATATTTAATTGTTACGGCATCGGCACTTCTCTGCTTCTGCCAAGTGGAGAATACGAGAGTCGAACTCGTGACCTCCTGCTTGCAAGGCAGGCGCTCTCCCAACTGAGCTAATCCCCCGGGAAATATGTTCTTGTAAGAACTTTTATAAGATACCATATTTCCCAAAGGATGTCAAGATATTTTATTTAAAATCCCAACAATCTGATAAGCAGCGGATTTGTATTATACAAGAACCGGAGTACCTGACTCTTCTCCATCATATTAAAACATGCCTCTCCGGGACCTGTTGTATATGCCAGCGTCATGACCAGAAATCCGACCCAGACAATGACCAGCGCCAGTACAAGACCGAGCGCACCCCCGGCAATATGATTCACAAGACCGAGCACCGGAAGTTCTCCGATAATATTCACTGCAAACATCAGCGCCTTTACGATAATGATGGCAAGCAGGAATGTAACAAGGAAGGACAGCAGGTTCAGCACCAGTCTTGATATGTACGCTGCCACATAGCTCGGGAAACTGTTTACTCCCAGTTCACCGTATATAGTGCTGTTATTATTCTCTATAAGCTGGTCTTTCAGGAACTGCGGTATAGGAGCATTCTCTATCTCCTGGATCTGCGTGTCTTTCGGTATTTCCCCGATAAGATTCAGAATATCATCCGCCGTAATGCCCAGCATATCCCAATCCAGATTATTTAGATTCTCAAGATCTTCTTCAGACAGGCCAGCCAGAGGCGTACCGCTCAAATCAATCTGTGAAAGCTGTTCTTCCGTAATCTCCGGCATAAACGCCTCTACAATCTGTGCTTCGATATAGTCGTCCACCGGTGTATAATTTTCCAGTGCGTCTGCAACATAAGGCGACAGGATCGATACAAGTACAAGAGTCAGGACAGTCGAAAGGAGCGATATCCCCAGCTTGAGGAATCCCCTGACATATCCCACTACAATACAGATAATAAATATTGTTGCAACAATAATCAAAAGCCAGTTATCCATAATTTCTCCTACCTCGTCAGATAAATTATCCGCAATTCATCGACGCTCATCACATAGTATCTGTTTACACCGAAAGCACGGAACATCTCCTGGATTTCCACATCGAGATTTCCATGATATTTGATAATTCCCGTCACTGTAACGATGCAGCATCTGCTCCCGTCAAACATGACAATCTCATCGCCGTCTATTCTGGCATTACTATACTTTCCTGGTATATCCCTTCCGATCATCACTTCTCCGAGACGGTTATACAGACGAAGTTCATATCCTGATTTCTCCCGGTTCAGCAGAACCAGTCCTATATATTCATCCGAATGAAATACGCTCTGTATTTCCTGATCCAGACTGATCACTTTCTCTGCCCGGGGTGCATCAATTCCCTGATAAATCACCAGCGAATTATCACCGACAACTACAGACCGGTCATCCCCCATGAAGAAAATATCTCCCACAATGGTATCAGCATACTCCTCTGAACTAACGATATTATCGGTCTTATCCTGCCCAGTCTCACCGAAATTATAATAGACGACTCTTGATTTTTCAGCCGTGCCCTCAAAATAAATATAAGACACTGCCAGTGTGCTTCCGTCATCTGACATTTCCATCGCTGTCGGATATCCTGTTGTTCCAGGAGAGCCCTGCATCTCTGCAAGAGTATTTCCTGCTGCATCATAAACCATTATCGTCGGTGTAGTCTCGTTTCTCAGAAGCACACTGACAACTCCCTGATCCGAGACCGCAATCTTCTCGATCGGAAGTGTCGTCTCTATCTCACCTTTTAATCCATCTTTCGAAAATACGAAGATATTATTTCCGCCATTATCCGCTACGGCAAATGAATCCTCTTTTACCACAATAACCGGATTCTGTATCTGCATGGACTGCATCCACTGTTCTTCATTTTTCTTGTTCAGAAAAGCTACTCCGTCACGGTTATATCTCACAATACCGTCCGCAAACTGCGCATAGCTGCTCGTATCCGAAATATCGGCAGAGTACTGTGCGGCCGTACGCGCCCTTCCGTATGACTGGTTTTTCATAAGAAGATAAGTTCCGCATACCGCGAGGAGTAGCAGTACTGCGATCACAAGTATCTTCCTCGCTTTTTCATAACGGATCCTGCGTACTTTCTTCATGATCCCGCTGAGATCATCCGGGGGCGTCAATATCCTGAGATATGGCTTTTTCTTTTGCGTCATTCTAACTCCCCTTACTGCTGTTTTTCATCTTTCAAAATCTGTGCATATGTGTACAACGCAGTTATTATAACATGCTTTTATGGCAATAGCAATTTTTGACCCACATAAATCAGATTGCCGTCTGTGATACCGTTCATTCTGCAGATTGCATCTACATGACTTACATCACCGTACATTTTCCTGCTGATAATGGCAAGCGTATCGCCTTCTTCTACAACATATACTCCATCGCTCCCATTTTCACCGGTATAAGCTGTACTCTGATTTTCCGCTGCACTGTCTGTTTCAGATGTTCCGGAACTTTCTGCATCGGAAGAAGCTGTCTGTACGTCATCAGACTGACTGCCATCGGGCTGATTTTCTGCGAGTTGAGGTTCTGCAGACTGATTCTCATTACTCTGTGCCTCATCTTCTTCCGAAGCCTGTCCATCCCCGGCCTGTTCTTCTGATGTAACTGCCGTCACTGATCCGCTCGTCTCTCTCGTCTCTACGGTATCCGATGTATCTGCCAGAGCCTCCAGTGTACTCTGTACAGATTTCATCCTGTCAAAACTATTGACCATTGATACTCCCATAATGATCAGGACAAGCACAAGACATGCGCTTGCAACATACATCATACCTCCTGCCTTCCTGCGTTTCTGGTGCTCCCCCCGCTTTCTAACCAGATCACGAAAGTCCTGCGCAGCTCTGTCTTCCACAGTCTCTGATGAGATTGCCCCATTTTTTTTTCGACTGGAGATCATATAATTCTGCATACACGGGTTCTTTTCATAATATGTGTAGTGCCCTCCTATCTCCATCAGATCATTCATTTTATGCACATAATATGTTTCATCCTTTTCCACAGGATCTTTCATGATAAATACCGAATTCTTCTTCGGAAATGACTTCTTATGTAATTTTACAGTAGAAGCTTCCGGAGACAGCGGCACCCCCGGATGTGCCACAAACCATCCCAGCATCTCACCATCCTCAAAAAATTGCTTGCAGTCCTCGTATGCATGTTTCCATGTGCTGTCATCGATTACATACTCATTTCCAGACAATTTCAGATCATGCATCTGGATAGCTCCGTATATGTATACATATTCCTCATCATCCCCGGACTGTATATCTCCCACAAGAAACGCTCCTATCGGCACTTTTGCCTTTTCACTCTTTTCACATAGCTGGGCAAAAAATGTATCCACATAGTCCTCTACATATATCTTTGGGCTGTCGCTCACATTCCCGATCTGTCGAACATTTTTAGGTATCTGTCTTTCCATGGTTATACTCCACCTTCCTGATATTGATGTTTTCCCGGCGTCGTAAAGAGAATAGCACAGAGAAATAGCTGAATTTATCAGTTAATGTCAGGTAAGTTCGACAAATTCAATCAGGGACAGGTCAAAACGCAATCGGGGACGTAGTAAAATCCGATTTTACTACGTCCCCGAATACAATTTAAAAACTATTTTGAAAATTCTTTTATCTTCTGATATATACTTTCCGAATCAAGTCCATATTTCTTGATCAGTTCAACTGCCGGTCCGGACTCTCCGAATGTATCGTTGATACCGATCTTCATTACCTTTGTCGGTGCTTTTTCAGCGAGCACATCGCACACGGCACTTCCAAGACCTCCGATCACGGAATGTTCCTCAACTGTAACGACTTTTCCCGTCTCTTTTGCTGCCGCTGTTACGAGTTCTTCATCCAGCGGTTTGATCGTATGGATATTGATCACTTTCGCATCAATGCCGTCTGCAGCAAGTTTCTCAGCTGCCTCGAGACAGTTATTGACCGGAAGTCCTGTCGCGATGATCGTAAGGTCTTTTCCTTCTCTTAAGACAACTCCTTTTCCGAGTTCGAACTTATAGTCAGGTCTGTCATTGATCACCGGAACTGCCAGGCGTCCGAATCTTAAGTAAACCGGCCCCTGATGTTCATATGCCGCTTTTACTGCAGCCTTTGCCTCTATATCATCGGACGGGTTAATAACTACCATACCCGGAATCGTACGCATTAGAGCGATATCTTCGTTACACTGATGCGTTGCTCCGTCCTCTCCGACAGAGATACCTGCATGTGTCGCTCCGATCTTTACGTTAAGGTGCGGATATCCGATGGAATTTCTCACCTGCTCAAATGCACGTCCTGCTGCGAACATTGCGAAAGAACTTGCAAACGGAACCATTCCTGCTGCCGCAAGACCTGCTGCCACACCCATCATATTGCTCTCCGCAATACCGCAGTCAATGAAACGTTCCGGATGTGCTTTCTTAAATACACCTGTCTTCGTAGCTTCCGCAAGGTCAGCGTCCAGTACGACGACGTCCTTATGTTCTGTACCGAGTTCAGCCAGCGCATTTCCATAGCTCTCTCTCGTTGCAATCTTCTTTACATCTGACATAACGCTTCACCTGCCTTTTCCAGATCTTCCATAGCGATCTTATACTGTTCGTCATTCGGGGCTTTCCCGTGCCATCCTGCCTGGTTCTCCATGTAGGATACGCCCTTGCCTTTCACTGTCTTTGCAATGATGGCTGTCGGCTGTCCTTTCACTGTCTTCGCCTCTTTAAATGCCGCGTCGATCTGATCAAAATCATTTCCATCGATATTGATCACATGGAAATTAAATGCTTCAAATTTCTTATCGATCGGATACGGAGAATTAACCTCTGTGATCGCGCCGTCGATCTGCAGATTATTGTTATCCACGATCACTACAAGGTTGTCCAGTTTCTTATGAGCAGCAAGCATGGAAGCCTCCCATACCTGACCTTCCTGGATCTCACCGTCGCCGAGCAGTGTATATACCCTGTAATCAGCTCCTGTTATCTTCGCCGCGATCGCCATTCCGACTGCCGCGGAAATCCCCTGTCCCAGGGAACCTGACGACATATCAACTCCCGGGATATGCTTCATATCCGGATGTCCCTGAAGATAAGATCCTGTATGGCGCAGAGTCTTTAAATCCTCTTTCGGAAAATATCCTCTTTCAGCCAGTACAGAATAAAGTCCCGGAGCCGTATGTCCTTTGGAAAGTACGAACCGGTCTCTGTCCGCTTTCTTCGGATCCTTCGGATCTATATTCATCTCTTCAAAATAAAGATAGGTAAAAATATCTGCTGCTGACAGCGAACCGCCCGGATGTCCGGCCTTTGCGCTGTGTACTGCCGTCACAATGTCCTTACGGACTTCGTTTGCAGTCTTCATCAATTTAAGCTTGTCCATTTATTTCTCCTCTTTTTCAGTTTTCGGAAAACTTTGTTATAATCCGGCATTCTCTATTATTCGCCGAATACAGCGATATAGTCTTCCTGGAATTTCTTGATACCTGCATCTGTCAGCGGATGATGTGTCATCTGCTCGATTACTTTATACGGCACTGTTGCAATATCTGCCCCTGCAAGCGCACAGTCTGTGATATGGATCGGATTGCGGACGCTGGCCGCGATGATCTCTGTCTCGATTCCTGCCACATCAAAGATTTCAGAAATCTCACTGATCAGATCAACGCCTCTTACAGAAATATCATCCAGACGTCCGAGGAACGGTGATACATATGTCGCGCCTGCTCTTGCCGCAAGAAGTGCCTGATTTGCCGTAAAGATCAGTGTAACATTTGTCTTGACTCCCTCAGCTGAAAGCACTTTGACCGCTTTGAGCCCCTCTGCTGTCATCGGAATCTTTACTACCATATTCGGGTGGATCTTCGCAATCTCTCGTCCCTCTTTGATCATTCCCTCAGCATCTGTCGTCGTAGCTTTTACCTCGCCGCTGATCGGTCCGTCCACGATAGATGCTATCTCTGCGATTACTTCTTCGAATACACGTCCTTCTTTTGCGATCAGTGACGGATTCGTCGTAACACCGCATATCACACCCATATCATTTGCTTTTCTGATGTCATCTACATTCGCTGTGTCAATAAAAAATCTCATCTTCGTTCCTCCTTAAAACTGGACAAAATTAACTGTATCTGTTCTGATTATATCTGTTAAAAAATCTCCGGTCAACCGACTCAAAAATTATTAACAGAGAAATGCCACTTAATAAATCAGATTATCACATCATTTTAATAATAATTAATAATATTTAACAATCTGAATTTTATCAAGTGACGAGTTTTAAGGATTATTCAGGACTTACCTGTCAGACGTCTTTTTCTTTATTAATAATATTTTTTCTTTTTTTATTAATTTTTCTTTTTTCAGAACGTGGATATGAAGTTGTCCCACGCACCACGAGCTTAGGTTCATACTCTACGTGATAGATACTGACCGGTTCGATCTCTGTATACTTTTTGATGCGCGAATTCATCTTTTTCATAATGATATCGCATGCATCCATTCCCTTATATATGACAAAGTGTTCGATTGTCGTAAGGGAAACTTCTTTTACTTTTGCAAACAGTGTATTGTCACACCCCATGACGGACATATCTCCGGGAACTCTGTATTTCTCATCATAAAGCGCATCCATAATTCCGAATGCGATCATATCGTTGAGTCCCACAATGGCAGTCAGCTCCGGATGCTCTTTTAAAAGTTCCTTGGTCAGATCATACCCGATCCTGTATTCTGAGTCTATTCCCGGCACATCCTTGTCAATCTGCTCGTCCGCGGCTTTGATCACCACGTTTTCTTTCAAACCCGCACTCTGGAACTCCTTCAAAAACCCCTCCACTCTCTTGGAGCGCTGTTTCTGTCTCACAGTAAGCGGCGGAGCGATATATCCGACCTTCCGGTGGCCGAGTTCAAGCAGATGGCGGGCCATCAAACGGCCGAGTTTGGAATTATCCAGCTCAACCGCGTCCACACTCAGCTTTTCGTTCTGATTGTTTATGACTACGACCGGAATCCTCTTTGACAGATCTTCCACCTGCTCCATAAAGCACTGGCTCGGGTTGCACATGTAGATGATTCCCTGCGGATTGAGCGATGATATCATTTTCAGATACCTCTCTTCAAGCTTCAGGTCTCTCTGCGTGTTGCACACAAAGATTCCAAATCCCTGTTCTGCGGCTCTCGACTCGATTCCCTGAAGCAGCATAACATAGTACGGGTTCGTAAGATTCGGGCTGATGACTACGAGCAGATTCTGACGGCGCTCCTCCCTGCGCTTTTTGCGCTTCGGAAGTTCATACCCCAGCTCCTGTGCCGCTTCCTCCACTTTCCGGATAACATCTTTTGAAAATGAAACGTTATATTTCTTATTTAATACCATCGAGACCGTGGCCTGCGACACTCCGGCGCGTTTTGCCACATCCGATGACGTCACTTTCTTACCGCTCATGTGAACCTCTCATATCAATCTGTCAAAATGCTGTATATCCTGCATATGCTACAGTTCTGTCCTTCCTTCCAGTGCTCTCAGAAGTGTAACCTCATCAATATACTCCAGATCTCCGCCCACGGGAACACCGCTGGCGATCCTGCTCACTTTGATTCCCGCCGGTTTGATAAGCTTGCTGATATACATAGCTGTCGTCTCTCCTTCAAGACTTGAATTCGTGGCAATAATAACTTCATCCACATCTCCCTGCAGACGCTCCATCAGCTCTTTTAACTTAATATCACCGGGGCCGATCCCCAGCATCGGAGATATTGCTCCGTGAAGTACATGATAGACGCCGTTATATTTTCCCGTCTTTTCATAGGCCGCCAGATCTCTCGGAGTCTCGACAACCATGATCGTCTTCTTATCTCTGTCCGGATTACTGCATATCGGGCAGGTCTCGCGGTCTGTAAGAGTGCAGCACACTTTACAGTATCTCACATTCTTCCGGGCATCCACTATAGTTCTGGCAAGTTCTTCAACCTGGTCTACAGGCATATCGATCACATGAAATGCCAGTCTCTGTGCCGACTTGTTCCCGATGCCCGGCAGTCGGGAAAACTCTTCGATCAGCCGGCTGATCTGATTACTATAATAATCCATCTTTAGAACATCCCCGGAACACCGCCGCCGAGTCCGCCTGTCAGCCTGGACATTGCAGCTCCGCTTTCTTCTTCCACTTTGCGAAGTGCCTCGTTCGTCGCCGCAACGATCAGATCCTCGAGCATCTCGATATCATCGGGATCGACTACTTCTTCGGCAAGTTTTACTTTCAGCACTTCACGCTTGCCGGAAACAGTCACTTCAACTGCTCCGCCGCCAGCTGTAGCTGTAAATTCTTTTGCCTCAAGTTCTTTCTGCTGCTCTTCCATCTGGCGCTGCATGCGCTGCGCCTGTTTCATAAGGTTTGCCATGTTCCCCGGCATTCCGCCGCCCGGAAATCCTCCTCGTTTTGCCATTATCTAATCCTCCACTGTTATCTCCATGTTGATCTTCTGTTCTATATCTACGAATGTATCTTCAAAATGCCGTCCTTCTTCCACATGCCGCACTTCTACTTCCACTTTCTTTCCGATCCGCTCTTCGATCAGGCTCTCCAGTTCCTGCACATGATCCTCTCTTCCGACCACACTTTCAGCCAGAGCGTCCGGAAGCACGATCATCAGTCGGTTATCTCCGCCGAGACTCAGCCGTGCTTTCTTCAGATAGCCCCTGACCATACCTGATGCTTCACCGGCGATGGAACGGAAGTTTTTAACCACCTCCTGCACATCTTCAGGGATCGCATTGGGCAGCTCACGCGGAACTCCTGCTCCGCCCACTCCCTGCGCCCCGTAAGATCCGCCCGGGACACCCGCCTGTCCGTAAGCTCCCTGATCCTGCATATATCCGTTTTGGCCGGGTCCGGCATATCCGCCCTGTGCCTGCAGGCCGGCTCCGATGCCTTTCTCTACCTTCTCCTCCACCGCGCGGATACGATCCAGCAGAGAATCCTGTGTGCTCTCCATTGCCGGAGTACACAGCTTGATAAGAGCCACCTCGAGCATCACTCTCTTCTGAGTCGCGTATTTGAGCTGATTGGACAATTCGGAAAAAATGCGGATGTAGCGGAACAGCATATCCGGCTCTGTCATCTGTGCTTCTTCCTTCAGCTGTGCCAGATTTTCCGTCGATACATCCAGAACATCCTCTATATTATCAGAAGTTTTTACCAGAAGCAAGTTCCTCAGATACCATGTAAAATCAGCCGCCAGCTGGGTCAGTTCGCGTCCCTGCATGACAAGGTCATCCACCACATCCAGCACTCCTGCCACATCTCTCTCGATCACCTTGCGCAGCAGCCGGCTGAACACATCCGTATCTACAGCTCCGAGAACTTCCAGTACATTATCATATGTCAGCTTCTGCCCCATATAAAACGCAATACACTGATCCAGAAGACTCAATGCATCACGCATGGAACCGTCCGCAGCCTTCGCGATGTATCGGAGCGCCTTGTCCTCCACATCGACATGTTCTGCATCCATAAGCTCTTTCATCCTGTCTGTGATCGTCTCGATGCTGATCCTCTTGAAGTCATAGTGCTGGCACCGGGACAGAATGGTGATCGGAATCTTGTGGACCTCTGTAGTCGCCAGTATAAAGATGACATACTCGGGCGGCTCCTCAAGCGTCTTTAAAAGTGCGTTAAATGCTCCTATGGACAGCATATGCACCTCGTCGATAATGTAGACCTTGTACCGTCCCTCTGTCGGGCGGTACGCCACCTCCTCACGGATTTCTCTGATATTATCGACACCGTTGTTGGACGCTGCGTCGATCTCGATCACATTCATGGAAGTACCTGCTGCAATAGATCTGCACGTCTCACATTCCCCGCAGGGACTTCCATCCACCGGATGTTCGCAGTTCACCGCTTTCGCAAATATCTTCGCCACCGTTGTTTTCCCGGTTCCTCTGGTTCCGCAGAAAAGATACGCATGTCCGATACGGTTTGCCTTGATCTGGTTCTGCAGTGTTGTAATGATATGGTCCTGCCCTTTCACATCCGCAAACTCGGACGGGCGGAACTTTCTGTAAAGTGCCGTATACGACATGAATCACACCTCTTCTAACTTTTTTACGCAGGTCAGCGCACTTTTGTATTCCAGCTGCGCCAGCCTGCGTATATTTTTTATCTTACTCGTCACCAAAGCTGATGCCTGTCATCCTTGCCTCTTTGATCAGGCCGCACTTTGGATCTACCGTCTTTAATTTGCCTGCCACTTCCGCCAGCGGTACTTTCGTCGTCTCTCCGTTCTTCATGGCTACCATGTAACCGTATTTCTCTTCCAGAATAAGCTCAGCAGCTTTCGCACCTACTCTTGTCGCGAACACTCTGTCATACGGACACGGGGATCCGCCTCTCTGTGTATGTCCCGGAACTGTAATGCGCACCTCTTTATCTGTCTCTTTCTGGATCTGCTCTGCGAGTTCATAAGCTATAGACGGGTATTTTCTCTTTGCCAGCTTCTCTTTATACTCTTTCTTGGACAGTTTAGCATCTTTCTTTGAGATAGCGCCCTCTGCCACCGCCAGGATCGTAAACGGCTTGCCCGCTTTGCTGCGTCCGTCGATTACTTTCTTGATTGCTTTGATGTCATACGGAATCTCCGGAAGAAGGATGATGTCCGCGCCGCCTGCAATACCTGCATGAAGAGTAACATGTCCCACTTTATGTCCCATAACCTCGATAATGAAGACACGGCTGTGGGATGTAGCTGTCGTATGGATCCTGTCGATCGTATCTGTTGCAATGTCTACAGCACTCTGGAAGCCGAATGTCATATCCGTTCCCCACAGGTCATTGTCGATGGTCTTCGGCAGTGTGATGACATTGAGCCCTTCTTCTCTCAGAAGGTTGGCTGTCTTGTGTGTGCCGTTTCCTCCGAGAATAACAAGGCAGTTCAGGTTCAGCTTATGATATGTATGCTTCATAGCCTCTACCTTGTCAAGACCGTCCTTGTCCGGTACTCTCATCAGTTTGAACGGCTGTCTGGATGTACCGAGGATCGTACCGCCCCGCGTCAGGATCCCTGAGAAATCTTTGGATGTGAGCATACTGAAATCAGCATAGATCAGACCTTTGTATCCGTCTTTGAAGCCGTATATCTCAACGTCGTCTCTCTTGGAACACACTCCTTTTACGACACCTCGCATAGCTGCATTGAGCGCCTGGCAGTCTCCGCCGCTTGTCAACATTCCGATACGTAACATATCATATTTCCTCCTTTATTACGCCGCCGCCTGATTCTGCCTGTTCCATGCAGTTCTGAGCGATCCTGTAGATAACAGAATAAGCAGCCGGCTTTTTTCCGACTGCTTATTATTATACCCCATTTACGAATTCCATTCAATAACAGGGCACGCTTAAATATCGAACTATTGATGAACGTTACAGTTCATACTGTAATCTATGAATTACAGTCTCTTAAGAAGAGCCTCTCTCTGCTCTTCATATCCCGGTTTACCGAGCAGTGCGAACATGTTCTTCTTGTAACTCTCCACACCCGGCTGGTTGAACGGATTAACGCCGAGTAGATATCCGCTCACACCGCATGCAAACTCGAAGAAGTAGAACAATTCGCCCAGATAGAATTCATTCTGTTCCGGAATCTTAACCATCAGGTTCGGAACATTTCCATCTGTATGTGCAAGGATCGTACCGTTCATCGCACTCTTATTGATAAAATCAACATCTTTTCCTGCAAGATAGTTCAGGCCGTCCAGATCAACAGGCTCTTCATTGATAATGATCTCTTCTCTGGACTTCTCTACATTGAGTACAGTCTCATACATAATTCTGCTGCCGTCCTGGATGAACTGTCCCATGGAGTGCAGGTCTGTTGTAAGGTCTACAGATGCCGGGAAGATACCCTTCTGGTCCTTGCCCTCGCTCTCGCCATAGAGCTGTTTCCACCACTCGGATACATAGTGCAGGCTCGGCTCATAGTTTGCAAGAACCTCTACCGATTTGCCTTTTCTGTGAAGGATATTTCTTATTGCCGCATACTGCATTGCATCGTTCTCTGCAAAATCATTCTCGATCGCAGCTTTTCTTCCCGCTGCCGCACCTTCCATCAGTTTGTCGATGTCAGCGCCGCTTACAGCGATTGGGAGAAGCCCTACTGCTGTCAGCACAGAGAAACGTCCTCCTACATCATCCGGCACTACGAATGTCTCATATCCTTCTTCTGTGGCAAGATTCTTGAGTGCTCCCTTTGCTCTGTCTGTTGTCGCATAGATTCTCTTAGCCGCTTCCTCTTTGCCATATTTCTTCTCCATGATCTCTTTGAATACACGGAATGCAATCGCAGGCTCTGTAGTTGTTCCTGATTTGGAGATCATGTTAATCGAGAAATCTCTGTCTCCAATCACATCGATCAGATCTTTGATATAAGTGCTGCTGATGCTGTTTCCTACAAAATAGATCTCCGGAGATTTGCGGATCTCTTTGGATACTACATTTGCAAAAGAATGTCCGAGGAACTCGATGGCAGCTCTGGCTCCCAGATAGGAACCGCCGATTCCGATCACAAGAAGGACTTCTGAATCCTCACGGATCTTCTCCGCCGCTTTTTTGATGCGGGCGAACTCTTCTTTGTCATAATCAACCGGGAGATCGATCCATCCAAGGAAATCATTTCCTGCTCCGTTCTTTGCGAGCAGCTTATCCTTCGCCTGTGCGGCAAGCTCGCTCATGTACTGCATCTCATGGTCCTGTACAAAACTGGATGCCTTTGAATAATCAAATGTTACTTTGCTCATCTTAATCCTTCCTCTCTGATATTCTCTGATATCAATATCATCATTTGAATCCCGGCAATGGCAGACGTAAGCCGATGCCGATACTCTATGCATATTTTAACAAATCTGTATACCTTATTCAAGTTAAAAGCAATTATGCCAGAAATTCTTCCAGTATCTGCCGGATCGCCTCCTCTCTCAGAGCCGGTCTGTCGTCGTCCGTCCGGCCTTGTGCCGCCTGGCGGACTGCCTCTCTCGCCGCCTCGCCTTTCGCGGTGTTTCTCGGTTCACCCTCGATGTTGATCGGAAGTCCGTTTCCCTCGGCTGCTTTCTTTCCCCTGTCAAATCCCCTGTCGCTCCGTCCGGACGCTTTATCATTGCCGGACGAATTTTTATCTGCCGCTGCCTGCAGTCTGTCATTCTCTGATAACAATCTTTCTTCACCCGCCGACAGCCTTGCTGTTCCTCCAGTCGGTTCTGTATCGGCCGGAATATCTGCTCCCGCATATGCCGGTTCCGCCAGATTTTTAGCTGCTCTTCCGGTCCTCAGGCTTCTTCCCCCTCGCCCCGTCTTAGCTTCCTGCCTCGCATAATCCGTATTTTCTTCCACGTTCTGTGTATTTTTCGCACTTCCTTCCGCAGATATTACATCGATAAATTCCCTCTCTCTTGCACTTTGCCGTTTCAGGCGGAACGTGCATATATTTTCAAGGTAATCTATCATATACATCTTCACTGCGTTTACCTTATACGGCTCATCGCTCAGGCGCATAACTACGGAAAGCAGCACCACCTCAGCGATTCCCGCAGCAATATATTGATAAACGGATTCCGAGAACCCGGAATAAAAGTAAAGTACCGACGCGCCGAGGGCCGCCAGTATCCCGGCAAACCATACAGATAAAATCTCTATCTGTCTCCATGTATGTATGCGGAACACAAATCCGCGATATTCATAAATATATTTTTCCACAAACGCATCAATATTTTCCACTGAATCGCGGATCATACATGCGTGTTCGTACTTTGATCTTACAAGCTTTATCAGTCTGTGCGTGCTCTTCGGCATGTTTCCTGCCGCCTTCACCAGCCTGTACAGAGTGAACTGATTGATGATCTTGGCCAGAATCCCCAGTACCCCGACAGCCGCCATCAGATATGCAATGACGCTGGTATCTGCTGCTAATCCCTGTAACATAGCAAACCCTCCTGTTATATAATTCTCCCACAATGCTCCCTCGTGCATCGGCTGATGCACCTGTCCTTATCGACGGTTCGTATTGTGTTTGTCGTCATTATAGTCCATTGCGGGCAGGTTGTCCGCAAAAACCGTTCTACATATTTCTACACAGGGCGGCTGTCCGCTTTTTACATTCCGGCATTTTTTTCAAGCTCTTAAGGACCTAATATCAACCTGGAAATCATTGATCCGAAGTGCTTTTATCTTCATATTTATTGGGGATTTTCCTTCCGGACTGCAGATGTCATATCGGGTCATGTTCACACGAAAGCTGACGCACAAAAATTTTGATTCGTTGAATTTTCTTTTTCAATTTGTTATAATGTCCTCTGCACATAACGGAATGCTTTCGGAAACTTCTCTTAAAACTGTGCGCAGAGGGCTTTCCGCGTCTGTTTCGAAAGATAAAGGAGGTGTAACAGATGGATTATCAGCCGAAAGGTGTTTGTTCACGGCAGATTCATTTTGATATTATAGACAACAAAGTGAGAAATGTGTCCTTCAAAGGTGGATGTCATGGAAACCTGCAGGGCATATCACGCCTGATCGAAGGAATGGATGTAGACGAGGCAATCTCCCGCATCGACGGAATCAAGTGCGGATTCAAATCAACATCCTGTCCGGATCAGCTTGCACAGGCATTAAAACAGGCAGTCGGTAAATAACCGGCTGCCTTCTGCATCTTACAGTTCAACAATCTAACTGTTTCGTTATTGAATTCTTATTCTGAACATGGGATAATAAATACTGATATAAAAAACTCCCCCCATTAAGCCCTGAGAGCAGCCGCCATATGTACAGCCTATATTTTGTGGTGTTTCTCGGAACAGGTTACTCAAATATTTAATTAATCTGATTGTTAATAGTTTCCGTGGCGCACTTGGCGGCTGCTCTCAGGGTTTAATGGAGGGTAATATTCAGTTGCTATTTATGGAAGATAAATTCCATCTGTTACAGATGCTGTTTCATCATATGGAAAATCATCATAATCTCCTGCTATATGATTTGCTCGAACTCTATAATAATGTCCTCTGTCAACTTTCACAGATTTTGCCGTAGAAAGGAAGTAGTCATCATGGGTCTCTTCTACCCACCAAGCAACCTGTCCCCAGCCATCTTCTTCTTCAATGTACTCTTCCACATAAACTAATGTTGCTATGTAGTCTACTTGCTTATTAGCTGTAGTAGCAGCATAAGCATATACCCTCGTCAATCCTGCTTTAGAAATTGTACTTTCTCCTGTCATAAGATATTCACCTCTTAAAAGTGATGAGGATGAATATCCTGTCGAACTTTCATCCATGGTAAGAGCCGAACCATCTACTACCTTTAACTCTTCTGCTTTAACCTCAAATGCTGATATCGTTGTTATAGTACATAAAATTACCATGCTACACAAAATTGATAAAAATTTCTTTTTCATTTTTCTCATTCCTATAAATACATTTTTGCGCTTCTATTTATTAAACAACTAACTTTAGAAAAACTTACGTGTTTCCATCATAAAAAAATAAATTTTCTATCATTTTATTAAATTCACTTTTTTCCATTGTTCCTATTAGCTGATATTGTACATCTTTATATTCAAATTCGGCCACATACCTGTTTTTCTCATAATTTGTAACTCTATACTCTTTTATTTCTACGATGACCTTATCTTCTATCTTTATTTGATATTCGTCTATTACTTCATCCACTTCTGTCCTTCCATATGATGAATCTGTATTGTTCATATACATAGAGTATCTTGTAATTTGCCCATTATATTTATAAAATAAAACAGCTCTGCTCTGTTCATCATCTAATTCATGCCCTATAAAAATCATACCTTTAGGCATATATCCAAATCTTACAGGTAAAATCCCCATTTCTTTTCTTATTTTGTTATACACTTGTACTTCGTCCAAATCTGCTGCTTCCTGAGCATCCATATTTTCTACATTAACAACTGATAATTCTTCATCTCCCGCGACTCTTTCCCATAGTACCTTCCAATACGACTTGCTCCCCGTACCGGTTATCACACTTCCGCATACAAGAATAAGCACAGCCGCAAGCGCCAGAAAGAGACGGCGTTTTTTCCTGCTGCGGTGCACCACTTTTTTGATTCTCTTATCATATTCGTATTCCTGTATTTTATTGAAAAGAGAAGTTTCCATATCTTCGGACACTTTAATATCATCCAGATCATCTCTGTTCCGGACTTCTTCTTCTATCTTCTGTGCCTGTCTGTCGACTTCTTCTTTCAGTGATAACTTTTTAAGTTCTTTCATTCTTTACACCTTTTCTGTCCTATCTTTTCCTTGACTTTTCATCAAATAAGGTTAAGATGAAATTAGCTTTAATACGATTTGGAGGTTACTTTTTATGAAACGAATCATTTTAACCGGCGGCGGTACCGCCGGACATGTTACTCCGAACATCGCCCTGATTCCCAAACTCAAAGATCTGGGATATGATATCCAATATATCGGTTCATACAACGGCATTGAAAAGGAACTCATCGAACCATTCGGTGTTCCTTACCACGGAATTTCTTCAGGCAAACTTCGCCGTTATTTCAGCGTACAGAATTTCACAGATCCGTTTCGGGTATTAAAAGGCTTCGGTGAAGCCAAAAAACTGATCAAGGATCTGAAGCCTGATGTGATCTTCTCTAAAGGTGGATTTGTATCTGTACCCGTTGTACTAGCTGGCAAACAATGCAAGGTCCCGGTAATCATACACGAGTCGGACATGACTCCCGGTCTTGCTAATAAAATAGCAATTCCGTCCGCAGTAAAAGTATGCTGTAACTTTCCTGAAACTCTGGACGCTCTTCCGAAGGGGAAGGCTGTTCTTACAGGATCTCCGATCCGTCAGGAACTTATGTCGGGAAATAAAATCGCAGCTATGGATTTCTGCGGCTTTACTGCAGACAAGCCCGTCATCCTCGTGATCGGCGGAAGTCTCGGATCTGTCATCGTAAACAATGCAGTTCGCAAAAGCCTGCCGGACCTGCTGAAAGACTTCCAGATCATCCACCTCTGCGGTAAAGGCAAGATGGATGACTCACTGAAGGATACAAAAGGCTACTGTCAGTTTGAGTATATCAAAGACGAGCTCAGGGATATCTTTGCTCTCGCTGATATCGTGATTTCAAGAGCCGGTGCAAACGCCATCTGTGAGCTGCTTGCTCTCCGTAAGCCCAATCTTCTGATCCCGCTTTCCGCCAAGGCGAGCCGTGGTGATCAGATATTAAACGCTCGTTCTTTTGAGCGTCAGGGCTTCAGTATGGTGCTTGAAGAGGAAGAGCTTACTGATGTCTCCCTCGTCTCTGCAGTTCATGAACTTTATGACAATCGCGGAACCTTCATTGATGCAATGAGGAATTCCGATCAGCAGGATTCCATCGATACGATTGTTTCTCTGATCGAAGAGGCTGCATCCGACAGGTAATCTTTTTGATATTACCTGTTTCTCAGCAGGTGTCTGTCCGGCACCTGCTGATTTTTTCATTCTTTTCGGTTCATCTCTTCGTATTCTACACCGTATGTCTTTCTGATCCACTTCTTTGCTCTGTGCAGTATACTATGTAAAACACCCAGACGGATATCCATCATTTGAGCAACTTTCTCCTGCGGTATTTCCATGTAATATGCAAGGAACACTGCTTCATACCACCGTGGATTTTTCTCCATCAGACCTTGGAAAATCCTGTCGTGAAGTCTTGCTCTTTCCCGTTCCAGTTCATTTTCCGCATATTCCTCTTCTGTACTCTCCCGGTATGGTTCGTCGTCCGTATACTCTTCATCATCCACAGATAATATTTCACGGTCATGTTTCTTCTTATAATTCAATGCCGCATTTTTCGCAGTTGTAAAGAGCCACGCCGACAGATTTCCTCCTTTGAGATCATCAAATTTTGTGTACAGTTTCAGAAAAGTATCCTGAGTAATGTCTTCTGCCACATCGTAATTGTTACCTGAATAAATGTATGCCGCTTTCAGGACGAGATTCTTATACTTCTCATAAATCTCGTTAAATTCACGATTACCTGTCAACATAATTACTCCGGTTTATTTCATTTTTTCCAATATCTCATTTTTCACTTCTTCGGTCAGTTCTCCTACTTTCCATTCCAGTCCCACCTGATCATCTTTATATCTCGGGATCAGATGCATATGGAAATGAAATACTGTCTGACCTGCACACTCCTCATTGTTCTGTACGATATTGTACCCGTCACAGCCAAGCACATCCGTCATCTTCTTCACCATTTTTTTCGCAAGTACCATTGCTTTAGCAAGCACTTCTTCATCAATGTCGTACAGATTTCTGAAGTGGTCTTTCGGGAGGATAAGTGCATGTCCCTTTGATGCCGGACCCAGATCAAGAATTACTCTGAAATCCTCATCCTCATAAAGTGTCGCAGACGGGATCTCCCCTGCTGCAATTTTACAGAAAATACAATCTTTGTCTCTCATGATCATTCCTCTTTTCCACAGATTATTTATGTTAGTAGTATAGACCATTTTCTGGAAAAAGAGAAGTTTTTGTTTTCGTTGAAATCAGCGTCGAAATTGGTCGAACGAATTTTGTTGAATGTAAAGATTGTCCATGATACACTGAAAGATAGTGGATACTTCTCTGTATTTTTATCAATGTCAGGAAAGAAGGGATTACTATGCTCAATAATATAGATATTAATCAGATGAACCGTTTAATGGAAGAAAATAAAGACGCAAAACAGATCATAACCCAGCTTCTGGAAAATCATCACACTTCCGTATCTATGATTGCGCACGAAATCCGCAATCCTCTGACTCTTGTCTCCTCATCACTTCAGATCATAGAGGCTCAGCATCCCGAAGTCAAAGAATTCCATAACTGGAGTCAGACTATGGAAGATGTTCGTTTTATGTGCGACCTGCTGAACGAATTGTCCTCTTTTAATAACAGCAGCACTCTCCATCACTCTGTTTTTTCTATAGAAAAACTTTTGAAAAATATCGCAGTGTCTTTTGCAATTTCTCTGGACGCCGCAGACAGTCACATCGAGTTTTCTTCAAAGATCATACCCGGAATGGGTGATTTTACCGGAGATAAAATAAAACTGGAAGAAGTGTTCCTCAATCTTCTTCAGAATGCAAAGGACGCCGTTGGTGCTGAGGGCAGGATCTCATTGTCCGCCGAACGCAGAAATGATACAATTGTAATCTGCTGTCAGGACAACGGCTGCGGCATATCTGAAGACCAGATAGAAACGATATTTGATCCTTTCGTCACTTACAAGGAAAATGGTACAGGTCTCGGATTATCTTCAGCCAAACGGATCACTGAAGCACATGGAGGGACGATACAGGCTGAATCTTCTTCTGAATCCGGAACCGTTTTTACTGTCACTCTGCCTGTCTGACGGATCAGTATTTCTTTCTGTACAGAAGGACTGCAAGTATAAATCCTGAGATAACACCCCCGATATGTGCAAGATTATTCACACCACCGCTTGTAAATCCAAAGTAGAGGCTCAGTGCGACCATGAACAGCATCCCACGGCCAGAGAGCCTTCCCAGTCTTCCCCTGTTCGCGATCACAACATACAGAAGCGCTCCCATAAGGCCGAAAATGGCCCCTGATGCTCCGGCTGATACAGCCGGCTGCACTGACGAAATATCATAGATGAGCGAAACTATATTTCCTGCTATTCCGCTTCCTAAATAGATAATAAGAAAACGGATTTTGCCGATTTCCAGTTCCAGATTCCATCCCAATGCTCCGAGCAATACCATATTATTAAGCAGATGGCTGATACCAAAATGAAGGAACATACATGTAAATATCCTGTAATACTCGTGACCGTCAATGATATAAGGCTCATACATTGCTCCATGCTGCAGCATAAATAGTGCATCTTCAGTATCTCCAAATAATGTAAGGATGAAAAAAACTGCTGCATTTATAACGATCAACGCCACTGTGCATATGGCTTCCGGCTTCTGTCTCACTGATATCTCCTCTTTTCATTTATAATAATACTGCCATGTACTATCATCAGTATGACTGAACTGATACTCCACATTATAAATGTCCTTTAGCTCCATGTCCATCCATTTCCGTAATCAAGTCTTCCCAGTTTCCCCAGCGTCCTGTTTTTATTCTGTTTACCGCTTTTTTGAAAGTGCCGTATTTCCCGGTATCTTCTCTTACCATTTCAGTATCTGATTGTCTGTGATATATTTTTTCTTCTTCCTCATCTTCAGTATCTATAGAAAACACCGCATTCTCCGGCAGACTGCTCTGCGTGTCTATCATCCTTTTTTCTCTACTTACGGGCTGCTCCTTCCTTCTTTTCTGCTGTTCTTCCCTGCGCTTTGTTCTCTGTGCAGCTTTCCATTCTTTTTCTTCTGTCCGGCACTCTTCGATTATCTTTTTTAATTCATAATTTTCTTTCAGAGTCTCCTTATGCATTTTGTACACAAAGAAAATCCCGGCCGTATCCTGATAATCCAGGTTCTTAACAAAATATTCTGTCATTGTATGAAATGATGAGCACAAAGACTGTCTCATTTCTCCCGTTGATACCGGAAGATAACAGAATCTGAATTTTCCTCTTTCTAAAAATATAAGTTCAGGTGACAACAGGAGGCTGTCCGGATTTAACAGATGTTCCCTTACATCATCAACTGCTTCTATAAGGCTTTCAGTAAAACGTATAACGTCTTCTTTTCTCATCTCCTTTCCTTCGAATGCTTTCTTCATAGTAATTCCGCCATTGGTGCGGTATGTATATCTGCTCTGCCCGTCTCTCCCGCTGCCCTTCACTTTCAAAAGACCTGCAATATTATTGTGATTGAGCATCCTGAGTTGATAATTTTCTTCATACGGGACCGGAAGATCAACATGGATGTCCATATATTCCCAGTTATTTTCATATGTTACATTCACTTTTTTTCACCTCATCAGTCTGATATTTTCCTCCGGTTTTACGATCAAAGCTTTCTGGGATACTTCTATTCCCATAAAATTTTTATAAGCCTCTGCCGACACAGTAATCTCTTTTCCGGTCTCACGTACTTCTACGGTAACCTCTGTCATATATATCAGTTTATCGTCTGTCCGTTCTCTGAAGAACTCTTCAAGATCATACTCTGTACCTGCTCTTCGCTCTGCCTGTGCTCCGAGAACTGCCGTCTCACTCGCAGCCCCATTTAATATTGCCTTATCATGAAAATAGAAGACCGTATGCATGATAAGAACAAATAACCCGAGAAACAAGGGGATAATATAAGACATCTCAATAACCGCACTCCCTTTGAGACTCTTTCTCTTAATACATGCCAACAAACATCCCTCCTATATATGCCGCTGTAAGGAAAGGAACAAAAGGAAATGTCGATTTTCTGTGAAACTTTTTTCTTATCAGCATAAAAACGGAAAATAATGCCGCCATGGAAAATGCCGTTATCAGAAGAGACAGTATATTCCATAATCCAAGAAATCCGCCCATTATCAAAATAAGAATACTGTCTCCATAACCAAAAGATTCTTCAGTTACTCTGCTGATAATAATAAATACAATTCCAACCGCCGCTCCTGCTGCCGGGAGGAATATAGAAATGTTTCTGCTGCAGAATAATCCTGCTGCCACAAATATTAATCCTGAAAGCAGTAATGCCAGACTGATCTGTTTCCATTTTATGTCCATAATTGCAAGTACTGTCATATACCCTGCAAACAGCACCTGGCACAGAATCCAGCTGTAGTCTGTAAACAAAGCCTTCAATTCATCTATCCCGAACATCTGGAACATGCTCTGATTCCTCCTGTCTCTGATTTTTCAACCGCATGGATCGTACGTTTCAGTCCGCTGCAGCTCAATGAATTATGATATTTATTTCCACTTTCTGTAATATATACTCCTGTCATAGCTGATCCTATCACACACTTATCACAGGCGTGATACTTTCCTCCATCTTTGTTTCTTATGCCTCCCACATTTTCATACGGAATATATCGGATAGAGAGTCTCAGATATGAGCAGTTATAATCTTCATGGTAGACAGAACCATTTTCGGTCACATATACGATTGTTGAATCTTCCCCATCCATTCCACTACTCTGATATCCGTTCCATGAGCTTATTTTGAATGACTCTTCAAGCTCTGCAGACGGACTCCCCATGACCGGCAGAGGAATCAGGATTTTATATTCTACCTTTACATTCATTTCCCCTGTTGTTGGGGAGACGTATGACTTCCAGCAGGAGATTCCCGAACTGCCGCCTTGTATGATACTCCGCCCGATCCGCTCTTCTCCAATGAGGGCTACAATATCTGATTTTAATTTTATTGTATTTAGCACCGGTATGATTGCGGTGTCCTCAGCAGCACTTTTTGCCGCATTTTGAGCTGCATTAGTAATACTTATCCTGATACTCTGGATCTCGATCAGCCAGATCAGACATAATGCGGCAAATAAAAATAACGGAATTCCAAAGGATGCCTCTATCGTGACACTGCCTCGCTGTCTTTTAATATTTCTGATTATTATCCCCGGTACAGATGCCCTTTCCGGTTTCAACAGATTTATATCTTTATTCGGTTGTATTATCATCGCCGCCGATTTTTTCCTTTCATATTTATAATAATTTTAAAGTTTCGAGAGATCCGCATGAGGGAATGCGGTAAGGATGAAAGGGCATCTGTACCGGGGATAATCAAAAGCCGTCATTCATATCCGAAATAAACGGGGAATTCGTATGTTATGCCTCCTAATATCTCTGACGTACTGTCCGCCTCCAGTTTTGTTACACATTGATCTGCTTTAAAGTAATCCATTCCATACTCTGTCTTTATATTTTCCTCAATGCGGTCCAGGAGCCGCATATTCACATCATCAGGATTTTCGAGAAAAAGGAATATTCTGAGATAGTCTTTATACTCAACTCCTCCGGGTACATCTTCTCCACCGATCTGTTCATTTGAACTTCCCAGTGTCAAAAGAGATGAAAGAGGAAGCTGCCACGTATCAGAACTTTTTACAAGTGCCGCCTTTTTTCCGGAAAGCAGTGTACGGATATCCACAATACTTTCGCCTGCCGCCCAGGCGAGAAGAACAAGCTGCTTTAACGCCCCGGCAGCTTCGGGAATCAAAAGGACTGTCGTCACTGCTGCGGCAAAAGCAGCAGCTTCTGACTGTTTCTCTGAATCCCCAATAAGATATACATAATTAAGAGCCATACGCACCAGAAGTAACTTCATAAGGAATGATTCCAGATTTTCTTTATCAGAAGCTTTCCCTTCAATTACATATTCCGTCTCATATGAAAGCGATCGATCACTGTTTTCAGAAGTGATTCCCACACCTTCGGATGATTGCGCCGCCGGATCGGACACCGCATTGGATAAATTGTTCAGTATGTATTCGTTAAACAGCAGCTTTTCTTCCAGACCGTCCGTTCCCTGCCGCACAGGAAAGGTTCCTCTTCCAGTATTCAGACTTCTGTTCGACGCCTGGGCGCCAAGATCAATTTCCTTTCCTGACAGCTCCATATCCTTTGGCATTACGACAGAAAGTATGCCTGATTTTTCTATCTGTTCAATACACGTAAAGGGATTTCCCTGTTCCGTATTTTCTCCGTCTGTTTCCGAAATATCACTGCCGCCGTTCTCTTCTGTTTTTTCCGGAATCTGTGCATTCTCCATCAGACTATCCGCTTCTTCAAGGATTCCCTTCTCCTTTTCTTCCATTTCTTTCCCCAGGACGGCCTGTTCTTTCCACTCGGTTGTCAGACCTGTAAAGTCACGGATAATAGAGATTCCATATTTCTCTTCCATGTATTGCAGTACCTGCTCTCGAAACGGCTGTCCCTGCCGGTCTGTGAGATACTGGATTCCCGTGACATCATATTTCATGTCTCCGGTGCCGTAATACTGCATCCTTTCAGTCAGTTTTTCCTCACTGAATTCTCCTGTTCCGTAACTTCCTTCTATTGCAAAAATATGGTAATCACTGAGCAGCTTTTCATGGTATTCTCCGAATACAGAAAATACGGCCCTGTCTGCAGAAAGACGACTCAGATTTTTAGATGTCTGTATAAAAGAAATTTCAAGAATTCCCAAAACAAAAGACACAAGGAGAACAAAAACCATACTCAAGAATGCCGTGATCTCCGCTTTTCTCATGCAAGCTTCCTTTCCCGGTTATCCCCGTCAGATCCCCGAGCTCTCCGAAATGATCTTGTCAAATATAGTATTGATCAGATCGATCAGTTGATTTTTAAATATTAATAGCAGTGCGATTATGATCACGAGAATCAGTACAAGCTCTATCACGGTAATGCCTGATACATACCGGTGACGCATATATATTTCCTTCCACCTGTTTTTTACTGATTTTGTCTTCTGTTTTATTTTTTTAATATAAACTGCCATCTGTATCCTCCTTTAATTTTAAAACCGAATGGACATAAAAGCCGGTACGATCACTATTGCAAAGACAATGATCAGCATGAGAAACATAGGGATCATCAGTTTTGTTCCGGCCTCTTCACCCAGTTTTTTTGCCAAATTTTTTCTTTCCTCGAAGGCTTCTTCTGCCTCACGTCCCAGAAGTTCCGTAAGGCCGCCAGAACCTTTTCTTAAATTTTGTGAGAGCATGGTTCCAAATTTTCTGTAAGATGATATACGGCATCTTACTCCGTAATTTTCATAGCACTCCCCTTCCGGTATTCCTCCGCTTATCTGATGCATGACAGAAACCATCTCTTCATAAGCCTTTCTCCTGCTGTAATCTGTACGCTTTTTTTCGTAATCCTGCGCAATAAGAAACCATGCCCTCCGTATTGTCATCCCTGCCCGTATATATAAATTAAACTTGTTAATGATCTTCGGATAATCCAGTTTCATCTGTCTCACCGATTTCTTCTCATCTTCCTTTTTTCTCTGGCTGTCAGATACAACAAGTACAGCCGCCGTTCCTATACCGAGAATGAGGATAGCTGCTGCTCTCGTCTCGATCGCGTACTCCCACTGTATCTTTTCCCCGTATACTTCACTTGGAAGTACCATGTAACCTTCTGTTTTTGTCTCCTCATCTGCCGCCAAAAGACTTTGCTCAAGAGCTTTCATCACTTTTTCATCCGTACTCAATATAGGTGGAAAAACTTTTACATAAAATTCGTGGGAAGTTTTTTCTTCGTTGTATGACATAACGGCAGTCAGTTTTACGATCGATCCTTCTTCTGTTACACTATCCTCTTTTATCTTTCCCTGACTGTCCAGCACGTCAGATCTGTCCATCTGCCATGAGACTGAGATTCCCGTATCCGGAATTTCCGTGATCAGAACAAGATCATGCCGCACCTCATCAAGCTTCTCATTTTCTCCCAAGATAAGAGTTTCTATTTTCTCTTCTGCCTCTTTAAAAGCTTCCCGTATTTCTTCCTCATTGTATTCTCTGCCGGACACTGATATCTTCACAGCCTCTTCTCTATCCCCGATGCGGACTTTCATCTCGCGGGTCTGATCTTCTCCGTTTTCTTTTCTCTCAAGAATCTTTTCACCATTACCGTTTGTCACGATCTCCCCGCTGTTGTCCCACATATATACACATACAAAGCAGCACAATGAGACTGCGGACATAACTCCTGCTGTCAGATAAATTGGATTTTTCCTTATCTTTCTCTTGATACTTTTCCATTTCATATAATCCGTATTTCCCCCTTATGCGGCCTTACACTTCGATCCGGATGATCCTTCTGCCTATGCTGTACGCTCCGAGATACACACACAGACAGATTGTCATAATGACCATTCCGGCTAAATTTCCATACAGGACACTCAGAAAGTCTCCGAAAGTCAATTTCATGTAGAGAATGATCGCGAACGGCACAGCACACATGATCTCAAATTCAAGCTTTGTGGAAGCGATCATAGTCTGGATCTCCTTTTCCGTGTCTATCTTCTCACTGATAATTTTGACAGCATTTCTAATAATTGTTATGCTGTCTCCTCCGTTTTTCTTTGCTGCGGCAAACACAGTAACAAAATCCTCCACATCTTCCTGACCGGTGCGTTCTGCAAATTCTTCAAGGACATTGACCGCCGGCATCTTCATATCAAGCTGATAAGCCATCCTGCCATATTCTTTCCTGATCCTGGAATCCTTCTCATACATCGGAGCCAGTTCTTTGCCTACTTCTCTGATTGCGTTCTCCACTGAATATCCTGCTTTGAGCACAGCTGACATTGCCTGGATACTGTCACGAAACTGTATCCTGAACTGATACTCTTTCTTCCTTACCATGTCTGTCAGCCAGTCCCGCATATAAAGAAACCAGACCGGAATTAATACAGGCGCCATCACAAATGTTTCGTAAAATACATATAAGATCAAAATGTAAATTACTGTTGCCTTAATAAATCCGCAGATATATTCAGATGTTCTTATATCCCGCAGCCATAAGTTTTTCTGTATTTTTGATGTCGCTGACCTTCACAAGGCCGCCTTCAATCTTTTCATTCTTCATTCCCTCCTCCCTGAATTCATATAGTGTCCCGGTTATGATCCTGCCGTCACTGTACCCGAGGACTTCTTCAATCTGCAGGACTCTCCTGCTCTTATCACGGAGCCTTCCCAGATGGATGATAATATCCAGGGCAGAAGCTATCTGTCTCTGAATTGCCTGAAGCGGCAGATCTATCCCCATCATCATCATAGTTTCCAGTCTGTGCAGCATATCAATGGGATTATTGGCATGTCCGGTTGACATGGAACCACTGTGACCGTTCAGCATTGCGGATGAAATCATATCCACAGTCTCTTCCCCTCTTACCTCGCCTACAATAATTCTGTCGGGTCTCATTCTGAGGGCAGAACGAATAAGATCTCGGATTGTTACGGCCCCCTCCCCTTCCGGGTTGGCTCCTCTTGCTTCCAGGCGAACAAGATTTTCCACGCCGTGTATCTGCAGTTCTGCATTATCTTCGATCGTTATGATTCTTTCTTCTTTGGGTATATAATCAGACATTGCATTTAGAAATGTCGTCTTTCCGGCTCCTGTTCCTCCGCTGACAAAAATATTGTACTTTGCTTCCACCAGCCTCTCTACAAACTCTGCCGCCTCTCTTGTAAGACTCCCCCACCGTATAAGCTGCTCCATCGTGACCGCCTCTGACGGGAACTTTCTGATCGTCATGATAGGACCATTGACAGCGACCGGCTTTAACACTACGTTGACACGGGATCCGTCTTTAAGTCTTGCATCCACAACGGGAGATGATTCATTTACATACCGGTTTGTCTCACCCACTATCTGCTGAATGACATCGCACAGCCTCTCCTCTGAGATAAAATGCCTGTCCGTGCGATACAGCCTTCCGCCCTTCTCATAAAAAATATTCTCCGTGCCATTTACCATGATTTCTGTTATAGATTCATCTTCGATCAGATCCTGAAGAATATCCAGTCTGCGAAAGGCATTAAACAATTCTCTGCTGATACGTATCTTTTCATTTAACGGCAGAAATTCCTCTTCTGCAGCCTCCTCTAAAACAGTAAGGATGATCTCCTGGAGTTCTTCTTCTCCTGTTTCTCTTGTCATATCCAGCCGAAGCATCACTTTTTCATACAACAGTTCCGACTTTATCATCTCATATACTCATCCCTTTCCTCTTCGCGGGCTCTCATCTGCATCTGTTTTTTTACTGTCCGGCTCAATACATCGCCATATCCTGTCGCGATCAGATTCTGCTCATACTGCTCCATCTTGGCCATTGCCGCACTCTCCCTGATATAAGGGGTATAAACTCTCACGCAGCTTCTCAGTATTTCATACAGACCGTCAATACAGTCGCCAAGATCCAGGATCAATACTTCATATATGCATTTTTCGAGAATATCCTCAAAAAGACGCAGCCACTCATTTCCCCTGATTGTTCTTAGATCTGACTCATTTTCCATCGGCAGTATGTAATCCATTCCTCCTGCCTGACCGGTCATTGAACTGATCTTTAGTCCATAATCTGTCCTTTCCTGCTTCATGCAGTAAATCAGATCCCCCAGATTCTGTGTCGTCTTCTCCGGGAAATAATGATTTCCGCCCGAATATCCCTCGAGATTAAGATAAAGTACCGGCATTTTCTCAGCAATTTTCTGTCCCATGCGCATGGCGAACCGTGTCTTTCCTATTCTGTGTACAGGGGAATATATCCCTATTATTCCTCTGACCTGTGTCTCGTCACGCATTATATTTCTCTGAGGCCGGCCGCGCGCTCTTATCTGTTCCGGTTCAGCTCTTATCCTTTCTCTGCCTTTCTTCTGCGGATATGATTTTCCTTCCGGTCTCTTCCGGACAGGAATCTCCGCAGTCACATTTATTTGTGCAGACTCCCTGATACCGTTTTTTATCTCACTTAATATCTTCCCGGCCGGCTGGTAACGAAAAATAGGTATATCTCCCGTATCTCTGTGCTTTTTTCTATTCTCCGTAAAAATAAATTTCTTCCGTATGCCGGGAACATATCTTATCTTCTCCCTGTATTCCTCACAGGTCAGCAGGACGTCTGTCTCTGTCTGTTCTATAAATTCCATCATCTTTTCAGAATCATGAAAAAGATAAAACTGATATGCTCCCGGAAGTTGTTCCGACAGGATACCGAAAAGATGTTCTATATATTCTTCCTGAACATCACAGACCACAAAATTGCCCGACATATTTATTCTTTTTTCATCTGACATAATCTGAATTTTGCCGCGAATTCCTGCAGCACGAATAAAGACAATGACAGCCGGTTCCATCCGAACCGACAAACTGACACCTCACGCTTTCCCTCAAAAGCCGGTGTGACAACAGGTGACTTCCTGTTGTGTAAGACGCATTATAAACGGCGGAAATTATTTTGTCCAGTCCAAAAATAAAATCCGCCGCTTTTTGTAAAAAACTCACAAAATCTGATAGCACATAATCCCGTAAAGGAGTCCGACGCCCGGAATTCCAAGGGTTCCGGATGTCAAAAAGGAGACAGCATTCAATCCCACATTAATTGAAGAATCCGGTGGAATTATATATTGATTTATAAAAAAAATAAGTGCCATTCCCACAGCCGCACGTATGAAAAAATTGATCACGGCCGATAAGATTTTCTTTTCCAAGTCCCCCTTCACCCTTTCCTGTCATTTGCGGATTACTTCATTTATGTTCTGCCCCGCTCGGTGGTATCTGATATAATTTATTCCGTTCAAATGACTTTTATTCATTTTTCTGAATCCAGCTCCGGGCTGTTTCTTCCGCTCTCGCCCGGGAATAATTCCACTCGCGGAGGGATGTATCATCATTCTTTCCTCTGACCATCCTGAAATAGCTGTCCAGATGCTGGATCATCCATATGTTTTCAGTTTCTGTACAATCTATTTTTGCAATCTCCGGCGCCGCATCATCTGAAAGCCCATACATGAGATAATACAGATCTTCTTCTCCCATTTCCGTAGTATTCTCTATGTTATAATTTGCAATCAGTGCATCCGGGCGGCCAAGTGATAACAGTATATATCCGACCGACACTACCGCTGTCATATACCGGAACAGTCCGAAATTTCTCCTGTAGATACTGTATATGACGCCAATAAAGATAACCGTCAGGACTGCCAGAAACCAGAGCACCAGTACTCGCAGAAATGTCAGGTTATATTCATTCACATAGAGAATCATCCGATAAGCTGCAGATATGATCATAATGCATGTGCATATCGAAAGTACAGTAAGAAGTATCTTCAGACTCCTGTTCTCCTCAAATATATTCGCACAGATAAGAACTGTAACAAAATTAATAATGCTGACAAATAAAAGCTGCCAGAATCCCTCATGTGCATACTGTGAATAAGTCACGCCGTCCGGAAGACCGGTATCCAGTCTGAGGAACAGAACTACAATCTGTATTCCCGAATACAGCACATAGACTGCCGCCATGATACCTGTAAATGTAATCCCCGTAACCGGATTCTTTTTTCCCGGTTTTTTTGTATCTGTTCCGCCAAGGTTCATGCGGAAGAGTCCTGCAAAGAAAGCATAGAGTGACACCATTCCAAATAAAAATGTTAAAACAACTCCTGCTATATTCCAGATATCAATCTCTTCAAGCAGGCGGAAGGGATTTACTATACTGAAAAAGCTGTTGAAAATCTGTGAAAAAACCCGATCAGACGTCATCAGTAATGGCAGTACTACAGCAAGCATCAGAATTGCCGCCAGAATTCCTATCAAAACAGCTCTGACATTTTTACTTTTTATCCACATATGCTGTGATTTATCCACACTGTTATTCTCTTCCTGTATCTCTGTTTTCTCTGCACTTTTTGTTTCATCGGCAACAGCTCTTTCTGTTTTCCCGTCTTTATTTTTCTCTCTGCCGTGAAATATATCCCCCACAGATATAACCCATGTTCCAAAAAGGATAAAAAACTTTTTCACATATTCTGTAAATCCCCACTGCTGATCCTGATAGAGCTGATGGACCATCGCCATCATATATAACAGAAGGATTCCCACACCGTTAAAGAAATGGAAGAAACCGTTATCCGTCAGTACTGTGGATATTCCCAGCAGAATAATCCCGATAAAATAACGTATTGTACCTTTCTGCAGAGTAATATCGGTTTTCTTTAAGAATAATATGGAAAATCCGAGTGCTGCTGCAATAACTATCGGAAATGTGATCCCCGACAGATTTCTGTACATACAAAATACGAATATCCCACCATAGATAAGACTCATATACAGAAACCATTTATGATTTTCCTTCATTCTCCTTTTAAAAATACTATCCATCTTCTTCCTCCTCCACATATTCCAGGATATCCCCCGGCTGGCAGTCAAGCGCCCTGCATATCGCATCCAGAGTTGTAAACCTTATCGCTTTTGCCTTATTATTCTTCAATATGGACAGATTTGCCATTGTAATATCTATTTTGTTCGCCAGTTCTGTCACACTCATCTTCCGCTTTGCCATTATGACATCAAGATTCACTACGATAGCCATCTTATCCCCTCCCTATATTGTCAGATCATTTTCTTCTTTATATCGGATTGCTTCAGAAAATACAAAACTCAGAACATAACTGAATAATCCGGCGATGAAGAATGTAAGAATTATGATAAATGTAGCCGGTGTAGGAAGTATGAATAATTTTGCGAGAAAGAACACAACTATCACAAATGCAGCTTTCCCCATTATTTTGAGACTTTTTGTATTGTTATCCACAAAACAATTTTTATCTATAACTGTCCCCATCATCTTTTTGAGCTGAAACACTATGATCAGTCCGCACACTCCGGATATCAGGAAAATAATAAGCATAGAAATATAATGTTCTTTAAAATCTGCAGAATAATATTTTCCTGCCATTTTTAATGTATACGGAAGCGATACAACAACCAGAATTCCCGTATAAAACATGACATTTAATAAATATTTTGTGAATATGATAATCCTGTTCTCATACATAATACCATCTCCTTTTCTATTACTGATAACTATGCTTTATGACCGTATTATATGTTTAGTATTATTATTTGTCAATATATTTTTATTGTTTTTCAATAAATAATGATTGTTTTTCAATACTATTAATTTAACCGATATAAAACCAAACAACATATAGATAATATAAAAGAACTGCCATATGCTGTACCGGGATCACATCATCTTATCCCAACAACATATGGCAGTCTTTATATTTCATTTATAACAGAATATCTTTATTTCCCGGATTCTTCCTCATCCGTCTCATCTTTTATCTCTACCTGTTCTCCGTCTATCTCAGCAGAAGCTTTTCTTACTTTAGCCACGCTGGCCACGATATCATTTTCAGGCAGATTGATAAGTTTCACTCCGGAAGTGATTCTTCCGTATACGGAAATATCCTCGCACTTCATGCGGATAACTATTCCCTCTGTATTGATGATCATGATCTCGCTGTCATCGTCTACAGCTTTCATACCAACGACATTTCCGGTCTTCTCAGTGATCTTATAGCACTTCACGCCTTTACCGCCACGGTTCTGCCGTGTGAACTCATCCATGCTTGTGCGCTTGCCCATACCCTTTTCTGACACGATCAGAAGGTCTTTGCCCTGGCTGCTCATCTGCATGCCGATAACAACATCATTATCACTTAAATTCATACCGCGCACACCCATGGAAACTCTTCCCGTTGAGCGCACATCTGTCTCATGGAAACGGATACACTGTCCATATTTCGTAACAAGCAGGATATCCTGATCATTGTCTGTCACTTTTACTTCTATTAACAGATCATCTTCTCTTAGAACAATTGCTGCAAGACCGGTCTTTCTGACATTCATGTATTCTTTGATCGGAGTCTTCTTTACAAGTCCTTTCTGTGTCGCCATAAAAAGATACTTGCCATCTTCGTATTCTTTGATTGGTATTGTCGCCGTAATTTTCTCCTCAGGCATAAGCTGCAGCAGATTGATGACTGCCGTTCCTCTTGCAGTCCTGCCCGCTTCAGGTATCTCATATGCCTTAAGGCGGTACACGCGTCCTTTATTTGTAAAGAACATGATATAGTGATGGCTTGTTGTGACAAAGAGTTCTCTTATAAAGTCATCCTCAAGAGTCTGCATCCCTTTGATACCTTTTCCGCCGCGGTTCTGGCTCTTGAAGGTATCCATGCTCATTCTCTTGATATACCCCATATTTGTGACTGTGATCACAACATTTTCTCTCGGAATAAGATCTTCCATAGAGATGTCAAACTCATCATATCCAATATGGGTTCTTCTTTCATCGCCGTATTTCTCGGAAATCACAAGGATTTCCTTTTTGATGACGCCGAGGAGCAGCTTACGGTCCGCAAGGATTGCCCTGTACTCTTCAATCTTTTTCATCAGTTCCGCATACTCTGTCTCAAGTTTCTCCCGTTCCAGACCTGTCAGAGCTCTCAGACGCATATCTACGATTGCCTGAGCCTGGGCATCCGAGAGTTCAAATCGCTCCATCAATTCAGCTTTCGCTATCTGAACGGTCTTTGAGCCGCGGATGATCCTGATCACTTCGTCAATATTATCAAGCGCAATCAGTAATCCCTGTAAAATATGAGCTCTTTCTTCTGCTTTGTTTAGATCATATTTTGTTCTGCGTGTCACAACATCTTCCTGATGCTGAAGATAATATTTCAGCATGTCCAGAAGATTCATGACCTTTGGCTCTCCATTTACGAGCGCCAGCATGATTACTCCGAATGTATCCTGAAGCTGTGTATGTTTATAAAGCTGGTTCAATATAACGTTCGGATTCACATCACGTCTCAGCTCAATACAGATTCTCATTCCTTCACGGCTGGACTGATCACTTAAATCAGTAATTCCGTCTATTTTTTTATCTCTTACAAGCTCTGCGATCTTCTCGATCAGTCTTGCCTTATTTACCATATACGGAAGTTCTGTGACAATGATCCTGTTCTTGCCGTTTGCCATCGGCTCTATATTTGTCACCGAGCGGACTCTGATCTTGCCGCGTCCTGTCCTGTATGCCTCTTCGATTCCTCTTGTTCCGAGTATTTCAGCTCCTGTCGGGAAGTCAGGTCCCTTTACGATCTTTAAAATATCTTCGATCGATGTCTCTCCGTTCTCGTCGATCTGATCATCTATGATCTTTACCACCGCACTGATCACTTCTTTTAAGTTATGAGGCGGGATATTCGTGGCCATACCGACTGCGATACCTGATGTTCCATTTACAAGAAGGTTCGGAAATCTTGCCGGAAGGACGTCCGGCTCTTTTTCCGTCTCGTCAAAGTTGGGAGAAAAATCAACAGTATCTTTATTGATATCTGCCGTCATCTCCATAGAAATCTTACTCAGACGCGCCTCAGTATAACGCATGGCAGCCGCGCCGTCGCCGTCCACGGAGCCGAAGTTTCCATGACCATCCACGAGAGGATATCTTGTGGACCATTCCTGAGCAAGATTTACCAGTGCTCCGTAGATAGAGCTGTCGCCATGCGGGTGATATTTACCCATTGTATCACCGACAATACGTGCACACTTACGATGCGGTTTGTCCGGACCATTGTTCAGTTCTATCATTGAGTAAAGGATCCTTCTCTGCACCGGCTTTAAACCGTCTCTTACATCTGGAAGAGCACGGGATGCGATAACACTCATCGCATAGTCGATGTATGAATTCTCCATCGTCTTTTTCAGGTCGACCTCGTGAACTTTATCAAAAATATTATCTTCCATATTTTGTCTCCTTTATGAGTTATTGGCTTCGTCCGCTTCCGGCCTCCAGTTCAAAAAACTGCGGATCGGCTTCGTCCGCTCCCGGCTTTCGCTTCAAAAAATTGCGGTTTGGCTTCGTCCGCTCCCGGTCTCCAGTTCAAAAAACTACGTTTTTTGAACTGGGTTGGCATTTCCAATGCCAACCCACATGCTCCCTCTGAGGCAGAAATCTGAGTAAACTCGATTTCTGCCTCACAGTGACCATATGGCCGGTCGCTGTTAATCGCTATATATCCAAGTTTCTGACATATTTAGCATTTTCTTCGATAAATTCACGTCTTGGTTCTACTTTATCTCCCATCAGGGTTGTAAATGTCAGATCCAGTTCGGACGATGTCTCTTCATCCATCGTCACACGCAGGAGGATTCTGTGTTCGGGATCCATCGTAGTCTCCCAGAGCTGTTCTGCATCCATCTCTCCCAGCCCTTTATAACGCTGGATCTTATTGTTGCTGTCTCTTCCTACCTCGCTGATGATCTGCGCCAGTTCTTCATCGCTGTATGCATACCATACTTTCTTATTCTTTTCCAGCTTATACAGCGGCGGCTGTGCCAGATATACATATCCTTCTTTGATAAGATCTGGCATAAAACGATAAAGGAATGTCAATAATAACGTACTGATATGAGCACCGTCTACATCGGCATCTGTCATTATTATTATCTTGTGATATCTGAGTTTGCTGATATCAAAATCTTCATGGATGCCTGTTCCGAAAGCAGTGATCATTGCCTTGATCTCAGCATTTCCGTAGATTTTGTCGAGGCGTGCCTTCTCAACATTAAGGATCTTTCCTCTCAGCGGAAGGATAGCCTGGGTTGCACGGTCTCTGGCTGTCTTTGCAGAGCCTCCGGCGGAATCTCCCTCTACGATATAGATCTCACAGTTTTCCGGATTTTTATCGGAGCAGTCTGCCAGTTTTCCCGGGAGAGATGTAGAGTCGAGGGCTGATTTTCTTCTTGTCAGATCCCTCGCTTTTCTTGCAGCTTCCCTGGCTCTCTGTGCCAGAACAGATTTCTCGATCGTCATCTTTGCAACGTTCGGATTCTGTTCCAGGAATATTTCAAGCTGGCTGGAAAGAACGCTGTTTACAGCCCCCTTTGCCTCGCTGTTTCCGAGCTTCTGTTTTGTCTGTCCCTCGAACTGCGGATTCTCGATTTTAACACTTATGATTGCCGTAAGTCCTTCTCTTATGTCTTCACCTTTAAGATTCGGTTCGCTGTCCTTTAACAGTTTGTTTTTCCTTGCATAATCATTAAATGTCTTTGTCAGCGCGCTTCGGAATCCTTCTACGTGAGTTCCTCCCTCAGGAGTCGTAATATTATTTACAAAACCGTACGTATTGTCACTGTATGAATCGTTGTGCTGCATGGCCACTTCCACTGCGACGCCGTCTTTCATGCCCTCACAGTATATGATCTGGTCATAGAGCGGCGTCTTGCTGCGATTCAGATATGTGACAAATTCCTTGATACCGCCTTCGTAGTGGAATGTATGCTCTCTGAGTTCTTCCCCTCTCCAGTCTCTTAATACAATCTTGAGCCCTTTTGTAAGGAATGCCATTTCCCTGAAACGCTGCTTTAATACATCATAGTCAAATACCGTCTCTTCAAATATTTCTGCATCCGGGAAAAATGTAACCTTTGTACCTGTCCGTTCAGGCTCACATGTTCCCACTACTTTCAGTTTATATACTACTTTACCTCTCTCGTATCGCTGTTTATATACCTGACCTTCATGGTAGATCTCAACTTCCAGCCATTCAGAGAGGGCATTTACAACAGATGCACCTACTCCGTGCAGACCTCCGGATACTTTGTATCCTCCGCCGCCGAATTTTCCGCCGGCATGCAGGACCGTAAATACGACTTCCACTGCCGGAAGCCCTGCCTTATGGTTGATTCCCACAGGAATACCTCTTCCGTTGTCGCTTACGGTAACAGAACCGTCTTTATTGACATCTACCTGGATTTCATCACAGTAGCCTGCCAGAGCTTCATCAACTGAATTGTCCACGATCTCATATACGAGATGATGAAGTCCTCTCGATGAAGTGCTGCCTATATACATACCAGGTCTTTTTCTTACGGCTTCCAGACCTTCGAGGATCTGGATCTGATCCGCGCCGTATTCAGCGTCAAATTCTGTACTTGATGCACCCATTTAATAACCTCCTAATTTGCGTTTACTGCATGACCGTTCTTGATGTGGAATATCTTGTTTATCGAAAATCTGTGATTTACGAATTCATCAAGACCGGTACATGTGATTATCGTCTGTATATCATGAATACTGTCCAATAAATAGTTTTGCCGATGTTTGTCCAGTTCAGACAAAACATCGTCAAGTAACAGGACAGGGGTATCCCTGATCACTTTCTTTACCAGTTCTATCTCAGATAATTTCAATGACAGCGCCGCTGTTCTCTGCTGTCCCTGCGAACCGAACTTGCGGACATCCAGTCTGCTGTCAGTAGTAAAGCATATATCGTCCCTGTGCGGCCCCACTGTCGTGCTCTTCATCCTTATGTCTCTATCCCTGTATCTCTTTAATGCCTCTTCCAGAGACACATTTCCACTGCTCGCTTCATAGGAAATAGAGATTTTTTCTTTTTTCCCCGTTAACTTATAATGAATATCAGAAATTATTTCATTTACCTGCTTTATAAATTCTCTTCTTCTCTCCAGTATTTTGGTTCCGTATGCAGCAAGCTGCATATCCCATATATCGAGAGTATCTAACAGATTCTTCTGTCCATATATATCTTTAAGCAAGGAATTTCTTTGATTTATGATACGATTATAATTTGAAAGGTTGCTGAGATATATTTTATCAAGCTGAGACAATTCAAGATCGATAAATCTTCTTCTCCCCGCCGGGCCTTCTTTTATGATATTTAAGTCCTCAGGAGAAAAAAACACAAAATGTACGATGCCAAACAACTCTCCTGCCTTCCTGATCGGAACTTTATCAATAGCGATTCCTTTCGGGCTGTTCTTCTTCAGGTGCATATCGATCTGAAAACAGATTCCCCTTTTTTCTACGATTGTCTCTATATGGGATTCATCATAACCAAACTGTATGATGTCTCTGTCTTTAGTACCCCTGTGAGATTTCGTTGTACCGGTCAGATATAATGCCTCCAGTATATTGGTTTTTCCCTGCGCATTATCACCATACAGTATGTTGGTATTCGGATCAAAATTTAAATCTAACAGATTGTAATTTCTGTAATTTTTCAGCTTTAAAGATTTGATTACCATAACTTTCCCATCTAAATTATTTTACACTTTTTTTATATTTTTTTCAATGTATGGGACTAAAACTTACGGGTAAGTTTGTAACAGTCAATCATCCGATCTCTATCTCTCTTCCGTCATAAGACGCTATATCGCCTTTATGCAGCTTTCTTCCCCTTCTCGTCTCTGTCTCACCGTTCACACTGACCAGACCGTCCTGTATAACCTCTTTTGCCTCCGCACCGGACTCCACGAATCCGGCTGCTTTTAAAACCTGTCCGAGCCGGATAAAATCTTCTCCGGCTCTCAACTGAAATTTCTCCATATATTTTTCTCCTCTATATTGCTGCGTTAAAGTTTACAGGAAGGATCAGATAAATATAGCTCTGCTCCTCATCCTTGATAAACAGCGGCGCCTTTGCATTCATGAAATAAAGATCCACTTCCTCATCATCGATGACACGCAGGGCATCGATAAGGAACTTGGGATTAAATCCGATAAGCAGATCTTTTCCCTCTTTGATACACATGATCTCTTCGTCCATTGAACCGATCTGTGATTTGATCTTAAATTCCATGGATTCATCCTTGATATCAATGATGATCGGCTTCTTGTCTCCCTCTTTGATGAGCAGAGTTGCCCTGTCGATACAATCCAGCAGTTCTCTTTTATTGATCCTTACTTTTGTCTCATAATCACTTGAAAGCATCTGATCGATCCTGAAATACTCTCCTTCGATCAGTCTTGACACTACAACTGTCCGGTCAAATTCGAACACAATATGATTTCTAGTAAACGAGATATCCACGTCCGCCTCTGCTTCACCTCCGATGATTTTACTGATCTCCTGAAGTGTTTTGCCCGGTACGATCACTTTCTTCGGCGAATAGGAATCTTTAAGCTCTATCTTACGGATTGAAATCCTGTGTCCGTCAAGTGACACCACTTTCAGAATATTGTCCTCAATTTCAAAGAGTTCACCTGTCATCATCTTGTTCGTATCACTGTCAGCGATAGAGAAAATTGTCTGACGGATCACTTCCTTCAACGTGAACTCGGACACCGTAATAAAGTCGTCTTTCTCTACCGCCGGAAGGTAAGAGAATTCATCTCCCGGCTGCGCAGCAATGTTAAACTTAGCCTTTTCACATGTGATAAGGACCTGGCTGTCCCCCTGTGTTTCGATTACGATTTCATTGTCCGGCAGCTTTCTTACAATCTCTGAAAATATCTTTGCATTCAGGGCTATAATACCTCTTTCAACGATCTCTCCGTCTATGGATGTCTCGATTCCCAGTTCCATATCGTTAGCTGTCAGTTTAATTACATCCGTAGATGCATCGATCAAAATACATTCAAGGATTGGCATTGTTGTCTTGGATGGAACTGCCTTAGATACAATGCTTACTCCTTTAGACAGATTGCTTTTTGTACAGATGATCTTCATGTGATTATAACTCCTTTCTTCGTTATGACCGTGAACATCACGGCATATCGCTGAGGTGATTTGTTGGTGTGTGGAAAAGATCCGGCGGACGCGTATTATGCAGTATGGTATGATATCAATTCCGCCTTAGTATTATTAGGGGCTGTGAATATGTTAATAACTGCTTCAAAGCCCCTGAAATAAAGGGTTTGCCGTATTAATAACTCTGTGGAGCACTATGAGACAGAATGAGGAAACGGTGGGAATAAATTATGAGCTTTTTCAAAGTGAATGTAATAAAAATATGTTATACACATCATATTCCACAGTTTGTCTACAGAGTTATCCACATTATATGGTTTATATCGGATTAATTTTCTTCTTTATTATATTAACAGTGTTATTGAGAGCTTCGTCTGACTTAAGCTCATTTTCAATCTTCTTGACTCCGTGATTTACGGAAGCGTGATCCTTTCCTCCTAACAGAGCACCGATTGCCTTTAAAGGCGTATCGGTCAGTGTTCTGCAGAGATACATCACGATTTGTCTAGGAAGTACGATCTCAGCATTCCTCTTTTTACCTTTAAGCTCAGATATAGGAATATTGAAATGTTCTGATACGATATCAATGATGAGCTCCGGTGTTACAGGCCGGTTGTTGTCCGGAGATATCATATCTTTCAGAGCCTCAGCGGCAAGAGAGATATCGATCGGCTTGTTCTCGAGGTTCGAGAGAGCGATCAGTTTATTTAAAGATCCCTCAAGTTCACGGATATTTGACTTAATATTATTTGCTATGTATTGCATGACCTCATCCGGTATATGGTATCGGTCCAGACCGTCAAGTTCTTCTTTCTTTCTTAAGATCGCCATCCTTGTCTCATAATCAGGAGCCTGTATGTCTGCGATCAGTCCCCACTCGAATCTCGTTCTGAGTCTCGCCTCAAGCGTCTCGATATCTTTCGGGGGCTTATCACTTGAGATGATGATCTGCTTTCCTGATACATGGAGATGATTAAATGTGTGGAAGAATTCTTCCTGCGTACTTTCTTTTCCTATAATAAACTGAATATCATCGATAAGAAGTACGTCGTTGTTCCTGTACTTTTCACGGAACTTTGTCATGGCGAGCTCACTGCCTGTCTTACCTGCTTTCAGTGCGTCGATCAGCTCGTTGGTAAATGTCTCGCTGGTCACGTAGAGAACCTGTTTTGTCGGATCATTTTCAAGGATAAAATGTGCAATGGAATGCATAAGATGTGTTTTTCCAAGTCCGACTCCTCCATAAATAAAAAGAGGATTATATATCTCTCCAGGTGATTCGGCTACGGCCAGAGAAGCAGCATGTGCAAAATTGTTATTGCTGCCCACAACAAAAGTGTCAAATGTATATTTAGGATTTAAGTTAGCCTTCTCAAAGAGAGTGTTGACTCTGTTTTTCTTTATAATATTATCTTTCTTTTCCTGTATAACAGTCTGATTGTCAGTCACAAAAGCAACTTCATATTCAATACCTGTTACTTCCGCGATACATACTTTAAAAGGAAGCAGATATTTCTCCTCAATATGTTCAAGGCTTGCTCTTAATTTTACGAGGATATATACAGTATCATCCGTGACCTCATAAACTGTAAGAGGCGCAATCCAGGTGTTATAAGAAATGTTGGATGAGCAGTATTCCAGCTTCATCTTATTTAATATCTGTTCCCAATTCTGTTCTACAATGTTCATCGAAAGTAACTCCTAATCAATAGAATAGAGAGATCTTCAGGCAGAGTCTCTCTACTACATTTTACATCAAAAAAGGGTGTGAATCAACGAAAAATAATGTGTATAACTTTATCAACAGCCATGAATACACAAAATATAATGGCTCTGAAAAGAAATTATTTTTTATCAACACTTTATTTTGCAGTTTTTCACAGGTTATCCACATTGTGTAGAGTTATCCCCAGAGTGTGAATAACAATTGTTAATAATGTGGATAAAAACAGGTTACGGTAAACTGTAACAAAAAATATCAGTTTAGCCCGATTTTGCTTGACTTATCGGGGGTTTTTCTCTATAATTAAATGCGCGTCTTTTTAGGATAAGGCAAAAAGAAGTTGTTAATCATGTGAATACTTTATTATAAGTATCAGAAAAAGGGAGGTGTATTGGGGATGAAGATGACATTTCAGCCAAAGAAGAGATCAAGATCTAAAGTTCATGGTTTCAGAGCAAGAATGAGCACACCGGGCGGAAGAAAAGTTTTAGCTGCCAGAAGAGCAAAAGGAAGAAAACAGTTATCAGCTTAGGCCGCATATATGTGGCCTTTTCTTCTATTCAGAGATAAGTATAAGGAAGAGGTTTTTATATGAAATTCTCTGAATCTTTAAAGAAAAATAAAGATTTCCAGAATGTCTATAAAAAAGGAAGATCCCTTGCAAACAGCTGTCTTGTAATGTATATTCTCAAAAACGGACTTGATAAAAACAGACTTGGGATCTCGGTAAGTAAAAAAGTAGGAAACAGTGTCGTCAGACATCATCTGACACGGCTTGTAAGAGAAAGTTACAGACTGTCGGAAGAACATTTCCGGTGTGGATATGATATTGTTGTAATAGGAAGAACAAGCGCAAAAGATAAAGATTATCATGAGATTGAGAGCGCTTTGATCCACCTCGGAAAACTTCATAAAATATATATACAGGACAAAGAAATGTCCTGAACAAAAAGGAAGTGGCGCGGATGAAGAAAATCCTGTTATGGATGATCCGTTTTTACAGAAAGTATCTGTCAGGTCTGAAGGGATACAGTACATGTAAGTATTATCCCACGTGTTCACAGTACGGACTTGAAGCAATTGAAAAGTATGGTGCATTAAAAGGCGGAGCACTTGCCGTCTGGAGAATCCTGCGCTGCAATCCATTTTCAAAAGGCGGATATGATCCGGTACCTTAAGGAGGACAAGTAATGGAAGTTTATGGGCTTTTAGCCAGCGGAGGAATTTATGACTGGCCGGTCATAAAGCAGATTTCATGGATCTTAGGTCAGGTCATGAATGGAATCTACAATGTAATGAGCGCGATCGGGATCGAAAATATTGGTGTAAGTATCATCATATTTACGATCATTGTATACACAATACTCCTTCCGCTTACGATCAAGCAGCAGAAATTTTCGAAAATGACTGCTGTGATGAACCCTGAGATCCAGAAGATCCAGAAGAAATATGCCGGAAAAAAGGATCAGGTCTCACAGCAGAAGCAGATGGAAGAGACAAATCAGGTATATGAAAAATATGGTGTAAAGATGTCCAGCGGATGTCTCCCGTCATTGATGCAGATCGTAATCCTGTTCGGTCTGTATCCTGTAGTTCAGAACATTCCCGAATATGTAACAAAGGTAAGAAATGTATATGAACCGCTTGTCGAGAAGATACAGGCTGTAGCAGGATATAAGGATATACTGACAGAAGTGGCAGGTTCATCGGCTTCTCTGTATGATTTCTCTACGGCAGACGGAATTATGACGGCTCTGTATAAGTTCCAGAACAGTACATGGGAAGCGCTGATCGACAAGATGCCGGGTGTAGAGAATACGGCGAGAGAGACGCTTCGGGAAGTGGGACACCTCAACAATTTCCTCGGCATCGATATCGGATCTCATCCGTGGGAACTGCTTAAAGATGCGCTTGCGGCGGGAGCTGTAGTGGGAGTTATCCTTGCAGTCATCATTCCGATACTGGCAGGTCTGACACAGTTTATCAGTGTGAAGCTTTCCCAGATGAACACAACAACATCTTCACAGGATTCGGACAACCCGATGATGAATTCCATGAAGACTATGACATATACGATGCCACTGATCTCTGTTGTGTTCGGTTTCACACTTCCGGCAGGTCTTGGTCTTTACTGGGTGGCCAGTGCAGCGGTACGAAGCGTACAGCAGTTGGCGGTTAATAAGTATCTCAAGAGCAAGAGCGTGGAAGATATGATCGAAGAGAACCGCAAGAAGGCTCAGAAGAAGAGGGAGAAAAAAGGAACTTCTGCAGAAGAAATCAACAAGATGGCGACGAAGAGTACAAGAAATGTGGGAACTTCTTCGAAGTCAGGAAAAGAGCTTGCTGATCCGGCAAAGGAAGAGAAGATCAGACAGGCTCAGGAGTCCGCAAAGAATGCAAAACCGGGAAGTCTTACATCAAAGGCTTATCTTGTAAGCAGATATAACAGCGGTCAGAAGACAGAAGAAAAAGCTCCTGAAGATACTGAGGATAAGGCTGATAAGGCAAAAGATAAAAAGAAGAAGAAATAGTTATCTATTCCAGAGCAGACCGTGAAACGAAGACGGGCTGCATATGAGAAAGGTAGGAATCGGGATGAAAGGTAGTATCAGAGTATCAGCAAAGACATTGGACGACGCGATCACAGAAGCATTGATCCAGCTCGGAGTTACCAGTGATAAACTTGAGTATGAAGTAATAGAAAAAGGAAGTGCCGGATTCCTTGGAATCGGTATGAAACAGGCTGTGATAGAGGCGTGGAGAAAAGAAGAAGAAGAGCCGGAACCGGACATCAGAGAGATCATTAAAGAAGAAATGTCCTTCTCATTAGATAAAGAAAACGAGAAGAAGGAACAGATCCAGCCAAAGAAAGAGAAAAAGGAAAGAAGAGAGAAGAAAGAAAAGTTCTCTTCACAGGAAAAGAAAGAGAAACCTGCAAAGGAAAAAACGGTGAAAGAAAACACCGTAAAAGAGCAGGCTGCTGAAGCACCTGAAAGTGAAGCGCCTGTGAAAGAAAAGCAGGAACTTGCAAAAGTAGAAGAACAGACGATCAAAGCCGTAGAGGAATTTGTCAAGGATACATTGAAGGCAATGAATATGGAAGTGGAGATCGCTTCATCGATCGACGAGGACGGAGCTCTCTGTGTTGACATGAAAGGTGAACACATGGGTATCCTGATCGGCAAGAGAGGACAGACACTTGATGCTCTTCAGTATCTGGCTAACAGAGTTGCAAATAAGCATCAGGACGGATATGTCAGAGTAAAACTTGACACAGAAAACTACAGGGCGAGAAGAGAAGAGACATTAAAACATCTTGCAAAAAATATCGCTCATAAAGTAAAGAGAAACAGAAGACCTGTTGCACTTGAGCCGATGAATCCTTACGAGAGAAGAATCATCCACTCAGCACTTCAGTCAGATCCTTATGTGACGACTCACAGTGAGGGAGAGGAACCTTACAGAAAAGTCGTAGTGACATTGAAACGATAATAGGGAAAACAAGAAAAGGGCGTTTAAAACGTCCTTTTTCCTTTTTTACGGATATGGTATAATGATTGCGCAAAGCGCAATCCAGATCGAAGTCTTGACTTTCGGTAGATAGGAGATTATATGAAGAGTGATACGATTGCTGCAATATCGACGGGAATGACAAATTCAGGTATAGGGATCGTCAGGATCAGCGGAGCAGAAGCGTTTGATATTGCTGAAAAGGTATACAGAGGAAAAGACAGGATAACAGAGGCCCAGAGTCATACGATCCATTATGGACATATAATTGACGGTCCGGAGATAATAGATGAAGTGCTTGTAATGGTAATGAGAGCTCCGAGAACATTTACGGGAGAGGATACAATAGAGATAAACTGCCATGGAGGAACATTCGTAGTAAAACGTGTTCTGGAGACTGTTCTGAAAAACGGAGCCCGGGCTGCAGAACCGGGAGAATTTACAAAAAGGGCATTTTTAAACGGGAAGATGGATCTATCCCAGGCGGAGGCGGTTATCGATGTGATAAACTCAGAAAGTGAATATGCCCTCCAAAGTTCTATAAGTCAATTAAAAGGAAATATAAAAAATAAAATTAATGATATAAGAAATAAAATAATATACCACACAGCTTTTATTGAGACTGCTTTGGATGATCCGGAACATATCAGTGTGGACGGATACGGAGATACATTAAAAAGAGTGGCGGAGGAGATTACGGAGGAGCTGGAAGCTCTCATACGTTCTGCAGATAACGGAAGGGTGATGAAAGAAGGAATCAATACTGTCATAGTCGGGAAGCCGAATGCCGGAAAATCATCCCTTCTGAATGTGCTCTCCGGACACGAACGGGCCATAGTCACAGATATAGAAGGAACGACAAGAGATATTCTGGAAGAACAGATCAGGCTGGGGGAAGTAAGTCTGAATGTGATCGACACGGCTGGAATACGCAGGACGGATGATGTGGTCGAAAAAATAGGTGTGGACCGGGCACTGGAGTATGCTCAAAATGCAGATCTCATTATCTATGTAGCAGACGCGTCGAAAGAGCTTGATGAAAATGATGAGAAGATCATGAGACTTATACAGGATAAAAATACGATCATCCTTCTGAATAAGTCGGATCTTGATACAGTGATATCGGCAGAGCAAATGAAAGAAAGGGCAGGAAATATTCCGGTCATATCTGTATCGGCCAAGGAAGAACAGGGAATCAGAGAGTTTGAGGATAAGATCAAAGAAATGTTTTTAAAGGGAGACATTTCATTTAATGATCAGATATATATAACAAATGTAAGGCAGAAAAATGCTCTCGAGCAGGCTTTGGAAAGTATGAAAAAAGTAATTCAGAGCATAGAGGACGGCATGCCGGAAGATTTCTATTCCATCGACCTTATGGATGCATATGAGTCTCTCGGCAGCATAACAGGAGAATCAGTAGGAGAAGATTTGATCAATGAAATATTCAGCAAATTCTGTATGGGAAAATAAAGATGAATATGATGTAGCGGTAATCGGTGCAGGACATGCAGGGTGTGAAGCAGCACTTGCCACGGCAAGGCTTGGATTTCGGACAGTCATGTTTACCGTAAGTGTGGACAGTATTGCACTTATGCCATGCAACCCCAATATAGGTGGAAGTTCAAAAGGACATCTCGTAAGAGAGGTGGATGCACTTGGCGGTGAAATGGGAAAGGTGATAGACCGTACATTTATCCAGTCAAAAATGCTCAATAAATCAAAAGGACCGGCCGTACATTCGCTTCGTGCCCAGGCTGATAAAGCAGATTACAGCAGAGCGATGCGTCAGGTACTGGAAAATCAGGAACGGCTTGATATCCGTCAGATGGAGGTGACAGATATACTGACTGAAGACGGCAGAGTGACAGGGGTACAGACTTATTCGGGTGCTGTGTATCGCTGCAGAGCTGTTATCCTATGTACGGGAACATATCTTAAAGCGAGATGTATTTATGGAGATGTGAGTACTTATACAGGACCGAATGGTCTGCAGAGCGCTAATTATCTGACAGACAGCCTGAAGTCTCTTGGAATCAGGATGTATCGCTTCAAGACCGGTACTCCTGCCAGAATAGACAGAAATTCTATAGATTTCAGCAAGATGGAGGAACAAAAAGGTGACGAAAGAGTTGTGCCGTTTTCTTTTACGACTGATCCGGAAGATGTGCAGATCGACCAGGTATCCTGCTGGCTCACATATACGAATGAGAAGACGCATGAGATTATTCGCAGTAATCTTGACCGGTCTCCGTTGTTCTCCGGAGCGATAGAGGGAACAGGACCGAGATACTGTCCCTCCATTGAGGATAAAGTAGTGAAATTCCCTGATAAAGACAGGCATCAGGTATTCATTGAACCGGAAGGCATACACACGACAGAAATGTATGTAGGCGGAATGTCAAGTTCATTGCCTGAAGATGTACAGTATGCAATGTACCGCAGCGTACCCGGTCTCGAACATGCAAAGATCGTGAGAAATGCTTACGCTATCGAATATGACTGTATCGACGCACGGCAGTTAAAGTCTACACTTGAATTTAAATCGGTAGAGGGCTTGTTCAGCGGAGGCCAGTTTAACGGAAGTTCGGGGTATGAGGAGGCAGCCGCACAGGGATTGATCGCGGGAATCAATGCTGCCAGAAAACTGCAGGGAAAGGATGGCATTATAATCGACCGCTCACAGGGCTATATAGGAGTTCTGATCGATGACCTTGTGACGAAAGAGAGCCATGAACCTTACCGGATGATGACGTCGAGGGCTGAATATCGCCTTCTCCTGCGTCAGGATAATGCTGATCTGCGTCTTACAAAGATCGGCTATGAAGTCGGACTCATTGACGAGGAAAGATATCAGAGACTTTTAAAAAAGGAGCAGATGATCGAGAGAGAAACAGACAGAGTTAATCATACTAATATCGGAACTTCTGAGAAAGTACAGGAAGTCCTGAAATCTTACGGGAGCACACCTCTTAATTCAGGAACTACACTCGCAGAACTGATCAGGCGTCCGGAATTGTCTTACGATAAACTTGCTGATATTGATGAGAACAGACCGGATCTTCCGTATGACGTAGAAGAACAGGTAAATATAAATATCAAATATGACGGGTATATCAGGCGTCAGATGCGTCAGGTCGAGCAGTTTAAAAAACTTGAAAATAAAAAGATTCCGGATAATATCGATTATAATCAGATTAAAAGTCTGAGGATAGAAGCAAAGCAGAAACTGAGCCAGATAAGACCGGCTTCTATCGGTCAGGCATCAAGAATATCAGGGGTATCTCCGGCAGATGTATCTGTCCTGCTTGTACACTTGAAATAATGAATATGTAAACGAATAAGGAAAGCAGTTCAGCCGCCAGGACGAAGATGGCTGAATTGCTGCGATAAAATGTAAAAAGGAAGGATCAGTATAAAATCGATGGATAACAGCAAATTTATCAAAGAACTGGATACATTAGGAATTCATCTGTCGGATATACAGCAAGAGCAATTTGACAGATATTATGAATTGCTGATCGAGTGGAATCGGGTGATGAATCTTACCGGAATCACAGCGTATGAAGAAGTCAATCTTAAACATTTTACAGATAGTATTACAATTGTAAGAATTAATAACATGAAAAATGTATCTACCCTGATCGATATAGGTACAGGAGCCGGATTTCCGGGAATTCCGATAAAGATTGCTTTTCCACATATAAAAGTAGTTCTTCTTGATTCTCTTAATAAAAGAATTAAATTTTTGAATGAAGTTGTGGAAAAACTTAATTTGGATAATGTAGAGACATTGCACGGAAGAGCAGAAGATTATGCTAAAAAAGCAGAGTATAGAGAACAGTTTGATATGTGCGTATCCAGGGCAGTAGCAAACTTATCCACACTAGGAGAATATTGCATCCCGTTTGTCAAAAAAGGCGGATGCTTTGTTTCGTATAAAAGTGCAGATTCAGATGAAGAAATTTACCAGTCTGAAAAAGCAATTTCTATATTGGGAGGAAAAATCAGTAAAATTGATAAGTTTATGCTTCCGGGGTCTGATATGGGAAGAGCACTCGTAGTTATTGAAAAAGATAAGAACACACCGCAAAAATATCCGAGGAAAGCAGGAGTTCCTTCGAAGGAACCGCTTTAACTGTATAAGTTCAATAATACTAAGAAAACAGTATTGTTGTCTGGATCCGACAGAAAAAAGAAGATACTGCATTTATTACGCAGTATCTTCTTTTTTGATGCCTGTTTTTATTTCACTGTATTCCTAATTTGTGCAATGATGTTATTTCTTTAATAAATCTCGAATTTTATTCTTCATCTGAAAATAGTATTCTGATTTGTTCTATAAATTCATCAGGTTTTTCCACATGGGGAAGTTGTTTTGTATTATCTATTCCAACTATTTCTATAGAAGGTAATTGATTCTGGTATTGACTTGCGGAAAGTGTGTTTTCAGGATTTCCATTTCCAATAATAATAAATATGCTGTTGTTTAATTTACTGAGACAGAATAATATATTTGCATTTGTATATCTTGATTTCTGACATGCGTAGAGATATTTTGAACGTCCTCTGTCTTTGTGTGAAGATTCAAAGCATGTCAAAATATCTTTTTCACTCACAGCATTCTGGTCATAATAATAGGAAGACTTAAAATCCTGTGAAATTGTGCGCTTGTTTATTTTCATATTGTATATAAAAGTGCCTATAACAGGAGTAAAGAGCAGATGTTTAATTAATTTTGTGCGTTTAGTCGGTACCTTGGCAAGTGAGATAAGATTCTGAGGATTGATCATAGTAATCCGATTAATGATAGTTTCATCATTTGCACTCGCCATCAGTACAAATGACGAAGAATCGCCGGATACAATAATATCAGTTTTCTCTCCAATCACATGTTTGATAAAATCAGTAATCAACTGCACATATAAGAAATTTGTATATGTTAAAGCCGGATGATCCGAACATCCGCAGCCTAATAAATCAATAGAATATACTGTATTTGTTTTTGAAAGTTCTCCCTCGATATTTTTCCATTCATCAGAAGATGAACAGACATTAAAATTATGTACAAGAAGAATAGGAGATCCGTTTCCTTTCTTTTTGTAGGCAATTTTTCCGAATCTCCAATTGTAGTATTTATATGAATCTTTATTTAAATAATCGTCTGCAGTTGCAATATAGGAAAAAACTCTATTAATAATATGCATTGTTCCCAGCATAGCACCTGTGAATGTAGCAACAAAACCAACTTTTCTTTTCCAGCCCAAAAATATCACCTACTTTCAATATTTATAATTATTATACTACAGGTCATGGGTCAAGTAAAGCAATCACTTCTTAATGTTTCACGTGAAACATTAAATTTATAATTTCAGCAATAGATTTTTTGTGTGCAAATCAAAAGTAAATTGCTGTGCTGAAAAATTATGAAAAATGTACAATAAAAAGAAATGTTTCACGTGAAACATTTTATGGAATAATAATGAAAATATGATATAATATAAAAGTATCTACTATGATGAGTTGTATTAGGAGGCAAACATGGGGAGAATTATTGCAATTGCCAATCAAAAGGGTGGAGTAGGAAAGACAACTACTGCCATTAATCTTTCTTCATCCCTTGCCAGTATGGGCAAAAAAGTACTTTCACTTGATATGGATCCACAGGGAAATATGACTAGTGGATTAGGTGTTGATAAGGATGAAGCTGAAAAGACAGTTTATGATCTTATTATAGGCAATGCAGGGGTAGAAGAGTGCATTTGTAGAGATGCATTGGAAAATATAGATGTGCTGCCATCTAATATTGATCTTTCTGCAGCAGAGATAGAATTAATAGGCGTGGACAATAAAGAATATATTCTTAAAAATGAAATTGATAAAGTCAAAGATAATTATGATTTTATTATTATAGATTGTCCGCCGGCTCTCAGCATGCTGACAATAAATGCAATGACTACTGCTGATTCAGTTATCGTACCTATACAGTGTGAATACTACGCACTTGAGGGATTGAGCCAGTTAATACATACAATAGAACTGGTAAAAGAGAGACTGAATCCGCATCTTGAAATAGAAGGCGTCGTATTCACTATGTATGACGCAAGAACAAATCTGTCACTTCAGGTTGTTGAAAATGTAAAAGATAATCTGAACCAGAATATATACAAAACTATAATACCGAGAAATATCAGGCTTGCAGAGGCGCCGAGTTATGGTATGCCAATTAATCTCTATGATCCAAAATCTACAGGAGCAGAAAGCTATATGCTGTTAGCAGAAGAAGTAATCAATAAAGGAGAAGAATAGATATGGCAGTAAAGAGAAATGGACTGGGAAAAGGTCTGGACAGCCTGATCCCTAATAAAAGCAGTAAAGCACCATCATCTGATGAAAAGCAGACTCCAAATACTGAAAAAGCAGAAGAAAGTACAGGTACAGGGGAAATTCTGGTCAAAATTAACGAGGTAGAGCCAAATAGAGATCAGCCAAGAAAGGATTTTGATGAAGATTCCCTTATGGAACTTGCCGACTCTATTAAGCAATTCGGCATTTTACAGCCTCTTATAGTTCAGAAGAAGAAAGACTATTATGAAATCATAGCAGGTGAAAGAAGATGGAGAGCTGCCAAATTGGCAGGTATAAAAGAAGTTCCTATTATAGTAAAGGAATACACCAACCAGGAAATAGTAGAAATCTCCCTTATCGAAAATATTCAGCGGGAAAATCTGAATCCAATAGAAGAAGCGATGGCATATAAGAGACTCCTTGAAGAATTTAACCTTAAGCAGGATGAAGTGGCTGAAAGAGTGTCAAAGAGCAGAACTGCGGTTACTAATTCTATGAGGCTCCTAAAGCTCAGTGAGCGTGTACAGCAAATGATCGTGGATGACATGATCAGTACAGGACATGCAAGAGCTCTTCTTGCTATCGATGACGAAGAACAGCAATATATGCTTGCAAATAAGATTTTTGATGAAAAATTGAGTGTACGTGAGACGGAAAAACTGGTTAAGACACTAAAAAATCCTAAGAAAGAAGTAAAAAAAATCAAACAAGAACGCATGTTCGTCTACAATGATCTTGCAGATCATATGAAAAATATCATTGGAACGAAAGTAAGTGTCAATCCAAAAGCGAATGGAAAAGGAAAAATAGAGATAGAATATTATTCAGAAGATGAACTGGAAAGAATATACGATCTGATAATGTCTATTCAGAATAAATAAATGGAGAAAAGAAAAGGGAAAAAGACGGTGAAGAAGAGGGAGATATATGATTAAAAGGAGATGTATATTAGATGAATGGAATACTGGGGAGTCTTGGGATTGACCCTTTTTATTTGTTTATAGTTGTATTTATATTACAGATAGTTTTGATTGTTCTTCTTGTTATATTATATAATAAATATAAGCGTTTGCAGAAAAGCTACTCGACGTTTATGAAAGGGAGAAATGGAAAAAATCTTGAAAAAAGCATCTTTAAAAAATTTGCAGAACTGGAAGAAATATCAGAACTTGTAAGAGAAAATGAAGAGAAAATAAAAGGAATCTCTAAAAAAATGGAAAGTCATTACCAGAAAGTAGGAATCGTAAAGTACGATGCATTTCACGAAATGGGTGGAAACTTAAGCTTTGCACTTACTATGCTGGATGAGAATGACAATGGATGGATTTTCAATGCCATGCACAGCAGAGAAGGTTGTTATACCTATATTAAAGAAATCGTAAAAGGTGAAAGTTATATCGAACTTTCAGAAGAAGAGCAGCAATGCCTGGAAAAAGCAATCTATCAGGAAGAATATGATATAAAAGATATGAAAGAATAAGAAGAATGAGAGGACAAACAATATGTTAGACATCAAATTTTTAAGAACAAATCCGGATATTGTAAAGCAAAATATCAAGAATAAATTTCAGGATGAAAAGCTTCCTTTGGTGGATGAAGTAATCGAACTTGACCAGAGAAACAGAGAGATTAAGCAGGAAGTGGAGGCACTTCGTGCTGAGAAGAACAAAGCTTCAAAACAGATCGGTGCTATGATGGCACAGAAAAAATTTGATGAAGCAGAGGCATTAAAAAAGAAAGTATCCGAGAGCGCAGGAAGAATCGATGAACTTTCAGTCGAGGAAAAAGAAGTAGAAGAGAAGATCAAAAAGATCATGATGACAATTCCGAATATCATTGATCCGTCTGTTCCGATTGGAAAAGATGACAGTGAGAATGTTGAGCTTGAGAGATTCGGTGACCCTGTCGTACCCGATTTTGAGATACCATATCACACTGATATTATGGAATCATTTGAAGGAATCGATCTTGACAGTGCCAGAAAAGTTGCAGGAAACGGATTCTATTATCTGATGGGAGATATTGCAAGACTTCATTCAGCAGTTATTGCGTATGCCCGTGATTTTATGATCGGAAGAGGATTTACGTACTGCGTGCCGCCATTTATGATCAGAAGTAATGTAGTAACAGGCGTTATGAGTTTTGCAGAGATGGACGCTATGATGTACAAGATCGAAGGAGAAGATCTTTATCTGATCGGTACAAGTGAGCACTCCATGATCGGAAAATTCATCAATACACAGCTTACTGAAGATCAGCTTCCTCAGACACTGACAAGCTATTCACCATGTTTCAGAAAAGAAAAAGGCGCGCATGGTATAGAAGAACGAGGTGTATACAGAATTCATCAGTTTGAAAAACAAGAGATGATCGTTGTATGTAAACCGGAAGAAAGTATGGAGTGGTATGATAAATTATGGAAAAATACTGTAGATCTGTTCCGCTCGATGGATATTCCGGTACGTACATTGGAATGCTGTTCAGGAGATCTTGCGGATCTTAAAGTAAAATCTGTCGATGTCGAGGCATGGTCTCCGCGTCAGAAAAAATACTTTGAGGTAGGAAGCTGCTCAAATTTAGGTGATGCTCAGGCAAGAAGACTCGGAATCCGTGTCAAAGGAGAAAACGGAAATTATTTTGCTCACACATTAAATAATACGGTAGTCGCACCGCCAAGAATGCTTATTGCATTCCTTGAAAATAATCTTCAGGCAGACGGCTCTGTACGCATTCCGGAGGTGCTGAGACCGTATATGGGCGGGAATGAAAAGATCATTCCGAAAAAATAGTCTGGGGCAGAAGAATATGAGGTAGATAAAAAGCAAATGCATCAATATCTAAAAGCAATCGGATTCAATAATATCCGGGCAAGAAATGATCTTATCAGCATACTTGATGATGTACAGGAGAATTTTAATCATCAGACAATCGTATCCTATCGTCCCGGCGAAGACTTTTGTGAGGTCAGAAAGGACTATGGACAGTGTATGGGAATATCTCTGTGTGGAGAGCTGGATGAAAATGATGTCTTTGAACCGGCATATTATTTTCCATATTTCCAGGGAAGCGGAATTAGTACTTATTCAGAAATTGCAGTAGAACGCAAGATAGAAAAAGAACAGTATGTCGGAATGTGCGAGGATTCCAGAATCGGGATCAGCCTGATATTTACACTGCAGAATGGAATTGAGTATATGAGAGAGCGTCAGGCAGGGTTTGTAGATAATCTGACGACTTCAGTGACGCTCTCAGGATTATCTCTTTCAGGTACTATATTGCTTCCGGTGATAAAAGATGAAAGTCGTCTCAAGAGCGAACGAGAAGCTTCTGATAACAGAAAGATGCTTCTGAATGCCGCGAGAAACGGAGATCAGACAGCGATAGAAACCTTGACACTGGACGATATTGATACTTATTCTCAGGTGTCACGAAGACTTGTAAATGAAGATGTATTCTCCATTGTTGATACGTATTTTATGCCGTATGGAATAGAATGTGATTTATATTCAATCATGGGTGAAATTCTGGCTGTCAGAAAGAGGAAAAATACATTGACCGGAGTAGAAGTGTACCAGATGAAGCTGAATGTAAATGAACTGCAGTTTGATGTCTGTGTACCGACAGAGTCAGTAATGGGAGAGCCGGAAATCGGACGGAGATACAAAGGTACGATCTGGCTGCAGGGGTATATTAATTTCTGATAAAGTTGTTGAGAAATACAAAGAAATATGGTATATTAAATAATGCGTCTGGGACAGATGTAAAAATAATATAAGATAAAAACAGTTGTATCACAGACTGTTTTTATATAAGTTTCCGTAGCTCAGCAGGATAGAGCGACCGCCTCCTAAGGTGACGTCGGAACGTCCGCCTGAGTCAAAGAGGAAAAAAGTCAACAGTTCGACAAAATAGTTAAAAACAGCGATAAAAAGCTGTTTTTATATAAGTTTCTGTAGCTCAGCAGGATAGAGCGTCCGCCTCCTAAGGTGACGTCGGAACGTCCGCCTGAGTCAAAGAGGAAAAAAGTCAACAGTTCAACAAAATAGTTAAAAACAGCGATAAAAAGCTGTTTTTATATAAGTTTCTGTAGCTCAGCAGGATAGAGCGTCCGCCTCCTAAGCGGAAGGCCGGCGGTTCGAATCCGCCCAGGAACGTAACCGAGAAGCCGAAAATTCCTTGAAAAATCAAGGTTTTCGGCTTCTTTCAATTTCTGAAAAAATCCGAACACTAAACCTAACGGCGATTAGCAGTTCACAATTTGCTAATCGGACTCTGAACTGTACAATTCCATTAGCTGCTAATAATTAGCAGAAATGAAAGGATTTTTGCTAATGAAAAACGGCTTCCTGCTAATCAGAGCAAAATTTCTGCAAAAAATCCTGCTAATCAAAAAGTTGTACGTTCCTGTTTCAATGAAAATAAATCAAAGTAAATAGCGTTATAAATACATAGAGCACTTATGCTTTTTCAATGAATGAAATGCATGAGTGCTCTATATTTTTGCTCAAAATCAGATTCGAAGGAGGAACAGTATGGAATTCAATGAATTCAGAGAAAAGGTGAAGGTAGCTCTGCCGGACTTTCTCACGGACGATCTTAGAAACGCGGAGATCAAAGATACTGCCGTGAACAAGCTGCAGGGCGAATCGTATTCGGGAATCTCTATTACGCCGGAAGGAAGCCGTGTAGGAGTAAGTATCAATCTGGAAGACGCTTTTCTGGATTATCAGACGGGAAGCCAGTTTACCGCAGTGATGAACAGACTGGCAGATACGCTTGTAGGAACACTGGGAGAACGGAATCAGTTTGATCTTGGATTCCTTGCGGATTACAGTGCGGTGAAAAATATGCTCACAGTAGAAGTGGTTGGAAAAGATCAGAATGCCGAGATGCTTCAGTCTGTACCGCATCAGGAAATGGAAGATCTCGCTGCAGTCTACCGGATTGATCTCGGTGAAACGGAGAACGGAAATGCATCGGTTCTTATCACAAATGAGATGATGCGTAATTATGGTCTTACACAGGATCAGCTTCATCAGGATGCACTTGATGCATCGCAGCACACAATGAAACATAACATTCGGAGTATGGATGAAGTGCTTATGGGAATGGTGCAGAGTATGGGAATTGATCAGGAACAGCCGGTCATGTTTTCCAGTCCTTTGTATGTTGCGACAACGGAACGGGATATGTATGGAGCAGGTGTACTGGCAGTTCCGTCTTTCTTTGACGATGCCGCTGAGAAACTGGACGGGAACTTTTATGTTCTGCCCTCATCTGTGCATGAAATTCTGCTGCTTCCGGACCGTTTCGCACCTGAGCCTCAGTTTTTAAAAGAAATGGTTCAGGATGTCAATGCAAATGAGGTAGATCCGAAAGACCGCCTTTCCGACAATGTGTATCACTATGATGCAAAAGAAAGGATCTTTGAACTGGCTGAGAAATATGAGTGCCGGATGGAAGAAAAATCAAAAGATAAAAAACAGGAGAGACATTCTGTGTTATCTGAACTGGGGAATAAGCAGAAAGAGTGCTCCGGATTTGAGAAGAAACCGGGGCGTACACCGAAAAAGACAGAGATGGAGATCTGAGGAAGGAGAGAGGCATGGCATACGGACAATATACCGAGGATAAGCCGAAAGACTGCCGTTACTGTTACTTCTGGGGCGGAAAGAAAAAGAGGTGTATGCTCGATTCCTGTTATTATCAGCGGAAGCCGGAGAATGTAAACAGTGAGTGTTACGGCTGTCCTTACGGGCGCGCTCAGCCCTGCATCGGATGGTGTACCAGAAAAATACTCCGTGATAAGTAATTCGGATATAGATGCAGGCATATGGAAAAGGCAGTGGAGTGGAAATGGATTTTGATTTTTATTATGGGCTGCAGTCTCAGACCTTCTCCTTCTACCGGATACCGAAACTGCTGTTTACTGATTCCAGATTCTCTTCCCTGTCTGCTGAAGCAAAGACACTGTATGGAATTCTTCTGGACCGGATGGATCTGTCCATGAAAAACGGGTGGCTTGATAAACAGAACCGGGTCTATCTGTTTTTTACTGTACAGGAGATTCAGGAGTCGCTCGGGTGTGGAAAGAACAAAGCAATTCAGTTGATGAAGGAATTAGAAAAAGAGGGATTGATTGAACGTAAACGGCAGGGGATGGGAAAGCCAAGTTTCGTATATGTGAAAAATATCCTTTCCTGTCCGGAATTGGAATATAAGAGGTTTAAAAATCAAACTTTCGGAGGTTTGGAAAATAAACTTCAAGAGGTTGGAAAATCAAACCCTAATCATACTGATTATAGTCAGACTGATCAGAGTCAGAACAATCAATCCTATCCGGCAGATCGTCATAGCGAAAGAGAGGATCGGGAAACAGATGATAATGTGGTTGATGCGATCAGAAAGAGGGAAGACTACTGCAGATATTTTCGTGAAGAGCTTGGTATTGATGTCTTAAAAGCAGAGTATCCGTCTAATGCAGATATGCTAGAGGAACTATTTGAACTGATCGTAGATACGGTATGCAGCTCAAGGGCTTTTATCCGTATCGGGAAGGAGCAGCTTCCGACAGAGATTGTCAGAAGCAGGATGATGAAACTGAACGCAGAGCATATCCGTTACCTGATTTCCTGCCTGAATGAGAATACGACAAAAATCCGGGATATCAGGCAGTATCTCCTGACCGCTCTCTACAACGCACCGGCGACAATCAGCACTTATTATAATCAGTTGGTTCAGCATGATATGGCGAAAGGTCTGATCTAACGAAAGAATGACAGGAAGAAAAGAGGTGAAACTTTGGCAAAGAAAGGAACAGTAACAGCCGTGGTTAACCAGAAAGGGGGGACCGGCAAAACGACTACGTGCGAGAATCTCGGAATCGGGCTTGCAATGGAGGGGAAAAAGGTGCTTCTGGTTGATACAGATCCGCAGGCATCCCTGACAATCAGTCTCGGGTATCCTGTGCCGGATCGTATTTCCCCTACTCTGTCGGATCTGATGAAGAAGATTGTCTCAGATCAGCCGATCGAATCAGGCGAAGGGATTCTCCACCATCCGGAAGGTGTCGATCTTGTACCGGCAAATATTGAACTGGCAGGAATGGAAGTTTCCCTTGTGAACGTAATGAGCAGGGAGAGTGTTTTAAAACAGTATCTGGACAGTGTGAAGAAAGAGTATGATTTTATTCTTCTGGACTGTATGCCGTCTCTCGGGATGCTGACGATCAATGCACTTGCAGCTGCGGATAATGTGATCATTCCGGTTCAGGCTCAGTATCTTCCTGCAAAGGGATTGGAACAGTTGCTGCAGACTGTAAACAAAGTGAAGCGCCAGATCAATCCGAAGCTTCGGATTGAAGGAATCCTTCTGACAATGGTGGACAGCAGGACGAACTATGCAAAGGATATCAGTGCATTGATCCGAGAGAATTACGGGGGAAAGCTGAAAGTATACCAGACGGATATTCCCCGCTCTGTCCGGGCGGAGGAAATCAGCGCGGAAGGGAAAAGTATTTTCAGGCATGACCCGAAAGGAAAAGTAGCGGAGGCGTACCGTGTGCTGACAAAGGAGGTGCTGCAGAATGCCGAGAAAAGGCGTAAACGTCAGCTTGAGCAGTTACGATGATATATTTTCCACGGAACAGAGCCGGACGGAGGCAGGGCAGGAGCACGTGCAGGAAATCCCGTTGGAAGAGCTGCATCCCTTTGAGGGGCATCCGTTTAAGGTACTGGACAATGAAGAGATGGATAAGACAGTGGAGAGCGTCCGGACGCTCGGAATTGTTACGCCGCTGATCGCACGTCCTGACCCGGAGGGAGGATATGAGATCATATCCGGGCACAGAAGACATCATGCCGCGGAACTGGCGGGAAAAGAGACCGTGCCGGTAATTGTCCGGGAGATGGACGATGATGCAGCCATCATCCTTATGGTTGATGCAAATCTTCAGCGTGAAAACATCCTTCCCAGTGAAAGGGCTTTCGCCTATAAGATGAAACTGGAAGCGGTGAAACATCAGGGGGAACGGTCGGATTTAACTTGTCGACAAGTTGTCGACAAGTTAAAAGCGGCGGATATTGTAGGAGAAAAATCCGGAGAGAGCGGCAGGCAGGTGCAGCGGTATATCCGGCTTACGGAACTGATCCCGCAGCTCCTGGATATGGTGGATCATAAGCAGCTGGCATTCAATCCGGCAGTGGAACTGTCTTATCTGAAAAAAGAGGAACAGGAACAGTTTTTAGAAGCAATGGAATATGCACAGGCAGCGCCGTCGCTCTCGCAGGCTCAGAGGGTGAAAAAGCTCAGCCAGTTCGGAGAGTGTACGCTTGATGCCATGTGCGACATTATGGATGAAGTGAAAAAGGGAGATCTTGACCGGATCACGATCAGGAATGATGTACTGAAAAAGTATTTCCCGAAATCATATACTCCGAAGCAGATGGAAGATACGATTATTCGGCTGTTGGAGCAGTGGCAGAAAAAGAGACAGAGAAGTCAGGAGCGGTAGAAAGACAGGGCACCAGAGAATGGTGCTTTTATTTATGCAGAAAAAGGAGAAAGAATGAGCGAGAAGAATTTTACAATCTATGCAACAGGCGGAACGAATGTATTTATTCCCGTTTTATCGGATGACCCGAAGCAGGTAAGCAGGGTGTTGGACAGCCTGAAAAGATGCTACGGGGATGATGACAGTGAAGAGATTCAGGCGGCGATCTCATTCGTAAGCGATTATCTGGACGATCTGATCCCGGAAAGTGAGAAAAAGTTTTCCGGAGGGAATAACAGGAAAGAAACGAGGAACGGAGTTGTGATGTCGGTTGTTCCGGGGAAAGAGCCGCAGTTGATGGCGGAGGACGAATTTTATAAGAACCATACCGATTATGATGAGCGCGTGCAGATACTGTGCGCATCGGATCTCACGGTTATGCTTGAGTACAACCACAGAAAAGTGCTGACTTTGGGAGAAGAAAAATATCTGGTCGGCGACGCTGCCCTCTATGGGTATGATTCCAAGAAGCATGAGGTTTATATTGATCCGGATATGGTAGAAGATCTCCGGAATGATATCGAAGAAAGAACCGTTATGCTCAGTACAGGCAGCGAGGATTTCCCTGCCATCCGGATTTAGACAGATGGGCAGGAAAGCAGGTGTTTGATAATGGGAAAGACCATCGGAGAACGGATTGAAGAAATGAGGATACAGGCAGGGGCGAAGAACTACAAAGGGCATGACTATATGGATCTGAGCCGTTTTGCAGATGATACAAGGCATATGATCATATTTGATGTTGTATCAGATGATTCCCCGTGGGGAAGCAAGGGGGACAGGATGCGTCTCTATCTGAATGATGCAGGATATGGAAAAGCAATGCAGTTGCAGAAAGAAGAGATGATCCGTATCCGCAGCCATGCAAAAGTTTTTGCCGGTCATCTTTATTATGATCAGAAATCAATGGACCGCTGAATTTCAGATGAAACAGGAAGGGGGATAATGCTTGCAGGAAGAAGTGGAAAACAGATCGGTCAATCTGGCAATTACTACGACAAAACTGACAGCGCGGGCAATTTGCAGCGGTATTAGAAAATACCTGCAGCACCGCGGGAAAATAAAAACGAGAAAAGCAGCAGATAAAGCGGCAAAAAGAGCTGCGCCCATCCATGGAAAGCAGACGGTGAAGCAGCTGATCCGGCAGAATCAGGGAGTAAGCAGTATGGATATCGCTAAATCCGGGATTAAGGATTTTGAGCGGATTGCCAGACGGTACGGTGTTGATTTTGCCGTGACAAAGGATAAGTCTGTACAGCCGCCCAGATATACCGTCTTCTTTAAAGCAAAGGATGCAGATGCACTGACATCGGTTTACAAAGCATACAGTGTGAAGATTATGAAGAAACGGAGCAGACCGAGTGTACTTGCACAGCTTCAGAAATTCAAAGCTCTGGCTGCAGGAGTTCCGAGGAAAGTACGGGAAAAGATACAGGAGCGCGGGAGATGATGAATACGAAAGAGATAAAACGCCTTATGATCCTGAATATTCCCTACGTGATTCTCGGACTTCTGGCTACGAATCTCGGGGAAGCATGGAGACTGGCGGCGGGCACAGACATTTCGAAAAAAATCCTTGCACTGTTCGGAACGATTCCGGCGGCATTCGGGAATCCCCTGCCGAGTATGCACCCGGCAGACCTGTGCGTAGGACTGGTGTGCGGAGCCGCACTTCGTACTGCGGTATATCTTCGCAGTAAGAATGCAAAAAAATACCGGCACAATGTGGAGTATGGGTCGGCGCGTTGGGGAACGGCAAAAGATATCGAGCCGTTTATGGCGCCGAAATTTGAGGATAATGTGATCCTTACGGAGACAGAGTGTCTGATGATGAGCAACCGCCCGAAGAATCCGAAGTATGCCAGAAATAAGAACGTGCTGATTGTGGGCGGCTCCGGTTCAGGCAAAACAAGGTTCTGGCTGAAACCGAATCTCCTTCAGATGCACAGTTCCTATGTGGTTACTGATCCGAAAGGAAGTATCGCGGTGGAATGCGGGAATGCACTTTTGAAGAATGGATATCGGATCAAGATTATGAATACGATTAATTTTAAAAAGTCGATGCATTACAATCCTTTCGCTTATATTCATTCAGAAAAAGATATCCTGAAACTGGTGACTACACTGATCGCCAATACAAAAGGCGAAGGGAAAGCCGGGGATGAATTCTGGACGAAAGCGGAGACGCTGCTGTATTGTGCGCTGATCGGCTATCTGCATTATGAAGCTCCGGAGGAAGAACAGAATTTTGCAACACTGATCGAGTTTATCAATGCCATGGAAGTCCGGGAAGATGATGAAGATTTCCAGAACCCGGTGGATCTGATGATGGAGGAACTGGAAAAGAAAAATCCGAATCATTTCGCAGTGCGTCAATATAAGAAATACCGCTTAGCCGCGGGAAAAACTGCGAAGTCGATTCTGGTGGGCTGCGGGGCAAGGCTTGCGCCCTTTGATATTCAGGAACTGCGGGAGATTACAGCTTATGATGAGTTGGAACTGGATACTCTGGGAGACAAAAAAACAGCGCTGTTTCTTATCATGTCAGATACAGACAGCACCTTCAATTTCCTGATATCCATGATCTATACACAGCTTTTCAATCTGCTGTGTGAAAAAGCGGATGATGTGTACGGCGGCAGGCTCCCGGTTCATGTGAGATGTCTGATTGATGAGTGCGCCAATATCGGACAGATTCCAAATCTGGAAAAGCTGGTGGCAACAATCCGAAGCCGTGAGATTTCCGCCTGTCTGGTACTGCAGGCGCAGAGCCAGTTGAAAGCGATTTATAAGGATCACGCAGATACGATCATCGGAAATATGGATTCCCGGATTTTCCTGGGTGGCTCAGAGCCGACGACGCTGAAAGAGCTGAACCAGTCGCTCGGAAAAGAGACCATCGACACGTATAACACAGGGGAAAGCCGAGGGCGGGAGACGTCTCATTCCCTGAATTATCAGAAACTCGGGAAGGATCTTGCTACAATTGACGAACTGGCTGTGTTGGATGGAAGCAAATGTATTTTGCAGCTGAGAGGTGTGAGACCGTTCCTTTCGGATAAGTATGACCTGACGCAGCATCCGAATTATAAGCTGACATCTGACTATGATCCGAAGAATGCGTTTGATATCGAGAAGTTTCTGAATCACAGGCTGAAGCTTAAGGCGGATGATGTATACGATGTAGTGAATGTGGATGAAGATGAGGTGTAGATGGTAACTGAATATGAAAGATACTGTTCCGGCATACCGCCGTAGCGATACTCCTTCCGAATGAATACCGGGAGGATTTTTTTGCGCAGAAAAAGGTTTGAAGAAATGGGAGGAAAGACAATATGGAATTTTTCAACAGTGCAGTAACTGTATTACAGACACTTGTAGTGGCTCTTGGAGCGGGGCTTGGCATTTGGGGAGCAATCAATCTGCTTGAGGGATATGGAAATGATAATCCGGGTGCGAAGTCGCAGGGTATGAAACAGTTAATGGCGGGCGGCGGTGTCGCGCTGATCGGAATTACACTTGTTCCGCTGCTTTCCGGGCTGTTCGGATAAGAAAAAATCTCAGGGTATGACTATAGTTATACCCAGTGGCGGTGAAAGCCGCCACTACATAACTCATAGTATTCACGTTTGAAATATGATATAATTTGGATAAAATATTGCAGAAAATACAAAGGAGAAAATATGCCGAGTAATATTAATATATTAAGAATTTCAACAAGATTCCATGAGTTATTTGAAGAGTTTATTGATATGAGGGATTTTCCTAATGATCAACAATCACATTTTGAAACTAGAGCATTAGCGGCGACAGTATTAATGATAAAGTGTGGATTAGATCCAAGTGGAGCATCAAGCTATATAACTGATGGTTATCGTGATATGGGAATTGATGCAATCTATTTAGATGATAATCAAAAAAAATTGTTTGTTGTACAAAGTAAATGGCGCAATTCAGGAAATGGAGCCATTACTCAAGAAGAAGTATATTCATTTGTTGAAGGTATTAAGCGTATATTGGAATTTGATCTTAATGGAGCAAACACGAAAATACAATCTAGGAAAGACGATATAGAGACTGCTATTACAAAAATAGGCTATCAAATACAAGCTATATATGTTCATACAGGAAATGAGAATGCAGACGCATATACCTTACGTCCAATAAATGAATTAATGTCAAGAACAAATGATGAAGTAAGTACTATACTAGGATTTGAAGAACTCACATATAAAGAAATTTATACTTTTTTGGCACAAGGAAGTAATGCGGAAAATATAATTCTTGATGACGTGGTATTGCATAATTGGGGTAAAATTGAAGACCCTTATGTCGCATATTATGGAATCATTTCAGCATCAGCTCTTGGAGAATGGTATAATGAATATGGAAATGCGTTATTTGAAAAAAATATAAGATTCTATAAAGGGCGAACAGACGTAAATGAAGGAATAAAAAAAGTGTTACTTCAAAATCCTGAAAATTTTGTCTATTATAATAATGGAATTAAAATGTTGTGTAAATCCATTAAAAGAAAAGCTTTAACAAGTACTAATAATATTACAGGAATATTTACACTCGAGGGAGTTTCTCTCGTAAACGGCGCACAAACTACAGGAAGCATTTGCGAGGCTTACAATGAACGCCAAGAACAAGTTGAAAAAGCATATGTAATGATTCAACTCATAGATTTAACAGGAGTTTCTGAAGAAACAACATTACAGATTACAAAATTATCAAATACTCAAAATAGGATTGAGAATAAAGATTTTGTAGCATTAGATCCTGTTCAAGAAAAAATAAGACAGGAATTGAGTTTTTCTCATTTCACATATTTATATAAAGGGGGAGATGAAATCAATGACATGAGGAAGCAAATTACTTCTGATGAAGCAATTATAGCTTTGGCGTGTCTATGGGAAGATCTATCTTATTCTACTATGGCAAAAAGAAATGCGGGAGCTTTGTCGGAAGATATTAATAAGACACCGTATAAGGCATTAATTAATCCTTCAACAAATTCTTTTCATTTGATTAATTCAGTACTGATATTAAGAGCAACTGAAGAGTATTTGCAGAGCAAAAAGACCGGTTTATCTGGAAAAGAGTATCTTGTATGTACTCACGGAAATAGATTTATAGAACATTGGATACTTCAAGAATTAAAAAATAAAGAAGGATTTTCTGAAAGAGTCATAGGAGATTTTGAAGAAGATGTAAGAAATATTGTTGACACAATGGTTCCTTTAATAATACAGCAGATTAATACTTATTATTCAGAATCATATCCTGCTAATATTTTTAAAAATGTTACGAAGTGTAAAGAGATCGAAAGACATTTATTATCGGGAAATGATTAAAAAGAATATATTGAGGATTAATGAGAAATACATAACAGTCTTGTACCCACGTACAGGGCTGTTTTTTTGTCTGGCCAGACAAAGCAACCATTCATCCGCGCTTGTTTTCAGGCGCATCAGACAAAAGGGAGGTATTTCTTTATGGCATTTTTCAACAGTGCAGTCGGTGTTCTTCAGACTCTTGTAGTAGCTCTCGGTGCCGGTCTTGGTATCTGGGGAGCAATCAATCTTTTGGAAGGTTACGGAAATGACAATCCGGGTGCGAATGCTCATGTACGGTAAGGAAGCAAGCAACCGAAAACAAGAGATAGACCGCCAGCACTACACTATTCCGAACCAAAGACCAAAAGATAAGCATTGTGGGAAAATCTAAACTTTTGGATTTTCCTACAATGCCAACTACGGCGGAATCCCTCCCACTCCTTATATCTTTCTGTATACATTGAATTTGTATTTAGTAAAATGCAGACAACACCACGGATCGGCTTTTGGTTGGACAATTCCAACCAAACACCACAGCAGACAGCAGAAAACATTCTGAACGCTAGGAAGCCGGTATGATTGTTACATATAAGGGGAAGAAAAATTTCTTTTAGGTACTTGCTTTCCTAAAACTGATGTGATACAATGATTTAATCCAGAAAAGGAGTAAAAAATATGCGGCAAGGTATTCTTAAATAAAACTATAATCAAATAGTGGGAACAAAGGATTATGATAGCTCCTTTTGTAGGGGCTTAGTTTTTTGTACCCAATTTAAGAATACTTTTGCCTTATCAATTTTGACATATCCCCAAAAACAGCAATCACAAACAGGTGTATGCTGTATATGTGTATGTCCGCAACTTATAATCCCCAGTGGTAAAAGTATTTTACTGCTGGGGATTTTTATGCCCTTTGGGGCTGTAAAGGGAGGACAATCACATGAAAATAATCAATATTGGAATTCTTGCCCATGTAGACGCTGGAAAGACGACCTTGACGGAGAGCCTGCTATATGCCAGCGGAGCCATTTCAGAACCGGGGAGCGTCGAAAAAGGGACAACGAGGACGGACACCATGTTTTTGGAGCGGCAGCGTGGGATTACCATTCAAGCGGCAGTCACTTCCTTCCAGTGGCACAGATGTAAAGTTAACATTGTGGATACGCCCGGCCACATGGATTTTTTGGCGGAGGTGTACCGCTCTTTGGCTGTTTTAGATGGGGCCATCTTGGTGATCTCCGCTAAAGATGGCGTGCAGGCCCAGACCCGTATTCTGTTCCATGCCCTGCGGAAAATGAACATTCCCACCGTTATCTTTATCAACAAGATCGACCAGGCTGGCGTTGATTTGCAGAGCGTGGTTCAGTCTGTTCGGGATAAGCTCTCCGCCGATATTATCATCAAGCAGACGGTGTCGCTGTCCCCGGAAATAGTCCTGGAGGAAAATACCGACATAGAAGCATGGGATGCGGTCATCGAAAATAACGATGAATTATTGGAAAAGTATATCGCAGGAGAACCAATCAGCCGGGAAAAACTTGCGCGGGAGGAACAGCAGCGGGTTCAAGACGCCTCCCTGTTCCCAGTCTATCATGGCAGCGCCAAAAATGGCCTTGGCATTCAACCGTTGATGGATGCGGTGACAGGGCTGTTCCAACCGATTGGGGAACAGGGGGGCGCCGCCCTATGCGGCAGCGTTTTCAAGGTTGAGTACACCGATTGCGGCCAGCGGCGTGTCTATCTACGGTTATACAGCGGAACGCTGCGCCTGCGGGATACGGTGGCCCTGGCCGGGAGAGAAAAGCTGAAAATCACAGAGATGCGTATTCCATCCAAAGGGGAAATTGTTCGGACAGACACCGCTTATCAGGGTGAAATTGTTATCCTTCCCAGCGACAGCGTGAGGTTAAACGATGTATTAGGGGACCAAACCCGGCTCCCTCGTAAAAGGTGGCGCGAGGACCCCCTCCCCATGCTGCGGACGACGATTGCGCCGAAAACGGCAGCGCAAAGAGAACGGCTGCTGGACGCTCTTACGCAACTTGCGGATACTGACCCGCTTTTGCGTTGCGAAGTGGATTCCATCACCCATGAGATCATTCTTTCTTTTTTGGGCCGGGTGCAGTTGGAGGTTGTTTCCGCTTTGCTGTCGGAAAAATACAAGCTTGAAACAGTGGTAAAGGAACCCTCCGTCATTTATATGGAGCGGCCGCTCAAAGCAGCCAGCCACACCATCCATATCGAGGTGCCGCCCAACCCGTTTTGGGCATCCATAGGACTGTCTGTTACACCACTCTCGCTTGGCTCCGGTGTACAATACGAGAGCCGGGTTTCGCTGGGATACTTGAACCAGAGTTTTCAAAACGCTGTCAGGGATGGTATCCGTTACGGGCTGGAGCAGGGCTTGTTCGGCTGGAACGTAACGGACTGTAAGATTTGCTTTGAATACGGGCTTTATTACAGTCCGGTCAGCACGCCGGCGGACTTCCGCTCATTGGCCCCGATTGTATTGGAACAGGCATTGAAGGAATCGGGGACGCAGCTGCTGGAACCTTATCTCTCCTTCATCCTCTATGCGCCCCAGGAATACCTTTCCAGGGCTTATCATGATGCACCGAAATACTGTGCCACCATCGAAACGGCCCAGGTAAAAAAGGATGAAGTTGTCTTTACTGGCGAGATTCCCGCCCGCTGTATACAGGCATACCGTACTGATCTGGCCTTTTACACCAACGGGCGGAGCGTATGCCTTACAGAGCTGAAAGGATATCAGGCCGCTGTCGGTCAGCCGGTCATCCAGCCCCGCCGTCCAAACAGCCGCCTGGACAAGGTGCGCCATATGTTTCAGAAGGTAATGTAAAGATACATAATCGTCAAGACGGCAACAATCAGAAGTTATGGAGGGTAACAATGGAATATAGTAAGGAAGATTTAATGGAAGCAAAAAAGCAAATTTGGGGAGTGGGAGAGAACATGGGAACAGAGGAAAGTAAAAAAATCTGGGAGGAGAACGCACAATTTTGGGATAATGCAATGGGTGACGAATCTAATGAATTTCACAGAGAGGTAGTGCGTCCCAAAGTAACGGAACTTCTATCTCCTAATCCTGCGGATTACATTTTGGATATTGCGTGTGGCAATGGAAATTATTCTTCGTATCTTGCACAAAGAGGCGCTTCGGTTGTCGCTTTTGATTACAGCAAAAAAATGATAGAATTGGCTAAAAGACGGCAATCACAATATGCAAAACAAATTGAATTTTGTGTGGCGGATGCGACCGATAGAAAAAGTATATTAGAATTAAAAAGAAATCGAGCCTTTACGAAAGCAGTTTCTAATATGGCAATTATGGATATTACGGATATTGAACCACTTCTTATGGCTGTTTATGAACTGTTGCAGGAAAGCGGAATTTTTGTCTTTGCAACGCAACACCCTTGTTTTGTCACGTTGACTGAAAAATATATGACACCGCACAGTTACTATGATATAGCGATTGAAGGGCAACCGAAAGAGCAGATTTATTATCATCGTTCCATACAAGATATTTTTAACCTTTGTTTTAGAGCTGGATTTGTCATTGATGGATTTTATGAAGAATGTTTTAAAACCAACAAAGAAATTCCTATGGTAATGATAGTAAGGCTTAAGAAGGTAAAACGTGATAGCTTAAAATAAATTCAAGTTTGTCGGGTAAATAGCAAACCCAGCCGAGCCAGTCAACGGTCAAGATGAACGGCGCATATGCGCAGCCGTTGACAGCCCCGCCCGCCTTTGCTGGTAGGCAATCAAGGGGCGACAGCAAGAAGTGCCACCGCCCCGCACTATTATTCAGAAAGGGGAATTTCCATGACCGACCAGATAGCCTATCAAGAATATATCCAGCGCAGGTACAACGCCTTTTGCAAGACTGTTATCCGCTGTGCCGCCTTGGACAAGATTTTGAAGCTTAAACGGCAATGGGAACGGCAAGTTTCCCTTGACTATCTGATGAACGAGAAGTTTGTCCAGTTTGCCGCGTCGGAGCCGGACGAGGAATACCCATTTACCGTCTGCGGTCAGACCGTCCTGCTCTGCAACGCCGCCCTTGCCGACGCGATCTCTGTTTTGCCGGAGCAGACGCGGGAAGAAATCCTGCGCTATTACTTTCTGCGCCAGCCGCAGCGCGTGATCGGCGCGTGTATTGGCCGGTCACGCAGCACAGCGGGGCGGCATATCCAGCTTGCCTTGCAGCGGCTACGCGAAGAAATGGGGGTGAGCCGGTATGAGTAGACTTCTCCCCTATGAAACAATCCTCAACGGCCTGACCGTAGACCGGGCGCAGGCGTTGGGGGAACAATTCTGTAAAGAGCATTTTCCCGGCCACCAGGCCCTTGTCTGCACCCACCCGGACGGGCATAACCACAGCGGCAACATTCATGTGCATATCGTCATAAACAGCCTGCGGATTGAGGAAGTGCCGTTCCTGCCCTACATGGACAGGCCGGCCGATACGAAAGTCGGCTGCAAGCACCGATGTACCGACGCTGCCCTGCGCTACTTCAAATCCGAAGTCATGGAGATGTGCCACCGGGAGGGGCTTTATCAAATCGACCTCTTGAACGGCAGCAAGAACCGCGTCACCGACCGGGAGTATTGGGCGCAGAAAAAGGGACAGGCCGCGCTGGACAAGCAGAACGCCCCCATGATTGCCGATAGTATCACGCCCCGGCAGACCAAGTTTGAAACGAACAAGGAGAAGCTGCGGCAGACCCTACGGAAAGCCCTTGCCACCGCCGCCAGCTTTGACGAGTTTTCCTCTCTGTTGCTGCAGGAGGGTGTGACCGTCAAGGAGAGCCGGGGGCGGCTTTCCTACCTCACGCCGGACAGGACAAAGCCAATTACCGCCCGGAAGCTGGGCGACGATTTTGACCGCGCCGCTGTCTTTGCCGTTTTAGAGCAAAACGCCGCCAGAGCAGCCGAAGCGCCAGCCAGATCCCCCGATCCCCCACGCACCATAAAAGACCGCTTGCAGGTTGCCAGAGCCGAGATAGCCGCCCCGAAACAGGACGGAGTGCAGCGGCTTGTGGACATTGAGCAGAAAATGGCCGAGGGCAAAGGCCGGGGCTATGAACGCTGGGCGAAGATACACAATCTGAAGCAGGCCGCCAAAACGCTGTCCGTCTACCAGCAATACGGCTTTACTTCCCCGGAGCAGTTAGAAGCCGCCGTTGACACCGCCTATCAGAAAATGCGCCAGACCAGCGGCGAACTGAAAGCACTGGAAACGAAGCTGCAAGGGAAAAAGAAGTTGCAGCGGCAGGTGTTGGCCTACGCCCAGACCAAGGCCGCCCGCGACGGGCTGCGGGCACAGAAATCCGAGAAGCGCATGTGTTATCAGGCATCGTAATCTCCATATGTTCAAAGACTAAATATAAATCAATTTGATTTTTGATTGTAAATGCAAACGGTTTGGTACTATTCCAATTTATTTCATCCAAAAGCATGTATTCTGGAGCTGCACAACTATAATCTTCCCAATTTCTGATATCATAGAAATAATTGGGAGTTGTGCTGAAATTAATTTTAGAGATTATTTCTTTTGTTATGGTACGAAAATCTGAATTATAATCGTAATTTGGAAGATAATCCTTATCATTATTTAATTTCTCGAATGAAAATGAATAAAACGGTAAAACATTTATTGTATTTTGGCAAGAATTAGTTTGTTTAAACCAAGTTATAACTTGTATAGACATTTCACACCTCGATTTTTGAAGAAATATAGTTGGTAAGAGATCCTATTGTACAGAATATTTCTACAAAGTCATCTTCAATTGGATCAAAGAATAAACCAAAATTATCCTCGATTGATACTTGTAAAGAAATAATAGAAAAAGAATCCATTTGTAAATCTGCGGCAAGTTTGGTTTCGTCATTTGTAAGTAAATCTTTCAATTCTTCCAAATGAGGAAAGGTGTCTAAAATTATGAGTGCAAGTTGTTCTTTAATATTCGAAGTAATCATGGTTAGCCTCCATTTATAAATTCTGTATCTATTTTGTTCCTAAGAAGGTGTAGCCCTTCTTTAGGGTCAAAAATGTATATAACTGGCAAAGGATGAGTTAAGAATAAATAATATCCTTCGGTTACTGAATAAGCGCCAGCATTTTCAAAACAAAGAATGTCTCCCTCTTTGAGTAATCCCAGTTCATGATTATGAACTAGTATATCTGAGGCTGAACAAAGGGAACCACAAATGGTATATTGAGCACTTTCATTTCTTAAAGGGTATTGCTTTATATATGGTAAGCGTCGGCCATATAATTGACCATAATAATTAATTTGATGCGTGCCGCCATCAACTATAGCAAAAAGTTTTCTATTGCGTTCCCGTAGTTCTACGACTTTAGTGTAGTATTGCCCGCAAGATGCAGCAATTTTTCTTCCAAATTCATACTCTATATTAAAATTTTTGAATGTGGTTTCAAGATCATTAATAATAGTTGGTAGTAGTTCTTCGTTAGGAACTCTATGATCATTAAAATAATGAACTGGGAATCCAACTCCTACTGTTATTTCATGTATATCTATGGAAGTGACACTGTCTACGGTCATTTTAAGTTGACTAATGTATGATTTGATTTTTTCAACTTCAAAATTTTGTGTTCCCATATACATGTGGAAGCCCTTAATGTACTTAGAGCAGTCAGTAATATTAATCAATTCATGTATTTCATCTAGTTCCATTCCGAATTGATTTCCGATATTTACTCTTAGTAAGATATGAATATTCTTAGATTCAGTTTTATTTAATTGTTCTTGTATAAGATGCCATTGATGCGTGGATTCAATGACGTATCTAGTCACTCCATATTCCAATGCTTGTTTAATATATTTTGAGTTTTTATTCACTCCAGCAATTGTGATTTTTTGAGGAGATATATTTTTTTCTCTTATA
>NZ_VMSO01000009.1 GCF_008691045.1 Mediterraneibacter catenae
AAGATGGATGATTGATTCTTTGTATGTAGTTTTGAAGGTATACTTCATTTAATTTAATATTCCTCCTTAGCTCAGTCGGTAGAGCATTCGGCTGTTAACCGAAGTGTCGTTGGTTCAAGTCCAACAGGGGGAGCTTGTAAAACCTCATGTTACATATGTGATATGGGGTTTTCTTTTTTATAAATCAGAAATAAATCACTAAATTTCTCTTATTGATCACAAGAGGAATTTGGGAGATTATTTCATGTTACTCGACAAACTGTTTCAAATTGGGAAAATGAGAAAAGCGATCCTGACCTGCAGGTACTGGACTTGTTATATCTTGTCTGTTTTCCCCCAATTCAATAATAAGAACGGTAATAATTTTTGTTGGACTTTTAATGATAGGCATTGGGTGGTATAAAAAATCAAAATGTGATAAAAAGGTATTTGAATATATGGAAGAGCACGACAAAGCTGTATTTTAAAAATTACACAAAATTGTTATAGTATTATTGTATAAAATAGAGAAAGTAAAAGAAGATTATGCGAAATATAAAAATACGCTGATATTGTGATATTATACTCATGTAATGTTCAATGGAGTATGTAATTAGAAGGGAATATTAATATGAAACGAAAACTATCAATTTTGTCAGCTGTAATATGTGTTTTGGGTTTGATGTTAACTGGATGTGCAAAGGAAACAGAGAAAGCGGATAATGGAACATCCGGATACTATAACAGTTCATTGCCGGAAACATTCTCTTATGACGTTACGATTGAACAAATAGGGGAAGACATTGATCAATACATAGATGAACATGATATGGGCATAAAACGGGATACTGAAGAATATGCAGAATTTTTAAATGAGTTTTGCTTTTCTGATTTTTCTGACTTAACAGATACTACAAAGCGTTTTTATGAAGCGTATGCTTCGGTTTACCTTTCAGATCCAACAGTTCAGTCGACGGATGATGCCTTTGCCGATAGAACAATAGGCGAAATAAGACAAGAAAATCAAGAGGCGTCAAACAAAATAATTGAAGCGGCGGAAGATAAATAATTATAATGGGCATTTAAGAGAAAATCCTCCGTTCTACTTGTAAAATATTGTGCAGTATGATAAAATTTATATAATTGAAAAGCGATAGCTGAGACGGGAGAGCAACGGGACAACAGAAATGTTGTTTTTCGTTTGCTCTCTTTTTATTGCAAAATTTATTGGTAAGTGAGGACTATAATGGATCAGAGATTTTATGACATGTTTGAAAGTAACCCGGTGATTGCAGCGGTTAAAGATCTGGATGGACTGGAAAAATGCTGTCACTTAGAAGACATTAAAGTTGTATTTATCCTTTTTGGCGACATCTGTACTATACCGGATATTGTCAGCAGGGTGAAATCGGCAGGACAGATGGCAGTTGTCCATGTCGATCTTATCGGCGGACTCAATTCCAGGGAGATTGCGGTCGACTTCATTAAAAATAACACAGAAGCTGACGGTATTATCTCAACAAAACCGGCTCTGATCAGGAGAGGCAGAGAGCTGTCTTTGTTTACCGTAATGAGATATTTTCTGATTGATTCTATGGCGCTGGAAAACGTGAGGTCACAGCAGAGCGGTGTAAGACCGGACGTGATAGAGATTCTTCCGGGTCTTATGCCCGAGATCATCAGAAAGATATCTCAGACTTCAAGAATACCGATTATTGCAGGCGGGCTGATCACAGATAAGAAATCCGTGATGGCAGCACTTTCGGCCGGTGCAATTTGTGTATCATCTACAAATCAGGATGTATGGGTGATGTGAAAAATATATGGTCTGTGTATGGAGCAGACGCTGATATATTAAAATGAGGCAAACGCGAAGGAGGAAGTTATTATGGCAAAGTATGTGATGGCTCTGGATGCAGGGACAACGAGCAACCGTTGTATCCTGTTCAATGAAAAGGGGGAAATGTGCAGCGTAGCTCAGCGGGAGTTCAAGCAGCATTTTCCGAAACCGGGCTGGGTAGAGCATGATGCCGACGAGATCTGGGCAAGTCAGCTCGGTGTGGCTGTGGAAGCTATGAACATGATTTCGGCTACTGCGGAAGATATCGCGGCGATCGGGATTACGAATCAGAGAGAAACAGCAATCGTATGGGATAAAAATACTGGCGAACCGGTCTACAACGCTATTGTCTGGCAGTGCCGCAGGACATCAGAATACTGCGACTCACTGATAGAAAAGGGGCTGACAGAAAAATTCAGGGCGAAAACAGGACTTGTGATCGACGCTTATTTTTCAGCTACAAAAATAAAATGGATCCTCGATAACGTGCCGGGCGCACGGGAAAAAGCAGAAAACGGAGATCTTCTGTTCGGAACAGTCGAGACATGGCTGATCTGGAAGCTTACCAAAGGTGAGGTACACGTAACAGACTATTCTAATGCTTCCAGAACCATGCTGTTTAATATTAATACACTGGAATGGGATGACGAGATCCTGAAGGAACTTAATATTCCGAAATGCATGCTGCCGGAGCCAAAACCGTCCAGCTGTATATACGGTGAAGCAGATCCTTCATTTCTGGGCGGACCAATCCCTATTGCCGGTGCGGCGGGAGATCAGCAGGCAGCACTTTTCGGACAGACATGTTTTATGCCGGGGGAGGCAAAGAATACATACGGTACGGGATGCTTCCTTCTTATGAACACAGGTGAAACGCCGGTATTCTCCAAGAACGGACTTGTCACTACCATTGCCTGGGGGCTGGACGGAAAAGTTAATTATGCACTGGAAGGGTCTATATTTGTGGCAGGCGCTGCCGTACAGTGGCTGCGGGATGAGATGAGGCTGATCGACTCGGCTGCAGATTCCGAGTATATGGCAAAGAAGGAAAAGGATACAAACGGATGTTATGTTGTCCCTGCGTTTACCGGACTTGGCGCTCCGCACTGGGATCAGTATGCGAGGGGAACAATAGTAGGAATCACAAGAGGCGTTAATAAATACCATATTATCCGTGCAACGCTTGAGTCTATAGCGTACCAGGTGAACGACGTTCTGGAAGCGATGAAAGCAGATTCGGGGATTAGGCTGTCATCACTTAAGGTTGACGGAGGAGCAAGTGCAAATGACTTCCTGATGCAGACACAGGCTGATATTATCAACGCGCCGGTGAACCGGCCTCAATGTGTTGAAACAACTGCAATGGGCGCTGCTTATCTGGCGGGACTTGCAGTGGGATACTGGGCGGATAAACAGGATGTGATCAGGAACTGGAAGATTGACCGGACATTCAGCCCGTCTATCAGTGAGGAAGAGAGACTGCGCAAGATCAAAGGATGGAACAAAGCGGTAAAATATGCTTACGGATGGGCAAAAGAGGACTGAAAACTGCTGTGAGAAGATAATGAAGGGAGAAATGACTGATATGTATGATGTGATCATAATCGGCGGAGGAGTATCCGGTGCTGCATCGGCCCGAGAACTGTCCCGATATAAAGTCAGGGCATGCGTACTGGAAAAAGAGGAGGATGTCTGCTGCGGAACATCCAAGGCAAACAGCGCGATCGCGCATGCAGGATATGATGCGGAACCGGGCTCCCTGATGGCAAAGCTCAATGTACGGGGCAATGAGATGATGGAACAGCTGTCCAAAGATCTGGATTTCCCATTTCAGAGGATCGGATCGCTTGTTATCTGTCTGAGCGAGGAGGAGATGCCGGGACTGCAGAAGCTCTATGACAAGGGGATCGCAAATGGCGTGAAAGGCCTGAAGATATTAAACAGGGAAGAAGTTCTGGAGATGGAGCCCAATATTACCGACAATGTGTATGCGGCACTGTATGCTCCGACTGCCGGAATTGTATGTCCATTTAACCTGAATATCGCACTGGCGGAAAATGCATATACAAACGGGATTGAATTCCGGTTTAACACTGAGGTTCAGAATATACGGAAAATCGACGGGGGATATGAGCTTTGTACAAATCAGGGAACCTTCCGCACAAAATATGTAGTTAATGCGGCCGGCGTCTATGCGGACAAATTTCACAATATGGTAAGCGAAAAGAAGATCCATATTACACCCAGAAGGGGGGATTACTGTCTGCTGGATAAAAGTGCGGGAACGCATGTCAGCAGAACTATCTTTTCTCTTCCTACAAAGTATGGAAAAGGTGTGCTGGTTACCCCTACTGTACACGGCAATCTTCTGGTCGGACCAACGGCTATTGATATTGAAAATAAAGAGGGGACAAATACGACCCGAGAGGGACTGGATGAAGTTATTACAAAGGCGGGACAGAATGTAAAAAATCTTCCCATGCGTCAGGTTATTACATCGTTTGCCGGACTGCGGGCCCATGAGGACGGTACGGAGTTTATCATTGGAGAGCCGGAGGATGCAAGAGGTTTTATCGACTGTGCAGGAATTGAATCGCCGGGACTTACAAGCTGTCCGGCGATCGGGGAGATGGTTGCCGGGATTTTACAGGAAAAGCTGGGGCTCGAGAAGAAAGATAATTTTATCGCAACAAGAAAAGGAATTCTTGATCCGGATACGCTGACCAGAGAAGAACGTGCTGAATTGATTCAACGGGAACCGGCCTATGGCAATATCATCTGCCGGTGCGAGATGATCACTGAGGGTGAAATTCTGGATGCAATACGCCGCCCGCTGGGCGCACGGTCTCTGGACGGGGTAAAACGGAGAACGAGGGCGGGAATGGGACGCTGCCAGTCGGGATTCTGTTCCCCGAGAACAATGGAAATCCTGGCCCGTGAGCTACATGTGAGTATGGCTGATATCACGAAATCCGGCGGAAAGTCCAGACTTGTTGTCGGCACTAATAAAGACACATTATAGAAAGGAAGGCTTCGGACATGAAAAACTATGATATTGTCATCATCGGAGGCGGTCCGGCAGGTCTTGCGGCTGCTGTCTCGGCGAAAAGGAACGGGATAGAGAGTATTCTGATACTGGAGAGAGACAAGGAACTGGGCGGGATTCTGAATCAGTGTATTCACAACGGGTTCGGACTTCATACTTTCAAAGAGGAACTGACCGGCCCGGAATACGCACAGAGATTTATTGATCAGGCAAAAGAACTTGAGATTGAATACAGATTAAATACAATGGTAATGGATATCAGCCGGAAGAAAGTAGTCACTGCCATGAACCGTGAGGAAGGACTTTTTGAAATCCGGGCAAAGGCTGTTATCCTTGCAATGGGATGCCGGGAGCGGTCCAGAGGCGCCCTGAATATTCCGGGGTACCGCCCGGCAGGTATCTATTCCGCGGGCACGGCCCAGAGACTAGTTAATATGGAAGGGCTTATGCCGGGACGGGAGGTTGTTATTCTGGGCTCCGGAGATATCGGACTGATCATGGCACGGCGAATGACACTGGAAGGAGCAAAGGTCAAGGTTGTCGCCGAGCTGATGCCATATTCCGGTGGATTGAAGAGGAATATCGTCCAGTGTCTGGACGATTATGGAATTCCGCTCAAGCTCAGCCATACTGTTGTGGATATCAAAGGAAAAGAACGGCTTGAGGGAGTGACTCTTGCCGAGGTTGATAAGACGGGAAAACCGATACCGGGAACCGAGGAGGAATATTCATGCGATACCCTGCTCCTCTCGGTAGGGCTTATTCCGGAAAATGAGCTTTCCAGAGGCATGGGAGTGGAGATGAGCGGGGTGACATCGGGACCGGTCGTGAATGAGAGCCTGGAAACAAATATTGAAGGCGTTTTTGCCTGCGGTAATGTATTACATGTACATGATCTGGTGGATTTCGTTTCCGAAGAGGCAGGAACAGCAGGAAAGAATGCGGTAGCGTATGTCAAGGGAGAACGGCAAACGGATGGCGGGCAGGAAATACGGCTGAATCCGGCGGACGGAGTACGCTACACTGTTCCGGTGTCGATCAACACCGCGCGAATGGATGAGAATCTGACCGTACGTTTCCGCGTTGGAGCAGTATTTAAAAACTGCTATGTGAGCGCTTATTTTGATGATGAGCGTGTTATTCACAGAAAACGTCAGATCGTGGCGCCGGGAGAGATGGAAGAGATTAAACTGACGAAGGAACAGCTTCTAAAATACCCTGATCTTAAGACGGTCACAGTGAAGATAGAGGAGGCATAAAGATGGAAATCAGAAATTTGACGTGTATCAGCTGCCCGATGGGATGTCAGATCACTGTGGAGATGGACGGGAGTGAAGTCTTGAGCGTGACAGGTAATACCTGCAAGAAGGGGGACGTATATGCCCGCAAGGAAGTGACAAATCCTACGAGAATCGTAACATCTACGGTAAAGGTGATCGGTGGAAAAGCTGATATGGTTTCAGTAAAGACGAGGGAGGATATTCCGAAAGAAAAGATATTTGACTGTATAAAATCATTGAAAGGCGTGGAAGTGGAAGCACCCGTACATATCGGAGATGTGATCTTACCGGACGCCGCCGGCACAGGCGTTGATATTGTTGCTACCAAGAATGTTGAGAGAAAATGAACGGATGAAGTCTCTTGCTTTTAAGAAACAGGATGATATATTGGAAAATTGTTTAAAGCTGTAAATGGAAAGGTTTGCAGCTTTAAACCGTTTAGAGAGTTATACTCAAGGATATACTTGTTTCATGCAAATAATGCTTGCAAAATAGCTGCTCTTATGCTATGATATAAAGCGCTGCTAGAAGTGGCAGCGTATTGTTTGATATATTTTGGCCCCGTGGTCAAGCGGTTAAGACATCGCCCTTTCACGGCGGTAACACGGGTTCGATTCCCGTCGGGGTCATTTGAGCAGATATGATTACAAATCAGCTGCTCGGTAAGTAAATATGCCGATGTGGCTCAATTCATTAAGATTGACCACGTCAATCGCAGGCAGAGCGCTGATTACAAATCAGCTGCTCGGTAAGTAAATATGCCGATGTGGCTCAATTGGCAGAGCAGCTGATTTGTAATCAGCAGGTTATCGGTTCGAGTCCGATCATCGGCTTTGTTCCTTCGGGAACAGATTATTTTTGGACCTTTAGCTCAGTTGGTTAGAGCAACCGGCTCATAACCGGTCGGTCCTGGGTTCGAGTCCCCGAAGGTCCATTTTATGGCCCAGTGGCTCAGTTGGTTAGAGCGCCGCCCTGTCACGGCGGAGGTCGAGAGTTCGAGTCTCTTCTGGGTCGTTTCTCTTATCGGAACAATATCTGTTAAGAGATGACAATTTTATAGCTGCCGCAGTGGCGGAATTGGCAGACGCCCGGGACTTAAAATCCCGTGGGTAGTAATACCCGTGCCGGTTCGACCCCGGCCTGCGGCATTGGAAAAAGACTGAAGCAATCTGTTTCGGTCTTTCCTTTTTTCTGGAAAATCGGGCTGATGGGAATAATTTCAATGGATAACTGACATGGAACAGAACACACGGAAATTGCTTTTTCTGTCTGTTTGGTATATGATGTAGCTGTGGGTAATTTAAGATACATATTTGTTTTGAAAGGAGACAGAAAAGATGAGTACAGGAATGATTTGTAATTGCAAGCAGGTATCTTATGCAGATGTGGAGAATGCACTGCATCAGATGGATAAATTCGATGATGTTCTCTCTGCGTTTGACGAAGTACAGAAAATCACACATTGTTCTACTGGATGCGGCGGATGTCATGACAAGATCATGGACGCTATTTCAGAGATCATGATGGGATAATCAGCCGGATATGAGTATCAGACATATATTATTTGATCTCGACGGGACCCTGCTACCTATGGTGCAGGATGAATTTGTAAAATATTATATGCCGCTGCTCGCCCAGTCCTATATAAACGAGGGCGTATCTGTCGATCCGAAGAAATTTATCGGCGCTGTGTGGGCTGGCTATGAGGCAATGGTGAAAAATGACGGGAGCCGGACGAACCGGGAAGCTTTCTGGAGTTATATGGAGCCGGAGCTGCCATTGTCGGCGGAAGAGTCGGAAAGTATTGCGCTGAAGTTTTATGAAAACGAGTTTAACAAGGCAGTGTGCACGACGAAGCCGACCCCCGTATCAGATCAGATTGTAAAAAGAGCGAAAGAGCGAGGATTCGAGACGTATCTTGCCACCAACCCGGTATTTCCGCGGTGTGCTACGCTCAATCGTATCCGGTGGGCAGGATTGGACGCACAGGATTTTAAAGTGATCACCACATATGAGACATGTACATACTGTAAGCCTAATCCTGAGTATTTCAGGAATATTCTCGAACAATTCCGGCTCGATCCGTCGGAGTGTCTGATGGTGGGCAATGATGTGGGAGAGGATCTTTCTGTCAGAACGCTCGGCGTCAAGACATATCTTGTGACCGATACGATGGAAAATAAAAAGAATCTTCCGATTGACTCGGAATACACAGGAACTCTGAATGAGCTGCTTGAATTTATCGAAACATTATAGAGTATGGAAAACGGGAAGCCTAATCAACAGGCTTTCCGTATTTTTTGCAGAGATCTATAAATGACTTCATATTATCTGTCAGAAATTTGCTCTTGTGATAGATGATGTTCAGATCACGCTCAATCGGCTGTTCAAGAGGAATCTGCCGGACAGTTCCTTCCTCGATGTCCTTTTTAACAAGCAGGCAGGGAAGAACTGCCACACCGAGCCCCTCAGCGACGGCTTTTACGATTGCCTGTGTGCTTGTGCTCTCCCACCTCGGACGGACAGAAATCTGGTGCAGGGAGAAGCCGGCATCGAGGAGTTCACGTCCGGCGCTGCCCTTTTCCCGCATAAGGAAAGGAAAACGGGCAAGTTCGGCGAGAGATACTGACTCTGAAGAGATGAGCGGGTGATCGGGCGGAACGATAGCGCACATGCTGTCTTTCATAAACGGAACGGCACGCAGATCCGGATGTGAAGGCTGTGTCTCAATCAGTCCAAGATCAATAGAGCTGTGAATGAGATCATCTTCTACCGAGGATGACTTGCTGACTTTGACTTCAATCGTGAGATTTTGGAATTTCTCCTGATATCTGTGGATCAGGACCGGCAGAATATGGGTGCCGATGGTTATGCTGGCGCCGACGCGGAGCGTGCCGAAAGCGTCCCAGTTGCGCATCTTTTTTTCTATCTCATCAAAGAGAGAGACGATGTGGACGGCATATTCATAGAATTCTTCTCCGCATTCCGTCGGGGCGATATGCCTGCCGATCCGGTCGAACAGGCGTATTCCGTAATATTCTTCCAGTTCCTTTATGGCAAGGCTGACCGAGGGCTGGGCAAGATGCAGTTCCTGCGCGGCTTTTGTAATGCTGTTTTTCTGAAATACGGATACAAAAATCCGCATGTGCCGGAGTGTCATAATGGATTTCCTTTCAATAAAACAAGGTGTTAAAAGTAAGTCGGAAACATAAATTTCAAGTTTATGATTATATATATTAAAAATATTATATATTTTATAGAATAATACTATTTTACATATGAATCAAGCGCGAATATACTTAAAAGCGGAGAGAAAACTTCTATAATAATATTTCGGATAAAATGTACTTAGGAAGTCCGGGAACAGAGACGAAGGAGAGAGTATGAGAAGCAAAAAAGAAGTCTTACTGAAATTGTTTGTGTCGACCTTGTATCTGAGCGCATTTACATTCGGCGGGGGATATGTGATTGTGACGCTGATGAAGAAAAAATTTGTGGATGAGTGTCACTGGATCGAAGAGGACGAGATGCTGGATCTGGTGGCCATCGCTCAGTCTTCTCCGGGGGCGATTGCGGTAAACGGTGCGATCGTGGTGGGATATAAACTTGCAGGGGTGATCGGCGCGCTTGTCGCTATTGTGGGGACGGTCATTCCGCCATTCCTTATTATCTCGCTGATCTCGGTGTTTTATAATGCATTCCGGGAAAATTACATTATCGCACAGCTCCTGGAAGGAATGCAGGCAGGTGTGGGAGCGGTCATTGCGGCGGTTGTTTTTGAGATGGGGGAAGGAATCGTAAAAGGGAAAAATACAGGTTCCATTATCATTATGATCGGAGCATTTATCGCATCCTGTATTTTAGGAATTAATGTTGTCTATATTGTAATCGTATGTCTGCTGATCGGCGTTGTGAGAACTTTGGTAAATGAGAGGAGGAGTAAATAATGATCTATCTGGAACTGTTCTGGAGTTTTTTGAAGATCGGACTTTTCAGCTTCGGGGGCGGATATGCGGCAATGCCGCTTATTCAGGAACAGGTAGTCTCCTCCCACAGCTGGCTGAGTATGGCGGAGTTTACGGATCTGATCACAATATCACAGATGACCCCGGGACCGATCGCAATCAATTCTGCAACATTTGTAGGAATTAAGATTGCGGGAATCCCGGGAGCGCTTGTGTCCACAGTGGGATGTATACTGCCTTCATGCATTATTGTTATGCTTATTGCCAAACTGTATCTCAAGTACCGCAATATGAGCATGCTGCAGGGGGTGCTCAATTCTCTTCGTCCCGCGGTAGTGGCAATGATCGCTTCGGCAGGAATTTCAGTGCTGATCACCGCGTTCTGGGGGAGTGCAGAGCTGATTTCACTTGCGGGGATAAACTGGACGCTGGTTATTATTTTCATTGTATGTGTTGTTCTGCTTCGAAAGTTCAAGATGAATCCTATCCTTGTCATGGTGCTTGCGGGCGTGGCAAAAGCGGGAGTATCTTTACTGCCGCTGTAAGCGCGCGGTACTGCTTATCGGCGGCAGTTAAGCCTGCTTTTCTGAGCGGGTTTGACTGCCGTTAATTGTTACGTATTTATTACGAAAATATATTGACAAATGATATCAGTGTGATATACTTTGAGAGTCAAAGTATTTAAGACTCAAAGTAAATTTGAGAGATTTGGAGAATAGAAATGGTTGGAAAAATATGTGGAACCGGCTCTTACGTACCTCCGCACGTGATGGACAATGACGATCTGTCTAAAATCGTGGATACGAACGACGAGTGGATACGGGAGAGAACCGGGATCGGAAAACGTCACATTATCGGCGAAGAGACAACCTCCTACATGGCGGGGCAGGCTGCGCTGCGTGCCGTGGAACAGAGCGGGATCGATCCGGAGGAGATTGATATGATCCTTGTAGCGACTTCATCATCTGAGACAGTTTTTCCATGTGCTGCATGTGAAGTGCAGAAGATGATCGGTGCATCGCGCGCGGTCGGATATGATCTGAACGCGGCATGTACGGGATTTGTCCTTGCTTTTAATACTGCACAGGCTTACATAAGCGCGGGACTGTGCCGGACGGTTATGGTGATCGGCGCGGACAGTATGAGCAATATGATCGACTGGACAGACAGAAGTACATGCATTCTGTTCGGCGACGGAGCAGGAGCAGCTCTTCTGAGAGCGGAAGAAGGAAGCCCGGTACATATGGCGGCGCATTCGGACGGTGTGAAAGGCCCGGCGCTGACAGGGTTAAGCAGACATCGGAAGAACTGGGAAAAAGAGCTGGAGCCCGGCGCAGTGAAAGAATCTTATATCCATATGGACGGTCAGGGCGTGTTTAAGTTCGCTGTCCGTAAAGTACCTGAAATTATAGAAGAGGTTCTGGAAGAATCGGGAAAGTCACTTGATGAGATTGATTATTTTGTTCTCCATCAGGCGAACCGAAGAATCATCGAGGCAGTCGCAAAGAGATTAAAGACAGATATATCGAAATTCCCGATGAATCTCGAGGAGTATGCAAATACATCGGCGGCGACTGTACCTATCCTCATCGATGAGATGAACCGAAAAGGAATGTTCAGAAAAGGCCAGAAGATTATGATGGCAGGATTCGGCGCAGGACTTACCTGGGCGGCCAGCCTGTTTGAGTGGTAATTTCCGGCAATGCCGGATTACAATACATTCTCTCCGCATGGCGGGGCGATACAATTTCCAAAGGGAAAAATATTTTCAAAAAAGAAAGGAAAAGAGAAACCATGTTAGAGAAGATCAAAGAAATCGTAGCAGAGTCATTAAATGCAGACGTTGACACACTTACAGAGGAGACATCTTTCAAAGATGATCTTGGAGCGGATTCCCTGGATCTGTTTGAAATGGTAATGGCATTCGAGGAAGAGTTCGAAGTTGAGATCCCGTCTGAGGATCTGGAGCAGATCAACACGATCGGCGATGTGGTAAAATATCTTGAGGCACACAAATAAGACTTAATTTTTTAGAGAAAGAAAGGTTGTAGAGTATGAAAACAAAAGTAACCGAATTATTAGGAATTGAATATCCGATCATTCAGGGAGGAATGGCCTGGGTTGCTGAGTATCATCTTGCAGCCGCCGTATCCGAAGCCGGCGGCTTGGGACTGATCGGTGCTGCGAGTGCGCCGGCTGACTGGGTGCGTGAACAGGTCAGAGAGGCGAAGAAACTCACTGACAAGCCATTTGGAGTGAACATCATGCTTATGAGTCCGTATGCGGACGATGTGGCAAAAGTTATCGTGGAGGAAGGCGTGAAAGTTGTTACGACAGGCGCGGGTTCTCCGGAGAAATACATGAAGATGTGGAAAGAAGCCGGAGTCAAGGTGATCCCGGTTATCGCATCTGTTGCGCTTGCAAAGCGTATGGAGAGATGCGGAGCCGACGCACTTGTTGCAGAGGGAACCGAGGCGGGCGGACACATCGGTGAGAATACGACAATGGTACTTGTACCGCAGGTCGTAGATGCAGTGAATATCCCGGTCATCGCAGCGGGCGGTATTGCCGACGGAAGAGGAATCGCGGCGGCATTTATGCTTGGCGCCCAGGGTGTACAGATGGGAACTCACTTCGTGGTTACGAATGAATCTCAGGTTCATGAAAATTATAAAGATATGATCATCAAGGCAAGAGATATCGACTCAAGAGTGACAGGACGTTCGACAGGACATCCGGTACGTGCCCTGAGAAACCAGATGACAAAAGAATACTTACAGAAAGAGCAGGAAGGCGCTTCATTTGAAGAGCTTGAGCATCTGACTCTCGGAGGCTTAAGACGTGCTGTCGTAGACGGTGATGTGAAGACGGGAAGCGTGATGGCAGGACAGATAGCAGGTATGGTCAAAGAGAAGATGTCATGTCATGACCTGATCCAGAAACTTGTAAAAGAGACAGATGACCTGATCGGAGGCAAAGGTTTCTATGAGTAAGATCGCATTTATGTTCCCGGGACAGGGAGCACAGAAAGCCGGAATGGGCAAAGATTTTTATGAACAGAGTGAAACAGCAAGGAAAGTCATCGATAAGGCGACGGAACTGCTGGATATAGATATGAAAGCATTATGCTTTGAAGAGAATGACAAACTGGACCAGACAGAGTATACCCAGGCGGCGCTCGTGACTGTCTGTATGGCAATGGAACACGTATTGAGAGAACGCGGACTGAAAGCTGACGTGACAGCAGGATTAAGCCTCGGCGAGTACTGCGCGATCGCATCTGCAGGAGGTATGAGCACAGAGGACGCCATCACCACAGTGAGAAAGCGAGGTATCCTTATGCAGAATGCAGTGCCGGGCGGAAAAGGTACGATGGCGGCAGTGCTGGGCATGAAAGGCGAGGATATCGAGAAAGTCGTTGATCCGATCGAAGGCGTTACGATCGCCAATTACAACTGCCCGGGACAGATCGTTATCACTGGATGGAAAGAGAGCGTTGAGAAGGCTTCGGAAGAGCTGAAAGCTGCCGGGGCAAAGCGGGTTATGCCGTTGAATGTAAGCGGACCGTTCCACTCTCCGATGCTGGAAGAAGCAGGAAGAGAACTGGGACAGGTGCTCGCAGGTGTACAGCTCTCCGAGCTTGAGATCCCTTATGTGACAAATGTAACGGCAGAGTATGTAACAGACATCTCTGAGACAAAAGCGCTTCTGGCAAAACAGGTGGCATCATCTGTGCGCTGGCAGCAAAGCGTGGAAAATATGATCGCTGACGGAGTGGATACATTCGTAGAGATCGGGCCGGGCAGAACACTGGCAGGATTTATGCGCAAGATCAGCCGTGACGTGAAAGTGTACAATGTCGGTACATGGGAAGATGTAGACAAGGTGGTAAGTGAATTATGTTAAATGGAAAAGTTGCTGTAGTAACAGGCGCTTCCAGAGGAATCGGAAGAGCAATCGCCATAAAACTTGCATCCGAGGGCGCTGCAGTTGTGATCAATTACAATGGATCGAAAGAGCGCGCTGAGGAAGTGAAAAAGGAGATTGAGGAGAACGGCGGAACGGCCGACATCAGACAGTGCAATGTGTCTGATTTTCATGCCTGCGAAGAAATGTTCAAAGAGATCATCGCAACATTCGGCAGAGTAGATATCCTCGTAAATAATGCAGGTATCACGAGAGACGGGCTGCTCATGAAGATGACGGAGGAAGATTATGACGCAGTTCTCGATACAAACCTGAAAGGAACATTCAACTGTATCCGTTTCGTAGCGCGCCAGATGATCAAACAGCGCGGCGGACGTATCATCAATATGGCGTCTGTATCCGGAGTGCTCGGAAATGCGGGACAGGCAAACTACTCTGCGTCAAAGGCGGGCGTGATCGGACTTACAAAGTCTGCGGCAAGAGAACTTGCAAGCCGCGGGATCACAGTAAACGCGATCGCACCGGGATTCATCAATACAGAGATGACAGAAGTGCTCTCCGATAAAGTAAAAGAGGGCGCTGTGGCACAGATTCCGCTGGGTAAATTCGGCGAGACAGAAGATATTGCAAATGCGGCAGCATTTCTGGCAGGCGACGGGGCACGGTATATAACAGGACAGGTGCTTAATGTAGACGGCGGAATGGCTATCTAAAACCAACTCCTTTTATCGACATATACGGTTACCTGCTAAACAGTCGAAAAAGGGAACTTGATTTTAGTTGAAGGTGATGCAGAAAGAGGCGCATGATTCTGAGAAAAGCAGGAGTGTGTCAAACAGTTTTGTATGGATGAGGCAGACACAGTGTTTGTCTCGGAAAGGGATAGATTTAGATATGGAGAAGAGAAGAGTTGTAGTGACTGGTCTGGGGGCTGTTACGCCGATCGGAAATACGGTGGATGAGTTTTGGGCCGGTATTAAGGAAGGCAGAGTCGGGATCGGACCGATCACGAAGTTTGATGCTTCTGAATTCAAGGTGCAGATTGCGGCTGAGGTGAAGGATTTCGTTGCGAAGGAGCGCATGGACTTTAAGGCTGCAAAGAGAATGGAACCTTTTTCCCAGTATGCGGTCGCAGCTGCAAAAGAGGCATTTGAGGATTCCGGCATTGATATGGAGAAGGAAGATCCGTACAGAGTGGGAGTGATCGTAGGCTCCGGTATCGGAAGTCTGCAGTGCGTAGAAACCAATTATGAAAAGATCATGACAAAAGGACCGAACAAAGTGAATCCGCTTATGGTTCCTCTTATGATTTCCAACATGGCGGCAGGTAACATTTCCATCCAGCTCGGACTGAAAGGAAAATGTACAAATGTTGTGACAGCGTGCGCGTCAGGTACACACTGCATCGGAGACGCACTCCGCGCGATCCAGTACGGGGATGCAGACGTGATGGTTGCAGGAGGCACAGAGGCTTCGGTGTGCCCGACAGGAATTGCCGGATTTACAGCGCTGACCGCACTGTCTACAACTAACGATCCGGAGCATGCGTCACGCCCGTTCGATAAAGACAGAGACGGATTTGTCCTTGGAGAGGGCTCCGGAATTGTAGTGCTGGAGGAACTGGAGCACGCAAAGGCAAGAGGAGCAAAGATCTACGCTGAGCTTGTCGGCTATGGTGCGACAGGCGACGCATATCACATCACTTCTCCGGCTGAGGACGGCGAAGGCGCGGGAATGGCAATGAAGCTTGCAATGCAGGAAGCAGGCGTGGCGCCGGAGCAGATTGACTACATCAACGCTCACGGAACAAGCACACATCATAACGACCTGTTTGAGACGAAAGCGATTAAATTCGCGCTCGGCGACGCTGCAAAAAATGTTTCCATCAACTCTACAAAATCTATGATCGGACATTTGCTCGGCGCGGCAGGCGGCGTAGAGTTCGTAGTCTGCGTAAAGAGTATTCTGGACGGATTTATTCATCAGACAGTGGGAACAGAAAATGTAGATCCGGAGTGTGATCTTGACTATACGGTAGGCGCTCCGGTAGAGAAAGATGTAAATTATGTGCTGACGAATTCACTCGGATTTGGAGGACATAACGCGACACTGCTGTTGAAAAAATATGAAGGGTAAGAGGTGCGTGTAATGAAAGTTGAACAGGTATTGGAATTAGTAAAAGCTGTTTCAGATTCTGAGCTTACAGAGTTTAAATACGAGGAAGACGGAGTGAAGCTTTCCCTTAAGAAAACGAGCGATAAGATTGTCCAGGTTCCGGCTCCGGCCGCACCGGTGGCAGCGCCGGTGATCGCGCCGGCAATGATGCCTCCGGCACCGGTACAGGCTGCAGCTCCGGCTGCTAATGTAACTGCACCGGCAGAGACTCCGGCAGTAGCACAGGAAACAGGAGAAAGCGTACCGGAAGGTAATGTGGTGAAATCACCTCTTGTAGGAACATTCTATGCGGCACCGGCAGAGGACGCAGAGCCTTATGTAAAAGTTGGCGACAGCGTAAAAGAAGGTCAGGTGCTCGCCATCGTAGAGGCGATGAAACTTATGAATGAGATTGAGAGCGATTTCACAGGAACTGTAAAAGAAATCCTTGTAGAAAACGGCCAGGGCGTAGAATTCGGCCAGCCGCTCTTTGTAATAAGCTAGTCCGCAATGCGCTATGAAATATTATTCTGCTGTGCAGGCTTGCCTGCAAAAAGCAGAATATATTTCATAGCATATGGCGGCAGCCATACAGCGAGAAGAAGCTGCGAAGCAGCGGAATCGAGCTGTAGCATGCGGACGAAAGAAGAGCCGCAATGCGTCGCGAGCGAAGCGCGCGGCATATGGCGATAGCCACACAGCGAGAAGAAGCTGCGGAGCGGCGGAATCGAGCTGTGGTATGCGAACGTAAGAAGAGGCGCAATGCGTCGCGAGCGAAGCGCGCGGCATATGGCGGCAGCCATATGGTATGCGAACGGAAGAAAGGAAGCAGATATTATGAACAGTTTAACAGTTGAACAGATCCAGGAGATTATCCCGCACAGACATCCGTTCCTCCTCCTTGACAGGATCGAGGATTATGAACCGGGACAATACGCGGTAGGATATAAAGCAGTAACATACAGAGAAGACTTTTTCCGCGGACATTTTCCGCAGAAAGCGGTAATGCCGGGAGTACTGATTCTTGAGGCGCTGGCTCAGACAGGAGCAGTCGCTATCTTAAGCATGCCGGAGAACCAGGGGAAGATTGCATTTTTCGGCGGGGTTCAGAAATGCCGTTTCAAGGGTATGGTAATGCCGGGAGATACACTGAAGCTTGAGACAAAGATCATAAAAAGCAAAGGACCTGTCGGAGTCGGACAGGCGACCGCTTATGTAAACGGAAAGGTAGTTGTCAGTGCGGAACTGACATTTATGGTAGGGGAGTAAATAAGAGATGATTGGAAAAGTATTGATCGCAAACCGCGGTGAGATCGCTGTGCGTATCATCCGCGCGTGCCGTGAGATGGGGATTGAGACAGTCGCCGTATACTCGGAGGCAGACCGCGACGCGCTGCATACACAGCTTGCCGATGAGGCGGTATGTATCGGGCCGGCCCCCTCTTCGGAGAGTTACCTGAATATGCAGAATATCATCAGCGCCACGGTGATCTCCGGGGCGGACGCCATTCATCCGGGATTCGGATTCCTCTCGGAGAACAGCAGGTTCGCAGAGCTGTGCGAACAGTGCAACATTACATTTATCGGGCCGAAATCCCAGGTTATTCAGAGTCTGGGAAATAAATCCGAGGCAAGGAATACGATGATAAACGCCGGTGTTCCGGTCATTCCGGGAAGTAAAGATCCAATCTATAACGCTGAAGAGGGCGCAAAGATCGCAGATGAGATCGGCTATCCGGTCATTGTAAAAGCGGCGCTTGGCGGCGGCGGAAAAGGCATGCGTGTGGCACAGACTCCGGAAGAGTTTGTAAGCAGCTTTAATACAGCCCAGAAGGAAGCCCAGATGGCATTCGGCGATAATACGATGTACATTGAACATTTTGTACAGCATCCTCGCCATATCGAATTTCAGATACTTGCCGATGAGCATGGAAATGTGATCCATCTCGGAGAACGTGACTGTTCGATTCAGAGAAATCATCAGAAGATGATCGAAGAATCACCGTCTATCGCTCTTACTCCGGAGCTTCGCGAGAAAATGGGAGATGCAGCGGTGAAAGCGGCAAAAGCTGCACATTATACAAATGCAGGAACGATTGAATTTCTGCTCGAGAAGAATAACAATTTCTACTTTATGGAGATGAACACAAGAATCCAGGTAGAACATCCTGTCACAGAGTGGGTGACGGGAATTGACCTGATCAAAGAGCAGATCCGCATCGCGGACGGAAGACCTCTGAGCTATAAACAGGAGGACGTGCATATTACGGGACATGCCATTGAATGCCGTATCAACGCGGAGAATCCGGCGAAGAACTTCCGCCCGTCACCGGGAACGATCACAGATATGTATCTGCCCGGAGGAAAGGGCGTACGTATTGACGCTGCCATTTACAGCGGCTATACTGTTCCGCCATATTATGATTCCATGCTGGCGAAGCTGATCGTACATGCCAAGAACAGAAATGAGGCAATCCGCAAGATGCGCAGCGCTCTCGGAGAAGTGATCATTGAGGGGATCGACACGAATGTAGATTATCAGTATGAGATACTGAATCACCCGGATTTTATATCAGGAAATATTGATATCGAGTTTATTGAGAATTTGGGATAACAGTTCAGCCATCTGATGTCAGTCAACGGATTTATGCTTGCATAAGAATCCGTCGACTGACAATCAGATGAGTTGAGCGCCAGTTCATGAGCAAAGAAGCGGCGCAGCCGCAGTAAGCACGTTAGTGCGGCTTTGCGAATGGCGCGGCTGAACTGCAACTATTTGTCAGAATATCAGGAGGTAATCTCAGATGAATCTGAAAGATATGTTTAAGAAAACAAGCGGCAGATCCCACTATATCTCCCTGCGCAATTCGCGTCCGGAAGTACCGACAGGCCTTCTGCGCAAATGTAATAAGTGCGGGGCGGCTATCATTGCCGAGGATGTGAAGAACGGATACTATATTTGTCCGAAATGCCACGGATATTTCCGGGTACACGCATACAGACGGATCGAGATGATCGCGGACGAGGGCTCTTTTGAAGAGTGGGATAAAGAGATGGATTTTGTCAATCCTCTGGACTTCAGAGGGTATGAGGAGAAAATCCATCATCTGAAGGAGCGTACGAATCTGAATGAGGCAGTCGTGACGGGAAAGGTGCTGATAAACGGAAATCCCGCAGTAGTGGGAGTATGCGACGGACGGTTTATGATGGCAAGCATGGGCTGGATCGTTGGCGAAAAAATCGCCCGGGCTGTAGAACGTGCGACACAGGAGAAGCTTCCGGTAATTATCTTTACATGTTCCGGAGGCGCGCGCATGCAGGAGGGAATCGTGTCTCTGATGCAGATGGCGAAGACGTCGGCGGCTCTTAAGAAACACAGTGATGCAGGACAGCTCTATGTCTCTGTGCTGACAGACCCTACGACAGGCGGTGTAACAGCAAGTTTTGCCATGCTGGGAGATATTATTCTGGCAGAACCGAAGGCACTGATCGGGTTCGCAGGCCCCCGTGTCATTGAGCAGACTATCGGCCAGAAACTGCCGAAAGGCTTTCAGCGTTCTGAGTTCCTTCTGGATCACGGTTTCGTAGACAGGATCGTGGAGAGAGAAGAATTAAAAGACGTACTGTCCCAGATCCTTGAGATGCACCATTCGGCTGGCGCGGCGGAAGTGAAAGCAGCTTTTAAGAAAGACGAAAAAACAGAAGATAAAAGTGACGCAATAACCGGATTTGAGAATAATGGTCAGGCAGAGAATATGGCAGAGCAGATCAAGGATTCATTGAGCGCATGGGACCGTGTACAGATTTCCAGAAAGAAAGACCGTCCGGTCGGAACAGACTATATTGATGCTCTGTTTACAGACTTTATGGAATTCCACGGAGACCGTTATTATAAGGACGATCATGCCATTGTAGGTGGAATCGCATATTTCCATGGTATTCCTGTAACTGTGATCGCACAGGCAAAAGGAAAGACCACGAAAGAGAATCTGGACCGCAATTTCTCTATGCCATCTCCGGACGGATACAGGAAGGCTCTGCGCCTTATGAAACAGGCTGAGAAGTTCGGACGCCCGGTCATCTGTTTTGTGGATACTCCGGGAGCGTTCTGCGGACTTGAGGCAGAGGAGAGAGGACAGGGCGAAGCAATCGCGAGAAATCTGTTTGAACTTTCCGGACTGAAAGTGCCGGTACTCTCGGTTGTGATCGGCGAGGGAGGAAGCGGCGGCGCGCTCGCTATGGCGGTTGCAGATGAGGTGTGGATGCTTGAAAATGCAGTTTATTCTGTACTTTCACCCGAAGGATTTGCAAGTATCCTCTGGAAAGACAGCAAGAGAGCAAGCGAAGCGGCAGAGGTTATGAAGCTGACGGCAGGAGACTTGAAACGTCTCGGGATCATAGAGCAGGTCATCAGCGAGCCGGAAGATTTTGATGCAGAAAACATGGAAGCCGTCTGTGAAGAGCTGGAGGGACGTATCAGTTCATTCCTGGCAGACTATACAGCGTACAGTTCAGAGGAACTGACAGCAAGGCGTTACGACAGATTCCGTAAGATGTGAGTAACAGTTCAGCCATCTGATGTCAGTCTCCGGATTTATGCTTGCATAATAATCCGGAGACTGACTATCAGATGAACTGAGCGCCAGTTCATGAGCAAAGAAGCGGTGTGGCCGCGGTAAGCACGTTAGTGCGGCTTTGCGAATGGCGCGGGCTGAACTGTCACAGATATGAAGCATAAGAGGTTTAATATGAAAAATCTGAAGATTGGCGACAAACTTACCCGGATACCTCTGATCCAGGGCGGCATGGGAGTAGGAATAAGCCTGGGAAGGCTGGCAGGATCAGTTGCAAAAGAAGGCGGTATCGGAATTATTTCAACTGCGCAGATCGGCTACCGGGAAGCGGATTTTGATGCAGATCCGGAGAAGGCAAATTTGAGAGCAATCGACAGCGAGATGAAGAAAGCCCGCGCAATCTCTCCGGACGGAATCATAGGTTATAATGTGATGACTGCGCTGAAAGAACATGCGGCCCATGTAAAAGCTGCCGTAAAAGCAGGGGCGGACATTATCATATCCGGGGCAGGACTTCCGACGGATCTCCCGGCGCTTACAGAGGGAAGTCGGACAAAGATCGCACCTATTGTGTCGACAGACAAATCGGCGAATGTAATCCTCAAGTACTGGGACAGAAAGTACAAGAGAACTGCGGATCTTGTCGTGATCGAGGGCCCGGAAGCCGGCGGACATCTGGGATTTAAGAAAGAGGAGATCTCCGAGTATACACCGGAGACCTACGGAGAGGAAATCCGGCGTATCATACAGACTGTAAAGAAATACGGAGAGAAATACGGTGTTGAGATTCCGGTTGTGGTCGCAGGCGGTATTTATGACAGCAGTGATGTAAAGCGCGTGCTGGATCTGGGAGCCGACGGCGTGCAGGTGGCGACGCGTTTTGTCACTACAGAAGAGTGTGACGCTGATATCAAATACAAAGAAGCATATATCAATGCGTCGCAGGAAGACATCCGGATTGTGAAAAGCCCTGTGGGAATGCCGGGGCGCGCAATCCTCAATCCGCTGATGAAGCGGGTGGCGGACGGTGTGAAAATTCCCCACACTCCCTGCCACAGATGTCTGGCGAAGTGCAGCCCGGCCGACATCCCGTACTGCATTACAGACGGCCTGATCAATGCGGTAAAAGGGAATGTTGAAGAAGGACTGTTGTTCTGCGGAGCAAAAGCATGGAAAGCGCAGAAAATCGATACTGTAAGAGAAGCGGTTCAGGAATTGTTTGCCTGACAGAAAGGAGTAACCCGATGAACCCGCATGATACCATTAATGATATCCTGGTAAATCTGTTCAATGAAATATTGAAGCTGGAAGAAGAGGCGATCATTACTGATGAATTCAAGGACATCACCAATAATGATATGCATATCATAGAGGCGGTCGGGCTCTCCGGTGAAAATACCATGTCTGTGGTGGCAAAGAAACTGGGAATCACTGCAGGTTCTCTGACAACTTCTGTCAACAGCCTTGTCAACAAGAAATATGTGATACGACAGAGGAGCGAAGAGGACAGGCGTGTCGTGTTTCTGAAACTGACAGAAAAAGGAAAACGTGCATATGAACATCATCGTGAATATCACCGTCAGATGACGGAGGCGGTGATCAGTCGTCTGGATGAAGCTGAAGTTCCGATTTTAATAAAGACGCTTACCGGATTGTCAGAATTTTTCAGAGGATATAACGATCAGATGAATAATTAACGTAAAAGAAACAAAAAAATTTGACCTTTTTCAAAAAATGATGTACAATCCCCTATGGAACTTGAGGATTGAGTTGACTATGAATGGACACGGCGGAAAACGCCGGAGTCGGAAATACTTGGTGTGTTATATTTAGGAGGGACAAGTATTATGGCAGTAAAGAAAACAACAGGGGCAGCGAAGACAACAACGAAAGCTGCAAAGGCTGAACCGGCTAAGACAGCTGCAAAAGCAGTGAAGGAAGAGCCTGTAAAAGCTGAATCTGCAAAGACAGCCGCTAAAGAAACAAAGGCTGAGGCAGCAAAAGCAATCGAGACTAAGAAAGATACGACAAAGAAGCTTGAGACAAAAGCGGCAGTTTTAGTAGATACACCGGCAGCAAAGGAAGAAGAGACAAAAGCAGCTGCAAAGACGACAGCAGCTAAGAAGACAACTGCGAAGAAGACTACAGCAGCAAAGAAAACAACAGCCAAGAAGGCTGCAACAACAAAGAAAGCAGCAGCTAAGAAAGCTGAGATCAAGACAGAGCTGTATCTGCAGTTTGCAGGAAAGGAATACTCTCAGGAAGAGATCCTTCAAAAAGTAAAAGATATCTGGACATATGATCTGAATCAGAATGTAGATGATATCAAAGACGTTCAGCTTTATCTGAAGCCTGAAGAGTCAGCTGCATACTATGTTGTAAACGGCGTAGAGAGTGGAAAGGTAGTGCTGTAATCGGGGCGTTTCCGACAGCGAAGTATTTAAAAATGTAAAAAAGGTAAAGAGCTGTTACAGGGGCAGGTATTTAAAGAAATATCAGCTGCTGTGGCCGCTCTTTTTTCTTATTGTGTGATTTTCTTTTTAATCGTGCTACAATAGAAGACAGATAAAGAGAATGGAGATGACCGGGATGGAAACAAAACAGAATGACGTACAAAAGGAGAGACTGGAACAGCAGATCAGATTTATCATTGAAGTGGATAAAGTGAAGAATATCTTCCGCCAGACATATCTGGCGGACGGGCAGCGCAAAGAGAATGACGCGGAGCATTCGTGGCATCTTGCACTGTCTGCCGTGCTCCTGAAAGAGCATATGAAGGAAGACGTGGATCTGGCAAAAGTGATGGTCATGGTGCTGATCCATGATCTTGTTGAGATTGATGCGGGGGATACTTATGCGTACGATACGGCAGGAGCAGCGACAAAGAGAGAGCGGGAAGTGAAAGCGGCCGACCGTATTTTCGGGCTTCTTCCCGAAGATCAGGGAACATATTTCCGCGGGCTGTGGGACGAGTTTGAGGAGTATGAGACTGCAGATGCGAAGTTTGCTCATCTGCTCGACAACTTCCAGCCGCTTCTTTTAAATGATGCATCGGACGGGAAAAGCTGGACAGAGCACGATGTACACAAGTCGCAGGTATGCAGGCGGAACCAAAGGATTCCGGAGACATCTGAGATCGTGTGGGAGAAAATGGTTGAGATCATGGACAAACATATTGAAAAAGGACATCTCAAGGCAGATTAAGGATGTCCGCTTTACGAAGGGAAGGATGAGTACACATGTACGAAAAAGAGATTGCACAGCTTCAGGCCATTATTGATGACAGCAGCAGGATTGTATTTTTCGGCGGTGCCGGAGTATCCACGGAGAGCGGTATCCCGGACTTCAGGAGCGCGGACGGCATTTACCATCAAAAGTATAAGTATTCACCGGAGCAGGTGGTAAGCCACAGTTTCTTTATGAAATATCCGGAAGCTTTTTATGATTTCTATAAGGAGAAAATGATGGCGCTGGATGCAGAGCCGAATCCGGCGCACAAAAAGCTGGCCGAACTGGAAAAATCCGGAAGGCTGACCGCGGTGGTGACTCAGAATATCGACGGGCTGCATCAGGCGGCGGGCAGCAGGACGGTCTATGAACTGCACGGGAGCATTCACCGGAATTACTGTATGGAATGCGGAAAATTTTATGATGCAAAATATGTGAAAGAATCGGACGGAATCCCCCGCTGTGAGTGCGGCGGGATCATCAAGCCGGATGTCGTCCTTTACGAGGAAGGCCTTGACCAGACCGTGATACAGGGAGCGGTAGAGGCGATCGCATCGGCTGACACGCTCATCATCGGCGGTACATCACTTGTGGTATATCCGGCAGCAGGGTTCATTGACTATTTCCACGGCAAACATCTGGTGGTTATCAACAAGTCGTCAACCGGAAGAGCTGTCCGGGCAGAACTTTCCATCGCTGCACCGATCGGAGAGATCATGAGCAGGATCAAGGTGAAATGAAGAGCAAAAAGATGATCAGACAGTAAGCAGTATAAGAAAACCCGGCGGGGGCATAAGCCCTTCGCCGGGGTGATTGCTAAAAGCAGTATGTATAAATGATATCAGCGATAAACAGGATCAGTAAGATCAGGCTGACAGTGTAAAGCATTTTGTCGGACATTTTGCCGGTCAGTTTCCTGAATAAGGGCTGAAGCAGATATAGGAAGACCATGCCGCCGATTCCGAAGCGGATGCTCGGATTCAGGGCGATCCGCCCCTCGAAATTGAAAGAAAACCGGGTATAGTCCCACAGCCATTCACCCTGAGTAAATTCCATGATATAGCTGGCGATAAGTTCCAGGACAGTAGTGATGACTACAATACCGATAAAAACAAGCACCGGTGTGATCAGTACTTTTCCCAGATAGATCCGTTTCTTCTGCAGTCCGCTCAGACATAAGATAAGGATGAGCGCTCCGGTTCCGTAGATAATACAGTACGGCCCGAAGAGAACGCCGCGGTTCGAAAATCCCCAGCGGTATACAACCACTTCAAGAAACACTTCGTAGATCCATCCAAGGATGGAGTACATCATAAAATAGAGATAGTATTCTGCGAATTTCTTACGTATATTTAGATTCATAATTCCCCCTTGCCATGATTCATGCCTGTCAGAACTATCAGCGCTCCCATCTTCCGGATGCACCACAGGGGAGCACCAGCCCAGATTCCGTGACGGGAAGACCGATTTCCTGTGACTCCACATGCCCGTTCCAGGCTTTTAATTCCGTGCCCAGCATATAAGTCAGCACTGCAGGAGCAAGCCCGGTCGTGTATGAGTTGACCAGGAAGAACAGCGCATCTTTTGACAGGATCTTTGTGCACAGTTTTATAAGCGGATGGATCATATCCTCGATCTTCCAGATCTCACCTTTCGGACCCCGTCCATAAGACGGCGGATCCATGATAACAGCATCGTATGTATTCCCCCGGCGTATCTCCCTTTCTACAAACTTTACACAGTCATCTACCAGCCAGCGGATAGGGGCGTCTTTCAGTCCGGAAGACACGGCATTCTCTTTGGCCCATGTTACCATTCCTTTAGAAGCATCCACATGTGTGACCTGTGCTCCGGCAGCCGCCGCGGCCAATGTAGCTCCGCCGGTGTATGCAAAGAGGTTCAGGACTTTGACCGGACGTCCGGCATGCCGGATCTTTTCGGAGAACCAGTCCCAGTTTGTCGCCTGCTCGGGAAACAGCCCCGTGTGTTTGAAACTGAACGGTTTCAGATTAAAAGTCAGAGAACCGTAGTGGATCTGCCACTGTTTCGGCAGACTGAAAAATTCCCACTCACCTCCGCCTTTTTTGCTGCGGTGATAATGTCCGTTCATATGTTTCCATCCCCGGTTATTTTTCGGAGTATCCCAGATAACCTGGGGATCAGGGCGTACAAGGATGTACTCTCCCCAGCGCTCCAGCTTTTCTCCTTTAGAGCAGTCTATAACTTCATAATCCTTCCAGTTATCAGCAATCCACATATAATGATTCCTTTCATAGCATTTCCCGCGTACGGGCACGGGAGATGTTTCTGTATATTATGTTACAGCATATGCATACTGTAACTCCCAGTGATTATAGCACAGGTGAGACAGAAAGGGCAATGGACGAGCCGAAAAGTGTGTGCTATACTTTCTAAAGAAGTATCGGAAAACGATGAGATTGTAAAATAATTAAGATAAAAGGAGCGTGACAATGATGATCACAGTAAATGCAATGGGCGATATATGTCCGATTCCGGTAGTAAAGACGAAGAAAGCTCTCGGTGAGCTGAACGGTCCGGGAGAGATCGAAGTCCTGGTGGACAATGAGACTGCGGTAAAGAACGTGACAAAGATGGCCAGAAGTTCAGGAGCTGAGGCTGAGTCAGAGCAGCTCGGGGATAAGCAGTACAGAGTGCTGATCACAGTGGGCGAGGACGCGGCAGAGAAGCTTAAGAGCGCCAAGAGCCCTGCTGTACAGCCGCAGGGACAGACTCAGCAGGAAGCGGCAGCAGGCTGCCGGACTTGTGTCGGCACGGTCGTGGCAGTCGGTTCAGACAGGATGGGAGAAGGCAGCGAAGAGCTGGGGCATATCCTCATAAAGAGTTTTATTTTCGCGCTGACACAGCTTGATGATCTTCCGGACAAAATACTTTTCTATAACGGCGGGGCGAAGCTGACAGTCGAGGGATCGGAGAGCCTGGAGGATCTCAGGACTCTTGAAGAGCAGGGCGTGGAGATCATGACATGCGGGACATGCCTGGATTATTACGGGATCAAGGATAAACTTGCAATCGGCGGTGTGACAAATATGTACAGCATCGTGGAGACGCTCCAGAGCGCCATGAGCGTGATTCGTCCATAATGAGGCAGGAAGCAGGAGGTGCAGGAATATGCAGGAAAAGATCCGTTTGACACAGTTTGCCAGGCATGGCGGGTGCGCGGCAAAGATCGGGCCGGATACACTCTCACGTGTGCTCGGACGCCTGCCGAAATTCAGTGATCCGGATCTGATCGTGGGATTTGAGACGTCAGACGATGCTGCGGTGTATAAGATCACTGACGATGTGGCTGTGATACAGACTCTTGATTTCTTTACACCGGTGGTAGATGATCCCTATACTTTCGGACAGGTGGCGGCGACTAATGCCCTGAGTGATGTATACGCTATGGGCGGAGAGCCGAAGATCGCACTGAATATCGTATGCTTTCCGGGGGATCTTGACCCGGATATATTAGGAGAGATCTTAAGAGGCGGAGCGGACAAGGTAAGAGAAGCAGGTGCCGTTCTTGTAGGAGGACACTCTATCCAGGATGACGTACCGAAATACGGCCTCTCTGTCGCCGGAATCGTCCATCCGGACCGGGTGTACAAGAATTTCGGATGTAAGAAAGGCGATGTACTGATCCTCACAAAACAGTTGGGCAGCGGTATTGTAAATACTGCGGTAAAGGCGCAGATGGCGTCAGCGGAGGCAGAGCAGGAAGTAATCCGCGTTATGACAACGCTGAACCGGAAAGCAAAAGAAGCAGCTGCAGATTTTACAGTCCATGCGTGTACCGATGTGACCGGATTCGGACTGTTGGGACACTGCTCGGAGATGGCGGACGCGAGCAGGGCAGTGATCGAGATCGGTGTAGAGGGCATTGCCTTTATGCATGGAGCAAAAGAATACGCAGAGATGGGGCTGATCCCGGGCGGGGCATACAGAAATCAGGAGCATGTAAGCGGACTCCTTGATGCCGGCGAAGTAGGAGAGGTGTATGTGGATCTGCTCAGCGATCCGCAGACTTCCGGAGGATTACTGTTTGCTGTTCCGGAGAACGAGGCGGCAGATATGCTCAGAGCTTTTGCCCGCGCAGATCTGGGAACAGAAGTCTCTGTTGTCGGGCGAGTGCTGGATGACAGCGCGGACAGACCGTGTATCCGGCTGCGGGATAAGGTGGAAGTGATATGAACCTGAAGCAGTTGGAAGCATTTGTGCGGGTGGCAGAGACTAAGAATTTTTCTACTGCCGCAAAGCAGCTTTATCTGACGCAGCCGACAGTCAGTGCGCATATTGCATCTCTGGAGCGGGAACTTGGGACATGCCTTCTGGTCAGGAGTACGAAAGGCGTTGCACTTTCGGAGTCGGGTAAAGAACTGTACGCTTATGCAGAGCAGATGCTGGAACTTGAACAGAAGATACGGGAAAGATTCGGACTTACGGGCAAACAGTCCGGCAGTGTACTGCGGATCGCGGCATCCACGATCCCTTCGCAGTATCTCCTTCCGGATATTATGGTGAAGTTCAGGAAAGAATATCCGGGAGAGCAGCTGAAACTTTTTGAGACTGACAGCGGAGGAGTCGTTGAGATGATCCTGTCGCATAAGGCGGATATAGGATTTACAGGAACGGTTCTCGAAAAAGGGAACTGTACGTATATTCCGTTCTATCAGGATGAGCTTGTGATCCTTACACCTGCGACAGAACGATTCAAAGCGCGAAAAGATGCAGATGTGTCATCGTGGATCCCGGAAGAACCGGTCATCCTAAGAGAAGAGGGATCAGGCACGAGGAAAGAAGCGCTCCGTCTGCTCTCCCAGATGGGAATTGATATTACAGAACTCAACGTAGCGGCGCTGATGGAGAATCAGGAGACGATCAAACGTTCAGTCGGGAGCGGCATGGGAGTGTGCATCCTCTCGAGACTGGCTGCCAGAGAAGAGATCGACAGCGGAAAGCTGCTGGCATTTCCACTTGGAGAGACGGGCGGAAAGAGAAATATTAATATGGTCTTTGATGCGGGATATCCAAGTCTTCCTGCGGCGGACAAATTTATAAAAACAGTAAAGCAGATGTATCTGCAGAAGTAAAGATTTCGGGGTCATTACATATAGATGCTTTCTATAAGTGATGACCTCTTATTTTTGTTTTCAATTAGACGTATTGTTGAAAGAAACCTATACTTAAAGTAAGCATCGCATAAAAAGGAGAGAAAACCTATGATTTATATGGACAATGCGGCTACCACATTACATAAACCGGATGTTGTCAAAGCGGCTGTCCTTGCTGCGTTTGATACTATGGGAAATGCAGGGAGAGGGGCGTCTGAACCGGCGCTGGATGCCTCACGGGTGATCTATGCGGCGAGGGAGAAGCTGGCGCATTTTTTTAATGCAGAATCGGCATCCAGGATCGTATTTACCGCAAACTCTACAGAAAGCCTTAACATTGCCATAAAAGGGCTGTTCTGTCCGGGAAATCATGTGATCACTACAGTGCTTGAACATAATTCGGTCTTAAGGCCCCTGTATGAATGTCAGGAGCAAGGTGTGGAGATTACAATCCTTGGATGCGATGAGAAGGGAAATATCTTATACGAAGAGATGGAGCGCGCGGTAAAGGACAATACGAAAGCTGTTGTCTGCACACATGCGTCGAATCTGACGGGAAATATGATCGATCTTAACAAGGTGGGAGAGATCACGAAAAGGCACGGGCTGCTGCTGGTCGTCGATGCCTCCCAGACTGCAGGCGTATGGCCTGTCGATGTGCAGGAACAGGGAATTGATGTGCTCTGTTTTACCGGGCACAAAGGGCTGCTGGGACCGCAGGGGACAGGCGGGATGTATGTGCGGACCGGCGTTGATATCCGTCCGTTACTCTCGGGCGGTAGTGGGATTGACACATATAATCCCCATCACCCGTCACAGATGCCTACGGCGCTGGAAGCCGGAACTCTGAACGGTCATGGGATCGCGGGGCTTGGGGCTGCTGTCACCTATCTTGAGGAGACAGGCCTGAATGTGATCCGCAAGAAAGAGCAGTCTCTGATGCGCCGCTTTTATGAAGGTATTTCCGCCATTCCCGGTATTAAAGTCTACGGAGATTTCAGCACGAATGACCGCGCTGCCATCGTATCATTTAATATCGGAGACTATGACTCTTCGGAAGTCAGTGACAAGCTGAACGTGGAATACGGGATCGTAACGCGTCCGGGAGCCCACTGTGCGCCGCTGATGCACAAGGCACTGGGAACGGTAGAGCAGGGAGCTGTAAGGTTCAGTTTTTCTCACTATAATACGGAAGAGGAAGTCGATACCGCCGTCCGGGCGGTGGAAGAACTGGCACGCGAGTGACAGCTGTGCCGGAAGATAAGCAGGAGGAAAAAGAAACATGAATTTATCTGATTCAAAGAAGAAACTTGCGCTGGCAGGTGTTGTATGCGGTTTGGTGGCGGCATGCCTGGCGTATTTCGGTAATCCGGCGAATATGGCGTTCTGTATCGCCTGTTTTATACGCGATACAGCAGGAGCTTTAGGTCTTCATTCTACAGAGACTGTCCAGTATGCAAGACCTGAGATAATCGGACTGGTACTGGGAGCGTTTATCATCTCTGTGGCGACAAAGGAATACCGCTCTACAGCGGGATCATCACCTGTGGTGCGTTTCGTGCTCGGCATGATCCTTGCCATCGGTTCACTTGTGTTCCTTGGATGCCCGCTGCGTATGATCATCCGTATGTCCGCCGGCGACCTGAATGCATGGGTGGCACTGATCGGATTTATCCTCGGAGTGGGAACAGGCGTTATTGCTCTGAAGAAAGGATTCAGCTTGGGACGGGCACATCTGACGAACCGGATGAGCGGCGGTGTGCTGCCGGTACTGATGCTGGGGATTCTTGTACTTGCCCTTGCGACGACGCTGTTAAAGAGCAGCGAGAGCGGACCGGGAAGCATGCATGCACCGATCATCCTTTCACTGATCGGAGGCCTGATATTCGGCGTATTTGCACAGAAGTCAAGAATGTGCTTTGCAGGCAGCATCCGTGACGTGATCCTGATGAAGAACTTCGATCTGCTGACGATCATCGGAAGTTTCTTCGTAGTCATGCTGATCTATAACATCGCGACAGGCAATTTCACTCTCGCATTTGATACTCCGGGGGTCATCGCGCATTCCGAACACCTGTGGAATATTCTCGGCATGTATGCGGTAGGATTTGCTGCAGTGCTTGCAGGAGGATGCCCGCTGCGACAGCTCATACTTGCGGGGCAGGGGGCATCGGATTCTGCCATGACAGTGATCGGCATGTTCGTCGGGGCGGCCCTTGCACATAACCTTGGTCTCGCAGCGAGCGCGACAGCATTGAACGCAGAGACACAGGAGGTTGTCGCCGGAAGCGTATCCCTGAACGGAAAAGTTGCAGTCATCATCTGTATTGTAGTATGCTTTATAGTAGGTTTTGCCAATAAGAGAACTGAAGGTAAATAATAAGAAGAAAGCAGAGGAAAAGTTATGAAAGAAGTAGATGCAAGAGGTCTTTCCTGCCCGGAGCCGATGATGCTCACAGAAGAGGCAGTCAAAAATGAGAAAGGTGCGATCAGAGTTCTTGTAACGGAACCGCATCAGAGAATGAATGTAGAGAAATGTGCGAGAGATCACGGGAGAAAATACACTTCGACGGAGATTGAGGATGGATTCGCCGTTGTGATTGAGTGACGGAAGAAGGATGCTATGAGGAAGAAAGAACTGAAACTTGTAGTTACATTTCACACCACAGCGGATGCGATGGCCATGGAGAAAACCTGCCGGGAACTGGAGGTTCCGGGCAGGCTGATTCCTGTACCACGGGAGATATCCGCAGGGTGCGGGCTTGCATGGTGCGCGCCGCTCACAGAGCGGGAGCACCTCGCTGCCGTGATGGCGGACCACGGGATCGAACAGGAAGACCTGCATGAATGTATGCTGTGACCATTTCTTTATCACATTTACAACACAAAACTTTCACACAAAGCTGTTACCCTTTTAACATGTTTAATAATGCGTTTAGGAGGGTAAGGCTTTGATCGAAGTGAGGAATCTGGTAAAAAAATACGGGACTCATCTGGCCGTAGACCACCTGGATTTTAAGATCGAATCCGGGCGGATCTACGGTTTTTTGGGTCCTAATGGAGCCGGTAAATCAACGACCATGAATATTATGACAGGATATCTCGGAGCCACGGAAGGCGAAGTGCTCATAGACGGGCAAGATATCCTGAAAGAACCGGAGGAGGCGAAGAAGCATATCGGTTATCTTCCGGAACAGCCGCCGCTTTATGTGGATATGACAGTGCGGGAGTATCTGGAATTCGTCGCGGAATTGAAAGGTATCGCGAGGGCGAAAAGAGAGGAAGAAATCACAGAGATAGAGAAGATGGTGAAGATCTGGGAAGTGGAGAACCGGCTCATCAAAAACCTTTCCAAAGGTTATCGGCAGCGTGTAGGACTTGCGCAGGCAATCCTCGGTTTTCCGGAGATCATCATACTGGATGAGCCCAGTGTGGGGCTCGATCCGAAACAGATCATCGAGATTCGTGACCTGATAAGGAAACTGGCAAAGAAACATACAGTGATCCTCAGCTCACATATTCTCGCGGAAGTAAGGGAAGTCTGCGATTACATCCTGATCATATCCAAAGGGAAACTGGTGGCGAGCGATACGCCGGAGAATCTGGAGAAGATGCTGGGTGAGAATAACGCCATAGAGATAGAGACAGGAGCTTCTCCGTCCGAGGTGCGTCTGATTCTGAAAAATGTGCCGGGAATCGAAGCAATCCAAACTCAGATAAACGGTGAAGGAATGACATGGGCAAAGATTACCGAGAAGAAAGGAGAAGACGCAAGAGAACGCGTATTTATGGCATTTGCTGCTGCGAAGACTCCGCTTCTGACATTGAAAACAACGGGAACGACTCTGGAAGATGTATTTATGGAACTGACCCAGAGCGATACTGTCCCGGAGGCATTTATCTCTAAAACAAAATGGGAGGAGGTCGGAAGAGATGCTGGCGATTTATAAGAGAGAGCTCAGATCATATTTCCAATCCATGGTAGGTCCTGTCTTTGTCGCATTCCTTATCGCGTTTACAGGCATCTATTTCATGGCTTACAATCTGGTGTCGGGATATCCGTATTTTTCTTATACACTGTCAGGGTCTCTGATCGTGTTTATCGTGGGAATCCCGCTGATCACAATGAGGAGTTTCTCAGAGGAGAGAAAAAATAAGACGGATCAGCTCCTGCTCACGGCGCCGGTCAGTCTCGGGAAAGTTGTGATGGGAAAATATCTTGCCATGGTAACGGTGATCGCGATCCCGAATGTGATCTTCTGCATTTTCCCGCTGATCATAAAATCACAGGGAACAGCGTATCTTACAGTGGACTATATCTCAATTGCGGTCTTCTTCTTGCTCGGCTGTGTCTATGCGGCGATCGGTATGTTCCTGTCATCTCTGACAGAGAGTCAGATCATTGCATTTATCAGTACATTCGGCGTCCTTCTCATTCTGTATCTGTGGGACGGGATCCTTTCTATGCTGCCTGGTTCCGCGATCAGCGGTCTTGTGGGAGTATTGATCATCGTAACGATCATAGCGTTCTATATCTGGCACATGACCGGAAATGCCGTGATATCCGGCGCGATAGAAGTGATCGGTGCGGCTGCGTCGATCATTGTATTTGTCGTAAAGCAGGAGCTTTATGAAAATCTGCTCACCAATCTGCTGGGCAGGCTGGCACTCGCAAATGTGTTCACGGATATCACGGAAAACAGCATTGTTGATGTGACCGGGATCGCACTGTATCTGTCGATCATAGCAGTATTCGTATTTCTGACGATACAGTCGATCCAGAAAAGACGCTGGAGTTAGGAGGGCCGGATGATGAATAAAATAAAATCATTGAAAAATATATTTCGAACGTCGGGCACAAAGCATGGCGCATACAGCGTGGGGATGACTGTGCTTGTACTTGCCGTTGTCATTGTGTTCAATCTGGTCGTGGGACAGATCCCGGAGGCCTACCGCAATCTGGACGTGAGCAGCACGAAGATTTATGACATCTCGGACACGACAACAGAACTGCTGGACAATCTGGACAGTGAAGTGGACATGAAAGTGCTGGCAGTAAAAGATGATACAGACGAGAGGATCACAACATTCCTCAGCAGGTATGCGTCCCTGTCAGATAAGATCAATGTAGAATGGATCGACCCGGTGCTCCATCCGTCTGCGCTGACGGATTATGACACGACGGAAAATACGATCGTTATATCCTGTGAAGATACCGGGAAGACAACGACGGTTTCCTTTAATGACATTCTTGTGATGGATCAGTATTCTTATTACTATTATGGAACGACATCGTATACGGAATTTGACGGAGAGGGACAGCTTACCGGAGCGGTGAATTACGTTACGAACGAAGCGGACCATACGATCTACCAGACTACCGGCCATGGAGAAAGCACCCTGTCCACCACGATCACAGACCTGATGGAGAAGAACAGTTATACGCTTTCAGAAGTAAACCTTCTGATGTCAACCTCGATCCCCGAGGATTGCGATCTGCTCCTGATGTATGCGCCGACAACGGATCTTTCTGAGGATGAGGCGCAGATGCTCCGGGATTATCTCGCAGGCGGCGGAAAAGCGATGATCCTGTTCGGAGACACCAGTTCTGCTGATCTTCCGAATCTTGCAGGAGTGCTGAGCGAGTACGGCATCGAGGCGGCAGACGGCTATATTGCAGACCCGACGAGATGCTATCAGGGAAATTATTACTATATCTTCCCAGAACTCTCTGTATCCGGAGATCTGGCAGACAATATCTCTTCGGAGATGGTACTGCTCACGAATGCACACGGCATGAACCTGACCGATCCGGAGCGGGATACGATCTCGACGACTTCATTTATGTCTTCATCGGATCAGGCGTATGCAGTAACAGAAGAAACACAGCAGCAGGGCAGTTATACACTCGGCGCAGTAGCGACAGAGACGATTGAGAGCACGGACGAAGAAGAGTCTGACAGCGGCGATGATGCAGAAACCGATACGGCTGAAGCAGAAGATACATCCGACAGTGCTGAGTCAGACAGCGAGGAAGCGATGGAGAGCCGGCTCACGGTGATCTCGGCGGGCAGTCTGATCGACCAGTCGATCACGGATACTTTCCCGCAGCTTGAGAACACGCAGATCTTTATGAATGCTGTGACAGCCAATTTCGAGGGCGTCCAGAATCTTTCTATCGAGGCAAAGAGCCTCGGTACAGAGTATAATACGATACAGCATACCGGAGTGCTCAGCCTGCTTGTAATATTCGGAATCCCGGCAGTGATACTGATCGGTGGATTTGTCGTATGGTTCAGGAGGAGAAGAGCATGAGAAAGAAAAACAGAGGCGTCCTGATCTTGGTCATTGTCCTTGTCCTGCTTCTTGCCGTGTACTTCGGCCTCAGGGCCTGGAACGCCAGCCAGGAAGAAAAAGCAGAGGCGGAGCAGGAAGCGGCCACCGTTCATGTGACAGATACAGCAGCCGAAGATATTGTATCCCTGAAGTTCAATGTGGGAAACGGAGACCTGGAGTTCAGCAAAGAAGATGACAAGTGGTATTACACACCGGATAAAGATTTCCCGCTTCAGCAGAGCTATCCGGAAGATATGGCTGAAGCAGCCGGCAGTATAACGGCGGACCGGGAACTTACGGACGGAGACTCGCTTGACGCATACGGCCTGGACGACCCGGCGTACACAGTAGAGTATACGGATGCGGAAGGCAATGTGACAGAACTCCTTTTCGGTGATATGACAGGGGACGACTATTATGTAATGATAAGCGGCAGCGATACCGTTTATACAGTGAGCAGCAGTGTGATAGATGCACTGAATTATTCGCTGGAGGATATGGCTCAGCTCGATGACTATCCGAGTATCGGCAGCGGAAATCTTGTAAAAGAAGTTATCACACAGAACGGAGAGACGACGACTTATGACAGTGAAGATGAAGATCAGGCGGAAGATATTGCGGCTGTGGCAGGCGGCCTGGGCGCAGTGACGCTTTCTGAAGCAGCGGATTATTCTGTGGAGGACGAGGATCTTGATATGTACGGACTGGATGAGGAGTCGAGGATCACAGTCGAGGCGACTTATACACAGGACGATGAAGAACAGCTTCTCACACTATATATCGGAAATGAAGACGGAAACGGAAATCGTTATGTGATGCTCAATGATTCGCGGATCGTGTATCTGATCTCAGATGAGATATGTGATAATATTCTAAATAATTGACAGTTCAGCCCGCGCCATTCGCAAAGCTGCACTGACGTGCTAATTGCGGCTGCGCCGCTTCTTTGCTCATTGACTGGCGCTCAGCACATCAGGAATGAGGCGGGATGATCCTTATACAAACATAAATCAATCCCGCCCATCCCTGATGGCTGAACTGTTATATAAAATTTATAGGATTTTAATTGACTTTGCCGGATAAACAGAGGAAAATATATTCCGTACCAGAATTCGGAAGCAGGCTGTTGTTCAGTCTGCTTCTGCTGAAACAGAATATATCCATTTAGATGAAAAAGGACGGGTGGAAATGAAAGAAAAAATTATACGTTTTATGCAGGGGAGATACGGAGTAGACCAGTTGTCGAAGTTCCTTCTTATTGTAGGACTGGTTGTTGTGCTTGTATCGGCATTTCTGGGGAATAACCCGATTGCATTGATCCTGTACCTTATAGGATGGATTTTTGTAATCTACTGCTATTTCAGAGTGTTTTCGAGAAATGTGAGTAAACGGTATTCAGAGAATCAGACATTTCTGGCGAAGACTTACGGAATCAGAAATTTCTTTCAGAAACAGAAAAATATATGGCAGCAGAGGAAGGTGTATCATATCTACACATGTCCGTCATGTAAACAGAAGATACGTATACCGAAAGGCAAGGGGAAAATCGAGGTGAGATGCCCCAAATGCGGCACCACATTCATTAAGAAAAGCTGATCGTGCGGTGGAGGAAGAGAAGAAATGACAGATCCATACAGCGTATTAGGTGTGGACAGAAATGCATCGGATGAAGAGATAAAAAAGGCATACCGCAGGCTGAGCCGGAAATATCATCCGGACGCCAATATCAATAACCCTCATAAGGATGAGGCTGAAGCGAAGTTCAAAGAAGTTCAGCAGGCTTATCAGCGGATCATGGATGAACGTGAGCGGGGATATACCTCCGGAGGATACGGGCAAAGCTGTTCCGGCAGCGGATACAGCGGCAATACTTACGGCGGAGGCTCGTACGATGATTATGACCCGTTCGGTGGTTTCGGCAATTTCGGCGGATACGGACCATTTGGCGGAGGAGATCCGTTTGGAAACTCCGGCTCATACGGCGGTGGGCAGCAGAATCGCAGTGAGAGTGAAGAGGATATCCATCTTCGCGCTGCTGCTAATTATATACGGAGCGGTCATTACAGAGAGGCGCTCAATGTGCTCGACGGGATAAAAGACAGAGGTGCGCTCTGGTATTTTTACAGCGCATCTGCAAATTCCGGACTGGGAAATAATGTGACAGCCCTGGAACAGGCAAAGGAAGCTGTCAGACTGGAGCCCGACAACGCTCAGTATCAGATGCTGCTCCAGAGGCTGCAGAACGGTGAGTCGTGGTATCAGCAGCGCCAGAGCCCGTTCAGCTATCCGGGGACATTTGATACGAGCTGCTGTGCAAAACTATGCGTGGCGAATCTGCTGTGCAATCTTTGCTGCGGCGGCAGCGGACTGTGCTGCGGAGGATATGGCGGCGGATATTATATTTAAGATGCAGATTTCCCTAAGCAGAAGAAATTGTTATTACTGGCGGAGATCTGCAATCTCTCCCATATCCGGCAGCCAGACTTCCGAGGCGTCTATCCTGTTTTCAGTATCTGCTTCCTGACCGGCAATAGTCGAAGGTATCGTTCCTTCCAACTGACCTCTTACACTTTCGGATCTGAGAAGACAGAATTTTGTAAATGTCTCCACACCGATCAGATAATCTTCATACGAACAGAACGCGGTGGGATCTTTTTCTACATACGGGGCGATCATTCTGGTCGTCTCGGCAACTTTTTTCTCGAAATATCCGTTTTCAAAGTATTTCTCCATGAAATAATTAAAATATTCGTGATACCGGGCAAAATACTCCTCTGTTTTCATCAGGTTATGATAGAGAGGCCGGTTTGTCATGATCTCTCCGGCAGCGGGGGTGTCTATCGGATAATTTACATAGAGTCCGGCATCGTTTACGGGATCCGGCATACCAAGAGAGTATGTGGCAAATGCCAGATTATAATCCCAGGGCAGAATGCTGATGACACCATCTTCTTCATAGAGAAAATAATTATGTCCGGTTTTTCCCAGATAGCTGTCCAGATTTACGACAAATACCTGAACTGTAAAATACCTGAGCACCTCGTCTACGTTAACGGCGGATTCGAGTTCTGTTCCTTGTCCTTCTGACAGGACCTTTAATGCCTGGATTAGACGCTGTTGGTCGGATTCTGTGCAGTCAAATTTTGCATGACGGAAGATATTATCGTATTCTTCAGGATTATCTGTAGTGTATTTCAGCGCGACATCATTATTAGCATCTTCAAGCGAACGGTAATCAGGCTTATACAGCATACCGTAATCCGCGCCGAAATTCCGGCGGGCAAATGCCTCCTCAGGCTCTTCCACAGCCAGAAATAATCCCCAGTCTTCTCCGTTTACTGTAACCCGGACATAGCTGCACAGAGGTGATGGGACGCCCATAAAACTCATCATGTCATAGGTCATATAATTTTTCAGATAAGAATTATCCTGAAAGGAAGAATCCAGAGACATTTTATCTAGTCCGTAGTATGTATTTCCTTCCTGAAAATGATCAAATTCTATTTTGAGGCTGTACCTGTCAAGGCCGTATTCTTCCACGAGCCTGCGTGAATTATTTCCCTTGGCTCTCAGCCCTATGGAAGTGAAAAGTTCGCCGTCGATCTCTACATCGCATTCGGTGTATTCTTCTTCCGGCGCCTCTTCAAGGAATTTGTCCCAGTCGTCGATCTGAATATCAATGTGGTGGACATAACTGTCGTCAAAAATTCTCACAGAATATTCGGGCACCGATGAAACCGGTGTGATTCCCAGCTTATCTCCTGACAGGAATAATGCAGCTATAATACATGCGGCGGCCGCGATGATTATGCAGATCCGGTCAGTATATTTGTGCTTCAGCATACCGGTCACCCCATATAGTCTCCGTTATATGAGACTAAGACTACATTACTGATCCCTTCGATCTGGGACAGCGCATTGACAAATTCTGACTCCCCTTCTTTAAAACGAATTTCATAGTTCAGCTCAATACATCCGGGAGAGACTGCCTTGCTCTTTAAGGAAATTGCTTTTACCTGTCCTTTAATATATTCTTCTGCCTCTTTTTCCTTTTCGGCTGTTTCACAGTGAACTACGAGAATATAGGGGCGTTCTATACTCTTCCTGCCGGAAAAAATCAGGAGGACAAGGCCGATAAATACACTTCCGAAGACTGCAAGCGGTATGAAGCCGGCAGCCAGGACAATGCCTGCTGCAATACTCCAGAAAAGAAACGCGATATCCATAGGTTCCTTGATCGCTGTTCTGAAACGGACGATAGAGAGTGCGCCGACCATACCGAGCGAGAGCACTACATTGCTTGTAACGGCAAGGATAAGGAGTGTGGTTATCAGTGTCAGTGCGACAAGCGTAGCTCCGAAAGATGCAGAGTACATCAGTCCGCAGTAACTCTTCTTATAGATATAGAAGATGAAGAGTCCCATAGCAAAGGAAAGAATGAGGGCGACCGCCATATCCAGAACAGAGATCGCATTTACATTTTCTAAAAATCCTGATTTAAAAATATCCTGAAATGTCATAGTGTCCACCTTTTCTTCATGTAATCCTGTGAAGCCTGTTATCTTTACGGCTTCCTGAAATTTACACTGCTGTCAGCCAAAACGCCTGCAGACAGCATATTTTGAAAACGCACCGGTTTTTCTGTCAGGCACCTGTACTGCCATCCTGACAATGTCCGGCAGAAACGCGTCGTATTTTACTTCCAGAACCGTATTTCCGGGTTCTGGCTCAAGAAAATTGGAAAGTGTATTTAAAAAAACTGCTGAAGAAGTACATGTACAGACTTTCCTGTCAAGAGTAATGCGTACATTACCCGGCGCGAATATAAATGCTTCACGCTCGTAGCTGACGATCGTCCGGGGCATCAGAAGTTCGCCCCTCATTTTACTGTAGAGTTCAATCATAAGCGGATCTTTGCTTTCGAGAAGGAAAGCAATATCGCCTTTTAACAGTTTTTCTGCCTGTTTGTAAGAAAGACGGGCGCTGCGTTTGGAGCAAAGCCCGCCTTTTTTTATTTTTTTCTCGAGTCGGAGGAAATCCGGAGATTCGCCGTAATATCGAAGCCGGAACTTCTCCCGTTTATCTACCCCGGAAATCTTCTGGAGAAGGGCCTTATCTTCCGGAGTGTCAAAATAAAGGCTGTTTACCTGATATACGCCGCCTGGTCCGGCATGGCTGTCCCGAGGGAACAGCCTGCCGAGTCTGTCTGATATGATCCGGTCTTCGCCGGGGGTGATCAGATGTTTAAGCTCGTGACGGAAAGAAACAGGCGTTTTATTAATCATCATAGCCGGAATCTCCGCCGTCGTAACCGGAATCACCGCTGTCATAACCGGAATCCCCACTGTCATAACCGGAATCCCCACTGTTGTCGTAACCGGAATCGCTGCTGCCGTAATTGGAATTGCCGCTGTCATAACCGGAGTCTCCATTGCCGGCAGATCCTGAGTTAGACGGTTTGGAAGGTGTAGTAGTTGACGGCTTGGATGTTGACGGTTTGGATGTTGATGGCTTTGTAGTTGTTGTCTGTCCTGAGCTGTAGCCGGAATCTCCGTCGTCATAGTTTGTTGCGCCGTCGCTGTTTGAACCGTAATCTGTGTTTCCGTAGTTAGTATTTCCGTAGTTCGTGTTTCCGTAATTTGAGTTCCCGCTGTTTCCTGTATTTTTATTGCTGTTTGTGTTGTTTGAAGTACCGGATGTAGATGCCGGTTTGTCATCATAGTCTGTCACTCCGTCGCTGGTCGTACCATAGTCGGTATCATCGTAGTCAGTTACTCCATCGTTGTCCGGGCCATAGTCTGTATCGCCGTAATTGGTCCAGCCATAAGTACTCTCACCGTTTACTGCAACCGGAGTGTTGATTTTCTCTGTGCTTGTATATTTCTGGATTTCTGCCACGATAGAATTTAAAAAGTTTTCTGTCGGGAGAATGGATCCCTCTTCTATTTCCAGAGTGATCTGATGAGCTTCGCCCTCTGTTTCCTCTACAAAATATCCGGCTTCATTGATCAGGGCGATCAGTTCGCCGATAACAACGCGGCACTCTTTTCCTTCAAAACCGGTATAATCGGTTATTACTTTTTTGCCGTCGTCATTGCGGCTCTCGATTTTTGTAACGGCTCCGTTTTCATCATAGAATACTGCGATTTCAGGATTTACTTTGAGGGAAATGACACCTCCCTGTTCTTCTGCCTGAGTCTCGACTGCAGTACCGGTCTGTGTTGTAGCTGGCTCTGCCGGCTGTCTGCTTCCGCATCCGATGAGTCCTCCGAAGAGAGAAAGTGATAATACAGTTGCAAGTGTTACCATTAATCTTTTCTTTGTCATAATTCATTTACTCCTTTTTCTTATGAATCTTGTTTTTGGTTTTGATGTAGTATACGAAAGTCAAATTTGAAAAACGGGGTCAGAGAAAATTTTTTTCAAGATTTTTTTGAGACTCGGCTATTGCTGTTTAACATTATAATGTAGGTTTTCTTGCATATGTTTGCATTTACGTACATTTTACAAACATCTAACATGAATTTTATATTCAAGGTCTATACTAAACGCGCGATTTTTAGACTCAGACCCCGAAAATAATTACTCAGCTTCGTATACTATTAATAGGAGGAAATTTCGATGAACGCTGGGCATGAACTTGTGGAGCAGGTATATGCGGCCAAAACAGATACTGAAGCGGCTGACAGTCTTATACGTCGGTATATGGGATTCATACGGGCTGAAACGGCAAAGTATATCCACCGTGCTCCTGTAGAAGGACAGGACGAAGAACTTAGTATAGTACTCCTGGCTTTTTATGAAGCAATTCTCGGATATGAGAAAAACCGGGGGGCGTTTCTTTCCTATGCTTCCAGGGGAATCCGCAGCCGGATCATTGATTATTACCGCAAAGAAAAGAAACATGCGAAAGTAACCTCGCTGCATGAACCTGTTCAGGACGATGACAATGAAACCTGGAAGATTAATCAGTTGGAGAATCCGGAAAACGAAATTGAAAAGAGTCATCATACAAGTGCGACAAGAGATGAAATCCAGGAATATGAGAAAAAACTTCAGGAATTTGGGATTTCTTTTTCAGATGTAGCGGATAATTGTCCCAGACAGGAGCGCACTCTACAGGCGTGCAGGCGGGTACTTTCTGCAGCAAGAGAGAATCCCGGGCTGTTGGACGAACTGCTCCGCACAAAAAAACTCCCGATGGCTGCACTGTCAGAAATATCAAAAACTGATAAAAAGACGATGGAACGGCATAGAAAGTATCTGGTAGCTGTTTTGCTGGCATTTACAAACGGATATGAGATCATACGGGGGCATCTGTACCATCTCACAGGAAACCGGGAAAACTCTGATACATAGTAGAAACGGAGTCGAAAATGGAAAAAGAGACAAATTATCTGGTATTAGAAGTGCATAATGCATATGCGGTTGTCCTGGATAACAGCGGACGATTTATAAAGGCGGCGAACTGCGGATATGAGGTCGGAGATACCGTTGACAGTATCATTCCCATGATTTATCCGCAGGATAAAAAGAAGCGTACAAATAATATTATCCGCCTGGCTGCAAGTCTGGCGGCCTGTATATGCCTGTGTGTATTTGGAATTTATGAATACCAGTTTATGTATACGGAATATGGAAGTGTCCATATGCAGATCAATCCTGAGGTAGAGATTACTCTGAGCCGTTCGGGACGTGTCCTGGATATCGAGGGAGAAAATGCAGACGGAAAAGAACTGGTGAAAGATTATGAATATAAAGGAAAAGATAAAGAAACCGTAGTAGACGAGCTTGCGGATCTGGCTATAGAACAGCAGTATCTTGCTGATGCCGGACGGATTTCTATCGAGGTGGATGCGCGCAGTGATGAATGGGCGAAGAAGATGGAAACAGAAATAACAGACGAACTTAACGACCATCTGCAGAGACAGGGCATGGCAATAGAAATAACCATCGGTCCTGTGGAAGACGGAAACGATACAGAAGACAAAGAGATACTGAAGGAATCACAGTCTGTTACCATCCCGATTCCCGGGACGGCAGATAAGACGGACGATTCTGCAGCAGAAAGTGATGATGACAGTGATGACGGAGTAACAGACTATTCTGTACCGTCCAGCCCCTCTTCTGCACAGTCCTCTTCCTCAGCGCCTTCTTCTGCACCTGCACAGAGCGACTCAGGCTATGACAGCAGCGGAAACAGCCCATATGACAGCAGTGGGAACAGTTCATATGACAGTAACGGAAGCAGCTCTTATAGTGACAGCTCCTACAGCAGTACGGAAAGCAGTTCGGATGATAATGACGACGATGACTGAGATGTACGGTAATGAGGCGGGTACGGATTTTATCTGTACCGTACCGCGCCGATGCCCAGACCGCCGGGGCCTACATGGGTTCCGATACTCATCGTGAGTGGGAAATAGACGAGTTCCAGATCAGGGAAGGCGTTCTGGAGCTCGTTTTTAAATTGCTCAAGTCTTTCTTCGTCCATCATCGTGTTTGCTAAGCCGATCTTAAGACGATTTTCTTCTCTTAAGTGAGAAAATCTGGAGGAGATATCTGTTTTCAGAGCATCCAGCATAACGCGGAAAGCAGATTTCATTCCACGTGCCTTTGCAAATGAATCGAGTTTTCCTCCCTGTATTGTCAGAACAGGTTTTATCTTGAGAATTGTTCCGAGGGCTGCGGCTGCAGCAGTAATTCGGCCTCCTTTTTTCAGGTATTCAAGGGTGTCTGCTGCAATATAGATCGTAGCATCCATAGCCTCTCTCTCAAGAATATCTTTAATCTCAGAGCCGGTATGTCCCTCATCAGCCAGCACTTTCGCATCTAGTACGGATAATGCCTGTGTAACGGAGATTCGATGGTTGTCCACTACAAAGACTCTGCCCTCATAGGGTTCTTCCCCGGCGAGAAGAAGGGCTGTCTGACATGTATTGCTTAAGCCGGAGGACATGGGAATAAATACAATCCCGTCATAAACTTTAAGGAGGCGGTCCCACATGTCGGTCACATCCCCCGGGGATGGCTGAGAAGTGGTGATGACAGAACCGGATAACTGCTTCCGGTAAAATTCTTCGGCGCTGATGTCAATTCCTTCAAAATATGTTTTCCCGTCAATGATAATCGGCATAGGAAGAACATGTATTCCGTAATGCGATTCTTTGGCGGGCATAATCCCGCAGTTGCTGTCTGTCATGATTGCAATCCCTGACATACTAACCCTCCTAAAAATTTCTATTATCAATATTCTTTCTTAATTGACCGTTATTATAACAGGTGTTAAGATTATAGCAAAACGCGTAATTAATAACAATGAACAATAAACAAAAAATGTTAGTTAATTATACAAACGGAGGAAAGTGTCTGAAAATGGAAGACAGACGTATTGTAAAAACAAAACGCAGCCTGAAATCAGCTTTGATCAGTATGCTGGCAAAGGAAGACTTTGAGCATATTTCCATTACTGAATTGTGCCGAAGGGCAGAAATCAGCAGAATTACATTTTATTCTCATTATAATGATAAATATGCTCTTCTTGATGATATTTTTAATGATATGCTTCAGGTCGGTACGGAAGATTACTATCGTCGGCAGAAAGAAAATAATCCGGCAGGTAAGCTGGCAGCGGGGTATGTGAATATGCTCGATGCGATCCTGAAAATTTATTATGACAGATTTGATTTCTTTCAGCATACAAATCCTGAAAAAAATCCGTATCTGGCATCCCGGCTGTACAGTATTGTGCTGGAGACGGTAGAAATGCATACAATGCACGTCAAGAAAAAACTGCCTCTTAAATATTCACCTAAGAAAATCGCAGGTTTTGTATGTTTTGGGATGTTTGGGTTTGTTAATGAAGCACATGAGGAGAATACGCCGCTGGATCAGATCCGTGAAGAAGCGAGAGTACTGCTCAAAGACGTGATCAAATCAGGAATACTGACTTCAGAACCGAATCATTTTCCCGCCCGCCCGACTGCATGAGATAGGCATCCGGAATGCCAAGAGCGTGTTGGATTGAGGCATTATAGTGCCGCAGATCATGGAAACGGAAGTGGGGGAGTCCGGCGTGTTTCGGGACCGTTTTGAAACGGTTTGTAATGTCGTTCGGTGTCAGCCCCACAGTATTTCCGGATGCTTGCCGGCGAAAGTAAATACTAAGCTATGAAATAGCCGTTCCTAAACTTTGACGAGAGCAGGACGGCTATTTTTTATCCAGCTGGGTGGAACTCCGGCATCTCTTTAAGACCGCTGGGGCGTGATAGCTGCCTGTTCTATTTTTGGATAAAAATAAAATGGGTGCTGCTATAATAGTGGTTACCACATAGGCAACTTATGCTAAAAACTAACGCACACTATTATAGGCTTATGCACCCATCTAATTACAGTTTATGTTTTCTGTGCGAATATGATACCATATGAGTGCAAAAAAAACAATATTTTTCTTGAATTTGAGAAAAAATCTTATTTTCCAAAGTTTTTATATGGAAATCTCAAAGCGTTACGTATTTTAAATTTGAAACGATCGTAATAAATTTTATCATTATATTCATACCAACCATATAATGCATTAGCCACATAGTCAGCTGCCTGAACAGGATAAGCATTTCGATCATCAGAATCCATGTATATAATATTTAATTTGATATCATAATCTTTCTCGTAAATCAAATGAAGTTTAATATATTCTTCAAATGAATTTCCAGATGCAATCTTTGTAGTATGATTATCGCAAATAATATTTAAAATAGTGCTATTATCGCTCTCAGAAACTAAGCTGTCTATTAATATTTTCATGAGATAGTTGTATAAAATATTTTTATCTTCCAGAAGTGCAGGTTTTATATATTTTAAATCCGCAACAATGTAAGAGATAGATAATTCCTTACGGGCTATAGTTTCGAGGATATGGTACTTTATGCAAGGGTATGCATCTTTCGCTTTAATCTCATTGGAATGAAGGCAAGCCAACTCCTGAAAGAGTTGCTTAGCAACGCCTAGTTTTTTCTTCATGACATTATGAAGCGATTTATAGTTGAAAGTATCTCACCTTCTTTATTTTGTGAATACCCCAGTGGCTCTGGTGTGATGGGGTGAGCGAACCGGGGCGTTTTTAATTATAAGTATCTTTTAGCAACTTCTATCAGGCGATTTTTGTATTTATAGATATCATTTAATGAATCTATGTATATTCTCTCAAATTTTTTACTCTCGTCGGGGATGAGGAGCTGTTTGTTTTTAGTATCGAGATTGATTCGGCAAATAGGTTTCCTGTTATTATCCTTATACAGAATTCCGAAATAGCTTTCTGTATCTCGATGGACGATATCCTCAACAGGAATAGTGCCGGCGAGCAATCCTCTAATAATGTAGAATGCCTCGATTTCGTCATCTGTGGTTACAATCTTTGAAACCGGAATTTCAGTAGACTCATCAGGAGCTTCCTCTTCCTCAGTATCCTTTGCGAGGGCAGATGAAATCTTGTCATTTACGATTTCATTTACAAATGAAGAAAAGGCTCGCTTAACAAGAGGAGTAAATTTATCTATAACACGCTGATTTTTCTGACCATCATATATAGTTGTTAGAATAAAGCGCACAAAATCTTCTCTTTATCAAAGTTTGCCTTGCAGAACTTTTTAAGCTCATTGATCGATGAGTCTTTAAGATTTAACATGTCAATTTCTAAAAATGGAACAAGATCCATTTTGTATGATTCTTCTAGATCGGTATAGAAACGATATACTATACCAAATCCGCGCAGTCGATCGGAAATGAATGGATATCACATTTCCGGAATACTTCAATGGTTGCAGTAACTATTTTGTTGTAATCCAAATAAATCAGTCCTCTGCTAATCTATTTCGGACAAAAGTTTGATTAACCTCATTTTTTGCTCTGTCGAGAAGTCCTTCCCATTACGAGCAATAAGCTGTTCTACATCCTCATATGAGGGGGCTATAGTTTTTATGCGAGGTACATCGTCAAAATCATCTAATGTACATCCTAAAACACGAGCAATCGCTTTTAAGGTTTCAAGTTTTGGGTCTTTTGTGACACCGGACAATATCTTATCCAGAGTACCCTTTGGAATACCGGATTTTTCCGCCAGCGCTGCTGTTGTCATTCCAAGACGCCTCTTGTATTCCTCTATTTTCTCCAGGCCCATATTCTATTTCTCCTTATGAAATGAATATAGCACCGTTAATCGTTAAAGGAAAAGAAAGGAGTGGTTCAGAGCGCTTTGGGGAGAAATGGTTAAGGCTGATATTAGTATTCACGATTTGGCTTTAAAAATCGGAATCACTGAAAGAAGCCTTCGGAACAAGATTAACGGTGTAACCTCATTTACTTGGAACGAAGTGCTTGAAATAAGAGGAATAGTTTCTCCCACAATGTCTCTTGAGGAACTTTTTAAAGCAGCACAAACAAAACGTTTGTTCGATAAAATTACTATAGCATTTCCGCAAAGGGAAATCAACTGGTAATTATCGTAATGCAGAATAGGTGTCCTATAAAAATGACAGGGAGGTGTGCGCCAGTTCGGCGCCAGATATATAGTGGTGGGAATCCAGTCTGGTAAGGCCTAGCAAGTCGCCAATACCGAGTCTTTGGAGCGCCAAAGGCTAACAATGGTGTTTAAGCGTAGGACAGGGAACAGGAACGTCGTAATGCGAAAGCGTGAAGTGATTGAGCTTCGTTAGAGTTATCGATTGTGTGGGGGCTGGCACCTCCTTGGGTCACCAATAAGGAGTAGTCGTTAAAGCGAGACTATGAAAACGCACCGGAGTCCTAGAGCACGGCATACCTGATATCGTTATATCTAGCGTACCTGGGAGACCCGGATGGTTCTGGACATGAGCCAGTAGTGAGTATCGGCCAAGGCAATGGTGAGTACGAGCGAAGACCATCGAGGAGTCGGATTCGCCCATAGTACCGATGAAGGAAGTAATGTCTCTGGAGGAAAGGGGCGGACAATAAGTTGCTTTTGCTGACAAAATATAGAAAGCACAGGAAAACAGTCTGCAGAATTCAAACAGGGCAATATGGCCGCATTCATGTACGGCGGAAGCAGGCGGAAATATAAGAAACGGGTGAAAGGGAAATGAAGAATGGAGCAAGCAGATATGATGCGCAGTATGCCAGAATGGGAGAAAAGCCGGACATCAGGCGAGCCCTGCGGGTCTTCAATGTAATGTCGGATTATATGGTTTTCCATACAGTTCGCCATTAGATTATCCAGCGGCAGGGATAATCTTCTATGCCGATATACAGAAATGGCAAAACCTGTATGCTGCATTGCTTGTTAAAAGAATGAATCAGCAAAAATGCAGGCTATATGTCAAATCCGGATGGTGATGGGAGCGAGCCAAAAAGAAAGTAACGAAAGAATTGTGGGAGAAGTCGATCCTGTTCAAGAAGATTAACGAATCAGCCAATCAGGCTGCATAATAATTTACCCCGGAGCCATCAACTCCGGGGGGGAATATTGTATCATCTTCTGTTTTCGTGTTGCATATCATTCTAAAATGCAACACAGATTCTAATATTTCAGAATATTTCTAAAATAACTAACATCCCGCAAACCGCGTATTTACGCGGAAAAATCAAAAATCCCGTAACCACTTGGGTTACGGGATCTATGCGGAAGAAGAGACTTGAACTCTCACAGGATTAACTCCCACTAGAACCTGAATCTAGCGCGTCTGCCATTCCGCCACTTCCGCTCGACAAATGATATTCTATCATAACAAATCGCCTTTGTAAACCCCTATTTTTATTTTTTTGTAATAGTTCGTTCATTTCGGATGGCCGGGCAGTAAAAGGTATATTGACATATATCGATAACCTATATATAATGTTAACGTAATATATAGATTGCCGATATAAGGAGGGATTTAAATGAACGTTGATAAAAGTTTAATATCAGGGAGTACAACAATGCTTGTGCTGAAGCTGCTTGCAGAAAAGGACATGTACGGTTATGAGATGATCGAGTCGCTGCGCGAGCGCTCGGAGAATGTATTTGAACTCAAGGCGGGTACGCTTTATCCGCTTCTGCACAGTCTGGAAGCGAAAGGGCTGCTCAATGTATATGAGAAAGAAGCGGGAAACAAAGTGCGCAAGTATTACAGCATCACAAAGCACGGCAGGAAGATACTGGATGAAAAGAAAAATGAGTGGGAGATTTATTCCAGAGCTGTTGCAAATGTGCTCGGATTTAATCCGGCATAGGAAGGGAGGGAGAGTATGAATAAGGAAGAGTATATAAAGACACTGACGGACCAGATACGGTGTAAAATGGCGCGTCCGGAAGTGGCTCGGGAGATTGAGGACCATATTGAGGATCAGACAAGAGCTTTTATGAGTGAGGGGATGAACAGACAGGAAGCCGAGAGTGCTGCATTAAAGGACATGGGAAATCCAGTTGATGCAGGAGTGGAGCTGGACAAAGTGCATCGGCCGGCAATGCCATGGGGAATGATCGCGCTGATCATCGTTTTAAGTGTTGCAGGATATGTGTTTCAGTATATCCTGAATAGTAGAAACATAGAGGCTGGCGGAGATGGATTTTTCGTGTCTCAAAGACAGATCTGGTTCACGGTGTTTGGAATTCTGGTGATGATCGCTGTATGTTTTGCAGATTATACAAGGATTGCGGCACGGGCAAGAGAACTCATGATCGGGATAACTGTGCTAATTGTATTGGGCGGCCAGTTCTTCAGCCTTAACATTAATGGGTCGAGACAATGGATCGGTATTCCGGGAGGCTGGGTTGTAACTATACCGCTTGTACTGATGCTGACAGTTTACCGCAGATGGTATCGTTTGAGAAGAAAGGCGGTGCTCGCGGGAATCGGCGCTTTTGTTGTGGGGCTGCCATTAGTGACGGCATGCTATTACTGGTTTTTCGGTGCGGATTATCAGAGGGAACGGCTTCTCTTTTATCTCTCTCCGGCTGTCGGATGGGATAAACAGCCGCAAGAAGTGGTATCTAACGGGATAGAGTATGTCAGGGCAATACTTGGAAACAGCAGTCTGATCGGCCGGGGAAACGGCGTGCCGGACATTGCGGACATGCCGGAACTGTCTGAATATCTCCTTGCCGGCGTGGCAGGATACTACGGGATACTTGCGGCAGTACTCCTTGCAGGGCTTCTCCTGTTCCTGCTGTTCCGTTTCCTGAGGATATCCCTCAGACAGAGAAATCAGCTCGGAATGCTGATGGGAGCAGGGTGTTCGGCAGCATTTCTGATTGAGGTGGGAGGATATCTCCTGAATAATTTCGGGATTATGTATATGGGGAATTACTGTCCGTTCCTGACATACGGGGGAACCGGGACGATGGTGACTTACGTACTGATGGGAATCATGCTCAGTATATGCAGGTATCAAAATACCGCTCCAGAGCGAAGAACCACCGGATCCCTGTTCGGAATCCGGCGGCCGGCTGAGAAAATGAAAGATTAAAAATGAAATTTAATCCCGATATACGACGTCCCCTCTGCAGACGGTCATTTTGATTTTCCCGTACAGATCCCATCCCGTGAATGGGGAATTTGAGGAGAGGGAAGCGTAATCCTGCGGGATCCAGTGTTCTTCCGGAGCGAAGATCACGAGGTCAGCGGCAGCGCCTTTCTCGATCCTTCCTGCTGGAAGGTGGTACAGATCCGCCGGATTTACTGTCATCTTTTCAAGAAGCTGCATCAGCGTCAGGTGACCGGGGCGGACGAGGGAAGTGATCCCGAGTGCGAGAGAAGTCTCAAGCCCGATGATGCCGCTTGGAGCCGCGGTGATGGTGCGTTCTTTCTCTTCTCTGCTGTGCGGAGCGTGATCTGTCGCGATGAGATCGATCGTGCCATCCGCGAGCCCTCTGATAATCGCAAGCCGGTCTTCTTCTTTCCTGAGCGGCGGATTCATTTTGGCAAGTGTGCCGTATTTGAGCACTGCTTCATCCGTCAGGGTGAAATGATGGGGCGTTGCCTCAGCGTGGAGATTCGCGCCCAGGGCTTTGAACATGCGCACCAGTTCCACGGAACGTCCGGAGCTGATATGCTGGATCACAGTGTGTGCTCCGGAGCGCAGGGCGAGCAGGCAGTCACGCGCTACAAGAGATTCCTCCGCGATTGAAGGAGAACCATATATTCCGAGCTGTTCTGAGACAGTTCCATGATTGATCCCGTTGTTCTTAATGAATGCGGGATCTTCTTCGTGCAGGCTGATCGGAACATCCAGAGCTTTTGCAGTCTCCATCGCTTCGTATAGGAAAGCCGCATTTTTAAGCGGGATGCCGTCGTCTGTAAAACCGCAGGCGCCGGCTTCCTTCAGTGCGGTCATGTCTGTCATTTCTTCGCCTTTTAATGAGCGTGAGACGCTTGCGGCCTGATAGATCCGTATTGACTCGGATCTTGAGCGGGAAAGGATATCTTCGAGCACATCCGTATTATCCACAACAGGTGAAGTGTTAGCCATGCAGATAACGGAAGTAAAGCCGCCTTTCGCCGCGGCGAGAGAGCCTGTGTGAAGCGTTTCCTTGTAAGTGAAGCCGGGATCGCGGAAATGGACATGTGTATCGATCAGTCCGGGAGCAATGGTGAGCCCGCGGGCGTCTACTATGTTTTCATCATCAGTGGGACAGATATTCTCTGAAATTTCTTCAATCACACCGTCATTGATGCGAATGTCGGACACATACGATTCGCCGGAAGCGGGGTTTATGATAAAACCATTTTTAATAAGCATAAGACTCCTCCTTGAAGTAGTATTGATGTATTTATGATACAAGTATAGCTTAAGTGTAAAGGAGATTGCAAGACGGGCTTTTGTTCGCTGCCCGCGGAATGCAACAGTTCAGTCCGCGTCATTCGCAAAACCGCACTGCGTGCTTATTGAGGCTGTTTATGCAGAAATAAAAACCGGGAGAGCGTGCCTGCCTTTATGCAGGTGCTCTCCCGGATACATCCGGACGCTTGCAGTATCTTCTGCTTATTATAACTGACGGTAAAGATGACGCGGTATACCGTCTACCATTACAGGAGATACGTCGCCCTGGATGAGCGGGCGTACATAGTTGACGAATTCGTCGGTCACGTAGGAACCGTCCTCGGTTACCCACTCACGCGGAACGAGCTTTTCGTCATTTGCAATCTTGTGAACATCTTTTACTTCTGTGCCGCTCTGGTACGGATCGTCGGACAGACGCTGGAGAACAACCATTTTGCCGGAATCCCCTTCATCTGCAGCCTTGACGGCAGCACCGCCTACCTGATAAGCTTCCAGGATATCCACGCGGGATGCACAATGGGAAGCAGAGCGCTGAAGCGAACTCAGCTCAATTGCACGGGTCTTGCAGCCGATCTCGCCTGCAATATAACTTGCAAGATAATTTGCCGTTCCGGAGAGCTGTTTGTGTCCGAAAGCGTCTACGAAATCGATACTCTGGCCCAGCTCACATACATAACGTCCGTCAGCAAGGCGTATTCCCTCGGAAATCGCTACTACAACAGAAGATTTTTTAGAAAGAAGTTCTTTTACTTTGTTTCCGAATGCTTCGATGTCAAATGGCAGCTCAGGCAGATAGATCAGATCCGGGCCTGCGCAGTCCTCGCCTTTGGCAAGTGCAGCTGCACCGGTCAGCCAGCCGGCATTTCGTCCCATAATTTCAATGATAGAAACGAGGCCCTTTTCATATTCCAGACAGAAACTGTCGCGGATAATTTCTTTTACAGATGTACCGATGTATTTAGCAGCGCTTCCATATCCCGGTGTATGGTCTGTGAGTGCCAGGTCATTGTCGATCGTCTTAGGGCATCCGATGAAGCGTGTCGGGTGTCCGGTTATGATCGCATAGTCGGACAGCTTTTTAATCGTGTCCATGGAATCATTTCCGCCGATGTAAATAAATGCCTCGATGTTCAGCTTGTTGAGGATATCAAAGATTTTATCATATACTTCTCTGTCTTCGTGGATTTCCGGCAGCTTGTAGCGGCAGGATCCTAAAAATGCAGCAGGTGTCCTTTTGAGAAGCTCTGCATCCAGTTCATTTGTGATATATTCAGACAGATCGATATAGCGTTCCTGAAGAAGTCCCTGAATTCCGTGGAGCATTCCGTATACTTTAGCAGCACCGCGGTCCTTTGCGGTACGGTATACTCCGGCGAGACTTGAGTTGATCGCAGCAGTTGGGCCGCCTGATTGTCCGACAATTACATTTCCTTTCATTGTATGTTACCTCCGTTTTGCAAATTGTCATATTGAAAGTCATGCTTTCAAAGCACCTATATTACAGTTTAGTGCATAATTACCAATTTGTAAATGAAAAAATATAAAAAATAGACAAAATAACGAAAAAAGTTCACGCGCAGAGAAACAAAGAAGAAAAAATGTTATACTGATAAAAATACACAAAAACAGATGCTGCATACGTCCGTGAATATAATGGCGGACCGGCAGCAGAGCATAGGAGAGGTGACAGATGAAAAAATATGATTATCTGATCGTAGGAGCCGGGCTGTATGGTGCAGTTATGGCATATGAACTTGGAAAGAAAGGCAAAAGATGTCTTGTGATCGACCGCAGGGATCACATTGCAGGTAATATTTACTGTGAGGATATCGAAGGCATCCACGTGCACAAATACGGCGCACATATTTTCCATACATCAGATAAAAAGATATGGGATTATGTGAATCAGTTCGCAGAATTTAACAACTATATTAACTCGCCGGTAGCTGTCTACAAAGACGAACTCTATAATCTGCCGTTCAATATGAATACCTTCAGTAAGATGTGGGGAATCAGGACTCCCCGGGAGGCAAAGGATATTATAGAAAGACAGAGAAAAGAGACGGGGATTACCGAACCGGAGAATCTGGAGGAGCAGGCGCTGTGCCTTGTCGGAAAAGACATTTATGAGAAGCTGGTCAAGGGTTATACTGAGAAGCAGTGGGGCAGAAAGTGTACTGAGCTTCCGGCATTTATTATAAAGAGACTTCCGTGCCGCTTTATTTATGACAACAACTATTTCAATGACAGATATCAGGGAATCCCGATCGGTGGATATACGCCGATCATAGAGAAAATGCTCGCGGGTGCAGAAGTGTGCACAGGCGTTGATTTTTTTGAATTCAGAAAAGAGAATCCGGATATTGCGGAGAAGATAATTTTTACAGGCATGATCGATGAATACTTCGGTTATCAGCTCGGAGCTCTTGAGTACCGTTCTGTCCGGTTTGAAACAGAAGTGCTTGACTGTGAAAACTATCAGGGGAACGCAGTGGTCAACTACACAGAACGCGATGTGCCGTATACCAGAGTAATCGAGCACAAGCATTTCGAGTTTGGAACGCAGGAAAAAACAGTTATTTCCCGGGAATATTCTTCCGAGTGGAGCGTAGGAATGGAACCGTACTATCCGGTCAATGATGAGAAAAACAATGCTCTGTTCCGCCAGTATAAAGAACTGGCAGAAAAAGAGGAAAATGTTATCTTCGGCGGCAGGCTCGGGGATTATAAATATTATGACATGGACAAGGTGATCGCCGCGGCGCTCGACCGGCTGGCAGAGCTTGAGTGATAAAAAAACTGCTTGCATTTTCACTATGCATCAAGTATGATACTTATATTCGGATCGATCTGTTCCGATTCAAAGAATCTTTTTCATTATCAGTATCTGATAGGTTTCAACAGGAAAAAGGTTGTGTTGCGCCGGTGAGGCAGTTGGGGGACTGCCGCACCGGTGAATATATATACGGCCGGGAAAAATTGTATATGGAAAAAATGTATGAAGTTCTTAAGTTTATCGAACACGGTACACGCTGCAGGCAGAGTATGGATTGTGTACAGGGGACCATTTTGCTCAATTATCTGAAAAAAAATCCTCAGATAGAAAAGGTGAAGGTCCTGGGGTGGTTCCGGGATCTGGCAGTCTGTGTTGATCAATACCACAGAAGCCATGGAAGACAGGATTTTCGCTACCTGAACCCGTGCAGTATTGTCATCTCAGCAGAGGAGAAGATTTTCCTGCTGGATATGGATGCGCCGGATAACGCAGATGTCATGAAACATATGCAGAAGAGGGCTGTAAGGAGTCATTTTGTAAAACCGGTATATGAAATCGGTATTGGAAAAAATAATGAGGCTGATCTGTTTGCGTACGGTAAAACGATTCAATTTATTCTTGCGTATACAGACATCATCCCGTCCCTGAACCATCGGGAAGAAAGCAGGCTATTCAGACTGATCAGCCGGTGTACCGGAGAATCCAGAAAGAAATATGAGGATCTGAGTCAGGTGCTGAAAGATCTTCCTGCTGTTCCCAGGTGCGCAGAAGATGTATCAGAGGAAAAGAGGCGCACAGGACGGGGGCGGAAAGTAGTATTTTCCGCAGCGGCTGTGTGTCTGGTGATTTGTGTGCTGAGTGCTGCGGGCAGAGAAAAAGAAACTTATAGTTATGAGATACAGGAGAATAATGATATAGAAAGGAAGCAAACATATATCCAGGAAGCTGAAACAGAGATCGAAGAAGTGGATACGTCTGCAGTGAAGGAAGTGACAGAGAAGATAACAGCGGCAGGGGCAGATTTGTCGGAATCTTTTGAGAGACAGCGATTATTGGAGGAGACGATAAACGCATATGGAAGGCTGATGGAAGTAGAAGAGGATTCGGAGAGGATCAAGGCGGCGGGTTTGAGAAAGATGAAACTTGAGATGAAAAAAGGGAATTATGCCCGGGCACTGAAAACAGCAGAGCAAGTGACTGAAAAAACTGGCGTATCGAAGGAAGTAATAGCGCTGTCTGCAGAATGTGAAGGTGCAGAAGAGTAAAATACGTAAAAAAGCAGGCACCGAATTTATGGCGGTACCGGCATATATCCTGAAAAAAGGGAGGATGCCGGGCAACCGATCGGCTCGGTCCCCGGCATGTATTATGAAAAAGTTTATTCAAAATAACTTGTCAGCGTCTTATTTATGTGTTTTCTCTTTCGATGGTTTTAGTATATGGGAGAGAAATGAAGAAAACATGATGATATAATGAAAGATTTTTAAATGATAAATGAACAAAATATGAACGCGATAAACAGTAAAAGACCGATGGGGGAGCCATCGGTCTTTTGAGGGGAGTATAAATAATTAATAAGGGGTTGTAGAAAGCAACCTTTCTACATTGAACAGTATAATATACGAAATTGGAAAAAGCAAGAAAAAGTTTTGGAAAGTGAATAAAAAAGCATTAAGGACACATACTAATACCGAATTAAATAAACAGGAGGGATTACTCATGGCAAAGAACTATAGTAATACAAACAATTCAAACAAAAACGCAAAGAACAGCTCTTCTTCCTATGGAAATACACAGAGCAAGAACAAAAACTCAAATAAGAATACCAGCAATTCCTATTCAAACACTTCTGACAGCAGAAACTGCGGCAGAGATGCAGATGCTTATGACGAGTCTGACCGTTACTAAAGTCCTATAGAAACAATCAGAAAATGAAGGGCGGGGCAGGGAAAGTTCAACTTTACTCTGCCCCTGATTTATAGTAATATGTATACAGACAAAATATAAGGACGGAGAACTTAATGGATAAAATGGAATGGATCGCGCCTTGTCACTTTGGTCTCGAATCAGTTCTAAAACGTGAAATTCAGAATCTGGGATATGACATACTACAGGTCGAAGATGGCAGAGTCACTTTCAGCGGAGGAATGGATGCTGTGTGCAGGGCGAATATATTTCTGCGTACTGCAGAGCGTATTCTACTGAAAGTTGCGAGCTTTCGGGCGGAGACGTTTGATGAATTGTTTGAGAAGACAAAAGAAATCCGCTGGGAAGATTACATACCTGAAGACGGAAAGTTCTGGGTAACTAAAGCGGCATCGGTTAAGAGCAGGCTTTTCAGCCCGTCAGATATTCAGTCTATTATGAAAAAAGCGATGGTCGAAAGGCTGAAAGCGCGTTATCGTGTTCAGTGGTTTCCCGAAACGGGGGCCTCTTATCCGGTTCGTGTCTTTCTTATGAAAGATACCGTTACAGTAGGGCTTGACACCACCGGAACATCTCTCCATAAGCGGGGATACCGGCCGGTGGCGGGGAAAGCTCCGATTGCTGAGAATCTGGCTGCAGCTCTTATTATGCTGACGCCCTGGAAGAAGGACCGTATACTGGTGGATCCGTTTTGCGGCAGCGGTACATTTCCCATTGAGGCTGCGATGATGGCTGCCAATATTGCTCCGGGTATGAATCGATCTTTTACGGCTGAAACGTGGACGAATCTGATCGCTAAGAAAAGCTGGTATGAGGCTGTAAATGAAGCTCAGGATTTAATAGATGACGGGATTGATACAGATATACAGGGATATGATGTGGATGCAGAAGTACTGCGGACTGCCAGGAAAAATGCAGAGGAGGCAGGAGTTGCCCATCTGATTCATTTCCAGCAAAGGGAAGTAAAAGATTTAAGTCATCCGAAAAAATATGGATTTATCATTACTAATCCCCCTTACGGCGAAAGACTGGAAGAAAAAGTGACGCTGCCGCGTATCTACAGGGAGTTTGGTGAAGCGTTCCGCAGACTTGACAGCTGGTCTGCCTATATGATCACCAGCTATGAGGATGCGCAGCGGTATTTTGGCAGAAAGGCAGATAAGAACAGAAAAATATATAATGGGATGATACGGACTTATTTTTATCAGTTTTCGGGTCCGCGGCCGCCCAGACAGAAGAATTAGAAGGTACATAAAAAGATGAAGAAAAGAATTATATTTGCTACGGGCAATGAGAATAAGATGAAAGAAATACGCATGATCCTGAAAGATGTAGGCCTGGAGATACTTTCTATGAAAGAGGCAGGCGTTGACATTGATATCGTGGAGGATGGAATGAGTTTTGAGGAGAATGCGGAGATCAAGGCGCGTTCCGTTGCAAGAATCCTGACAAGTGATATAGTGCTGGCAGATGACTCGGGACTAGAGATTGATTATCTGGACAAAGCACCGGGAATTTATTCTGCAAGATTTGCCGGTGAGGATACATCTTATGATATCAAAAACCGGATTCTGCTGGACAGACTTGAGGGAGTGCCGGATGAAGAGCGGACCGGGCGTTTTGTATGCGCTGTAGCGGCAGTGTTTCCGGATGGGACTGTATCCACTGTAAGAAAGACAATAGAAGGAAGAATCGCTCATGAATCCGCCGGAAGCAATGGATTCGGGTATGATCCGATCTTCTATGTACCTGAGTACGGATGTACGACGGCAGAGATGAGTCCGGAACAGAAGAATCAATTGAGCCATAGAGGCAAGGCGCTGCGTGCAATGAGAGATATTTTAAAAGAGAAGATTAGTGAGGACATATGATGAGGGTATTGATTGTCAGTGATACACATGGCAGACACGGAAATTTTGACCGGGCGCTGGAAGAAGCAGGACAAATTGATGTGTTTATCCATCTCGGTGATGTTGAGGGCGGCGAGGACTATATGGATGCAGTGATTGACTGTGAGAAACATATGGTGCGCGGCAACAATGATTTCTTCTCTGACCTGCCGCGGGAAGAGGAGTTTTATCTGGGGAAGTATAAGGTATTTATTACCCATGGACATGCTTATTATGTGTCGCTTGATCCGGAATATATTTTTGAAGAAGGACAGGCAAGAAAAGCTGACATCGTAATGTACGGACATACGCACAGACCGTTTTTTGAGCAGAAAGACGGGATTACCGTGCTTAATCCGGGGAGCCTCTCGTTTCCACGTCAGGAAGGACGGAAAGGCAGCTATATGATCATGGAGATAGAGGCGGACGGTACGGCTACGTATGATCAGAGATATCTCGGATAAAGGCAGATCAGGCTGTTTATCCCGCGTATTTCAGAGGATTATCCGAATGTCTGAAATAAAAATAAAAAAAGTTGTTGACAATGGGGAAAGCTTATAATATAATAGTCAATGCGCTACGGGAAGACAGGAAACGTAGTAAAAAATACCGGGGTGTGGCTCAGCTTGGCTAGAGCGCCTGGTTTGGGACCAGGAGGTCGCAGGTTCGAATCCTGTCACCCCGATATGTGCGGGTGTAGTTCAATGGTAGAACACCAGCCTTCCAAGCTGGATACGTGAGTTCGATTCTCATCACCCGCTTTTCCTGTGAAACATCAGGAAAAGGCAAATGAATATTTGCATCAGAGTCTGTAGCTCAGCTGGATAGAGCAACGGCCTTCTAAGCCGTAGGTCGTGGGTTCGAATCCCCCCAGGCTCGTTATGGTGGGTATGGTGCAGTTGGTTAGCGCGCCAGATTGTGGTTCTGGATATCGTGGGTTCGAGTCCCACTACCCACCCTCTTTCTTTTATATTCATACTGGCATGCAGTGTCAGACATAAGTCTTTAATGGGCTATCGCCAAGCGGTAAGGCACAGGACTTTGACTCCTGCATTCGCTGGTTCGAATCCAGCTAGCCCAGTCAGCTTTACTTACGGGTGAGCGGGAAAGAAAATAAGGGCGTGTAGCTCAGGTGGTAGAGCACTTGACTTTTAATCAAGTTGTCCGGGGTTCGAATCCCCGCACGCTCACTGGAATAAGAAAGCGGAAACCATTAAAAGTTTCCGCTGTTTTTATTCTGTAATGCGGATATGGCGGAATTGGCAGACGCGCCAGATTTAGGATCTGGTGTCTACGACGTGCAGGTTCAAGTCCTGTTATCCGCACCAGACCATGATAATCCGAACCCGGTTCCAATCGGGGACGGATTCGGATTTTTAGTATATCTATGCTAAAGCAAAAGCGGCGGTATCATAACGATACCGCCGCTTTTGTTATACGCTTTTATGTTGTTCTGCTTCCTTTGCCCTCTGTGCTTTCCATTCTTCAAATTCTTTCTGCCCCTCCGGGCTGGCAAAGAATTTCTGAATTTCGGGAAGCAAGCACCGGGCAAGGGCATTTATCTCATGCTGTGGGGTTTTGTCCGAGTGCTTTTCTGCCATAGCTCGCCTTTCTTTATTCAGTTGTCAAGGTACAATGCCGCATAGGGGCGGCGTAAAAATCTGCTTATAATCAATCACCTTTCCTTTGTGTGTCGCTGTTGCCGTTTCAATTCCGCCAGCACTTCCGGCGGGATACGGTCAACAAATTTTTGAATGTTCTGTAGTTCACTTTCCAGCTTTGCCCGTTCCATACGGTCTTTCATCTTGCCGCTTTCACTGGCTCTGGCTCGTTCTTCCAGCTTTTCATTTTCAGCTAACAGGTCATTGATCGTGACCTTGTATTTTTTGAGCTGCCGGTCGAAATTCTCCATCTGGGGAAACCACTTTTTCAGTAGGGAGAGGGCTTCCTCTTTCTTCTTCCCTGCATTGAACGGGGTAATGCCGTCCAGCGTGGCTTCAATAGTTCTTGCCTGTTTGGAGAGATTGACCGCCTGTTTGAACAGCCGGGTAGGGATATGCTTCCTGCCTGTCTTGCTGGCACTTTCTCCACGCTCCAAGTCGGGATATTTCTCCACCATATAGGCGTGAAAATCGTCCTGCCACTTTGTGAGGTTGGCTCTGTTTCCGATAATCTCCTTTGCACACAGCCGGTTGTCCTGCGTCAGCGGAACAAAGACCAAATGCAGATGGGGTGTTTTTTCGTCCATGTGTACCACCGCAGACACAATATTTTCTTTCCCTACCCGCCCGATTAAGAAATCAGCCGCCCTCTGGAAAAATGCCTGTATCTCCTTTGGGGGCTTGCCCTTGAAAAACTCCGGGCTGGCGGTAATCAGCGTGTCCACAAACCGGGTGCTGTCCTTACGGGTACGGCAGCCAGCCTGTTCAATGCGGTTTTGAATGAAATGGTAGTATCTGCCCTCTGGCTTGACAATGTGGAAGTTGTACTTGCTCCTGCTGGTGTCAATGTCGGGATTGCTGGCGTACTGTTCCTTTTGCCGTTCGTGATGGGCTTCCAGCGGTTTTGCCGGATTGCCCTTGTGCTTTTCAAATCGTAAAATTGCGTGTTGTGCCATAAACTCCTTTCCTCGTTCCTTTCCCTTCCGTTCCGGGGTTTTCCACAGGGAAAATCCCCCTGAAAATAGCTCTGATAGGATTGGAATGGAATCGATATAAATAAATCATTTTAATCTCTGTATTTCTATATACCGTCCGATTTCGGTACTCCAAGAGGGCTGATTTTCGTACTCGTCAAGTACGGTTTTCAGCCCTCCGGCGTACCAAAACGGAAATTCAAGAAGTCAGGGATTGGAACTGCCCTCATAGGATTTTGGGTAAATGCGGTTGGGTTTTCCACAGCCTTGTTTCTTGATGTCGATCAGCTCTGCATACTGTAATTCCCGCAGGGTGTTGACCGCCTTTTGCCGCCCACAGTGAAGCAGCCCTACCACCTCGCAGATGGGATAGTACAGGTAAATCCGCCCGTACTCGTCCGCCCATCCGTTTTTGCGGGATAGGTCTGCCCGGCGCAGGATAAAGGCATACAGCAGCTTTGCTTCATTGGACAGCGGCTGATAGGTTGGTGCTTCAAACAGGAAATTGGGAAGCTGGGTGAAGCTCTGTGCCCGTTCCTGTTGGTAGTGATAGATAAACTTTGTCATAGTGTCTTATGGACAATTAGAAGCCCTGTTTTGAGGGTTAGCGATAAAGAATACCACCTGCCCCGGTTTGGTGTTCGGAAAGCCCCATAAATACAGGCTTTTTCGCCCCTAATTGTCCACGCTCGCCCTCCTTTTCCGTTCACTTTCTGCTTTCTGCCGCCTGTGAACGCTGGCGGCGCAGTCGGGACAGTATTTCGCCCGATTAGAGCCGGGAACAAAAGCTTTCCGACAGACAATACACCGTTTTGCGTCCTTATCCCGGAAAATCTCTGCTTCCAGCGTCCGATCCAGCGGCAGGACAGCCCAGCGGAAATGCTTGCAGCAGACCGAGAAAGAAATCGTCTGCGGACAGATACAGGTATCGCCATCATCCAGCACAATGCAGTTGCCGCTATCATAGCTGCAACATTCCCGGCGAATCAAGGCGTTTGCCCGTTTCCGCTGTGCTGGGGTCATGCGGTGCAGAGAGCCGTCCGGCTTGCGCTCCAACGGCGGCAGCTTTTTGAGATTGTTTTCCATGTGTGTCCTCCGCTTTGTCTGATTGCCGTTTTCCCCGAAAAGGTTTCCTGCCCCATTTCTGCGGCGTGTGTTCTCCGTTGGTACGCAAATGCGATACTTCGCCGGGAGAAATATTCCTTTTCGGACGGTCATTCTGTTTTCAAGGTGCAGCTCATCGATGAACTACCCTAAGTCTACACGAAAAAAATGCAATCCTCGGAATTTTGCGAGAATTGCATTTCTGTGAAGTTTACACTTTGAAAATTGCATTTTTGCAATTTTGGTGTATAATAGAGTTATACGGAGGAGGTGCGTATCTATGGCTTTACCCGGAACACCCGGACAGAGGATTTCCGATTTATGCAACGGAAACAAAATCAAACAAAAAGAACTTGCAGAGAAGATCGGCGTTTCCGCTTCCCAGTTGAGCCGCATTGTCAGCGGCGAAACAAGGACAGTCAGCAGCGATATTCTCATCGGTGTGGCAAAGGAATTTAAGGTGTCCACCGACTACATACTGGGGCTATCCAATATCAGCGTTCGCAAAAGCTATGATATATCCGAGCTGGGCTTGTCCGAGGGAGCAGTCAAAGGGCTTGTGACGGGTGCTGTGAATGTGCAGATCCTAAATCGCTTGCTGGAACACAGGAATTTCCCCAAGCTGATGGATTTGATACGGATTTATTTTCAGGACACAGCGGCAAAGGGCATTATGGCACGAAACCAGCTGATTGAAATGGCAACGGCTTCCCTGTCTGATCTGATGAAAGAACACCCGGAACACCGGGCAGAAGCAAGACAGGACTTGCAGTTCTTGAACGCACAGAAGATGGGCGACCATGAAGCAGAGATTGAAAAAATCAAAAATGTGTTCCTTACTATCCTGCGGGACATTAAGAAAGAGATGGACAGCAGCGAGCAGCCGGGAGAAACCATTACCGCCACCATGTTCCAAACTATGCAGGAAGCCATGAAAAACCACCAGCAGGAGCCGCTTTCTATGGATGATGTGACCGCTATGATCGCCGGACAGGTCGGGCAGCTTCTTCCGATGGACGAGGAAACTGCCGGGCAGTTCCAGCAGTTGGCGAAGAAAATGATTGAACTGGCAGGCAAGGAAACAAAGATAGATGGAGGAAATCATGATGTTACGACCAAAAGAAGTAGTATGTAAATGGGTAGATGCTTTTAACGACCACGATGTTGAGGCAATCGTGAGTCTGTACCATGATAACGCAATCAATCATCAGGTAACAAATGAACCGGTGATTGGGATAGAGGCAATCAGAGAAATGTTCACAACAGAATTTACCACAGCTGATATGACAGCCATTGTAGAAAATATATTTGAAGATGGGCAGTGGGCAATTTTAGAATGGAGAGACCCATTAGGATTAAGAGGCTGCGGATTTTTCCATGTTGTGAATGGGAAAATTTTATTTCAAAGAGGTTACTGGGATAAACTATCCTTTTTGAAACAACATAATTTGCCTATTGAATAGATAGAAAACTTCTAATTGAAGGAGGAACTATGCGGTACTCAAAAGAAGAAAGTAAAATGATATGGGATCAAAATGCTGAATTTTGGGATTATACAATGGGTGATGAATCAAATGATTTTCACAGAAACGTGGTTCGTCCAAAGGTCACAGAACTCCTAAATCCCAATCCTACAGATTATATTTTAGATATTGCGTGCGGAAACGGAAACTATTCGGCATATCTTGCAGAAAAAGGTGTTTCGGTTGTAGGTTTTGATTATAGTGAAAAAATGATTAAACTGGCAAAGAAACGACGAAAACGCAATATGGATAAAATTGAATTTTGTGTAGCAGATGCCACTAATGAAATCAGTCTGATGGCATTAAAAAGAAACAGAATGTTCACAAAAGCGGTTTCCAATATGGCAGTCATGGATATTACAAATATTAAGCCGCTTTTTACCTCAGTTTACGAACTGATTGAGGATAACGGAGTTTTCGTATTTGCAACACAGCATCCGTGCTTTGTTACACTGACAGATAAATACATGACACCACACAGCTACTATGATATTGCGATTGAAGGCCAACCACAAAAGCAATGTTACTATCATCGTTCTTTGCAGGATATTTTTAATATTTGTTTTGACACTGGTTTTGTAATTGACGGCTTTTATGAAGAATGCTATTTTAACAAGGAAATTCCAGATATTATAATTGTTAGGGCTAAAAAAGTAAGCGGAGCATGCCATTCCCTGCAGGTTCAAAGAAATTAAATTTTCAGTTATAACAAACCAATCCACTTCAAAAATTTTTCAAACTGATTGACAATCTATCTGTTATATGATATTCTGTCAATCAGTTTGAAGTTGAAAGGAGGCTTACGTGTGTTAATTTTTGTACGCTAATAAACAACAAAAAGTCGGTTTTTCATTCCATGTGATGGGCTTTTTTGTCGTGCGTACAGAGAAACACATAGGTCAATTCTTTATGACAATGATTGTCATAGAGGATTTCTTGTCGTGCCTTTTGTTATGCAGGTATATGCCCATAGTGGAGCATATACCTGCTTTTTGTTGCACAGGAAAGAGTATGTGACAAAAACAGGAGGTATTGATATGACAACAGAAACTAAATTTTGGAAAAAGAAGTATTTTACTATGCTGGCGGGACAGAGCGTTTCTCTCATTACAAGCGGGATTTTGCAAATGTCCATTATATTCTATCTCACAGCAAAAACAAATTCCGCTATGGTCTTATCCATTGCAACCTTGATGGGCTTTCTTCCTCAAGCTGTGATCGGCCCCTTTGCAGGGACTTTTGTGGACCGCCATAGCCGCAAAGGAGTGATGATTGGAGCAGACCTTATGATTGCCGCAACAGGAGGATTCCTGGCAGTCGTTTCGATATTTATGGAACTGCCCATATGGCTCATTATGCTGGTCTTATTTGTCAGAAGTATCGGCAACGCTTTTCATTCTCCTGCGTCCAGCGCAGTTACGCCGCTTATGGTTCCTCAAGACCAGCTAACAAAGTGTGCCGGTTATAATCAGACCATGCAGGCCGCCGTGTCCCTGATTAGCCCAGCCGCTGCCGCTTTCTTATATAGTGTCTGGTCATTAAGCACGATTATTCTATTGGATATTATCGGCGCAGTTCTGGCTTGCGGCGTTGTTGTGGTTCTGTCGATTCCAAATCCGCCAATATGCACAGGCGAAAGCCAAAACAGCTTTTTCCGGGATATGAAGGAGGGATATTTTGAGTTAAAGAAAAACAAGGGTTTGTTCGCATTACTTTGGATTGGAACGGCATATATGTTTTTCTTTATGCCTATCAGTGCATTGTACCCTTTGATGAGCATGGGATACTTTCGTGGAACACCTACCCATGCGTCCATAGCAGAAATTGCCTTTGCAGGCGGTATGCTTGCAGGGGGAATTTTGCTCAGCGTTTGGGGTGGATTCAAGAACCGGATTTTTTCAATCGGTCTATCGGTTCTTGTGATGGGGGTAAGCATTGCGATTTCCGGTTTGCTGCCCACCAATGCGTTTTTTATATTTGTAATTTGTTGTACGGTCATGGGGTTAACTTCTCCATTTTACGGAGTACAAAACGCCTTGTTTCAAGAGCAGCTTCCACCGGAATATCTGGGACGGGTTTTCTCATTGCTCGGAAGCGTGATGTCCTTTGCCATGCCGCTGGGTTTGCTGTGTTCCGGTATTTTTGCAGAACGAATTGGTGTAGAAAAATGGTTTTTACTTTGTGGAATAGGGATTATTGCGGTTGCCGTTTTGGTTTTCATATTGCCAGTTTTACGAAATGTTGATTGTCAATCCCCAAACAGTTTTGCTTGTAAAAGCGGCGATTGAAAAGAAAACGCATTTATTAAAGTGATGGGAAATTGCAAAGCCAGCCGAGCCGGCGGGCGGTCAAGATGAACGGCGCATAAATGCGCCGCCGTTGACAGTTTCGCCCACCTTTGCTGACAGGCAATCAAGGCGGGAAAGCCCTTAAAATGGCTTCCCGCCCATTTCAATTTTGAGAGAAAAACCCGACCGCTTTTTCGTGAGTGTGTCCACAAGTTCGGGACATTTTGTTCCGAAGTCCAACGCGGGAAGAGGGACGGGGGCTTTCCTATACGCCCTGTCTGCTGATGAAACCAGCCCTGCGCTTGCGGCTCCACGCCACGCAATCACAGCCCTGTTTTCCTGCTGCTTCAAATGTACTTGCCCTCCCCCGGCAACTTCATTTTCGTAGCAACGCCGACAGAGCGTATAACACACTACACTTTGCAAGCAAAGTCGTGTGCCAAAGGGATACCCTTTGGAAACCCTGTTTTGCGGTCATGTGTACCCATATTCCCCGCAAAACGCAAAATAATCGGTTTCAGTCTGCTGTAACATCACAGTCAGATTGACCGCTTATTTTCTTTCTGCTGTCCCTGTTTTCTCTGTTCTCTATACGAATAATTTTCATAATTGTTATGCTTGATACGGGTTGAAAACCAAACGTATAAATGTTATAATAAGCACAGAGAAAACAGGGAGGTCGCTGCTATGAAAGAATTGGGAGAACGCCTGCGGATATTGCGGGAGAGCGTGAAGCTGTCACAGGTAAAGATGGCGGATTTGCTGGGAGTAAAACAGTCCAGCATTAACCGCTATGAACAGGGACAATCTGCTCCGTCTTTGGAAACGCTTGTGAAGTATGCAGATTATTTTGATGTGTCTATGGATTACCTGTTTGCCCGGACGGATAAGCCCCAAGGCAAGCTGTACGAATACCGCCCTAAGATTGCAACGGGCAGTGAGGAAATGCGGCAGTTTATTGAAATGTGTTTTGACCCGCAATCGCCAATGAGTGAGAAGTTAAAGCAGACGCTTCTTCAAATGATGGAGGTGGACAAATGAAAGGTGTGATCTATGCCCGCTATTCTTCCGATAATCAACGAGAAGAAAGTATTGAGGGGCAGTTGCGAGAATGTAAGGATTATGCAGAACGAAACGGTATCACGATTTTAGGAACTTACATTGATCGGGCACTATCAGCCAAAACGGACAACCGACCTGAATTTCAGAAGATGATTAAAGACAGCGCAAAGGGCTTGTTTGATGTTGTCCTTGTGTGGAAGTTAGACCGCTTTGCACGAAACCGTTATGATAGCGCACGCTACAAAAATCTCTTGAAAAAGAACGGTGTGAAAGTCATTTCCGCAAGGGAAAATATCTCCGAGGGCAGCGAGGGAATTATTTTGGAAGCTATGCTGGAGGGGTATGCAGAATACTATTCTGCGGAGCTTTCTGAAAAGGTTATCCGAGGTCTGACCGACAATGCGCTGAAATGTAAATACAACGGCGGTACTGTCCCGATGGGATACTACATTGACGAACAGCAGTATTATCAAATCGACCCCAAGACCGCCCCGGTGGTACTGGAAATGTTTACAAAGTACAGCGAGGGTGCGACCATGCAGGAACTTGTCAATCTGTTAAATAGCCGGGGTATGCGTTCTATTCGTGGTGGGAAAATCACATTGAATATTATGAACCATCTTTTGAAGAACCGCCGTTACATAGGAGAATACAGCTATCGTGATGTAGTCAAGGAGGACGGTATTCCAGCGATTGTCCCGAAAGAGTTGTTTGAACGAGTGCAGGAACGGCTGGCGAAAAACAAAAAGGCTCCCGCTCGTCACAAAGCCGAGGACGATTATCTGTTGACAACGAAGCTGTATTGCGGGAAGTGCGGCTCTTTCATGGTAGGGGAAAGCGGCACAAGCCATACCATGAAAGTGCACCGTTATTATCGTTGTGTGAATACCAAGAAAAAGAAACTCTGTGACAAGAAAGCGGTCAAGAAAGACTTGATTGAAGATTTAGTTGTCAGCTACACCATGAAAGCGATAATGAATGATGAAGTCATGGAACGGCTGATTGATACGCTGATGGAATTGCAGAAAAGAGAAAGCACCGACCTACCACTTTTGAAAAAACAGCTTGCAGAAACGGAAAAAGGTATTAACAATATGCTCAACGCTATTCAAGCAGGGATTTTTACCCCGTCCACCAAGCAAAGACTGGACGAGTTGGAAGAAACAAAAAGCCAGCTTGAAGTCAGCATTTTGCAGGAGGAGATGCACAAGCCTTTGCTTACCAGAGAGCAGATTGCATTTTTCATTTACCGTTTCCGCAAGTTTGATGTAACAAAGCGGGAACAGCGGCAAAGACTGATTGACAGCTTTGTAAATGCAGTGTATCTTTACGAGGACAAGATAATCCTTACTTTCAACTATAAGGACGGTTCTAAGACCATCACACTGGCGGAGGTTGAGGGTTCGGATTTATCCGTACTCGGTGCACTGAAAGAATCCCGGAAATACCTTAAATGCGGTATATCCGGGATTTTTTAGTTAATGATATTTCCGTATAGGGGAACTGTTTCTTGTCCTTTGCCTTCTCTTATGCCATAATTCTTATCAGAACAACAGAATACTGTGAACGATAAGGAGATTACTATGGAAAATATCAGTAAAGTCACTCATATCGAGAGCGTTCGTCTCAGTGACGACGGCACATGTGTAGTAATCATTGACCAGACTCAGCTCCCGAACCGTACGGAATATCTTGAATTATCTTCGGCGGAAGATATTTGGGACGCTATCTATACACTTAAAGTGCGCGGAGCTCCGGCAATCGGCATTTGCGCTGCATACGGTATCTACTGTCTTGCGCTGCAGATCAGAGAGACAGACTACGACAGATTTCTCTGTGAATTCAGGAAGAAGAAGGCGTATCTGGATTCTTCCAGACCTACGGCTGTGAATCTGAGCTGGGCGCTGAATCGTATGGAGAGAGCTGTGCTTGCAGACAGAAGTAAGGACGTAGGTGAGATATTGGAACTGCTCAAAGCAGAAAGCCTGAAGATACATCGGGAAGACATTGATATGTGCAAAGCAATTTCTGAGTATGGACTTTCGCTGATAAAAGACGGTGACGGCATCCTGACTCACTGCAATGCAGGTCCGCTGGCCACATCCCGTTACGGCACCGGGCAGGGACCTCTCTTTCTGGGGAAAGAGCGCGGGATGAATTTCCGGGTCTATGCAGATGAGACAAGACCGCTTCTTCGGGGGGCGCGGCTGACTTCATATGAACTACAGAAAGCAGGGATCGACGTTACGCTGATCTGTGACAATATGGCGAGTATCGTGATGAAAAACGGATGGGTACAGGCATGTATGGTGGGATGCGACCGTGTGGCCGCCAACGGAGATACTGCAAATAAAATCGGGACGAGCGGCGTTGCCATACTGGCAAAGTATTACGGAATCCCGTTCTATGTGCTTGGACCGACTTCCACGATCGATATGAACTGTAAAAGTGGAGAAGATATTCATATCGAGTTGAGAGAGCCGGAAGAGATCAAAGAAAAATTTTATCAGGAGCCTGTGGCTCTAAAGGATGTAAAATGTTATAATCCTTCATTCGATGTGACAGATCACAGTCTGATCACAGCCATCGTGACTGAAAAAGGAGTATGTTATCCGCCGTACACTGAGAGTCTTGCGAAGCTGTTCTGAGCGCCAGACAAGTAACAGTTCAGCACGCGCCATTCGTAAAACCGCACTTCGTGCTTATTGCGGCTGTCGCCGCTGTTTTACGCATTGACGGGCGCTCGGCTCATCAGGAATAGAGCGGGCCGATTCTTATGAAAGCATAAATCGAACCCGCTCATGCCTGATGGCTGAACTGTTACCCAGAATATGAAAAAGATTTTATTTTTTGCTTGCTGAATTCCTGCAATTGGTTTATACTACCAGAGGTGTAAAACAGGAGGTCAGAGAAATGGTCGAGAAGAAGATTAAATTTATAACATCAGGTCAGTTGATGAGCTTTTGCGACACATGCCAGAAAATGAAATCAGATATCGATGTAACAGATATGTCTAACAGGAATTTCCGGATTGACGGGAAATCAATCCTCGGGCTGATGTCGATCAAACTGGGATTGCCTATGCGGCTGGTCGTAGATGGAGAGGATGAAGAACTGGCTCATGAGTATTTTATGAAATATGAATTTGAATGATGGCGGGGACAAAAGGCAAGCGTTTCACACTTCATAGTTGACATCATTTGAATAAGTAAAAGGAGCATTCACAGCTTAGAATGGTGTGAATGCTCCTTCTTTGTATGTTCTGAGGAGGAAGAATGCGGCAATGGCAGCGCACAGCTCCCCTGCAGGAAAAGCGATCCAGACTCCGACAGGACCAAGAAAGCGTGACAGTACAAAGCTCAACGGCAGAGTTACGGCAAATTGTCTGAGCAGTGATATGATGAGAGAATTGCGCCCGTTTCCCAGTGCTTCAAATGTCCCGGCATAGATTACCCCGATGGAGGAAACAAGGAATCCCAGACTGATGATGCGAAGAGCTGTCACACCGGCTGACATCAGTTCTGCATCTGCGTCGAATAAAGCGAAAATCTGTGCGGGAAAGATAAGCGATAGCAGCGTTCCCAGTAGCATGATGACTACAGCGCAGACAAGACTGTAGCGGATTGCGCTGCGGACTCTTTTGGGTTCTCCGGCTCCATAATTGTACCCTACTATCGGACGCATCCCCTGTACGATTCCGTTTGCCGGCATGTAGATAAATGTCTGGAGCTTAAAATAAACACCGAGCACGGCCACATACAGGCTGGAAAAAGCGGTGAGGATCCTGTTCAGCAGGCTGATCAGGACAGAAGGCAGAAGCATCATGATACTGGAAGGGATGCCCACACTGTAAATCTGCTTAATGATCTTCCAATCCGGCTTCATATATTTGATACGGATGCGGACGGCGTACGGTTTCCTCAGGTATACCACGATGTATAGCAGAAAAGCGCAGATCTGTCCAATGACTGTGGCGATAGCGGCTCCGGTCACGCCAAGCGCCGGGAATCCGAGCAGACCGAAAATAAGGACCGGATCAAGGATAATATTGATCACGCATCCGGCAATGAGAAGATACATTGTGACCTTCATCCTGCCTATGCTCTGAAATATCTTCTCAAAAGCAATCTGCAGGAGTGAGCCGAAAGACAGGCACAGTACAATATAAGTATAATTGCAGGCATCTTTTAAAATGACCGGATTTTCCGTGAACAGACGGAGAAACGGGCGGGTGGTAAAGATACCTGCCAGAACGAAAAGGATGCAGTGAAAGACTGTAAGAACAATGCCGAGTGATGCTGCCCGGTCAGCCTTTTCCTGATCTCCTGATCCGAGATGGATGGAGATGGCGGAGGATATACCTACGCCAATCCCGACTCCGACAGAGACGATTGCATTCTGCAGGGGATAGGCAAGCGAGACGGCAGTCAGTGCATCGGTACCCAGCCTGGATACATAGATACTGTCTACTATATTATAGAGGGACTGGATCAGCATGGACAGCATCATCGGGACGGACATGGAGACGAGCAGAGAAAACACCGGTTTCGTCCGCATAAATGAATTTACTTTTTCCATAATGATTAAGCTACTCCTTTCAAAACAATAAAAAAAGTCATATGCCTGTTTGAATTCTGAAACAGGAAAACCATATGACTTGATAAAATATATTCTCTTTTACGCACTGCTCATGATAGCACAGGTCCTGTCGGCAAGTCAACGAAAATCTGGTATGTATCGCATTACTTACAGTATCCCGAGATGCTCGAGCAGGATCTTGATGCCCAGAAGGATCAGTATGGCTCCCCCGGCAAACTCAGCCTTTGACTTATACTTTGTGCCGAATACATTACCGATCTTTACCCCGATGGCAGAGATGATGAATGTAGTGACTCCGATAAATGAAACAGCTGCAACGATATGTACGTCGAGGAATGCGAAAGTGATGCCGACCGCAAGGGCATCGATGCTGGTTGCTACGGCGAGGAGGAACATGGTTTTGATATCCAGTGAGTCGTCCTCTTTCTCGCAGTCGCCTGAACAGGCTTCCTTGATCATATTAGCACCAATGAGTCCCAGGAGGATGAAAGCAACCCAGTGATCAATTGCGGTAATCTTATCACGAAACTGATAACCAAGTATATAGCCGATTGCGGGCATCAGCGCCTGGAATCCTCCGAACCATAATCCTACGATACCGGATTTTTTTATAGAAATCCTGGGCATGGCCAGCCCTTTACAGATGGAGACGGCAAAAGCGTCCATCGATAAACCTACAGCGAGTATAAATAATTCTAATAATCCCATTTTTTTCTCCTTAGCAGTTAGATTAGAGCGTCTGCAGAGCACTCCGGTTATCAGTTGCATAAAAAAAGCAGGCACATGCTGTACCTGTCATAAAAACATGTACAGCAAATACACTGTACATGAGTCTCATTATTTAAGATAAGCCAGGTCTCAAAAAGACCAGTATGTTGACTTACCGCGCAGTAATACGCCAATTACTCCCTCACGAACTGATAATATATTATCATCAGGACACGGTCTTTGCAAGAGAAAATTTACGTTCACAGGATTGACATATTTTTTTGATAAACTTACACTGTTTATAAAATCGAGGGAGCAGAAAATGCGGAACAATCCGCATGAGGATAAGGAGAAAAAATAATGGAAAATATGAATATAAAAATCCTGGTTGTAGATGATGAGAGCAGAATGAGGAAGCTGGTAAAAGATTTTCTTGCCCGCGAAGGGTATACAGTGCTTGAAGCAGGCGATGGGATGGAAGCAATGGATATTTTTTATGAAGATAAAGATATTGCCCTTGTTATCCTTGACGTGATGATGCCGAAGATGGATGGGTGGCAGACGTGCAGGGAAATCAGGGAGTCTTCGAAAGTGCCAATCATCATGCTGACAGCCAGAGCAGAAGAGCGGGATGAACTGCAGGGATTTGAACTGGGGGTGGATGAGTACATTTCTAAACCATTCAGCCCGAAGATCCTGGTTGCCAGAGTGAATGCAATCCTTCGCAGAACGCTCGGCAATGCCGGCGGTGATGTGATCGAAGCAGGAGGAATCGTGGTCGATAAAGCGGCGCATATCGTAAAGATTGACGGGAAGCCCGTGGAATTGAGTTATAAAGAGTTCGAGCTGCTTTCGTATTTTATGGAGAACCAGGGGATTGCACTCTCAAGGGAGAAGATTCTTAACAATGTATGGAATTATGATTATTTTGGTGATGCCAGAACGATCGACACCCACGTTAAGAAGCTGAGAAGCAAACTGGGAGATAAAGGGGAATATATCCGGACAATCTGGGGCATGGGTTACAAATTTGAGACCGACTGATACACCGTAACAGTGCCGGTATCGCCGGATCATTACATATGATACGATTGAGGTGACTTATATGAAACATTCGATCAGACGTCAGATGACGGCGATCTTTATCGGTTTGTTTGTCTGTATACTTGGAGCAGTGCTTATTATCAACAACGGATTTCTCGGCACATATTATCTGTCGCATAAGGCGAAAGATCTGGTGCGCACTTACCATGAAGTGGATCAGACGCTGCAGGAAGGCAGCCTGACTGACTTGTCAGTAATGAAAGAAATATTGGTGCGTACGGAGCGTGGAAATATAGATATTGTCGTTGCGAACAGCAGGGGAAAAGCAGTATTCTCTACTATGCCCGAGAATGATCCGCGCATGAGTCAGATGATCGGGGAGGTCCTCGGACAGAACATCGATCCGGATACGGTAATTGAGCAGAGCGATAATTTTACGATCTATCGCACAGCGGCAGAAAGCGGTGTGAGCGATGTGGAATATCTGAAGATGTGGGGAATATTTTCTGACGGATCCTGGTTTGTGATGCAGAGCCCGCTGGCAAGCATCAGGGAGAGCGCGGCACTGGCAAATCAGTTCCTGATCTATCTGGGCACTGTGGGTATCGTTATCGGCGGCCTGCTTGTGTGGCTTCTGTCGAGAAGGATCACACAACCGATTATGGAACTGGCGCGTCTGTCCCAGGAGATGGCAAATCTGAATTTCGATGCAAAGTATACGAGTGAAGAGAGTGATGAAATCGGAATCCTGGGAAGTAATTTCAACAGGATGTCCGAACAGCTCGAGAAGACTATTTCCGAGCTTAAACGGGCGAATAATCAGCTCCAGAAAGATATCGAGCAGAAAGAGAAGATGGAAGAGATGCGAAATGAATTCCTTGGCAATGTATCCCATGAACTTAAGACACCGATCGCATTGATCCAGGGGTATGCAGAAGGGCTGAAAGAAGGGGTGAATGATGATCCTGAAAGCCGGGAATTCTACTGCGAGGTTATTATGGATGAAGCTGACAAGATGAACAGGATGGTGAAGAATCTGCTGACTCTGAATCAGCTTGAGTTCGGTTCAGATGAAGTACAATTTGAGCGTTTTGATATTGTGGGACTGGTGCGCGGGGTTATCGCAAGCTGCGATATCCTGATCCAGCAGGCGGAAGCAACAGTGGACTTTGTGGCGGATGAGAAGCTGGATGTATGGGCGGATGAGTTCAAGACCGAGCAGGTGGTGCGCAATTATCTGACGAATGCGATCCATCATGTGGAAAATGAAAAGCGGATAGAGGTGCGGATACGTCAGATCGGGGATACAGCTCATATCAGTGTATTTAACAGCGGGAAACCGATACCGGACGAGGATGTACCAAAGCTGTGGGATAAGTTCTATAAAGTGGATAAAGCGCATACAAGAGAATATGGAGGAAATGGAATCGGTCTTTCAATCGTAAAGGCTATTATGGAGTCGTTCCACCAGAAATACGGAGTACGTAATTTCGATAACGGCGTAGAGTTCTGGTTCGAGCTGGATGCAAAAACAGAAAATACTTCTTTACATTAAAGTGAAAGTGCGATAAAATATTAACGTTACAGAGTGGTTTAAGGCATACGGCATGCCGGCTGTCAGCAGTGGGCATGGGTATGCCTTATATCATTTTAGGTAACAGTTCAGCCATATGACAATCATGACTGAACTGTAACTATTTTAAAGAATGAGGAGGAATTTGCAGTGTATGACAAGATTTACAGTGCCGTACAGTCAGTAGACGACTTTGTGTGGGGGTGGTGGATGATCATTCTTCTTTTGGGAACCCACGTTTTTCTGACGTTGAGGACCGGATTCATACAGAGAAAGACAATTATGAAGGGAATCCCTCTCTCTGTATCAAAAGAGGAGGGAGCTGACGGCGAAGTCAGCCAGTTTGGTGCTCTGGCAACAGCGCTGGCATCTACGATCGGAACAGGCAATATTATCGGTGTGGGGACTGCAATCGCATTAGGCGGACCGGGAGCGGTACTCTGGTGCTGGCTGACCGGCGTGTTTGGCATTGCAACGAAATATGCAGAGTCTCTCATCGCGGTTAAATATCGAGTGAAGACTCCTGACGGACGTATGCAGGGTGGAGCTATGTATGCACTGGAACGAGGCCTTAATCTGAAATGGCTGGGGATGATCTTCTCGGTATTTGCCGGATGTGCATCTTTCGGTATCGGATGTGCGACTCAGGTTAATGCTATCGCAGAAGTCTGTAATACTAATCTGGGGATTGATCCATGGATTGTTGGTGTAGTGATTGCGGTGCTGACGGCATTTGTTATTTTCGGCGGAATAAAGAGTATAGCAAGCGTATGCGAGAAACTGGTTCCTTTCATGGCGCTTTTTTATGTGATCGGATGTATCATTATACTGGGAATCAATCATGAGTATATCATTCCTACGGTCACCACGATCTGCCGGCTTGCATTTGCAGATCAGGGGGCGGTAATCGGTGGCCTTGTGGGCGGCGGTCTCCGCTATGCAATCCAGTACGGAGTTGCAAGAGGACTCTTCTCTAATGAATCCGGTATGGGCTCCGCGCCGATCGCGGCGGCTGCGGCAAGGACGAAAAATCCGGTGCGTCAGGCGCTCGTTTCTTCAACGGGAACTTTCTGGGACACAGTTGTTGTCTGCCTGATGACGGGACTTGTGCTTGTATCGACTATGCTGAAAAATCCGGATCTGCTTTCAACAGTTGATAACGGAGGTCAGCTTACGACAATGGCATTTTCACAGATTCCGTATTTCGGACCGTTTATCCTTGTTGTCGGTATCATTACATTTGCATATTCCACGATTCTCGGATGGGCATATTACGGGGAGCGGTGTGTGGAATATTTTGCCGGAAAGTTCGGGCTTATCCCGTACAGGGTACTTTATATAGCTGTCGCACTGATTGCGCCTGTCCTGGCACTGGATCTTGTATGGCTGATCGCGGATATCCTTAACGCGCTTATGGCAATCCCGAACCTCATAGCAGTCCTTCTGCTCTCGCCCGTTATTGTCAAAGAGACGAAAAAATATGTAAACAATCTGGACGCAGTGGATGATACGCCGATCCCGGTGGTCGAGACCGGTATCGGAAACAGTAAAAAATAAGCTGTTAAATTCTCGTATACAGAAGCGGAGGAAAAAGGATGATAGCGATTATTGACTATGATGCAGGTAATATAAAGAGTGTGGAAAAAGCCCTTCTCCTTCTCGGGCAGGAAGTAAAAGTGACCGGAGATAAAGAGACGATCCTGTCAGCTGATAAGGTGATCCTGCCTGGTGTAGGCGCTTTTGGAGATGCGATGGCTACAATACGTGAAAGAGGGCTGGAGAGCGTGATCTGTCAGGTTGTAGACAAGGGGACACCGTTTCTCGGGATTTGTCTTGGACTTCAGCTTCTCTTTGAGCGCAGCGACGAGGCCCCAGGTGTGAAAGGTCTTGGGATTCTGAAAGGAGAGATCCTGAAAATTCCGGAAAAGGAAGGAATGAAAATTCCGCATATGGGATGGAATTCACTTCACCTGGAGAATGATGGCAGGCTGTTCCGCGGAGTGGCGGAAGGTGCCTATGTTTATTTTGTTCATTCCTATTATCTTAAGGCGGCTGACGCGCGGATTGTGAAAGCATCTACGGATTACTGCACACATATCCATGCTTCCGTGGAGAAAGACAATGTGTTTGCATGCCAGTTCCATCCAGAGAAGAGCAGTGATGTGGGGTTTCAGATACTGAAGAACTTTGTGGAATTATAGGAGAAAAACGATATGTTTACAAAGAGAATCATTCCCTGCCTTGATGTAAACGGGGGAAGAGTAGTAAAAGGAGTCAATTTTGTTGATCTTAAAGATGCAGGTGATCCGGTGGAGATTGCTAAAGCATATGATAAGGCGGGAGCAGACGAACTTGTATTTCTCGATATAACGGCATCGTCCGACAACAGGGGAACTGTCATAGATATGGTGAGGAAAGTGGCAGAATGTGTGTTTATCCCGTTTACTGTAGGCGGCGGTATCCGTACGGTAGATGACTTTCGGGCGATTCTCCGGGAAGGTGCGGACAAAATTTCGATTAATTCTTCTGCGATCAATACGCCGGAGCTGGTCAGCGATGCAGCTGATAAGTTCGGAAGCCAGTGTGTTGTTGTGGCGATTGATGCCAAGAAAAGAGCGGACGGTTCAGGATGGAATATTTACAAGAACGGTGGACGCATTGATGTAGGTATTGACGCGGTAGAGTGGGCGATGAAAGTGGAGAAGCTCGGGGCAGGGGAGATACTGCTGACCAGCATGGACTGCGACGGCACGAAAGCCGGTTATGATCTGGAGCTGACACGCACGATCGCTGAAAGTGTATCCATTCCGGTCATAGCCTCCGGCGGGGCAGGAACGTTAGAACATTTTAAAGAAGCACTGTCAGTCGGAAAAGCAGACGCAGCGCTGGCTGCTTCTCTGTTCCACTATAAAGAGCTGGAGATCCGGCAGGTGAAAGAATACCTTCAGGGTGAGGGCGTGCCGGTGAGGCTGTAAATATAACAGCTCATCCATTGCAATGCATCCGGTATGATGATAAAATTATCTGGAATATTCAGAAAGAAAAGAGGAACAGGAGCATGGCAGGCCTGAACGGAGACTGGTACGAAGCACTGAAGGGGGAATTCTCAAAGCCCTACTACAAAAAACTATTTGAGACAGTAAACATGGAATACAGGACGCATCTGATCTTCCCTCCGGCGGAGGACATTTTCAATGCGTTCCATCTGACGCCACTGAAAGATGTTAAGGTCGTGATCCTCGGACAAGATCCGTATCACAATAACGGGCAGGCGCACGGCCTGTGCTTTTCTGTGAAGAAGGGCGTGGACATTCCCCCGTCTCTTGTGAATATATATCAGGAGCTCCACGATGATCTGGGATGCGCGATTCCGAATCATGGCTGCCTGACGAAATGGGCAGAGCAGGGAGTGCTCATGCTGAACACGGTGCTCACGGTTCGTGCACATCAGGCTAATTCTCACCGGGGAATTGGCTGGGAGGAGTTTACAGATGCGGCGATCATGGCGCTGAACGGTCAGGACAGACCGATTGTATTTATCCTGTGGGGCAGCCCGGCTCAGAGGAAGAAAGTGATGCTCAACAACCCGAAGCATCTGATCCTGACGGCGCCTCATCCAAGTCCGCTGTCTGCTTTCCGCGGATTCTTTGGCAGCAGGCCGTTCAGCAAGACAAATGCATTTCTGGAGAGTCACGGGATTGCCCCCATCGACTGGCAGATAGACTGAGAAAAGTCTTGCAATTTCAATAAAAGCGCGCTATAATTCATAACGTGTTGATGCAGATGTAGTTCATCGGTAGAATACCAGCTTCCCAAGCTGGGGAGGCGGGTTCGATTCCCGTCATCTGCTGTAAATAAGCCGTGATTGTTAAGAATATAGCGATTACGGCTCTTTTTGATTGGAGGAGATATAAGTATGATAGAAAGAGCGAAGATAGAGAATGGAATTCTTGGGCTTGATTTGAGTAAAATCATTATTTTTGGAGATTCATTTACTGAAGGATATTCTCCGGACGGAAATGTTATTTCATGGGGGAACCGCCTGATTCCATATCTGGAGTGTGAGAAATCCCATGTATATGGGGAAGGAGGAGTTGGGTTTACCCATATGTCTTCATCCAGTAGAAGAACAGCGATTCAGGCATGGAACAATCATAAAGGTGAGATTAGCTGGCTGGATGAAGCAACAACTGTTTTTGTCATGTTGGGATGGAATGACAATGATCAGGATTACGGAGATTCATTTATGGATGCGGTAGAAACATTTTTTAATCAGGTTTTGTCTGATTGTCCGAATGCATCCGTTGTTTATCTGTTTAATCCCGGATTGGTGCCGCCGAAGAAACAGATAATAAGAAAAATTTATGATGCCGTTATGATTTATGCAAAGCAGAAGGTTGTTTTTTGGGATTCCTGGAGCTGGATGGTATTCAATGAGAGTTGTTTTTCAAGTGATAATGTTCATCCGAATAGCAGTGGCCAGACAACAATTGCAAGAAATGTATACCGAAAATTGCTTGGAGGAGATATCGAAACAAGCGCAGTATGTAATATATCAGATGTAAATGGGTTTACATTTAACCTTGAGAGAAACGGAAAAATGGTAAATATCTATGCTTCAGGGACAGTAAATGCAATACGTGCAAATGCGATAGGACATTTTCCGGGCTATTTTACTCCATGGAAAAAATCAGCGGGACCAGTTTTGAGATGGAGTTTTCCGGTTATGCTGGGAACCGGCAAAATCGGGCTGCTGGATATGGGAGGGTCTAATGGGAATAGTGTGTATATTCTCCAGACAGATGATTATATTAGCGATAGTTTTCAGATCACAAGCTCTGTGGATTTATTGGAATTTCTGGGGTAATACTGAAGAGGGGAATTTTAGATAATACTCTTATTCAATTTAAAAGTGTTTTTTAAAGAGAGGACGAGCAAAGAATATTAGGAAATTCATTTGCGTGTGATGTCTTATTTTACAGAGAAGGAGTTTTTTTATTATGATTGCGTTACTGTCGGTATTTCTACCTCCTTTTATATTGATCTGTGTACGTAACAGGATTTTTGATACACAGCTGTCTGATAGAAAAAGGATTATGCATTATCTGATAGCTGTGATAGGACTCAATTGGGTTATGATGATGATTCTTTATTTTGGATTTGATAGTACAGGATCATTGTCGGATAATCTAAATAATCATAATGGCTTTGCCTGCAAATATATCAGCCTGGCAGTTCTTATCGCTTTAGCAGAACCGCTGACAGAATGTTATATACGCCGACATATGACATTGAAAGTTGCAAGACCATCGGGTACAACTTTTAAATTCTGTTATTGGAAATTATGTGCGTGGGTTTATTCGGCTGTATTGTTTGCGCTGAACTTTATTCGTATCTTTGATAACTGTTTTTGGGGAGATGAAGGCTTTACCATAGACCTTGCTCAAAAAAGTATACCGGGGATTATTTCGGGAACGGCTGCAGATGTGCATCCGCCGCTTTACTATCTTCTAGTCAAAATTGCTTATGAGATTTTCGGAAAACAGGGGTGGGTTTTCCATTTGGTATCGCTGATTCCGTGTGTTGTCATTATTATTTTTTCCATGACAACTATATGGAAAAAATTTGGCGGAAGTGCTTCGGTAATTTTGATTACCCTTGCATGCCTTTCTGCTAATGCGGTGCGAAATAATGTTGAAGTCAGGATGTATTCCTGGGGAGCGCTTTTTGTCCTTTTGAGTTTTTATTCTTTATACGGTATCTTGGAGAAAAACCGTGTGAAGGATTATCTTCTGTTTGGTTTGTTTTCACTTGCGGCGGCATATACTCATTATTATTGTCTGATATCAGTGGCTTTCTTTTATCTGGTGCTGCTTGTTCGTGCTCTGGTCAGCAGGAAGGAGAATTTAAAAAAGACGCTGATTACATGTGTTCTGACAGTCATTGGATATCTGCCGTGGTTTTTTATTATGTTACGCACCCTGACGGAGAAAACGGAGAGCTATTGGATTGAAGAAATACCGACTTTTCAGGAAAGTATACAGGAGCTGTTTTCCGGACAGTTTCCTCTATGGCTATGGTGCCTGATAGCGGTCGCTTTTATTTTTGCACTGCTTTATGAGACTAGAATTATAAAGATCGAGAAAACAAACAAGGAACAATACGGAATACGTGTCGATATATCTGCTTTTCATATCACAGACAGGGTAGTATTTTTAATAGCTGGAATCATAAGTGTTATTGGTACTATTGGATTCGGTATTACTATTTCAGAGCTTATCAGACCGTTTTACCTGGTGAGATATATTTATCCTGTGTCAGTTGTAGCATGGGTGGTATTATGTGTGGTCATATCCAGATTGAAAGGCAGAAAAATATATTCTGTTCTTCTCATTTTGGTGATGTGTATATTATTTATTCCGTCTTACAAAAAGGTTTATCTGCATGATAAAAGCGCTGATAAAATGCTTACTGAAACAATGGAACTGACATCGGATATTAAAACAGATGATGTAATTCTTACCGACCAGGTTCATATCGATTGGTCGCTTGCGGCATATTATTATCCGGGAGTAGAAACGGAGCTGGTCAATTTGTCTGATGTTCCGAAGTTGGATACGGGAAGAATCTATTGGCTGATATTAAATAATATAAAGAAAGCCGAAGATACGCTTGGTCAGATCGAGAGCCAGGGGTTTGAATGTGAAACAATCGCGGAAAAAGGTAAAGTTGGTACTTTTACAGTTAATATTTATAAACTGACATATGAGCAGTGAGTTGGTGAAAAGATGAAGAAAATATCCCTTATTATTCCCTGCTACAATGAAGAAGAGTCAATTCCTTTATTCTACAGGGAGACAACAAATGTTTTGAAAAAATTGGAAGAATATTCTTATGAAATGGTCTTTGTAAATGATGGGTCAACTGATAATACTTTGGATGTACTGACGGGACTGGCGGAAATGGATGACCATGTGAAATATCTTCATTTTTCCAGAAATTTTGGCAAAGAAGCAGCAATGTATGCCGGATTCTGCAATGTTTCCGGCGATTATGTCGCTGTTATGGATGCGGATCTGCAGGATCCGCCATCCCTTCTTCCACAGATGTTGAATATATTGGAAACAAAGGAATATGATAGCGTGGCGACCAGAAGAGTCAGCAGAGATGGCGAACCGCCCATACGCAGCTTTTTTGCCAGAAAATTCTATCAGATCATTAACAGAATTTCAGATGCAGATATCGTAGATGGTGCAAGAGACTTCCGGTTGATGAAAAGGGAGATGGTAAATGTTATCGTTGCGATGAAAGAGGCAAATCGTTTTTCTAAAGGGATTTTTGGCTGGATCGGTTTTAAAACATATTGGCTTCCCTATAAAAACGTAGAGCGGGTTGCCGGCGAGACGAAGTGGAGTTTCTGGAAACTGTTTCGCTATGCTGTCGACGGGATTATTAATTTTTCACAGACGCCTCTGTCTATTGCATCCTGGGGAGGGATTCTTCTGACATTTTGCTCTTTTATTATCCTGATTCTGATTATTATAAGAAAGTTGATGTTTGGTGATGCAGTTGATGGATGGGCGTCTCTGGTCTGTATTATTATTTTTATCGGAGGAATCCAACTTTTTTGTCTTGGTATTATAGGTCAATATATTGCCAAAATTTATCTGGAAACAAAGCGGCGTCCTCATTATATTATTGCAAAAACCAATATCGATGATGCGAAAAGGGCAGAGTAAAAATGAAAAAAGGAATTCGAAATTTGGCAGAGAAGAACAAAGAAATTCTGTTATATTTATTCTGGGGAATTATGACAACGCTTGTCAGTTGGGCGACATACGGCTTTTTTGTGAAAGTCCTGCCTCCCGGAAGTAATGCTATCCCGATGTCAAATGCTTTTTCGTGGATATGTGCAGTTCTCTTTGCATTTGTGACGAATAAGCTGTGGGTCTTTCGAAGCAGGAACTTATCATTTCATGTTGTATTTGCGGAATTCTGGAAATTTACAGCTTCACGGCTTGCTACAGGGGCACTGGAAATGATTGGAGTTCCACTGCTTGTGTCATTCGGACTGGATCAGAAGATTTTCGGTATTGATGGAATGTTTGCAAAAGTAATTATTAGTATAGTTGTGGTTATATTAAATTATATATTCAGTAAATTTATTGCTTTTAAAAGATAGTTTTTGATGAAGAAGAAATGCCTAAAATAATGGAATATCTGATAGAAAATCTTGATATGTCCAATATTGCAATTTTGCTTATGTTTGTTACCGGGGTGAGAATTGGAGAAGTTGTTACGCTAAAGCATACAGATTTTGATGGATTTACATTTAAAATCCGACGCACCGAGACACGATATAGAAAAGGCGATAAGTATGTGTGCGAAGTGAAAGAATTTCCGAAGTCACAGGCAGGAGTTAGAACAGTTATAATTCCAAATGAGTATGAGTGGCTTGTGAAGAAAATTAGAATGCTTAATCCATTTTCTGATTATATTTTTGTTAAGAATGGTGAGCGGATACATACACATTCTATCAGAATGCGGTTGCGAAGAGTGTGCGACAAAGTTGGAATTTACAGAAAGTCTCCACACAAAATAAGAAAAACTTACGGGTCTATTCTACTTGACAACAATATTGATCAAAGAATAGTTATAGGTCAGATGGGGCATACCAATATTCTTTGTACGGAAAACCATTACCACAGAAATCGAAGAAGTATTGAAACGAAAAGTGCAATCCTTAGCTCTATTCCAGAGTTTAAGGCTGACTTGATTACCAAGTAATCAAAGGTAATCAAATAAAAATCGAAAAAACCTTGATTTTTAAAGGAAAACAGGACTTGTAAGGTCTATTCGATTCCCGTCATCTGCTTAGAAAAAGCCGGAAACGTTGAAAGTGCAGCGTTTTCGGCTTTTTGCGCGATACGCCCGGAGGGCGACCGCCGTGCTTGCACGAGCGGGCATCCGACGGGCAACGGTCATCGAGCGGCAATGCCGTGAGATGAGCGAGGTATCGCGGTGATCTGGTAGGGGAAGAAAGCTTTCCCTATCCGATTACATCCATATTATGTAAATGAACAGGCGCAGAATAAAGTTACTCCTCGATCACCTGTATCTCCAGATAATCAAAATCTATCGAGTCCACAAAGTTATCCTGATAAAATCTTGCCTTTGCATGACGTTTAAACTCAGCGATCGTGGAATCCAGCCAGATTGGCTTGCTCAGGTCAAATTCGTAGCAGATCTGATCAAGTGCGTTGAAGATCTTATGCGTGCGTGTATCGTCTGTCTCGTCGCAGATGACGGTGTCTTTCAGCATTCGGTTGTCTTTGAATTCTTTTCCCCATAAACGGAACATAATATACCGCTCCTTTCATAAATGCTATTCTAGCATAAGAAAGTCGAAAAGTCATTCAGAAAAAATCGCAGGTGTACAGTTGTGTGCGCCTGCGGTTTTTGATATATTAATAAAAGGGCAAAATAACAGGGGGATGAACTCGTATGACTGTAGAGATGGTGCTGGAAAAAGTAAAAGAGCTCTGTATAAAACATCAGGCAGCAGAGGTTATTCTGTTCGGATCAAGGGCAAAGGGGACTGCGCTTGAGAGAAGTGATATAGATATCGCAGTATCCGGCGCAGATGATATTGATGCTCTCGAGGAAGAAATTGAAGAAATTCCCACTTTATTGACTGTTGATCTTTTGGATATGGATACATGCAGGAATGAACTGATACTGGAGGACATCAGAAAATATGGACGTAAAATTTGAAAAACGATGGAAATCATTTAAAAATTCGCTGGATTCACTGGCGGAAGCAAGGCAAAGGGATCTGTCGGATTCGTTTGTCTTAAGCGGGACAAGTGCAAAGTTCAGCATTACTTTTGACCTGTCGTGGAAAGTCATGAAAGATATACTGATCCAGCATTTTGCTATTACGAACTTTGTATCCGGATCGCCAAGGGAGGTGCTTCGGGCTGCATATAAAGCGGAACTGATCAACGACGATATCTGGATGGAAATGCTTAAGATCAGAAATCAGCTCGCTCATGACTATGACGGTGTTATCGTGAAGGAGTATTGTCAGAGGATTATCCATGAGTATATTGACCGGCTGTATGAATTCAGGAGTCATGCAGCGGCGGTCCTGACGCGGGAGCAGGCGGCTTTAGAACAGGATTGAGGAATTTAACGGGGAGAGCAGATGCTTCTGCCCTGCGGAAAGGGGACACATATGAAGAAACTTCTTGACAGGATATTTATAGACGGGCTCACCGGCATGGCGCAGGGACTGTTTGCCACGCTGATCATTGGAACAATCATCCAGCAGATCGGCACGTACTGCGGAGGAAATATCGGGGATCTGATCTTTACTTTGGGAAAGGTGGCGGCAGGTCTGACAGGTGCGGGTATAGGAGCCGGCGTGGCAAGAAAACTGGATGCAGGGCACCTGGTCATCGTATCGGCCGCGGTAGTCGGTATGATCGGAGCATTTGCGGGTGATGTTATGTCCGGAGATATTGTGAATGACGGCAGTCTCGTACTTTCAGGACCGGGAGAACCTCTGGGGGCATTTGTTGCAGCTTATATTGCCATTGAGATCGGCATACTGATCTCCGGTAAGACGAAGCTGGATATCATCCTGACGCCGCTTGTCTGTATTGGTGTGGGTTCTGCGGTCGGGCTTCTTGTCGGGCCGCCGATCTCAGGATTTATGTCCTGGCTCGGATCGCTGATCAACTGGGGGACAGAGCAGCAGCCTTTTGTTATGGGAATCGTGGTATCTGTGCTGATGGGAATGATACTGACTCTTCCGATCAGTTCAGCGGCTCTTGGTGTGATCCTGAATCTGTCCGGTCTGGCAGCGGGCGCGGCGACAGTCGGATGCTGCTGTAATATGATCGGATTTGCAGTGGCAAGCTTCCGGGAAAATAAATTCGGCGGACTGCTTTCCCAGGGAATAGGAACATCGATGCTGCAGGTGCCGAATATCGTGCGCCATCCGCAGATATGGATCCCTCCAATTCTGTCCAGCGCCATACTCGGACCGGTATCGACGATGGTATTTCATATGACCAATAACGCTACGGGATCGGGAATGGGAACTGCCGGGCTAGTAGGGCCTCTGATGACATGGCAGGTGATGACGCAGACAGAACCGGAGATGATCGTACTTGTCAAGATCATAGTGATCCAGTTTGTTCTTCCGGCGGTGATCACACTGCTTATTTCAGAGTTTATGAGGAAGAAGAAGTGGATACATCCGGGAGATATGAAGCTAAACTGAATCATAAAAAGATAATAAAAAAAGAGTGAACTCGATTAACAGTGACCACAAAATATGGTATACTTATAAACAGTAAAATAACCAATGGGGGATATCCGCGATGAGAGGTGAACAACAGGTCGAGGCTGCACTGAAGAGCTACGAGGATGTCGACAGTTGGAAGACGGTGATATTTCTTTACAATGCAGCTTTGAAGGAAGTAGGCACAAAGCTGGAGATTTTAAACGACGAGTTTCAGCATGTACACAAGTATAACCCGATCGAGCATATCAAAACCAGGATCAAGACCCCGGAGAGTATCGTTAAGAAATTAAAACGCTATGGTTATGAGACGTCCATTGAAAATATGGTACGCTATATCAATGACATAGCAGGGGTGAGATTGATCTGTTCTTTTACGTCAGATATTTACCGCCTTGCCGAGATGATCGGAAATCAGAGCGATCTCAAGGTGCTTTCGATCAAAGATTACATAAAGAATCCGAAAGAGAGCGGTTACAAGAGTTACCATATGCTTGTATCGGTTCCGATTTTTCTGTCGGACAGTGTGGTAGACACCAAAGTAGAGATACAGATTCGTACAATTGCGATGGATTTCTGGGCAAGTCTGGAACATAAGATATATTATAAGTTCGAGGGTAATGCTCCGGAGTATATCAGCAGAGACCTTCGCGAGTGCGCGAAGATGGTTTCGGAGCTGGATGAAAAGATGCTCTCTTTAAATGAGGCGATTCAGGAATGTATCCTTCAGGAGGAAACGAGGGATAATATGGACGATGTGCTGGAACATGTGATAGGAACAAGAAAAAGCCAGCCTAAGCTCAGAGCAAAGGCTTGAGGTGTCTAAAAGAAAAAGACGGGATACAGAAGTGAAAAACTGTATCCCGTCTTTTTGCGCGATATGCCCGGAGGACGACCGCCGTGCTTGCCCGGGAAATTGGCGGCCGTTTATTTCTGTTCGCTGTCAGAAGCAACTTCAGTGATGGATTTTACAAGTCCTGCAATTCCCTGTATCTCGGAGGGGATAATGATCTTAGTTGCTTTTCCGTCTGCGGCTTTTTCAAAAGCTTCGAGACTTCTGAGCGTCAGGACTGCATCATCGGCGCCGGCCTCCTTAAGGAATCTCAGACCATCGGCAGTAGCCTGTTGAACTTTCATGATAGCTTCTGCTTCACCTTCTGCCTCGCGGATCATTTTCTCTTTCTCGGCCTCGGCCCTGAGGATTGCTGCCTGCTTTGCAGCTTCAGCTTCAAGAATTACGGACTCTTTGTGTCCTTCCGCTACGAGAACAGTTGATTTCTTCTCACCTTCTGCACGGAGGATGGCTTCACGCCTCTCACGCTCGGCCTTCATCTGTTTCTCCATTGCGTCACGGATTGCAGTCGGCGGGATAATATTTTTAAGTTCTACGCGGTTCACCTTGATCCCCCATGGATCTGTTGCCAGGTCAAGTTCGGCCCGCATTTTAGTGTTGATCGTCTCGCGGGATGTCAGCGTCTGGTCCAGTTCCAGGTCACCAATGATATTTCTGAGCGTGGTTGCCGTCAGATTCTCGATAGCAACAATCGGATTTGCCACCCCGTAACAGAACATCTTCGGATCTGTGATCTGATAAAAGATGACGGTGTCAATCTGCATGGTAACATTATCTTTTGTGATTACGGGCTGCGGCGGGAAATCCACAACCTGTTCTTTAAGATCGATCCGTCTTGCAACGCGGTCGATGATAGGTACCTTAAAGTGAAGGCCCGTATTCCATGTCGTAAGATAAGCACCGAGACGTTCAACCACGACGGCCTGTGCCTGATGTACGATCTTGACACATGAGATCAGGATAAGTACTATGATGATCAGGATGATCAGGAAAAGAATAGTTCCTATGCTTATAAATGAATTCATAATGTTTCCTCCTCATATTTTTCTACGATTAATTTTACCCCTGAAATAGCAACAATCTTTGCCAGATCACCTGTTTCCAGTATTTCACTGTCTTTGTGCGAACGCACAGTCCATTCCTGTCCATCGACAACGCTTTTTCCGGACTGATTTAAATTGTCTACTTTTTCAGTAATCCGTATGATTTCTCCGATCTTGCTTTCGTAGTTGGTCCTGATGCGATTACGGTTTAGATGCTTTGCGGCCCAGGGACGAGTGAAAATCAGCAGAATGACGGACACAGCCAGGAAAACGATGACCTGGATAATGAGATTGGCACCCAGTGTGTTTGCAGCGGCGGCAGCCAGTGAACCTATGGCAAACCAGATTGTTGTCAGTCCTACCGTGAATATTTCGATAAGGATCAGTATAATGAACAGTCCGATCCAGATCAGATTTATGAAGGACGGGGAAAGTGCCAGAATATCTGTTTCTATTTCCATAATGTCTCCTTTCTATATAATATTTGCGAGTATTTATTCCGATGTGTATTGAGTATAGTCCACATCATAGTAACCTTTGCCAGGCATAAGTGTGACGCTCCCATATTCAACAGTTATCTCAGTTCCGTCTGTAATGACAATATTCTTTGCTGAGATATCTGTGTATTCATCCGTTACGGGTGCGTAATCCGAACTATCTATCCATAAATATTCGGAGGAACCGTTCGGATATGTCAGGGTGACACTGGAATAACCATATTCGTCTGTTAGCGTGTCAAGAGCGGTGATATCATATATACCCTGCGGGATTTGCGGTGTCATATCGCTTCCGGCAGTATAGTTCCCTGCCTCAAGGCTGACTGGTTCTTTTAGCGGGTTTTCTTGTATTTCCTGTACCGGCGGCTGTGCATTTTCTGTAACAAACCGAAGTATGACCCCACTGTCTACGAGCAGATCAGCACCGTTATAGAGCCGGATGTCCTCTTCTTCAGTGACCTGGTCATATTCTGTATCGGTACCGAACGTAACATAGTGGTAGATCCCGTTCTCTTCATCTTTGATCTGGATAGAACCGGTCCCCTCTGATAATTCGGCGCGATAGATGCCCTCAGGAACATGTACGCCGATGCGGTATATACCGTTTCCAAGTACAGTCTCATAGGTTTCTCCGGTCTCCGGGATCTCTCTGGTCACATATTCGTAAGGATCATAGTCTGAGTAGTCATATGTATCATATTCATCAGACCAGACATAACCCTCGTCAGACCAGATATGATCGTCATCTCCATTCTGCAGGGACAAGATAAATGATAATACAATCAGTGAAACGGTGATCACAATAGTCAAAAGGACTATCCGTGACGAATACTTGCTTTTCTTGTCCTGCGGCTGCATATTCTGCACCTGTATACGTCGGGGCGGCTGGATGCTGCCGGGCTGCCGGGGCATGTGCTGCGCCTGCTTTTTTTGAGAGGCACTTTTGGTGCCGGAAGATGAAGCGGAAGATGGGTTGGGTTTGGGTGTCTGCACACGGTGTGCCGGTTCCATTGTGCTTTGTCTGACCGGTCTGCGCTGTTCATAGATGGAGTTATCCAGACCGCACAGGGTACACCGGTTATTTTCGAGACGGCCTCCGCATAAACTACATTTCTTTTTAAACATGATCCACCCCCTCTTGTTTCTGTGAAACGTTAATGCTAATGATCATGAATTTTAATTTATTCTATCACAAGAGAAGTATGTTTTGTGTAAAATAATAAATAATGGCGAAAAATGTAAAAAATCCTTAAGATTTTACCATGCTTTATAAAATATGTTGATGCACACGAACATTTTCGCTATACTGTATATTTGAAGGAAAAGTTTATGAAAGTCAAAGGTGCAAAGTGATGACAGATGAGGCGAGGAAAAAGGGGATTGAGATCGGCGCAGGTCTTCTGATCTATCTCATCGCATGGTCGATCGTGTCGTACTGGACAGTTTCGTCTATGGGAGAGACGGTACTGTTTTTGGCAGCATATGCAGTTTTGTCGCTGACTACGTATTTGGACCAGATCAGGAAGATTAAGAAGAAGCAGTTTTTGGATGAAAATCTGCTCATGATCCTGGCAACGGCAGGTGCTTTTGCTGTAGGCAGACATAAAGAGGCTGTTGCTGCGATGCTGTTTTACCAGGTGTCGAAGCTTGTAGAAGAATTGTCTCTGGGCAGGACAAAGAAATCAATAGCGGAGTTTATTGATATACGGCCTGAATATGCCAATCTGAAAGTGGGGAATAAAGAGAAAGTAGTGCCTCCCCAGCAGCTGGAATTAAAACAGATCATTGTTCTCAGACCGGGTGAGAAGATCCCGGTAGATTCGGTTGTGATTTCGGGGACGGGAGCTGTCGATATGAAAGCCCTGACAGGAGAGTCAGAGCCCCGGGCTGTAAAAATCGGCGACCGTCTGTACAGCGGGTGCATCAATCTTAACGGAGTGCTTGAGGCGAGAGTTACCCGGCTGTACAATGATTCAGCTGCGGCCAGAATAATGAGACTGGTCGAAAACGCTAACGACAAGAAATCGGAGAGCGTACGCTTTGCAGACAAATTTACAAAGTATTATACACCGATAGTGATTCTGATAGCTTTGCTTACAATGATACTGCCGCCAATGATATTTGACGAATCGAAAGCAGAGTGGATTTACCGCGGACTGGTCATACTGGTAGCAGCATGTCCGTGCGGTCTGATGGTATCGATACCGCTGGCGTTTCTGGGGGGAATAGGAGCTGCTTCAAAACAGGGAATATTGATAAAGAGTGGCGCCTTTCTGGAAGACCTTACGGAAGCAGATACATTTGTCTTCGACAAAACAGGCACACTGACGGAGGGCGTCTTTTATGTGCGGGATGTTGTCCCCTGGAAAATGGATAAAGAACAGCTGCTGGAAATAGCTGCTCTTGCTGAGTCTTATTCAAATCATCCTATCGCACTGTCACTGAGAGAAGCTTATGGAAAAGACGTGGACAAGACAAGAGTGTCAGATATAGAAGAACAGCCGGGATACGGTGTCCGGGCTACAGTGGACGGAAAAGAGGTCTATGTAGGTAATACACGGCTTATGAACCGGCAGGGAATCTTCTATCAGCTGGCTGCAGAAGCGGGAACGGTTGTCTATATAGCAGTCAATGGCCAATATGGCGGATACATACTTATCTCCGACGTTATACGGAAAGATGCGGGGAAACTGATCCGATGGATGCATAAAAAGGATCTGGCGACTGTAATGCTTACGGGGGATAATGAGCATGCAGCCGAGGCAGTGGCGTCAAAACTTCACATCGAGAGTGTATATTCGGAACTGATGCCGGAGGATAAGGTGTCTCTGCTGGAGGAATTCTGTGAAAATCAGATGGAGGGAGAAAAGCTGGTGTTCGTGGGAGACGGCATCAACGACGCTCCGGTATTGACGCTGGCGGACATTGGAATTGCGATGGGCGGTCTGGGAGCAGATGCGGCACTTGAAGCGGCCGATATTATTCTGATGGAGGACGAGCCCTCGGGAATTATCAAAGCAATCCGGATTGCAAAGGCAACACTGAGGTCTGTGAAGCAGAATATGATATTTGCTGTCGGTATGAAAATAATACTGATCATTCTGGCTTTTTTTGGTTTTGTGACGATGCAGAATGCCATTATAGCCGATATGGCAGTCATGCTGATCAATATATTAAATTCATTCTGGATGATGCATTATCCGGAACGGGGAGTGTGAATAAGAAATGAAAAAAAGATGGATAATTATATTGGCTGCTGTTGCTGCAGCAGGTGTGATCGGAGGGTGCTCAAACCCTCAGAAATCGGGTGTGTCGGCACTTGAAAAGGGAGATTATGAAGAGGCGCTGGCTGATTTTGAGGAGATGACACAGAGCGGCGATGCGGCGGAAGGATATCGCGGGCTCGGGATGACGTATTATGAGATGGAGGATTATGAAAATGCTCTTGAGTCATTCCGGCAGGCAGCAGAAAACGGTGCAAAGCAGACCATTCAAATGTACAATCTGATGGGAATCTGCGCTATGCAGACGGAGGATTATAAGTCGGCGCTGGACTATATACAGTCTGGACTGGCGCTTATGAGCATATCGGATGGAGCGGACAAGGCGGACGAAGATCTGGTGCAGGAGATGAAGTATAATGAGATCATCTGTTATGAGAAGCAGGCTGACTGGGAGAATGCGAAGGAGAAAGTGACAGAGTATCTGGAAGCTTACCCTGATGATGAAACTGTTCAGAAAGAAGCAGAATTCTTAGAGACACGATAGGGTGTGCTGGCAGAGGGGAAAATCAGCTGTATATAAGTAGCAGGAAGATACAGGTACCGGGCAATTCTGTGGGATTGCCCGGTACTTTTGGAGAGACTATGAGTATAAGAGCAAAATATCAGATTACGGAATATTGCCATCGCTTTCTCCAAGACTATATACATGAAGGCGATCACTGTATCGATGCGACCTGCGGCAAAGGGCATGATACAGAATTTCTCTGCCGTCTGGCCGGAAAGACAGGCCGGGTATATGGTTTTGATATTCAGATGGAAGCGGTGGAGCAGACAAGGATCCATCTGGCAGAAGCAGGGTGCGCAGAGCAGGCGGTGCTGATCTGCGACGGACATGAGAATATGGGAAAATATGTGGAGGAACAGGTGTCAGCCATTATGTTCAATTTCGGCTATCTGCCGGGCGGAGATCACTCGATCGCCACAAATGCCCGGACGAGTCTCCAGGCTGTGGAACAGGGAATGAAGCTTCTGAAGACGGGCGGTGTTATGAGTCTGTGTATCTACAGCGGCGGTGATACGGGATACGAAGAGCGTGATGCCCTGCTGGCTTACCTGAAAGGGTTAGACGCCAGAAAGTGGCTGGTGATCGTCCACAGTTATTACAACAGGAAAAATGATCCGCCCCTGCCTGTGTTTGTGGTCCGGCTCGCGTAGGCTGTTTGATAATAAGGAGATAAGATTTATGCATGAGACAGAACATATCAACGAGAAAGTTATCCTCGTGGGTCTTGATACAGGTAATCAGGAGATGGCAGAACGCTCTCTTGACGAGCTCGCGGAGCTCGCAAAGACTGCGGGGGCAAATGTCTCGGGGCGCCTGATCCAGGCACGGGAGAGTGCGCATCCGGCAACTTATATCGGGAAAGGCAAATTAGAAGAGTTGAAAGATCTGATCTGGGAGACGGAGGCCACCGGGATCATATGTGACGATGAGCTGACCAGTGCCCAGCTTGGCAGTCTGGAAGCCGAACTCTCCTGCAAGATCATTGACCGGACGCTCCTTATCCTAGATATCTTTGCAGCCCGCGCTGTATCGGGGGAAGGCAAGATACAGGTAGAGCTGGCCCAGCTTCGGTACCGGGCTTCACGCCTTACCGGACTAGGCAGATCGCTCTCCAGGCTGGGCGGCGGTATCGGGACGAGAGGACCGGGAGAGAAGAAGCTGGAAATGGACCGACGGCTGATAAGAGAGAGGATCAGCAGACTCAAGCGCGATCTGAGAGATGTGGAAAAACACAGGGAATTGATCCGTTCACAGCGCAGGCAGTCGGGAGTGAAAGTGGCGGCGCTGGTAGGATATACTTCCGCAGGCAAGAGCAGTATTGAGAATGCGCTGACAGGTGCGGGGATATTGGAGGATGCTATGCTGTTCTCCACGCTTGATACAACGACGCGTGCCCTGACACTTGACAATACCCAGGAAATTCTGATCACGGATACGGTCGGGTTTATCCGAAAACTTCCGCATCATCTGGTGGAGGCGTTCAAGAGCACGCTCGAGGAGGCAAAGTATGCGGATATCATCATTCATGTGGTGGATGCGTCAAATCCGCAGATGGATGAACAGATGTATGTAGTATACGATACGCTGCGGCAGCTGGGCGTGGAGGACCGCCCGGTAGTGACGCTGTTTAATAAGCAGGATAAACTGGAGAGTCCGGTGCGGCAGAGAGACTTCCGGGCCGAATACTCCATACCTGTGTCGGCGAAGACTGGGCTGGGACTGGAAGAACTGAAAAAAGCGCTTCTTGAAATATTAAGAAGAGACCAGATATATATTGAACGACTTTATGATTTTTCGGAAGCGGGGAAGATCCAGCTTATCCGCAGCCGCGGGCAGCTTATATCGGAGGAGTATGTCCCTGAAGGGATTGAGGTGAAAGCATACGTACCGAAAGACGTGTACGGAAAGATATAGGTGTGACGGATATTCAGAAAGGACGGTATTTATGGTAGTCGTAGAAAGGGAAAAATGTATCGGGTGCGGTCTGTGTGTGAAAGACTGTCCGGCGGGAAAACTGAAACTGGAAGAAAAAAAGGCTGTATACACACCGGAGTGTATACAGTGCGGACATTGTGTTGCTGTCTGTCCACAGGCAGCGGTATCGATTCCGGAATATGATATGGGTGATGTCGAGGAGTTCGATAAGGAAACGTTTGCTGTAGATCCGGAACATTTCCTGCGTGCGGTGAAGTTCCGGCGCAGTGTGCGCTCATACAGAGAGAAGCCCGTCGAGAGAGAGAAACTTGAGCGGATACTGCAGGCGGGGAGATATACACCGACTGCGAAGAACAGCCAGTCATGCCGGTTTATCGTACTGCAGGATGAACTGGATGAATTTAAGCGGCTTCTGTGGGAAGAGGTTCCAAAACTGGCCGAACAGATGAAAAAAGAGATGCCCCAGTATGCCATGCTGTTTAAATTTATGTACCGTAGATGGAAGAAAGATCCGGCGGATGATCAGTTGTTTTTCAATGCGCCGTCGTGTATCCTCATCGCGTCAGAGAATCCGCTCGACGGAGGTCTGGCGGCTGCGAATATGGAAACCATGGCCGTGGCAGAGGGGGCAGGAGTGCTTTACAGCGGCTATCTGCAGCGGATAATAGAGGCGTCCTCCACGTTGAAAGAATGGCTCCAAATAGCGGAAAGGCATCTTACGTGCTGTATGCTCATCGGATATCCTGCTATTACATATAAACGGACAGCCCCGAGAAAAAAGGCAGATATCATATGGAGATAACTGCCTTTGGCTACATATATTCAGAATCAGAGAAATGGCTTTGACGGTGTCTCGGGAAAGCTTCCCATGGATACCAGAAGCCTTAAACCGGTCTCTCTTGCCGTCAGAACGGCGTCCTTTACAGCGGAAGCATCGCCTGTTACTGCAACGATCACCTCGTTGGAATGACTCGTTCCTTTATCCGGCGTCATATAGCGGATTATTTCCACCGGTGATGCTTTGACCGCCAGGTCTGCCATGACAAGTCCGATCGCTGCGGGTGAACCGCAGAAGAAGCCGAACGGCCTGCCGACCGGCGCGTCAAAAGCTATATTGAGCGCCAGGTCCGCACAGGCAGAGTAGGTGAATTCCAGATGACCGGCCTGGCTGATGTACAGCTCACCGGCGTATTTCTCAATATATTCCAGGGAAATCTCAACTGCGCGCCTTACATCAGACACGTTTTCGCCGCCCAGGATGATGAAGCATCCATGACCGCCCCATCCCTTTGTATCTCGGGGAAGTTCAATAGAGACTACCTCTGTGTTGGTGGACTTTACTGCCTCGTCAACTGCATTGATCTGGCCGGCAGCTCCGGTCCGGGAGCTGATGAGTCCGAGACTCTTATATGGCTTTTTCAGATTCATTTGTTCGAGAAGAGACGAGTCAATTCCGGGAATGACGAGCCCAATCGTATCGAGCACAGTTGTACCGACGAACTCTGTCAGCGAACAGTCAGTCGGGATTTTTGTCAGATCATTTACATCTATCATCGGATCAATCTCCTGTTTTTATAATAGAATAATTCAGATCATTCCGCCGTCCAGACCAATGATCTGTCCGGTCAGATAGGCCGGGGCTTCCGCGAGCATCAGCACTGCCTCTGCAGCTTCCGCAGGAGTACCGTAGCGGCCTGCCGGTATCTCCTCTTCCAGTGCGGCGCGTTCCTCTGCATCGAGCCGGCCGTTCATTTCAGTATCGATTACACCGCAGGCAAGAGCATTTACCTGTATGTTGCTGGGCGCAAGCTCTTTTGCCAGTGCTTTTGTCAGCCCGTGCAGTCCTGATTTGGCGGCGGAATAGGCGACTTCACAGGAAGCGCCGGCGGTTCCCCACATTGAGGAAATGTTGACGATCTTTCCCTGCTTGCGGGATACCATGAATGGGATCGCCGCACGGCAGCAGTAGAAAGCAGAGGAAAGATCCGTGTCGATCACAGTTCGCCAGTCTTCGTCGGACATATCGCTCAGCAGCCCGAAATACGCGCACCCTGCATTGTTGACAAGTACGTCGAGCCCGCCGCAGGATGCGGAAATCTTATCGAACATTGCACGCACCTCATCGGGGTTGGCGATATCGCCCAGGAGCATAGTGCAGTTTCCGCCCGCTGATAATATTTCTTTTTCTGTCTCTCCCAGCTGTTTGAGAGAACTTTTGCAGTTTATAAATACATGGTAACCGTTTTTCGCAAAAGAAAGTGCGCAAGCGCGCCCGATCCCGCGCGAGGAACCGGTCACCAGGACGTTTTTCTTATTCATATGATTACTCTCCACTATTACAGTATAACATAGCCGCAGAGTCGGTGGAATATTAAAACTGAAATAAGTTGGGAGACTTTTCATTGTACTTGCTACTGCCTTGTGTTAAAATTTACATGACAACTGATAGAGTAAAGTGTTCATCCCGGCGGGCCCCGGGTATCGGGAGGAGCCGGTCTTGGCGGAGGTATGACATGATAGATGACGCGATGGATTTTGCGACGAAAGCACACGAAGGACAGTTTCGGAAAGGGACAAGACGGCCCTATATCGTCCATCCCATCGAGGTGGCGGATATTGTGTCGACAATGACGAAAGACGAGGAAGTGATCTGTGCAGCAGTGCTACACGATACGATAGAAGACTGCAGCGGTATTACATGGGATATATTAAAGCTCAGGTTTGGCGGGCGCGTGGCGGACATGGTAGCCCAGGAGAGCGAGGACAAGTCTCTGAGCTGGGAAGAGCGTAAAGGAGCCACGATCAAACGGCTCAGGACGGCACCGATTGAAGTGCAGATGATCGGTCTGGCTGACAAGCTGTCCAATATGCGTGATATTGACCGGGACTATCCGGTTCTGGGGGATGAACTCTGGGGCAGGTTCCGGATGCAGAGTAAATCTGCACTGGCATGGTATTATAAAGGGATACGTGATGCGCTGGAGGAGAATTTTAAGGGTGTGGACGCGTACGAGGAATATTGCCGGCTGATCGATAAAAATTTCGGCCTGGGGCCGGCCCACACTGAATGGCGGAAAGGAGACGGACAGCATGGCGGCGAAGACGAAAGTGATCTGTTTTGCAAATAATAAAGGAGGGAGCGGAAAGTCGACTACATGTTCCAACGTGGGATACGGCCTGACACAGCTCGGGCGGAAAGTCCTGCTGATCGATGGGGATATGCAGCTGAATCTTTCCCTCTCTCTTTTTGACGAGGATACAGTGCTCAGATTTGCCCAGGGAGATAAAAATCTTTATGAAGGAATCCGCCGGCAGGATGATCTGAAGGATTACATTGTGCATACAGCTTATGAGAATCTCGATCTGATCCCGTCATCTACGCTGATGAGCTCTATTGAATATGAACTGTTTACCAAATGGCAGAGAGAATATATTCTAAAAAAAGGGATCGCGGGTATTGTAGATTCAGGAGAATATGACTACATACTCATTGATGCGCCGCCTACACTCGGCGGATGGGTGATGAATATTCTCTGTGCGTCGAACGAGGTTATTATTCCCGTAGAGGCGTCGCCGTGGGGCCTGTTCGGACTGGGGAATATGTTTGAATTTCTCGATCAGGTAAAGCAGATAGCGCCGGACCTGGGACTGGGCGGTATTGTCATCACGAAAGTAGATACGAGGAAGAATTATTTCCGGCAGACGCTTGAGAGCCTGAAAGAGCTTGATGATGTAAAAGTGTTTGATACATATATCCGCGTGGACAGCGGCGTGGAGTGGTCGCAGGACAACAATGTACCGGTCATGGCCTATAAAAAGAGCAGCCGGAGTGCAAAAGAGTATATGGAGCTGACGAAAGAGATAGACTCAGCGAAATAACGGCGTTTTCTGTAAAATGAGATATGCGGATGCCCGGGTGTGGAAAGAGTGGGATAAACATGCATGAAGAACTGCTGAGAGAACTGTCGGTCATCACCGAAGAAGAACAGAGGATACTTGACGGACGCAGGGAGATCGACCAGCAGATATATACAGAGAAAAAGGATATGGTCATTGACAGTAAAAAGCTTCTCCAGAAGGGGAAGCTTATTCAAGTGCGGCCCCATACAAGATTTGTACATTTTCCGAAGCATACACATAATTATATTGAAATGATCTACATGTGTCAGGGCAGTACAACGCACATTCTCAACGGAAATGAGATCGTACTGGAACAGGGGGACCTCCTTTTCCTGAATCAGAATGCAGTTCAGGAGATCCTGCCTGCGGGAGAGGATGATATTGCGGTAAATTTTATTGTATTGCCGGAGTTTCTCGACACAGCATTCTCCATGATGGGGGATGAAGAGAATCAGCTCAGAGATTTTCTTGTCGGCGCGTTGTGCGGCAGGGACGGAGAGACTTCCTGGATGTATTTTCATGTGGCGGATATCCTTCCGATCCAGAATCTTATAGAAAATATGGTGTGGACGATCTTTTACGATTCGTCAAATAAGAGAAGCTGCACTCAGATCACCATGGGACTTCTCTTCCTCCAGCTTCTCAATTATATGGATAAGATGGAGACCGGAGGCTCGAAGTATGACTCGGAGATCACGGCCGCAGTCCTGAGTTATATCAACGGACATTACAAGAATGGGACGCTTTCCGAACTTTCTGAGCAGATGGGATATGATGTATACTGGCTGAGCCGTGAGATACGCCGCAGGACCGGCAGGACATACAAGGAACTGCTTCAGGAAAAGAGGATGCAGCAGGCGGTCTACCTGCTCGCAAACAGTGAAATCCCGGTGACGGATATCATTGAATCCATCGGATATGACAATACGAGCTACTTTTATCGGAAGTTCCGGGAGAAGTACGGGATGAGCCCGAAAGAATACCGGAAGAATTATGTATAAGTGCGTATGGAATTTGGGTTTCTGAAAGAATATGCCCGCCGGGGAGAAAATCCCCGGCGGGCATATTCTGTGGAATGCTGTATGGCATCAGCATTCTCTCTGGGAAAGTGGGTTTATATAAATTATAACGACATCAGATTATCTCTGGACACGACCGGAACCGTCTCCGCCAGCCAGCTTGAGTACTTCGTCCATGGATACCATGTTGAAGTCTCCTTCGATGGAATGTTTCAGGCAGGAAGCTGCAACTGCAAATTCGATGGTTGCCTGAGAGTCGTATCCGTTCAGGCATGCACAGATCAGACCGCCGCCGAAGCTGTCGCCTCCGCCTACACGGTCAACGATGTGCATTGTATATTTCTTGCTGAAATAATAGTCGTTTCCGTCATAGAGCATAGCGGACCATTTATTGTCATTTGCAGAAATGGACTCGCGCAGTGTGATGGCAACTTTGGAGAATCCGAATCTGTCTGCAAGCTGTTTTGCAACATCTTTGTATCCTTCGTGGTTTACTTCACCTTTTGTGACATCTGTATCGGCAGCTTTGATGCCGAATACATCAGATGCGTCTTCTTCGTTGGCGATACATACATCAACGTATTTGCAAAGCTCGCCCATTACCTGACCTGCTTTCTCTTTGGACCACAGTTTGTTTCTGTAGTTCAGGTCGCAGGAAACTGTAACACCAGCTTCTTTTGCTGCTTTGCATGCTTCGAGACAGATGGCTGCAACATCATCGTTCAGAGCCGGTGTGATGCCTGTGAAGTGGAACCATTCTGCACCGTCAAAGATCTCCTTCCAGTTGAAGTCTGCTGTAGTAGCAGTTGCAATGGAAGAACCGGCACGGTCATAAATAACCTTGGACGGACGCTGGGAAGCGCCTTTCTCAAGGAAGTAAATGCCTACTCTGTCACCGCCGCGTGCGATGTAAGAAGTGTCAACACCGTATTTTCTCAGGGAATTTACGGCTGCCTGTCCGATCTCGTGTGTCGGGAGCTTTGTGACAAACTTTGCGTCAAATCCATAGTTTGCAAGAGAGACAGCAACGTTAGCCTCGCCGCCGCCGTACGTAGCTCCAAAGGAGTCAGCCTGAACGAAACGATAATATCCTTCCGGAGCGAGTCTCAGCATAATTTCACCAAATGTGATTACTTTTTTCGCCATCTTTATTTACCTCTGCTTTCTTTTACGATCTCTACTGCTTCTTTTACCAGATCTTTGATTTTGTCGAATTCACCGGCTTTGACAAGGTCGCCTTTGACCATCCAGCTTCCGCCGCATGCCAGGATCCTGTCGTATGCAAGATAATCCCTTACATTTTTCGGATTGATTCCGCCGGTGGACATAAATTTCATTCCCACATAAGGGGCAGCGATTGCTTTGATATAAGCAAGTCCGCCTGCCTGTTCAGCAGGGAAGAATTTTACAACTTCAAGTCCGTTCTCGATCGCCTGTTCAACATCGCTTGGATTTGCGCATCCCGGTGTGATGAGGATACCCTTGTCCACACAATATTTCACGACTTTCGGATTTAATCCTGGGCTGACAATGAACTTTGCGCCTGCTGCAACTGCGCGGTCAACTTGCTCTGTCGTCAGGACCGTGCCGGCTCCGACAAGCATATTTGGGAATTTTTCACTCATGATCCTTATGGATTCTTCGGCGGCATCAGTACGGAAAGTAACCTCTGCACACGGAAGCCCGCCTTCACAGAGTGCCTCAGCAAGCGGCTCTGCATCCTTTGCATCATTGAGCACAACAACAGGAACGATTCCGATCTCTTCGATCTGTTTTAATACTTCGTTCATTTTTGTTCCTCCTTGGTTCCGTAATATGAAAATGAGTTCTGTAATATGATCTTGTTACAAGTATACTATCTCATTTAAAAAAGTCAAGAGGAATATAAGAGAAAATTTGACGTATTATTTTGGCATTGCGGGAAGAGGAATGAGAATAAAAAGTGAGTTGGAAATAGTTTTGTATTATGAAACATAATCAAGGAGGATGTGTTGCTGCCAATGAGAAATATAAGTAGCAATTTGTACAAAATGATAGGTTTAAATTTGTATAAATCGCAAAAAAGAACCCTAAAATGCATAATAAATCGCAAATAAGGACGCTGTTTTATATAAATAGCGTCCTTTTTTTGTGCTCTTTTGCCAATTATAATTAGATTTAAAGAAAAAGAGAAGGAGGCAGCGGAAGGTGGAAAAGTACTATTTAGCCATTGATATCGGAGCATCCAGCGGACGTCATATGCTTGCCGGCATGAAGGACGGAAAAATGCAGCTTGAGGAGGTGTACCGGTTCCCGAACGGGATGGACAATAAAAACGGTACACTGTGCTGGGATGTGGAACGGCTTTTCACGGAGATCAAAAACGGCCTGAAGAAATGCAAAGAGATCGGGAAGATTCCGGTTTCTATGGGAATTGACACATGGGGCGTGGACTATGTTCTCCTTGACAAGGACGACAACATTTTAGGAGACACAGTCGGATACCGGGACAGCCGCACGGAGGGCATGGACGAGAAGGTATACGAAGTGATCCCGCAGGACGACCTGTATGCGAGAACGGGTATCCAGAAGCAGATTTTTAATACGATCTATCAGCTTATGGCTGTGAAAGAGTCGCATCCGGAATATCTGGAGCAGGCGGAGACGATCCTTATGATCCCGGATTACTTTAACTTCCTGCTTACGGGCGTAAAGAAAAACGAGTATACGGAGGCGACGACAGGACAGCTCATCAGCCCGAAGACAAATGACTGGGACTATGAGCTCATCGATATGCTCGGGTACAATTCAGGGATGTTCCTTCCTGTATCCATGCCGGGGACAGTAGTAGGGGGATTTACCGAAGAAGTACAGAAAGAAGTGGGATTCAACTGTACGGTCGTTCTCCCTGCGACACATGATACGGGAAGCGCGGTCCTCGCAGTGCCGACAAATGACGACGATGCGGTATATATCAGTTCCGGCACATGGTCGCTGATGGGAATCGAGCGAAAAGAAGCGGACTGCTCCATGGAGAGTATGAAGGCAAACTTTACAAATGAGGGCGGATACGATCACAGATTCCGTTATCTGAAAAATATAATGGGATTGTGGATGATCCAGTCGGTGAAGAAGGAGTTTACGGAGGATCTGTCGTTTGCGCAGATTTGCGAGATGGCGTCAAAAGAGACGATTTCTTCTATTGTAGACTGCAATGACGACTGCTTTCTGGCCCCGAAGAGCATGATCGAAGCGGTGCAGAAGTTCTGCCGTGATACGAATCAGCAGGTGCCGGAGACGGTGGGAGAGATATCATCTGTCATTTATAACAGTCTCGCAAAGTGCTACGGTGATACGGTTGAAGAAATTGAGGCGATCACAGGAAAGAAATACAGTACGATCTATGTTGTGGGCGGCGGTTCCAATGCAGGGTATTTAAACGAACTCACGGCGGAATATACCGGAAGAAAAGTTTCCGCCGGACCGTCAGAGGCGACAGCGATCGGCAATGTTATCGTGCAGATGCTTCATGACGGCGTATTTGCGAGCCTGCCGGAGGCAAGGACGTGCGTGAAAGAGTCATTTGACGTGAAGATTTATGAATAAGAATAAACGGAAGTTTATGAAATGATATAAGTTTATAGGAGGATTTAAAATGTTAGTTGATACAAAAGCAAGAATTGGTGTATTTTCCATCGCATTAGGAGCATATCTGCCGCAGTTTCCGTCTCTGGTGCCTGAATTTGAGTCCCAGTATGAGGCTTTCAAGAAAATGATCCCGGACACGGTAGAACTTATCGACGGGGGTATGGTGACGACAAAAGAACAGTCACAGGAAGCGGGAGACAAGTTCCGTGCAGCGGATGTAGATCTGGTCATCATGCAGCTTCTGACTTATGCTACATCTTATAATATGCTTCCGGCAGTAAAAGATCTGGATGTGCCGGTCGTACTTGTCAATATCCAGAAATTAAAAGCACTTGACTATGACAACACGGATATTGCAACATGGCTCGGAGAAGGATATGCATGCGGAGCTGTCGGAGAGATGGTAGCTGACCTTGAGAGATACGGTAAGAGACATGCGGTCATCACGGGAGTTGTAGAAGGCGGAGATCCGGCTGTTCAGGCTGAAATTGAGGACTGGTGCCGTGCGGCTCAGGTGAGAAGAAGATTCCGCGATACAAATATTGCCCAGATCGGAAGACCATATCCGGGTATGATGGACCTCTATATCGACGAATCAAATCTGTACAGAAGAATGCACCTGTACACAAAACAGTTCGACTGGGAGAAGATGTGGGCGATCGCCGACAATATTACAGACGAGGAGGCAATCCGTGCGAAGGCACAGGATATCCTGGACACATTTGATATCGAGGGCGGCGGAAGCATCGAAGAAGTATGGGAGATGGCAAAATACGTTGTTGCGTTCGAGCAGTGGGTAAAAGACGAGAAGCTGGGGCTTATCGCTTCCCACTATGACGGATATGCACAGGGCAAGGCAGGCGTACTTGACAGTATGCTTATCCCGGCATTTTCTATGCTGATCAAACAGGGCACGGCGTGCGCGGTAGAGGGCGATATGAAGGTTGCCATGGCGATGAGTATCCTGAAGACGATCTCCGGAACCGGTCAGCTCGCAGAGATGTACTCCATCGACTTCAACGATGATATCGCGATCATCGGACACAGCGGATCAGGCGACGCAGATATTTCTGACAAGAAACCGACAATGAAGATCGTGAAAGTCTTCCACGGCAAGACAGGCGGCGGATATCTGACACAGTTCTATCCATATACAGGACCGGTCACATACCTGGCGATCACACAGGACGGCGACGGACACTTCAAATTTATTGCAGCAGAAGGTGTAAATGAAGAGGGACCGATCCTCTCATTTGGTGATACGAACATGAGGACGCGCTTCACATGCGGAGCAAGAGAGTTCGTGAACCGCTGGAGCGAATGCGGACCGACACACCACTTTGCGGCAGCAACAGGAAGGCACATTGATACGATCCTCAAAGTTGCGAAAATCTTCAATGTGCCGGTTGATATCGTGACAAGATAGTAATCTGGATTTGCCGGGAAGGAAAGAGTACGCCGGCAGGTATATATTGTTAGCACACACGTTTTCACCCGGTCACCGCGCAGCGGTACGTAGGAGTGCAGAAGGACGCGCTCCAAGTGCCGGCGCGGTTCCAACGGTGTGTACACAATATATACCTGCCGGCTGTTTTTTCCTTTCCAGCAAGTTGAATTTCAAATGTAGAAGGGGTCAGTCAATTTTGTAGCAGGCCATCTGGTATGGTATGAAGTACCCCTGGTCATGCCGGCACACAGGGCACACCGGAGGCGCCTGATTCCCTTCGTGGATATAGCCGCAGTTTGTGCACATCCATTTTGAGGCGGTCTGCGGCTGATACCAGCTGCCGGATTCGAGCATTTCCGCAATTTTTCCAAATCTCTGTTCATGTATGTGTTCGATCTCGGCAATCTGGAAAAATGCTGAGGCGGCTTCGGAGAATCCTTCTTCTTTCGCAGTCTTTCCGAATGTCTGATAAACATCTGCAAATTCTTCGTGTTCGTTGTGTTCGGCGGCGCGGAGAAGTCCGGTCAGGGAGTCTTGCTGATCGACCGGGTAAGAACCATCGATATGGATCGTCTCTCCGGACAGGTCTTTGAGCAGGTCGTAGAACCGCTCTGCGTGTGCGCGTTCCTGATCAGCAGTGTAGCGGAAGATCTCCGCGATCGTGAGCATTCCTTCTTTCTCTGCGCGTTCCGCCGCAATTGTGTAGCGGTTGCGCGCCTGGCTTTCGCCGGCAAAAGCTCTCATCAGATTTTCTTTTGTCATACTTTCAGAAAAGTTAACAGCCATGGTACACACTCCTTTTTTACTGGAAAGTATGTGCCATGGCTGCAAAAAATATGCATGATTGATTTTAATTAAAGCGGATCAGAATTAATTGAATCCGATCAGGCGTCTCGCCACGCTGTACGCGAGAGAGGAGACTTTTCTTCCGGAGCGCCCGGGCAGGTTCATTGTCTGTCCGAGTATGCCGTACCTGATTTTTACATAGGTTTTGTAGTCTTTCCGTTTCAGGTAGTCCCAGAGCTCTTTCTTTTTGACGAGATTTTCCGGTTTCTTGGAACGAATGCAGAGGATCGAAGAAACGGTCATCATGATCGCCAGATAATTGACCATGTATTTCCGGAGCTTTTTGCTTGTGATCAAACGCAGTTCATACATTGCGATCATTGTTTTAGTGACAAATAGCTGCTGGTCGATTCTGCTGATCATGACCTTTTCATTGACAGACTGGTCTTCGCGTCCGATAAAATACCGGTAGAAGTCTACGTTCAGGTAGTACAGCGTGCGTACATGCGGCAGCGGATAATATACATAGATATTGTCCACATAAAACGTGTGTTTCGGCAGTTCCAGCTGGCAGAGTTTCAGCATTTCCGTGCGGTAGATGACAGAGTGCATCAGGATATACTGATCCAGACGGAAACGGCCGATATCATCCCAGCGGAAGATCTGGTTCTCGGGCAGGACGTTGTCGTAGCGGATCACTTTCTTGTGTTCCATGCCGACTTTTTCATACACGTAGTTGGCGATGACCATATCGACCTCGGAGTCCGCATCTACAAACCCTTTGATCGCATCGAGAATCTTTACAAGAGAATCTTTGTCTACCCAGTCATCACTGTCCACTACTTTAAAATATTTACCGGTGGCATGCTGGAGCCCGCAGTTGACGGCATCGCCGTGACCACCGTTCTCTTTTTTGATCGCTTTGACAATAGTAGGATATTTCTCCTGATAGCGCTCGGCGATCGCCTGTGTGCCATCGCTGGAACCATCATTGACTATAAGTATCTCCACGTCTTCTCCACCCCCGATGAGGATGGAGTTAATCGCTTTTTCCATATAAGCTTCCGAATTATAGCATGGTATAGCGAACGAGATATATTTCATATTTTCCCCTCCTATGATTCTACAGGATTGCTGCATGATATTTTCCTGTAATTTCGATTTATTATACCATTGATTGTTATATATTGTAAAATTTATTTTTTTCAGATATAGTAGAGGTATTGGTTTTGAATGGTATATGGAATATAAGGAGGAGACATATGAAGAAAAATGTAATCGTAGGACAGTCCGGCGGACCGACTGCCGTGATCAATGCAAGCCTGTATGGAGTCGTATATGAAGCGCTCAACAGGGAGGATACATGCGGAACAGTATATGGCATGATCAACGGCATCGAGGGATTTTTAAATGATCAGATCATGGATATGGAGCCGCTGGAGAGGTCGGGAGAGCTGGAGCTGATCAAAACCACTCCGGGATCTTATCTGGGATCGTGCAGGTACAAGCTTCCTGAAGATCTCAGGGATGAAGTCTACCCGAGGCTGTTTGAAAAATTTGAGCAGTACGGGATTGGATATTTCTTCTATATTGGTGGAAATGATTCCATGGATACGGTGAGCAAATTGTCCAGGTATGCAAAAAAAACAGGCAGTGCTATCCGATTTATGGGAATCCCCAAGACGATAGACAATGATCTTGTACGTACAGACCATACGCCGGGATTCGGCAGCGCGGCAAAATACGTTGCCTCGACAGTGAGGGAGATTGCGATCGATGCATCTGTGTATGATAATAAGAAGTCGGTTACGATCGTGGAGATCATGGGACGCCATGCGGGATGGCTGACTGCGGCCAGTGTTCTTGCACGCAAGTTCGAGGGAGATAATCCGGTGCTGATCTATCTGCCGGAGATGGCATTTGATCCGGACAAATTTATCGACGATGTCAATGAGGCTCTTGAGAAAGTCCCGAATCTGGTCGTATGCATATCCGAGGGAATCAACGATGGAAAAGGAACATTTATCTGCGAGCTCGCAAGTGATGTGGGCGTAGACAATTTCGGCCACAAGATGCTTACCGGTTCCGGAAAATATCTGGAGAACCTGGTGAAAGAGAAGATCGGAGTAAAAGTAAGATCCATCGAACTCAATGTATGCCAGAGATGTTCGTCCGCAATGCTCTCGGCTACAGATCAGAAAGAGGCAATTGCCTCCGGCGCATACGGAGTGAAATGTGCGGTCGAGGGAGAGACAGGAAAGATGATCGGATTCTCTCGTGTGCCCGGGGCGGAATATCGCATTGATTATGTGGCGGAGGACGTGAATCTAATCTGTAATCAGGAAAAAACCGTTCCTCTTGAATGGATCACGAAGAATGGTTCAGATATCGGACAAGAATTTATCGATTATGCACTTCCGCTGATTCAGGGCGAAGTTAAGGTTCCCTCAAAGGACGGACTGCCGCTCTTTGCCTATCGAAAATAAATGGGAAAGGACGTGGAACTGTTGCCTCATTGTGATGAAACAATATTGCAGAGCATGGCGAAGACATGCGGAGATTTCGACATTTTCTGTGTGTATCTTTTGAAAGATCATGTAAAGCTGTCAAAAAAGACCAGAAACATCGGACGGAAAGACTGCTTTACATTAAACGGGATGCTGCAGGTCAGGGAAGACTTCGAGAAACCAGGCAGGGATCAGGACAGGTATTATATAATCAATTATTTCTATTATGCTGCATTTAAATACCGTATTCTGGAAATAGATGAGAAAGGAACCGGTGCCGAGGAGGGAATACATTATGACTTGTTTCAGAATGCATCGATTCCGGAAAAATATCTGCTGCTTATTGCCTGTTTTCTGTTGGACAGGAGTTTTTTGAAATATGACGTGGATATAAGCTGGACACTTGGTGAAGTGATGGAATGGGCAGTATCGGTAAAGGACGGAGAAAAAGAGGTTTATGACCTTCCATCAGAAATAAACGCCGGATATGATGGAAGCTCTCTTCGTATTCTTTTCAGGTATCTGGAAGAACTGGGTGCTGCACGCATTAAGGATGCAGAAGAGCTTGAAAGTAAACGCGGAAGGACGAAGTGGAAATGGCAGGTAGAAACCGGACCGATTCTTCCGTTGTTATGCGATCTCTGGCAGTATGCCCCGCGTTATCCGGAGCCGGGGGGAGTCGAAGAACTGGCAGACTTTATATTTGGCGATTATGTAAAGAATATTTCCGGGGATCTGTTTACCGGAAATATTTTGAAACTGTTTGAAGAACCGGATAAGAAGGAATATAGTGATCAGCTGATCGAATTGGAGATAAAAGTCAGGTACGGTAGCTGTGTCCGGTGCGTGTGTATGAATATGACAGATACGCTTTATGATCTGCACTGGATGATCCAGAAAGTATTTGAGTTCGACAACAATCATCTGTTTGCGTTCTATATCGGTCATGGAATGATGCGCGAGACTTACACGATTGAAGAAGCGGTGACAAACGGGGAAGAATTGTCAGTGAAAGACACCGAGCTCGGGATGCTTGAATTAAGAAAAGGACAGAGCTTTTCCTATCTGTTTGATTTTGGAGACATGTGGTGGTTTGATATTAAGGTTTTGGGGATAAAGGAAGGAAACGTTCCGTTCCCACAGCTTACCAAAGCAGTAAATCCGGCGCCGGAACAATATCCGGTATGGGAGTGAGCGCATGATGGAATTATTAAAACAGGTGGCAGCATAAAATAGATACGGAGATTTCGATGTCAGGAAGAAAAACAGAATATGAGTCAGAAAGTGGAAAACATCCTTAATCTTGCTCTTGAGGCAACCCCGGAAGAGCGGGCACGTTCCGGAGAGCTGGACGTTGGGTATGACCCGGAAGAAAGGGAGTGGGAGCTGATCGTAAAATATTCCGGCAGTCTGGAACCTGTAAGAGAGATAGCGTCGTCTGTTACGGAGCTGATGAACGGCTATGCGGTCATTGTGATCCAGGAAGACCGGATCGAAGAGCTTGCCTCATTTCCAGAAGTGGAGTTCATCGAGAAGCCGAAAAGCCTTTATTTTCAGGCAGATGTGGGGCGGCAGGTCTCCTGCATAGATACAGTTCAGACAGCGCCTTATAACTTAAGCGGGCGGGGCGTCCTTGTAGGAATTGTTGACAGCGGAATTGATTATGAGAATCCTGATTTCAGGAATGATGACGGTACAACAAGGATTGCAGCTATGTGGGATCAGTCCATATCGGGAAATCCGCCGGCAGGGTATGCTGTGGGAAGTGAATTTACAAGGGAAGATATCAATGCAGTGCTGGCAGAGAGCGGTTTCGGCGGATTTCCGTCGGGAAGCCCGGGGCCGGTACTGAGCCGTGACACGAGCGGTCATGGAACCGCGGTGGCAGGGATTGCAGCGGGAAATGGACGCGGAAGCGAGGGGCGGCAGTATCGGGGTGCGGCGCCGGAGGCAGAGCTTATTATCGTGAAAATGGGAACTCCGCGTCCGGACGGATTTCCGCGTACGACTGAACTGATGATGGGGGCAGACTATGTGATACGGAAAGCTCTCGATATGAGAAAGCCGGTTGCGCTAAATATCAGCTTCGGGAATACGTATGGCTCTCATGACGGTACCTCTCTGGTAGAACGCTTCCTCAATGGTATTGCGGACACATGGAAGAACGTGATCTGCATCGGGAGTGGAAATGAGGGCAATGCAGCCGGGCATGCGGCAGGGCAGGTAAGGGACGATGAAGAGTCTGTGCAGGAACTGGCTGTCCAGGCGCGTGAACCGGCACTGAATCTGCAGATCTGGAAATCATACGTCGATGAGATGGACATTTCCGTAGTGAATCCTTCCGGTGAGCGTGCGGGACCGTTCCGGGAGATTCTCGGCCCGCAGCGCTTCCTGCTGGGCGGCACGGAGCTTTTGATCTATTACGGAGAGCCGCAGCCTTACAGCGTCAGACAGGAGATCTACATTTCCTTTCTTCCGGTGCAATCCTATGTGGACAGCGGCGTGTGGCGCATTGTTCTGACTCCCCGCCGTATTGTGGATGGAATGTATCAGATGTGGCTTCCATCGCTGACGGCTCTGAATGTGGGAACCTCATTCCTCACTCCGAACAGTTCCACAACACTGACTATTCCGTCTACGGCTTCTTTGGCGGTAACAGTGGCGGCGTATGACGCGAGGACATTTTCCTATGCTGACTTTTCCGGAAGGGGACCGGCGGCAGTCTATGAAGGGAGTAATGTACTGAAACCTGATCTTGCGGCTCCAGGCGTCCTGATCAATGCACCTGTTCCCGGAGGCGGTTACCGGGCTTTTTCCGGCACCTCGTTTGCCGCGCCTTTTGTCACGGGAAGCGCGGCCCTTCTGATGGAATGGGGAATCGTACAGGGAAACGATCCGTATCTTTACGGGGAAAAAGTGAAAGCATATCTGAGGCGAGGGGCAAGAGAACTGTCGGGATACAATGAGTGGCCGAATTCGCTGCTGGGGTTCGGGGCATTGTGTGTGAAAGACAGCCTGCCATTATAAGTCTACTCGTTCCGTATGATCTGGAACGATCCGCGTCTGCATAAGGAACATATCATCCTGTTCCGGACATCCGGATTACTTCTTTGGTTAAGGTTTGTAAGCCTGTGATTATTATGGTATAATCATTTGTGAATAAAGTCTGTATAAAAGAAGGAAAAACAGGAGATACAAATGAAATCGCTTCTTATATATCTGAAAAACTACAAAAAGGAATCTGTACTGGCGCCTCTTTTTAAAATGCTGGAGGCGTCTTTTGAATTGCTCGTACCGCTTGTTATGGCGGCGGTTATTGATGTCGGAATCGCGGACAAAAATGAGCCGTACATCATAAAGATGTGTCTGGTGCTCATCGCACTGGGGCTGATCGGGCTTGTGTGTTCTATCACAGCGCAGTATTTCTCGGCAAAGGCTGCTTCCGGATTCGGCACAGGGGTAAGACGTGCCTTATTTGAACATATACAGAATCTCACTTTTACAGAAATGGATACGATCGGAAGTTCCACGCTGATCACAAGACTGACCAGTGATATCAATCAGGCACAGGCCGGAGTGAATCTGGTGCTGCGGCTTTTCCTTCGGTCGCCGTTTATTGTATTCGGCGCCATGATCATGGCTTTTACCGTAGATGTGCAGGCTGCGCTGATCTTTGTCGTGGTCATACCTGTCCTGTCAGTGATCGTATTCGGCGTCATGCTCGTGACCATGCCTCTGTACAGGAAAGTACAGTCCCATCTTGACAGCGTCCTGCTCACGACAAGAGAGAATCTGGCAGGAGCCCGTGTTATTCGAGCTTTCAATAAAGAAGAGGAAGAGCGGGAGAGGTTTGAAGAAGAAAACCAGACACTGACAGATGCCCAGAAATTTGTGGGGAGGATATCGGGACTTATGAATCCTCTGACCTATATTGTCGTAAACGGCGGGATCATCGCGCTGATCTATGCGGGGGCGGTGCGGGTCAATGTGGGTGATCTGACTCAGGGAGAGGTTGTGGCTCTAGTTAATTATATGTCACAGATCCTTGTGGAGCTCGTAAAGCTCGCAAATCTCATAATCACAGTCACAAAAGCGGTTGCCTGTGGCAACAGGATTGGCGGTGTACTGAAAATACAGCCGGATATGCAGGATGGAGACAGTATATTCCGGCCGGCTGATGCCATATCCAAAGATGCGGCGCAGCGTCGTGAAGATATTCCGGCAGTGGAGTTTGATCATGTCTCTCTTACTTATAAGGGCGCAGCGGGAGAATCACTGACAGATATTACATTCCGTGCTATGAGGGGGCAGACGATCGGTATTATCGGAGGAACGGGTTCGGGAAAATCTTCGCTTGTGAATATGATCCCGAGGTTCTATGATGCTACATGCGGCATGATCAGGATATTCGGAAATGATATCAGGGACTACAAAACAGAAAGCCTGAGGTCACACATCGGCGTTGTCCTGCAGAAGGCGGTCCTCTTCAAAGGGACGATCGCAGAGAACCTGCGCTGGGGTAATGAGAAAGCATCGGACGAAGAGCTGGAAGAGGCATTGGAAATCTCTCAGGCAAAAGAGTTTGTCGACCAGAAACCGGGCAGGCTTGAATTTCAGATCGAGCAGGGCGGACGGAATCTGTCCGGCGGCCAGAAGCAGAGACTTACAATAGCAAGGGCACTCGTAAGAAAGCCGGAGATTCTGATCCTGGATGACAGTGCATCAGCACTTGACTTTGCTACAGATGCGGCGCTGCGGGCTGCGATACGTTCTATGAAAGATGATCCCACTGTATTTATTGTCTCCCAGAGGGCGTCCTCCGTACAGTATGCTGACCAGATCATCGTGCTGGATGACGGCAGAGCGGCCGGGATAGGGACACATGATGAACTGCTTGTGTCATGTCCGGCTTATCAGGAGATTTACTATTCCCAGTTCCCGAAGGAGGCAGTGTCTAATGGCTGACAGTAAGAAAACAGTACATCAGGTGTCTGATGAGAAGAGAAAGCCCGGGCAGGGAGAGACATTGAAGAAAGTGTTCCGTCATCTCGGAAAATACAGGATCTTCGTTGTGTTTTCCATATTACTTGCAACGATCTCCGTGGCGCTGACGCTCTATGTGCCGAAGCTGACCGGATATGCGGTGGACTATATCATTGCTGCGGGCAAAGTGGATTTTCCCGGTGTGTTCCGGGTTATGATACAGATTGGTGTCTGCACACTCATCACGGCGCTGGCGCAGTGGCTGATGAATGTATGCAATAACAAGATGACGTATCAGGTAGTACAGGATATCCGTAACGAGGCATTTCGTAAAATCGAGATCCTTCCGTTGAAATATATTGACGGTCATCCATATGGTGAGGTGGTCAGCCGTGTGATCGCAGATGTGGATCAGTTTGCGGACGGGCTTCTGATGGGATTTACTCAGCTTTTTACGGGGGTCGCCACGATCGTAGGAACATTCTGTTTTATGCTGTCGGTAAATGTGACGATCACGTTTGTTGTAGTACTGATCACGCCGGTCTCGTTCCTGGTGGCGAATTTTATCGCGAAGCGGACATTCTCTATGTTCCGTCTGCAGTCTGAGATCAGAGGTGAACAGACAGGGCTGATCGATGAGATGGTCGGAAACCAGAAAGTTGTGCAGGCGTTCGGCCGGGGGAAAGATGTGACGGAACAGTTTGATGAGATAAACGAACGCCTTGGCAAAGCATATCTGAAAGCAATATTTTTTTCCTCTATCACAAATCCTTCTACACGGTTTGTAAACAGCCTTGTCTATACCGGCGTAGGGATTACGGGAGCTTTTGCCGTTGTAAGAGGATCGCTTTCCGTAGGACAGCTCTCGAGTTTCTTAAGCTATGCCAACCAGTATACAAAGCCGTTCAACGAGATATCCGGTGTTGTGACAGAGTTCCAGAACGCGGTGGCGTGTGCGCAGCGGATCTTTGATCTTATAGAAGAAGAACCGCAGACACCGGAACCGGAGGGGGCTGCGGAGCTGAAAGATATTGCCGGATATGTCAAGGCGGAACATGTTGATTTTTCCTATGTGGAGGAGCAGGAACTGATCCGTGATTTTAATCTTACCGTTAAGCCCGGACAGAGGATCGCGATCGTCGGACCTACGGGATGCGGCAAGACGACGATTATCAACCTGCTCATGCGTTTCTATGATGTGAATTCGGGTGTGATATCAGTGGAAGGCATCGATATCCGTGAGATGACCCGAAAAAGTCTGCGGGCCGGATACGGCATGGTGCTTCAGGATACGTGGCTTAAGACCGGTACGATCCGGGATAATATCATTATGGGACGTCCGGATGCAACAGAGGAGGAAATCATTGAGGCGGCGAAAGCATCACACATACACAGCTTTATCAGACGTCTGCCAAACGGGTATGATACCTGGATCACGGAAGACGGGGGAGGGCTCTCCCAGGGACAGAAGCAGCTCCTCTGTATTGCCAGGGTTATGCTGTGCAGACCTCCGATGCTGATACTGGACGAGGCAACCTCATCCATTGATACAAGGACAGAGATGAAGATACAGGACGCCTTCGCGGCACTGATGGAAGGCAGGACGACATTCATCGTAGCACACAGACTGTCCACAATCCGGGAGGCGGACGTAATCCTTGTAATGAAGGACGGACAGATCATCGAACAGGGAAATCACGAGAGCCTGCTCGCAGAAGGAGGATTCTACAAACATCTGTATGAAAGCCAGTTTGAACACAGAACGGGCGAAGCCCGTGTCAGCGGCTAGGCGCTGACGAGCTGCAGAGCAGCGTTGTGTTCACGAGAAAGAAGCGGAGCGGATTTCGAGTGTCCGCGAAGATACAGAACGGGCGAAGCCCGTGTCAGCGGCTAGGCGCTGACGAGCTGCGGAGCAGCGCTGTGTTCACGAGAAAGGAGCGAAGCGGATTTATGGAAAGACTGAGCACACTGTGCTATATCGAGCAGAACGGCAAGTATCTGATGCTCCACCGTACGGTGAAGGAAAATGATGTAAATAAGGATAAATGGATCGGTGTGGGCGGGCATTTTGAATATGGCGAGAGTCCGGAAGAATGTCTCTTGCGCGAAGTGAAGGAGGAGACAGGGTATACACTGACTTCCTGGCAGTACCGGGGGATCGTGACCTTTGTGTACGGGGAGGATACGGTAGAATACATGTCGCTCTACACAGCAGACGGTTTTGAAGGTGAACCGGTCGAATGTGACGAGGGAGAGCTCGAATGGGTGGACAAAAAAGATATTCCGGCGCTGGAATTGTGGGAGGGAGATAAGGTATTTTTCCGCCTGCTGGATATGGGGAGAGAGTTCTTCTCTCTCAAACTTGTATACGACAGACAGGATGTTCTCCAATATGCAGCTCTTGACGGAGTTCCCATGGAACTGTTTGATGAGATCAGAGAGGACGGCAGCAGGACCGGGGCGGTGAAAGAACGCGGCGTCGTGCATGAGGATGGAACACTTCATGCTACAGTGCACACATGGATCGTGCGCCCGAATGACAGGAGCGGGTACGATCTGCTCCTGCAGAAACGAAGTGAATGTAAAGATTCCAACCCGGGATGCTGGGATATTTCTTCTGCCGGTCATATTGAGGCGGGACACGGACAGCTCGAGAGTGCCTTGCGGGAACTAAAAGAGGAACTTGGGATTGATGCCTGCCAGGAACAGCTCCGTGAAGCAGGGACGAGAAGGTGCGGATTTGAAAGTGAGTTCTACGGACGGACATTTCGGGATAATGAGCTGAGCACGATCTATATTTACGAAGAGCCGGTGGAGGTTGACAGTCTGACTTTGCAGGAGTCGGAAGTTTCAGCAGTAGAATGGATGGATTATGACGAGTGCCGAAAGAAAGTTTCGGACAATTCATTTGAACACTGTATCTATGCCGATGAACTGGATATAGTTGGAAAAGCGCTGGGGATACTGCGGCAGGAAAATACAGACCGGTAAGATGTACAGTCAGTCTGTATCAGAAGACGGAGGAGAATAATAAGACCATGAAATATGCAGTTGTGTATGAGAGTGCCACAGGAAATACAAAGATGCTGGCAGAGGAGATAAAAAAAGCACTGGGAGATTCGGAATGCATATATTTCGGAACAGCGGAGGGAAATATCCGAAGTATGACGAAGGATGCGGATATTGTTTTCATTGGCTTTTGGACGGATAAAGGAGAATGCAGCGGAAAAGCTGCACAATATATGGGAACATTGCATGACAGAAATGTGTTCCTTTTCGGAACGGCAGGATTCGGCGGCTCGCAGCAGTATTTCTCAGAGATTATCAAACGTGTATCCGGCTGCTTGCCGGAAGGAAATGTTCTGGCGGGAACTTATATGTGTCAGGGAAAAATGCCGGAGAGTGTACGGAAACGTTACGAAGCGATGCAGAAGGAGGCCCCGCAGGATGAAAAGGTGAAAATGATGATAGAAAATTATGACAGAGCTCTGATACATCCGGATGAAGAAGATTTGTTACATCTGAGGGAAGCTGTGATCGAATCGGTTAGTCCGGAGAAATGAGCGTGTGCAGGACACAAGACAGACGGGAAGAGAGGAGAGGAACATATGACAGAAACGGGAGTGATACATGGCAGATTTCAAGTGCTTCACCTGAAACATATGGAATATCTGCTGGCAGCCAAGATGAGATGCAGGACTTTATATGTAGGCATTACTCATCCGGATATTTCGGCGTATCCGGCGACCTCACCCCTTGACAAGCACGGGAGGACAAAAACGGACAATCCTCTTACCTATATTGAAAGGTATGAGATGATCCGTGATGCCCTGCTGGACTTCGGAGTGAAGAGAGAAGAGTTTGAGATCATCCCGTTTCCGATCAGCAGCCCGGAGCTTCTGCTGCAGTACACACCGGCGGACGCGGTGCATTATATGAGTATATGCAGTGCGTGGGATGAGGAAAAATATCAGATCCTGTGTTCTCTGGATCTCAATGTTGAAGTTCTCTGGAGAAGGACAGGCGAAGAAAAGGAAATTACGGGATCTGAGCTGCGGAGCCTGATTGCCAGAGGGGAAGAATGGAAACAGTATGTGCCTAAGACAGCAGCAGAATATCTGGAGAAAAATGGGATTGACCAGAGAATTCGTCAGCTCTATTATACTTACGGCGGAAGATAGAAAGCAAAAGGATAGAGAGATGCCTTATGGTTCGGCGAAGAGCCCGATGTCCGGGGGCAGAAAAGTGAACAGGATGAAAAGAATGAGAAAGAGAACGGTCAGAAAATAAATGGCGGTTCTCTTTCGATATATTCTGGCAGAATCCTGCAGTCTCCATGCATAGAAAAAGGCGCTGAAAACACTTATAAAAAATATGGTGATATCTATCCATGTGATATTGTGTCCGAGGATACCTGAATAAGTATAGAACAGGACGGGAATCAGGAACGTGCCGGAAAGCCCGCCGAGAAGCAGTGCGGGGCGCAGGGAGGGGGAAGATTCTGAAACCGGATGCGGAATGAAAAAGGACCAGGAGAGGATAGGGAAAAAAACGAGTTTCATATGTTCCCAGGTGGATTCGTTTACGGGGCTTATCAGACCGATCAGCAGATTCTGGTCCGACCAGTCATAGAAAAAATGGGAGAGCGTACCGAGTGCCGAAGTAAAGATGAAACCGATTATAAGATAAAAACGGATATTTTTCATAAAAAACACCTGCATATACGTTTTGATGATATCGCCAGTATATGCAGGTGCTCAAATTATTATTCGTTTGACGGTAATGTACAAAGGCAGATGCAGGTTTTGTGGTTGTGCATCCTGTCATTTTTCTGCCAGAAAGCTCAGCAGAGCCTTCGACGAGTAATTCAGGATCAGATTCCGCGGTACTTTTGCGAGCCCCGCCGCGTCTGCCGCGTATGTAAAATCTCCCACCTGCTTTGTTCCATGGCTGTCGCTTGAGAACAATACCGGATAGTTAAAGTGTACAGATAAGTTCAGCAGGATGAGATCTGTGTACTTTGTATCGCCCCGGTATCCTTCCGGGCTCAACGAACTGTTGTTGATCTCAAGGAGTACATGATTCTTCATTGCGGCAGCAAATAATTTAAATGGATCAACAGGAAACTTTGTGTCATCACAGTGTCCGATCACAGATACATGCGGGTTCTTCATGGCGTTTATATACGCCGCTGTATTTTCTTCCACAGACCCCGGCTTTATGGTAGGGTGATGCATACTGGCGATCACATAGTCCAGTCCCTGGAGAACCTTGTCGCTCAGATCCAGTTTCCCTTTGAAATTCAGGATATTTGCTTCAGCACCGTACAGCATTTTGATACCGAGCCGCTCGCGCTGTGCATATTTCAGATTCATAAAATACGATACCCGGCCGCCTCCTAACGTTGCAGGCCCGTGGTCAGATATGCCGAGCATCTTGAGGTTGCGGTCCCGGGCTGCTTTTGCCATATCGGTAATGGTCGCGCTGGAGCCGTGTCCGCTGGCGATCGTGTGGGTATGAATATCGAATTCATATCGCTCGGCATGTTCTGTGCCATGGGAATTGTATGTGTGCTGATATGCCATAGAACGACGCCTCGCTTTCCTAAAAAGATTCACTGCTTTCAGTATGAAACATTTTTACCCTGCTGTCAATGTATAAACATAAAAAACAAATAAAAAACAACAAAAACAACGTTGGATTGTGTGGAAAAACAGAAAGATAAATGCAGAGGCAATGTTGATTCACGTTGACTTATGCAGGTGTATGAAGTATAATTATCATAATTGCAGGATCTAGCACAACAGTGCGGCTTTGCGGATTATGCTGGCTGAACTGTTACCAGTCGGAAGACCCGGAAAGGAGAGGAAAAATGGTTCAGGAACATATGCCGGAACGAATCATTCAGGAACAGGTTCCGGGCAAGGAGATTACCATTGCTCATCTTATCGCAAGTCCGGACATTACACTGTATGAAAAACTCGGGCTTGATCCGAGGGTTGGACACAGCAAATCAGCCATCGGCGTGCTTACGATCAGTCCGGCAGAGACAGCAATCATTGCCGGTGATATCGCGATCAAGGCGGCGGGGATTGAGCTTGGATTTGTGGACAGGTTCAGCGGCACACTGATCGTAACCGGTACAATCTCGGAGACGGAAGCGGCAATCCGGGCGGTCCTTGAATATGTAAAGGACAAGATGGGATTCTCCATATGCGAGATAACGAGGACATAATACAATGAAGAAAATAGTGCTGGTGGGCAGGAGCGAATGCGGCAAGACCACATTGACGCAGGCTCTGAAAGGTGAAAAAATACACTATCACAAGACCCAGTACGTCAACAATTTTGATGTGATCATCGATACACCCGGAGAATACGCACAGACAAAGCATCTTGGGTATGCACTGGCTCTGTATACATATGAGGCGGATGTGGTGGGAATGCTGCTTTCGGCGACAGAACCCTACTCATTGTACCCGCCGTGCTGTACAGCGACATGCAACCGGGATGTGATCGGGATCGTCACCAAAATACACGATGAGCGCGCAAATGTTGCAAGGGCGGAAAGGTGGCTCCGCCTTGCAGGATGCAGACATATTTTCTTTGTGGATTCCAAATGTTACGAGGGAATTCCCGAAATACTGGAATACCTGAAAGAAGAGGGGGACGTGCTTCCGTGGGAAAAGGAGGAAAACCAATAAAAACCAACATTAAAATATGTTGACGAATGTGGGATTGTGTGGTAATATTCAAAAAGAAACAACACAAAACAAAATGTTTTGTAAAATCCAAGGAGGAGAAGAGATGCAAAACGAATACGAAATCAAAAAAGAAATGTGTGAAATCGGAAGACGTGTTTACAACCGCGGAATGGTTGCGGCAAACGATGGTAACTTTTCCGTAAAGCTCAATGACCATGAGTTCTTATGTACACCGACAGGCGTCAGCAAAGGGTTTATGACACCTGAGTATATTTGTAAAGTTGATGAGAAAGGTAATGTGCTTCAGGCAAACAAGGGATTCAGACCTTCTTCAGAAATTAAGATGCATATGCGTGTATATCAGAAGAGACCGGATGTAAATGCAGTTGTACATGCTCATCCGCTGTATGCTACAACATTTGCGATCGCAGGTATTCCGCTGACACAGCCGATCATGCCTGAGGCGGTTATCGCACTTGGTTGCGTACCGATCGCTCCGTACGGAACACCGTCTACAATGGAAATCCCGGATGCAGTTGAGCCTTATCTTCAGCATTTTGATGCAGTTCTCCTTGAGAACCACGGCGCACTGACATTTTCCGACAGCCTTCTTGCTGCATACATGAAGATGGAATCTGTAGAATTTTATGCACAGTTGTTATGGCAGACAATGCAGATCGGCGGACCGCAGGAATTCAGCAAAGAACAGGTTGAGAGACTGTATGAGATCAGAAGAAAGATGGGACTTCCGGGCAAACATCCGGCAAACCTCTGCCCGAACGCGCAGGCAGGTAAACCGAGCTGCCATTCATGCGGCGGTTCCTGCGGAAAAGCAGCAGCTCCGGCAGAAGGAAACACAGATGCTGATCTGATTGCTTCTATCACAAAGAAGGTTATGGAACAGCTTGGCATGTAGGAGTACAGCCTATGAATGAACTGGATATCACCAACGCGGTGAAAGCCGTGCTGGATCAGATGAAAGAGACAGCTCCCGCCCAGGACAAGCCACATGTCTGTAAATGTAAGAAACGTCAGATGACACTTGCGCTCGCCAATGCTCTGATTGAAAAGGTGAAGGCAAAGGCAGAGGAGATGGGAATAAATGTTGTGATCGCTGTCTCAGACAAATCCGGGAGACCGGTAGCTGTCCAGTGTATGGACGGCGCTTACATAGCTAGTTTTGACATAGCAGTAAATAAGACTTACACTTCCGCAAGTCTGAAAATGTCCACTGAACAGCTGAGTCACTTGAGCCAGCCGGGACAGGATTTGTATGGAATACAATTTACGAACAATGGTAAGATCGTAATCTTCGGCGGAGGCGAAGTCCTGGAAGATGACGGACATATTGTCGGTGCACTGGGAGTAAGCGGTGGATCGGCGGCGGAAGACACAGCTATAGCAGCTTACGGAAAACAAGTCTTTAAGGAGGTATTAGAGTGTCTGTAAATGAACAGATGGTTCAGGACATTGTACAGGAAGTGATGGCAAAGATGCAGATCGCATCGGATGTGTCAGGAGACAGAGGTGTATTCACTGACATGAATGAAGCGATCGAAGCTGCAAAGAAATCACAGAAAATCGTTGCCAGAATGTCCCTGGATCACAGAGAAAAAGTTATCTCCAATATTCGTAAAAAGATTAAGGAGAACGCAGAAATTCTTGCACGCATGGGCGTACAGGAAACCGGCATGGGAAATGTCGGACACAAGATTCTGAAACATCAACTCGTTGCTGAGAAGACTCCGGGAACAGAGGATATCACAACAACAGCATGGTCAGGAGACAGAGGACTTACTCTTATCGAGATGGGACCGTTCGGGGTTATCGGCGCGATTACGCCGTGTACGAACCCGAGTGAGACAGTGCTCTGCAACACGATAGGAATGTTCGCGGCAGGAAATACAGTTGTATTTAACCCGCATCCGGCAGCGATCAAAACATCTATCTACGCGATCAATCTGGTAAATGAGGCATCGGTAGAGGCAGGCGGTCCGGATAATATTGCCTGCACGGTCGAGCATCCTACACTTGAGACAAGCAATATAATGATGAAACATCCTGCAATCCAGCTTATTGCTGCGACAGGCGGCCCGGGAGTCGTTACGGCAGTGTTGTCCTCAGGAAGAAGAGGAATCGGAGCAGGCGCGGGAAATCCGCCTGCGCTGGTAGATGAGACGGCAGACATCAGAAAAGCTGCAGAGGATATTGTAAATGGATGTACATTTGATAATAATCTTCCGTGTATTGCCGAGAAAGAGATCGTAGCTGTAGATTCGGTTGTGGATGAACTGATGAATTATATGATCAATGAGCAGGGATGCTATCTTATATCAAAAGAAGAGCAGGACGCTCTTACAGCTGTTGTCTTAAAAGACGGGAAATTGAACAGAAAATGTGTGGGACGCGATGCTAAAACGCTGCTTGGCATGATTGGTATCACAGTTCCGGACAACATCAGATGTATCACATTTGAGGGTCCGAAGGAGCATCCGCTGATTGCGACAGAGCTCATGATGCCGATCCTCGGCGTGGTAAGGGCGAAGGATTTTGACGATGCTGTAGAGCAGGCTGTATGGCTCGAGCACGGCAACCGTCACTCCGCACACATCCATTCTAAGAACGTTGATAATATCACAAAATATGCGAAAGCGATCGATACGGCAATCCTCGTAAAGAACGGGCCGTCTTATGCAGCTCTGGGCTTTGGAGGCGAAGGATTCTGCACATTTACAATCGCCAGCAGGACAGGAGAAGGTCTGACGAGCGCGAGCACATTCACAAAGAGAAGACGCTGCGTAATGACAGACAGTTTGTGCATACGTTAAGCCATGCACTTATGACACAGAAATATGTATGCAGACTTGTCTGCAGATACATATTTCTGGGGCAGAAGTATACGGCGCACGCCGACAGCGAGATGAGCGAAGCGGAATCGAGCTGTGCATGGC